>DASXNX010000164.1:0-36545 GCA_036494725.1 Steroidobacteraceae bacterium
TCGGTGATATCAAGCCGACGCCGGCCGGCACACTACGGATCAATAGCTCTCTGGGTGCGGCACAAATGATTCTTGAGCCCGTCGTGCTTGAATTTTTGCGCCGTTATCCTGACATGACCGTCGATATTCACACCGAAGGCAGACTGGTGGACATCATTGCAGAGGGGTTCGACGCGGGTTTGCGAGTCAGTTCACTGGTGCCGCGGGACATGATTCGAGTTCCCATTACCAAGACGGTCAAAATGACGGTGGTCGCATCCACCGAGTACTTCACTAAATATGGAAAGCCGAGTAGTCCCGCTGAGCTTTCCAAGCACCAATGTATTCGGACCCGCCTTCCAAACGGATCTGCCTGTCCTTGGGAGTTCATCCGCGGAAAAAAGAAGTTGAGCGTGGAGGTTCCGGGTCCGCTCGTTCTCGACTCACCTGTGCTGATGCTGCCAGTTATAAGGCGAGGAATGGCGTTGGGCCAGTTAGCGGAGTGGTATGTTCGGGATGATCTTGCGAGCGGTCGTCTGGAGCGGGTGTTGGATGAGTGGATGGCGCCAGAGCCCGGGCTCAGTCTCTACTATTCGGGGCGTCGCCACACGCCAGCTGGCTTGCGAGCCATGGTGGACCTCATAGGTGAAATCAACCGCAAAAACAGTTGAGACGCGTTAGGACTGACGCAAGGAGTGTCTCTACTTGATCGACAGACTGTGATTTCAAGCAATTCTTTGTTCTACGGGTTTACCGACTGTACGCTGCGCTCACGAAGCGCAGCCCGAAACGTGCGACTGCACGCCACGATAGTGCCGTCACGAAGCTTGAGCCGCGCATCACCCGTATCCAGGGGTTCAATCTCCAAAAGATGATCGAGATTCACCATGTAACTGCGATGTACACGCACGAATGTGCCGGGATCAAGGAGGGCTTCAATGGCGGACATCGTACTTCGCAGCGGATAGTCGCGGCCGCGGACATGCAGATTGACGTAATTTCCCTGCGCCTTGAGCCACTCGATCTCGTTCGCCGCAATTAGAAACTCTTTACCGAGCTTCCGCACCAGGAATCGCTGTGGGCGTTCCAAGGAATCGACAGGCGGACCCACATCCGGCTCGGCGAAGATTCGCGCCTCGCCTTGCAGCTGCGACAAGACGTACCGATACACATACAAGACGACCAGAAAGCTTAAGTAAATCCGCGCGTCGGGCAAGAAGCTATAACCCAATCCGAAGGGAACCGATTCGATGTCGTAGTGCTCGCCCATCGCGGCAAACGCCAGTTTGCGAAGCACGATGGTGCAACCTTCTTTGAATACCGAAAAGACCACGATACCCAGAAGATGTCTTGCTACGTTGATGCGCCAAGTGCTCCAGGTAATGGGCAGGCGGCCGTCAAACATTGCGATGCCTGGTATGGCCGCCAAGACCGCGCAGGCACTGGAATACTCCCAAACATAGGGCTGCCACGGCAAATACGTGGCGCCCATGTGTCGTAGCTCATCGGTGTTGGAGGCCATATTGATCATGCCGTTGACTAGCACAAATATGATCAAGAAGGCGGCTTCGTACCATCGGCGGTACTGTAAATAGTGTGACAGCGCTCGTGATGCGGGCTGCATTTGACCGTCTCTTCCAATGGCTCGCCATGTTAGCGCGCAGCGGGGCTGCAAGACCGCACATCACTCCTCGGCTGGTCACTTTTTCCCCGCGATTGGTCACCAAGCGCCATCCTATCGACCCTTGATGCTTGTAAGACCCGCTCGGGTTTGCGCAATGTCGCGTGTGAGCACGCTGGATTGGCTCATGCACTGCGAGGGAATTCGAGTGAACAATGTACAAGGCGCAATTCGGCGCACCGACCTGGACTGGGTCCGTATTGGCGCCTTTCTGATATTGATTCTCTATCATGTCGGCGTCGTCTATGCGCCGGGCCCCAATGCCGTGGGATCGTTTAGCCCGCGCCCCTTGCCGTGGCTGGTGGTTCCGATGACCTTGGTCAATCCCTGGCGGTTGCTGGTGTTGTTCGTTGTTTCCGGAGCGGCAACGCGGTTTATGAGCGATAAAATGAGCCCGCGGGCGCTATTGAGGTCGCGCTCAGCACGATTGCTGATTCCGTTCATATTTGGGGTCTGGGTCGTCGTGCCGCCGCAATGCTTTGTGCAAGCCGTCGAAAGGTGCGGCTATTCGGACGACTACCTGCAATTTTGGCAGGGCTACCTGGTGGCCGATCAGCACCTATGCACGAACGGTCCACACTTTGTTGTGCCCACCCCCAATCATTTGTGGTTCGTGGGGTATTTGTGGGTTCTCACCGCGCTACTCGCGCTGATGCTGGCGATTGCGCCGCATCTGCTGGTGAAGCTGCAGCGATGGATCGATCTGGCGCTTGCCGGCCGCGGGCTTTTCATTTGGCCTGCTTGTTGGCTGGCACTGGCGTACGCGGTATTGCAGCGTGGATTCCCCTTTTGGTATGGGTTCGCTATCTATGTGCCCGCATTCTTGTTTGGATTTCTCGTCGCCACCTCGAACTCAGTGTGGCAACGGTTCGCGGGTGTGCGCTGGCAAGCTCTTGCGGGAGCGGCGTTCAGTTACTGCGCGCTAATCGGCCTGGCGCTGGCCGTTCTCGGAACGCCGTCCACCTGGGCCGCCAAGGTCACCTCAAGTTCGTTCAGTGCTGCACATCTTGTGCTCCATACGCTGGGCTCGGCGGTCTATGGCATCAACCAGTGGTTGTGGATGGCGGTGGTCTTTGGATTCGCTTACCAGCATCTTCGCGGGCGTGATGGTCCGATCCGCCGCTACTTAACCGACGCGATTTTTCCTTTCTATATAATTCATCAGACGACTATTGAGGTAGTCGCTCACTATCTCTCTGAGGAACGCTTGGCTTTGGGATTGGAGGCCACACTCTTGATCTGCGTCACAGTCGTGAGCTGTTTTGCAACGTACGAGATCGCTCGGCGCTTCCGCCCGCTGCGTCCCCTGTTCGGTCTCAAGGGTACGGATGTTCCTGGGTTGCCGCTCGCACCATTATCATCAGTCGCCTTCACCGACACGCACTAGCGGCCCACCGCATCGCGGGTCATTGCGCCGGGCAGGCCACCTTCTTGAAATCCGCGTACCAATTGGTCTCCCAGGTCTTGCCGCCATCGGCGGAGAAGGCCTGCTCCCAATGGGCGGAGGTGCCAGTCATCTTCGACCAGATGAAACGGGCCTTGATCGGTTTACCGTTGAACGTGAGGTCGCCGAGAAAGGTGCCGACGCCGTTCACGAAATGTCCCCTGACCGGCGGGTCTATTTCGTCGCTCGGGTTGCGTCCGTCGAACCACCAGATGCTCCACACGGCCGTCTTGGGATCATAGGTGCGCACTGTGAGGCCGTAGTAGGCACCTTCCGGCTTGCGATAAGTTTTGATTGTCATTTGAAGGTAGACTTCAAATCACCCATTCAGTGCCCGCTGCCATTCGGCATGAACGTTGCGTACTACAAGTTCAAGGCCATCAGTGGCTACGGCCCTTCGGAATGACCTCGTAACCTTGCGCTTCCGGCTCGTCGTCCACCATTTCGGTTGGGAATCCGGTACCAAGTACGCGCACCTGGCAAGGCTCTTCAAGCCGCTTGATGATATTCGGCGAGTGCTCGCGCGGGCCATATCGGCGTTGACCGTCCTTGAAGATATGGAGCACCAACGGCGAAATCTCCAAAGGCACATTAAGCTCCTGCGCGAGCTCATCGAACAATCCAACATCCTTAATGACCAGATCCATCGTAAAACCAATGTTACGGCTGCCATTGAGAATGACCTGTGATTCGGTCTCGTGAACAAACGAGTTGCCTGATGAAATGCGAATAGCCTCGTACGCGGTATTCATATCCATACCCGCGACCTGGCACACGGTGAGAGCTTCAGCCAGTGCGGCCAGGTGGACCGTGCACAAATAGTTGGTGACGACTTTGAGCTTGGAGGCCGACCCCAAGGGTCCGGTGTGGAGGATCTGCCGGCCTAGGATCATCAGAACGGGCAGCACTTTCTCGAAAGTCTCGCGATCTCCACCGGCGAGGATCGCGATATTTCCCGTCGCGGCGCGATGGCAGCCGCCCGAGACGGGGCAGTCCATGACTTGCCCGCCCTTGGCAGCGATCAGCGCGCCCAAGCGAATGACTTCCGCTTGATCGGTGGTACTCATTTCCAGCCACACCTTGCCGGGCGTGAGGCCGGCGATCACCCCATCTAAACCCTCAAGAACCGCACGGGTGGCGGCAGGTGAGGGCAAGCAAGTGATCAAGAAATCGACGCGCTCGGCCATCGCTTTGGGAGAATCGGCGGCGTGCGCGCCTCGCGCAACAAAATCACCCACGAGATCCTTATTGAGATCCCGCACTGTCAGATCGACGCCGTGACGCAGGAGAGTCCCAGCCAGCTTGCCGCCGACGTTGCCTAAGCCTATGAAGCCGATACGTAAGTCATTCACGAAATCACCTATCGCAGTCACAAACCTGGAGTTTAGACCGTGTATACAGCGGTGAAATTCGCCGCTTGGCCCACCGCGCCACATAGGACGTTTCCTATAGCAATTGGAGGGAACGAATGGCTATTACAGCCTGCTCCCGGAGAATATCGTTGGGTTGGTTACTGAAATCAACACCTTCTCGATGCCGCACATCTGGATTGTCGCCAGCCTTACCGCTAGAACGCAAAGGAGCCAAATGGCAATGGCAACTGCGTTTCTATCTCTTATCCTGATCCCATCGCTTAGTTCAGCGGCCATTTATAAGTGCACTGCGCAGGACGGCGGCATCATGTATACAGATGAACCCTGTGCCCCAGATACGAAATCGCAGCCAATCGATTTGGCGGCGACGCCACCATGGTTGACTGAGTTATCGCCGACCCTGAATACGACCCGTGCGGTGCCCGACGCGAAGTCGCAATCGCAGCCTGAGATCCTTGCCGCCCTGTGCGCCGCTGACGAATTTGGTGTGTGGCTCAAGGCGCAGCATTCCTTTCCGGAAGCGGATGCCAGAACCGCGAAATTCATCCGGCTCAGCAAGCTTTGCCGAAGAGCTCTCCACCTACCAGATGTGGCGGCGCCCGCTCCGGAATCGCCCCCGAAGCTCGTTCTTGCTAGCGCCGCAGGTTCTGGATAGAAACTCTACTCACGGTACATTAAGGGGACCCCTATGCCCCGCCCAGACTGAGCAGCAGCTCATCCAGTTGTTCGAACTGCTCAGGCAGGCCGTTCTCGCTGCCGCCGGCACGCTCAAGAGCCTCTTTGGAGCTGTAGAGTTCCTGCAGAACAAGCAGCGTCTTGCCGCTTTTTTCCTCAAGTGTCACGGTGGTGACGGCGCCGTCCTCGCTTTCCTCATTGGTCCAGACGATGCGCGAGTGCGGCGTCACCTCAAGGTATTTTCCAAAGAACGCCATGGATCCGTGTCCCGGGATGTCCAATTCGAGACGATAACCGCCCCCGGTGCGTATGTCCGCCTCATAGGAGAGCAGCGAGACGCCGAGAGACTTCGGTAGCCACCAGCGCTTGAACAGCTCCGGCTTGGTCCAGGCTTGAAACACGAGCCGCGCCGGGGCGTCGAAGGTTCGCGTAACGATTATCTCGCATTCGGATTTCCGCCCCACCGCCGTCAGATTTTTCACGGGCGTGAGCTCATTGTCTTGCCTTGCGTCCATCCACCTTCTCCTTGCGTTTCAGTTCGTCGATAACTTGGTCCAGTTCCTCGAAGCGCGCTTCCCAGAGCCGGCGGTGCCTGTCGATCCAGGCGGCTTCCTCCGCTAGTCGGCGCCGGCCGAGCTTGCAGGTGCGCACACGCCCAACCTTCCGAGTGGTGACGAGTCCAGCCTGCTCCAAGACGCCGACATGCTTCTTCATGCCGGTCAAAGTCATATGAAACTTCTCGGCCAGATCGGTGATGGAGGCATCGCCTTGGCCGAGTCGTTCCAACACGCCGCGTCTGGTGGCGTCGGAGAGCGCGGCGAATGAACCATCGAAGCTGGAATGATTATACTGAACCATATGGTTCAGTATTTAACATGCTATGCGGCAACTTACAAGCAAAGGCAAAAAAAGGGGGTTTTCCGACATGCCAGCATTGGTGGTCAGTGATGTAGTAAATCTCAGGACTGCGTTTGATCAACGCACCCCGGCAGATCGAAGTCAATCCTGAACGCGGCGAAACTCCAGGAGCGCTTTTGCCACGGGGACGGGTCCGTGCGCGACAATGGTGCTTAGAACCGATTTGGTTCGAGTGGTAAGCCCACTTTAGGCGAAATTCAGAACAAGGTGGGTTTTGGTTGCTTTATACGTCACCCGCATTTCCGACCGAGTCAACCGGACCCATGGCAGTGCGTGGCCGCGAGGCCGTGAAGCATTTCGTGTCCGCCAATGCGGAACTGAAGATCGCCTTCGCGAGCAGGAGATGCGCGAGCACGATAAGCGTTACCGCGCCCAGCGCTCCGCCGCCGCCATGTCCACCGCTCTGGCTCGCGGGCAGAGCAGGTCCGACCTCAAGTTTGGCGGAGTTCTTGGCTGAGCCCGCGGCGTTGCTGCAGCTCATGTCGTAGGTGTATTGCGTGACAGAAGCCGGCGAAACGTTAATCGTCCCGCTCGTCGCCGATGTGCTCAGAGCCACCGACAGGCAGGTATTGAGGTTAATTGCCTTCCAGGTGACCGTTGCCGACTGACCCACGCGGATCGCCGTCGGCGAGACATTGATCTCGGGCCACGCCAGGGCCGCTCCGGCCTGAATGAACCCGTAGCCGTTCTCGGAATCAGGCGCGGAACTTTCCATCAGAGTAGCCGAGCGTTGCATGGCCGTGTAGATCTGCGTCGGCGAGAGAGTTGCGTCGGCCTGCATCATCAGCGTTGCAAGCCCTGCGGCGTGCGCAGTCGCTGCGGAGGTCCCAAAGAATTTCGGAAAGCCGTCGTTGTTGGAGCACTCCACAACGACAGAGTTGTCCGTGATCGGTGGGGTGCTCGGCAGCGCGAATCCGAAGAACGTCGTGCTGGTGCCGTCGGGTCCAATGAAATCTGGCTTCTGGCGCACGATGGGATCTGTCAGCCGATGGCCGGCCGTGTCATAGAGGATGGTCGTATCCCCAAACGAGGAGTAGGGCTCGATGACGAGGTACTCCCCTGGGAGGCCGCAAGGCGGAGCGTTCGCGAAGAACGCTGCGCCGACCGCTGCTGCGCCTGCCGCACCTGGGTGGCCTTGAATCGTTGCGGCGCCCGGCTGAACAAAGTTTTGGATCGTGCTGCCCGCGCCGTTGTCCTCCCAGGCCACCTTGATTCGACTCGGTGCAATCTTGTTTGCCAAGCCGATCTCGAGCTGGATGGTGCCAGCGGCCGTATTGCCCGCGGCGTTTGTGGGATTGCCGATGACCAGGATCTGCACAGGATCGGCGCCGACAGCATTCGGGCCGGTGCAGATGACCGAGTCGCCATCGAGATTGGTCACCGAATAGCTCACGTTGGATTGCACGCAGAGATCGATTTGGCTGTTCGCGCCAAAGGTGCTTCCCGAGTTGCCGGGATAGGCCCCGGTGAGATACGGATCGTCCCATTGGACAACCGCCGCGATAAATTCCCCTGGGGCAAGCGGCGGCACGTTAATGGCGAGGAAGGGCGTCTGTGTGGAACCTGAGGGATCGAAGTTGAATAGCATCTCGCCTTGCTGGGGAGAATTGGTCCCCGCGGTGAACTTCGGCCTCACATTGTCATAGGCGAGATTGCTGTTATTGCCGGCTGCCGAGAAATAAGCAACTCCCTGCGCCTCCACCGTGTCGACGGCCTCTGCGAGCAGGCCATCCTGGAAAAAGGGCTCATCATAGTAGCCGACGTCGTCGGCGATCACCTTGGCACCAGCATTGGCCAGCGCCTGGATGCCGTTGGCGAAATCCGCTTCACTATTGGCCGCCGAGTAAAATGCGAGACTCGCGCCAGGAGCCACGGCATGCACTATCTGCAGCATCGCACGTCCCTCATCGGCGTACGGGAGTTGTGGCACTGGCAACACGCTGTAATTCATGCAGTCTTGAGTCCCCGACTGCCCAAACGTGCCGCCAACCTCCTCGAGTACATTGATGTTGGCCGGTAGAGCGCCCGTCGCAATGTCCGCCGCCTCATCGGCGGTGAAACCGTTCTCCGCGTAGCCGGTGCCGTTGGGCGTCGTTGTCGGCACATTGTTGGCGGCATAGGCCGCGTAGCAGTTATAGCTATCGGAGAGAATGCCAACCGTGACCCCGGAGCCGTCGAGAGCAGGGTATCCGGCGCGGACCGTGGAGGTTCCCTGGGCGAAGTCGCCCTGCGTCGCAACCAGCGCGCGCGTGTGCCAAAGCGCTGCCCGCAAGGAGACCGCTTCGCCGCGCGCAACGGCTGTTTCAATCGCGCTCACCGGCAGCCAGCCACCCACGTCGTTTCGGAACACCGCCGGGTGTTCGAGACCCAAGCTAATCAGCGCTTGCTTGAGTCGCTGTGGATCACCGCGAGTTACGGCATCGACCGCCACCAACGGCCCGGCGCCCGCGTTACTCTGCTTGAAGTGAGCTGCGGGGCTCAACGAACGAAGATCCTCGAGCGCGTGATCGGGGCGGGCTCGCCCAGCATGACGCGCGATATCCGCAAGCGTGGCATCCAGCTTGCCGCCGATACCACGCGCCAGCTGCTGAGGACTACGACCGCCGAAGACCAGCAGGGGAGCGCTGCCGGCCCGTGCAGGCTGTCTCATGGCCAGTCGAGGAGGTGCGGTCGCAGAGGCCGCGACCATGGTCAGCAGCGCTACAGTGGCAAGGCCTAAACGGCGCGATGACATGCTATCGGCTCTTCATTATGGAAAGCGAAACAACCGACACGCTGCACCGAACAAAACATTGGAATCCTTTTTCTAGCCCAAAACCGCGCAGATACTATCCGAGGTACGAATAGGGCTTTCTCTCAATCGCGCTCAGTTTTTGGTTAAGTTGAATCGACAGGAAATCGATCGTGTACCAATTGGAGAGTCGCAAAGCCGTGTGCACAGCAGCGGAACTCCGCGTGGCGCCTTCATTCCATCAGTCAGATCGCGATCGCACGATTAGTGTGCGCCCGTGATCGCACACGCACCGCTCGGATGCGTATTGCTCTCCCCGGCCGCCGTCTCGAGGAGATTCATTCAATTGTCCTAGCGCAGTTTTATTTGTTGAAGTATATGAGAGCCGATGACTGACGAAACATAAGGACATCGGATGCAGCACAGACCAAGACGATGGTTGGGTGCGCTCGTAACGGCGAGCCTTCTTTTCGCACCGCTATTCGCCGGGGCTGGCACACCGGTGAAGTTGGGTGTCGTCACTTGGATCGGGTACGGTCCCATCTATTGTGCGGCCTACAATGGGTACTACCAGAAATACGGGCTCGAGGTGAAGCTGATAAATTTCAGCGACAATTCGCTGATGGCCGGCGCGTTGCAAAGCGGCGAGGTCGAAGCGACGACCCTGACGTACGACCAAGTGATTGCAGCCAATGCCCGGGGTTGGAGCCTCAAGGTCGTCATGCCGGTCGACTATTCGGTGGGCGGCGACGCGATTCTTGCGAGCGCACAGATTCAAACTATCAAGGATTTAAAGGGCCGCAAAGTGGCCTTCATGTCGGCGTCGCCCTCAGATTTCTTGCTTGGATACGCGCTTGCCAAGGGTGGCTTGTCTGAAAGAGACGTTGAGTCCGTCAATACAACGCCGGAAGGCGTTGTGGGAATCATGGCCGGCGGTTCAGCCGATGTGGGAGTCAGCTATGAACCCAATGTATCGGTGATTGTGAAATCCGGCGGCGGCAAGCGCTTCCACGTGCTGCTGTCCTCACGTGAGGCGCGCGGCATAATCACGGATGTACTGGTCCTTAAGGCCAGCGTGATCGCCAAGGATCCGAAGCTGGTCGAAGGGCTGATTCGCGGCACGATGGACGGACTCGCTTTTATGAAGGCCGAACCTGTCAAGGCCAGAGCGATCATCGCCAAGACTTTGGAAATCACACCGGCCGAAGTGGCTGAGCAGTTGCCGAACGTCGAAAATCCGTCGTTGCCCGATCTCGGTGAGGTTTTCAGGAAGGCCGGGGCCTTACCGTCATTTTATGCCAGCGGCAAAATTATCGCCGACATCCTCAAGCGGGAAGGCCAGATTGATGTCGCACCGCCGATCGAGACTACTTACGACGAAAGTTTCGTCAAAGCGTTGCAGACCAATCCGGGAGGTACATGAATCAGTCTTCGCGACGTTTGGACCGGAAGCGGCCTACAATCTTGGCGGTGTCCTATACCCTGATTGGCTGGCCGTCCGGGATCTGGATGCTGACACTTCCCCTGGTTTGGCTGAATGTCGCCGGCGTGATGTTGATCGCGCACACTCTTATTTACTCGGCCTATCTGATTCATGATTGCGTTCATCACGCCGTATTTTCTACAGACAGCGGTAATGACCGCCTCGGCGTGTTGTTGAGTTGGATCAACGGTGCGTGCGCGGCAAGCTACTCGCGCCTGAAGAAAAAGCATCTGCGTCATCATTCCGACCGGCTCGACGTCGTGACTTTCGATTATCGCGCAGTATTGCGCAAAATGCCGGGTTGGGCGCGGCAGAGCGTGCTGGCGATGGAATGGGCCTATGTGCCGGCCGTCGAACTGCTCATCCGCGGCATGATCGTGGCGGCCCCTTTTTCCCGGGGTAGCACCACCGAGCGGGCTCGCATCCTATGGATAGTGGCGGCGCGCGGTGCGTTCTTCACCGCGCTGGCGCTGATTTCGATAAAGGCGGCAGTACTTTATGCGCTGGCCTATCTGTTATTCCTGACGGTGTTGCGCTTCATGGACGCCTTCCAGCACACCTATGAGGTATTTGCTTCGCATTCCTTGGACGCCGCGGCACCCGATCCGCGGCGCGACCTGCGCTACGAGTATGAAAATACTTATTCCAATCTGCTTGATGAACGCTGGTCGTGGCTCAATCTGCTGGTGCTGAACTTTCCTTACCACAATGCACACCATGTGCGCCCGGGCGTGCCTTGGTATCGCCTGCCCGGCTTGCATCGATCTCTGTACGACGAGAAAGATCCCCAGGTGATTACCTGTCGCTCTCTCATCGCGAGTTTTCACCGGCATCGAGTGGCACGGGTGCTCGCCGAGAATTACGGTTCGGTCTCCGCCGCCGGTGATCGGGCTGGGCGCTTCTTGGGCGCGATCGGCGTGTCGTTTTTGACTGCGGTCTAGGCGCGCCCATGACCCGCGGGATGGCTCTCCTGGTCATCGATATGCAGCGCGATTTTCTCGACCCTCTGGGCTATGTAGCGCAGAGCGGCGTGAATGTGAACATCTTGCGCCGGACGATCGCGCCGGTAATGCGCCTTTTGAGGGCCGCGCGTGCGGCCGGCATTCCGGTGATCCATACCCGCGAAGGGCATCGTCCCGATTTGTCCGACCTCACCGACTTCAAGCGATGCCGCGCCGCTGGCTCCGGTGCCCCGATCGGCAGCATCGGTCCCTTAGGCCGTTTGCTGGTACGCGGCGAGCCCGGCCACGCCATCATTGATGAAGTCTCTCCGATCCCGGGTGAGCCGGTGATCGATAAACCGGGCTTCGGTGCGTTTTATGCTACGGACTTGGAGACGATATTGAAAGCCTTGGGCATATCCGCGCTGACGATCGCCGGTGTCACCACCGATATCTGCGTGCACTCGACTTTGCGCGAGGCAGTGGACCGCGGATTCGAATGCACCACCGTCAGCGACGCCTGCGCTGCGGGAGATCCCACCGTGCACGAGGCCATGCTGGCTTGCATTGCCGGGGAGGGAGGCATCCTTGGCCGGGTTGTCGACACTGACACGGTCGTGACAACTTGGTCCACGTGATACTTCGCGGATCACTCGATCGGCGGCGCTATCTGCTGATCGCAGTCGCTAGTTTTGGGCTGTGGCTTGCCTTGTGGTGGGCCGCCACCGCGCTGGAAATGGTTGATCCTCTCTTCTTGCCCGGACCGGGAGTCGTAGCGCGGCGCTTCGTCATCTGGCTGCGCGACGGCGATTTGCTGACCGATGCGGGTATCAGCATTTTCCGCGTGACGTCGGGGTTTTTGGCGTCCGCGGCGATGGCGCTGCCGCTGGGCCTGGTCATTGGGGCGTACCGCCCGGTGCGAGCGTTTTTTGAGCCGTTGCTGGAGTTTGCCCGCTACCTCCCGGCGGTGGCATTCGTCCCACTGGTGTTGCTCTGGGTCGGTATCGGCGAGGGTTCGAAGATCATGGTGATCTGGATCGGCACCTTCTTTCAAATGGTCATCATGCTCACCGAAGATGTCGCGCGCGTACCCACTGCGCAAATTGAAGCGGCACGTACCTTGGGCGCGAGCGGGCGCGAAGTCCTGACACTTGTGCGGCTGCGATCTGCGATGCCGGCGATGTTTGACACATTGCGCATAACGCTCGGATGGGCCTGGACTTACTTGGTGGTAGCCGAACTGGTCGCCGCCAACAGCGGTCTCGGCTACGCGATTTTGAAGGCGCAGCGCTTCTTGCAGACCGATCGCATTTTCGTTGGCATCATCCTCATCGGACTGATTGGGCTCGGTACCGACCAATTTTTGCGGTGGATGCATCGCCGACTGTTTCCATGGGCGGCCGTCCGCTCCACATGACCGATAAACTGATCATCCGCGCGCTCAACAAGCGCTTCAACACCCCGGCAGGGCCCTTCGAGGCACTCGCAAATATCTCCTTGGGGGTGGCATCAGGGGAATTCGTTGCGATAGTCGGTGCGTCCGGTTGCGGTAAATCGACGTTGCTGCGGATCATTGCGGGTCTCGAGCTCCCGAGCAGCGGCGAGATCCTAGTCGATCAACGCCCCATTCTGGGGCCCGATCGCGGGCGCGCCATGGTATTCCAGGACTACAGTCTCTATCCCTGGCTCACCGTGCTTCAAAACATTCGCTTCAGCGCGCGCCTGCGGGCGAACGCTCGATCCGGCAATACCGCTGACGCGTTGGCTGCCGACCGGTCACTGCAGCTGCTCGAATTAATGGGCCTGGAGCGCGTTCGCGATTCGCATCCCAACGCGCTGTCAGGCGGCATGCGCCAGCGCGTCGCGATTGCGCGCGCCTTATTGAACAAGCCAGAGCTTCTTCTGATGGATGAACCTTTCGGGGCGCTGGACGCACAAACCCGCGAGGTGATGCACGACCTGATACTGCATATCCTGGCGCTGGAGAAGCGCACCATCGCGTTCGTCACGCACGATGTGCAAGAAGCGGTTTACCTGGCCGACCGCGTTATTGTGATGGCCCCCGCCCCTGGGCGCATCGATTCAATCTGGCGTATCGAATTGCCGCCGGCGCTCGACAGAACGCCGGAACTCAAGCGATCGCCCGAGTTTCTCACCATGGAGAGCCTGATATTAGCGAGGATCCGCGCGACATCAGGGGTGCACCGGGATCTTGAGGCCCTGCAACGCTTCACGGGCCGTATTGCTTGATCAATCGCGCCATGCCGGGAAGGCCGCGCAACCGTGGTATGCCACGAAATCATGACTCGGCCAAAGTTCGGCGTTCTCGGATCTAGACAGCGCATTGAGACGACGAATGCTTTCGACGGCGAGAATCTCGTTGTCTTCCCAGCAATAACCGGGCGCAATCTCATCAACCAGATTCTCCCGAAGATCCGCGGCGTCTCCGCACAAGATGACGGGCCGCCCATGCGGCAGCTCCACGAACAAAGACATATGCCCTGCGGTATGGCCGGGCGAGGCGATTGCTCGAACGCCTGGGGCGACTTCGTATTCACCGCTCTGCATCTTCCAACGAGCGGCGCCGCTCAATTCATCCTCGAACACCCCGCCGTCGAGCCGGGTGGCCGCCGCGACCAGCTCATCGCGCTGAACATGCACTTCACACCCTGGGAGATCGCACAAACCGCCTGCGTGGTCAAAATGAAGGTGGCCAAGAAAAACGACATCGATATCTTCAGGCGCCAGACCCAGCCTTGCGAGGTAGTGCGGAATTCGCTGCTCCTGCGACATTTGCGGCGGCTCGAACTGAGGGCGCATGGGATCGAAGAATTGCGAACGCAAAGCTGGGGTCGCTATTTTTCGATAGTCGCAGCCCGCGTCATAGAGAATTCGTCCGTTGGACGTTTCGATCAAGTGCGCAAGGATTGGCGCGTCGATGAAGAGGCCGCGGCCTCGGTTGCGGGTCGAGACGATTTTCTCGTAGCGCTGCGTTCCGGTGAGCAGCGTCCACATTCGAAGTGCGTGCGGCATAGCGAGAAGTATACGAGGAGAAATCGGCACTGATCGTTCGATTGGCGGCGTTCAAAATTGGAGCGCCAAATTGATTGTTTGCTCGCAAGCGGTGCGGTGCGGACGTCGAGTTTTCGACCGCACTGCGCAGATCCCCGCACAAAAAGCCTGGTTTTTACGCGATTTGCGGATGGCACCGGCCGGCTCAGTGCGGCGGCACGGGATTTGCAACGCTCTAGGGAAATGTGCGTCTAGGGTTCCGGCCTGCCATTGGCAGGCGACCGGTCCGAGAGAGGCAGTCCCAATCATAAGGGATACACGGCGGGACAAAAGCCCGGGAGAACAAAGTCGAGGAAGCTCAAGCATCCTCGGGATGGTCTCCCATTTGCGGCGAGAAGATCCCGGCCGATGCCTAAAGACTCCTCATCAGTGGCATGGCCATGTTTTTGCGAGGAGTTCTCAATGAAAAAAAAAGATGCCAGCAGGCGACAGCACCGGCAACTCACGAAAATCACGTCCGTCACTGCAGCCGTGCTGGCGGCACTCTACGGCGAAGGCGCCATTGCCAACGATGACGCCTTGGAAGAAGTTGTCGTCACGGCGAGCCGCCGAGCAGTCTCCGCCCAGGATTTGCCGATCAGTATCACCGCGGTCACCGGTAGGGCGCTGGATCAGGCCGGCATCGATGATATTGCGGGCCTCGCGCACTCGATGGCGGGCGTGAATTTCACCGACAAAGGGCCGTTCGGTGGAGTCAGCGGCTCCACGCTGATCATTCGGGGACTGAACAGCGAGCCCACCGGCGGTCAAATTGCACTGGCATCTCCGATCGTCCCGCCGGTCGCGACCTATCTCGACGATACGGCTCTGTTTGTCAATCTGCGATTGCAGGATCTTGACCGCGTCGAAATTCTGCGCGGGCCCCAAGGCACGCTTTACGGTTCGGGTTCACTCGGCGGCACAATTCGCTTCGTGCAAAACGCGCCGGACCCGTCGGCCTTCGACGCCCGCGCGGAAGCGGGTCTGAGCAAGACCGATCACACACATGCGCTCAATGAAGACCTCAGCGGAACATTGAATATCCCGTTGTCAGAAACCCTCGCGGTGCGCGTAAACGCCAGCTGGACCGACGAGGCGGGATTCATCAACCAACCATTGCTGTACGTGCTGGACGCCAGCGGCGCGCCGATTCCCGCGGAACCGGGAAACCCCTTCAGCCCGCCCGAAATCTACTCGAAGGATGGCACCAATGCGTATCAGTATCGTGCCGCCCGAATTGCAGCGCTGTGGAGACCCAGCGATGATTTCAAGGCGCTGTTCACTTATCACTATCAGTTATCGACGGCGGAGGGGTTTCCCTGGTCCGCACCGCTGCTGGGCGTCGATTCTCTCTCGTCCACCGACCACACCCAGGCCATGAGTAATGACAAGGTGGATCTATTTGCGCTGACCTTGGATGCCGATCTGGGTTTCGCGACCTTGACGTCCAATACCTCGTGGGCGCATCACGACAACAGCGGCAGTTCGGACTTGACCAATCTTTACAGCAACTTCAGTTTTTATTCCCAGCTTTACGGCGCGAATCCGCGGGTGTTGGTCACCGGGCACGATCGGCTCGACGATAAACCCTGGGCGCAGGAAATCCGCCTTGCCTCGAAGACCGGCGGCACCTTTGACTGGGTGGCCGGATTGTTCTTCAAGAACCAGACGACGAATATCCAGGAGCACGAGTTCTATCACGGCTATCAGGACTTCTATAACGCCTGCGAGCCGATTTTCGGCCAGAACAGCAATTTCAACCCCACCTCTGAATGCGGCACGGGTTATACACCGGGCACGCCGACCGTCATCGACGGCATTCCAATCGTCAAAGACCAGGCTTACATCGGCGATTTTCAGACTCACTTCAAGGATCTGGCCGCATTCGGCGAACTGACCTGGCATTTGACGGAGGCTTGGGATCTGACCGGAGGCTCCAGAGTCTTCAAGCAAACACTCACGCAGTCGCAGCAGACCGGCTTGCTGTTCGACGGCGACCCGAATTTGTTTGGCCCGGAGCTGCCCATTGCCAATCTGACCTTGAGCGATACATGGCGCAAGGCGCAGTGGAAGATCAACACCTCGTACAAAATTGCCAAGGACAATCTGGTGTACGCGACCTGGTCGCAGGGCTTTCGCCGCGGCAGCGTCAACGCATTGCCGGTCGCGGAGCCGGCACAAGGCTATACGACTCCACCAGGACTGTTCAAAGTGGAACCGGACACTGCCGATAACTACGAAATCGGCGCCAAAGGAACGCTTGCGAATCGCATCCGCTACTCGGCAGCTATCTTTGACATTCAGTGGCATCACGTGCAGGAAGGCGCGCAATTGACACCGCTCGTGCTGCCGGGAGCGATTAACCTGGGCGAGGCGTACAGCCGCGGTTTCGAAACGGAGATTTCCGCGAATATCACCGATCATCTCACCGGCCAGCTGGAGTACACCTACAATCAGACCAAAGTGACTGAGTATTCCGAGCTCGCGCTGGGTGTGGCAAATCTATCCGTCCAGCTGCCCCCTGTCGGCGGTCCGTTGCCCGGCACGCCCAAAAACAGTTTGGCGATGGAGCTCGCGTATGGCCAGGTTCATTTTGCGGGCGGTGAGATGCGCTTCGCGGCCAATGCACGATATCAAAGCAGCCTGTTGCCGGCGATTTCGGCGTCAATCCCCACCGTTCACGGCTACACAATGGTGGACTTGCGGGCGAGCTACGCCGTGGCGCATTGGGTCGGGACGGTTTATGTCGACAACCTGACCAATGAGCTCGGAATCAATTCGTACTCCGATCCCGCCAACTACGGCACTAATTATCAAGCCTTGGTGGCGAGGCCGCGTACGATTGGCCTATCGATCGCCTATTCATTCAAGGAGCACTAGTTCCATGAATCGATGCTAGCCCCGCATGGAGCCGCACGACTCGCAGCGCCTACTCAGTCGCGCGCAAAGCCTGTTGGCGCTCGGACGGCGCTCCGATGCCTGCGAAGCTGCGGCTGCCGCGCAATTGAGCGCGCCGCCCGATCCCGCGCTGTTTGACGCCATCGGCAGTCTATTCAGCCGTGCCAATGCGCAGCAGCGAGCGCTAGCGGCGTTTGAGCAGGCAGTTGCGCTGGCACCCCGCAATCCTCATTTCATTTTCAATCGCGCGACGGTGCTTCGGTTTCTCGGGCGGCTCGCCGACGCGGAGGCGGACTACGACCGTGTGATTGCCCTGAAACCCGGCGATTACGAGGCCTACAAAAATCGATCTGACCTTCGCACCCAGTCCGTGGATGCGAACCACCTTGACGAACTCGAAGCACTTCTCGCCAAGGGTATACCGGAATGGCGAGGCCACGTGCAGATACGCTACGCCCTGGCCAAGGAATACGAGGACATCGGTGACTACGCAAAGTCCTTTCATCACCTGCAAGCGGGTGCGCAGAAGCGGCGGGAACAAATCAGATACGATGTTGCGGTCGATGTCGCGACAGTCGATGCAATCATCGCGTCATTGCCCGGGACCCCGAGCAATGCCATTGACCAACACCACGGTCCCGTACAGGTTGGTAATCCGATATTTATCGTTGGGCTGCCGCGCAGCGGCACGACACTCGTTGAGCGAATTCTAGGCAGCCATTCGGCGGTCTTCTCCGCCGGAGAACTGCCCGACTTTGCATTGAGCATTGTCGACGCGGTGCGTGCAGCAACCGGAAAAACGCAACTATCGCGCGGCGAACTCATCGCTCGTTCCGCCGAGTTGGATTTCGCCATGCTCGGGCGCGACTACCTGAAGCGGGCGCGCGGCACCGCGGCCGCCGAGGGTCGCTTTATCGATAAAATGCCGCTGAATTATTTGTATTGCGGCCTGATTGGACGCGCTTTGCCGAGCGCGAAAATTGTGCATGTGACTCGCCAGCCGATGGCTATCTGCTACGCCATGTACAAAACCTTGTTCGAAGACGGTTATCCTTTCTCTTACGATCTCAAGGAAATCGGCCGTTACTACATTGCCTACCGGCGCTTGATGGATCACTGGCATGCCACGCTGCAATCGTCCATGTATACGGTGAACTATGAATCCTTGGTTGCGGATCAACGCGCCGAGACGCTCAAGCTGCTTGAATTTTGCGGCCTTGACTGGCAGGACGCCTGCATGGATTTTCATCGCAACGCGTCGGCGACGACAACAGCCAGCGCGGTACAGGTGCGCCAACCGCTTTACGACTCGTCGGTCGACCAATGGCGCCACTATGCGGCGCCGCTCGCGCAACTGAATGATCAGCTCCGTGCCGCCGGGTTCACCAGCAGTTGAGATTCGCGGCCAATATAGGCACGCCAGCCTCCGAATTCGGTGATGTCAGCGGCACCGGTCGCGGCATAACCCTCGCAGATAAATCCGGCTACGCCGAGGCCATTCGCCAGCTCGATTTTGCCGATCCCGAGAGGCGCGGGAATGCCCTGTAGGAACGATCCCAGCTGTTCCGTCGGGAGAGCCCATACTTCAATTTCGATTGACGCGCCCCCGACGGGGGCTCGCATGAGGCCGGGCCGATACGGCGGTCCGCCCGGCAGCGCCAACAATCGATACGACGGCGCGGTGTGGGTTCGCTGCATGAAGTACGCGCCCCGATCGCACAATTGATGATTCAGGGGCAGGCCATGCATATGAGCACCGCACACGGCCAATGCCACATAACCCACCTCGAGCGTGTCTGCCGGGTTCGCGGCGGCCGGCATCGGCCATTGCGTTGCACCCAAGGTCGTCGTGGACGCTCGATGTAGAGTATCGGCCAGTGCCAACAGTGCGCGATCGCTCGCCTGCGGTCCGACCATGGCCACGCCGAAGGGCAATCCATCCTTGCGGAATCCTGCGGGGACCGAAACGCCGGCGAGGTCGAATAGATTCATGAAGTTGGTGTAGTAACCGAGCGTCGCGTTGAGCCGAACCGGATCGGCTTCAACCGCCGCGATCGAATAGATGGTTCCTGCGGTGGGGGTGACGATAAAGTCGACTTGTGACCAGGCCGCCTCGCTGGCACGCTTGAGCGCCTTTAGTCGATATCCGGCCTCAAACGCTTGCGCCGCAGAGAACCTTTTACCGCCCGCTACGATCTTCGCCGTGACCGGCAGTACGGCGTCGGTGTGGGCATCGATGAATTTCCCGACGGCGGCGTACCGTTCCGCAATCCAGGGCCCTTCATAGAGCAAACGCGCCGCATCGAGGAATGGCGCGAAATCAATCTCCACGGCGATCTTGCCGGAGGCTTCGAGACGCGCGGTAGCGGCATCGAAAAGCCGTGCGTATTCTGAGTCGCCGAAGAACTCCAATTGCTCGCGATGCGGAACGCCGAAGCGCGGACCGGAAATCGGCGTATTGCCCATCTTGCGACTGTAGGGATCATTCGCGTCGTAGCCCTCGATGACATCGAGTACGCGCGACGCGTCCCGCGCGGTCAACGCAAAAATTGATACGCAGTCGAGCGATCGGCAGGCCGGCACGACGCCCGCCGTGCTAAGCCTGCCCAAGCTGGGCTTCAAGCCGACCAAATTGTTGTAAGCGGCCGGCACTCGTCCCGACCCTGCCGTATCAGTCCCCAGAGAAAAGCTGGCAAGTCCTGTGGCCACGGCGACCGCCGATCCGGAACTGGAACCCCCGGATATGTAGTGATCGTCGAAGCTGTTGCGGCATGTCCCGTAAGGTGAACGGGAGCCCACTAGGCCGGTGGCAAACTGATCGAGATTGGTCTTGCCCAAGGGGATCGCGCCGGCCTGAAGCAGTTTCTCGACAACGCATGCGGATTGTGCCGGCACATAGGCGAACTGCGGGCAGGCCGCCGTCGTGGGAACACCGGCCAGATCGATATTGTCCTTGATGACGAAGGGAATGCCGTACAGCGGAAGGTCCGCGATGGACCGGGACTGCAGCGCCTCGACATAGCTCATGACCCGATCGCGCGATAATCGGTGAATCCAGACCCGGCGCTCAGGCGCGCGATCCGCACGATCCATCAACCCGGCCATGATCTCGGCCGGCGCGAATCGATTCGTCAGGTAGCCCTCGCGCAGGTTGGTAATCAGCAAACTCTCGGCATTCATCATGCGCGGGAATATATCGCGTTGCGTAGGGACCGCGCATCGGGGTATGAGCTTGAACGTAACGCGCGCTTTAAGGGCGTGACTTTCGCGTAAATGCGCCGCAATGGTGCGAAACGGCGAAATCCCGCGCGCACGGACGCCGCCTCGGATTCGGATGACGACGCGCAAAGGCCTTGTCTGGCGGGATTATTCGCAGACTGAGCCATCAGCCGATGATTCGGCATGGGATTTGCACCCCCGTTAGTCAAAGTGCGTCTAGGGTTCCGGCTTGACTTCCAAGCGACTGGTCCGAGAGACGCAGTCCTTAAACTAAGGATACACGGCGGGATAAAAGCCCGGGAGAACAACGTCGAGGAGTAACGCGTCCTCGGGATGCTCTCGCGCCTGTGGGGATTCCCGAAAACGAACGCTCTCCTCAAGAGTGGCCATGAGATTGAGGAGACCAATGTTCTACGAAACTCTCATCGAAGGCGGCAAGCACTGGTCGCTGACCGTGCGCGCCGGCACGCAACTACGCCTAATCGACCGCGACGGCGGCGCAAACGTCGGCATGTTGTTCTACAACCCGCAGAATCCGTTGGAACGCTACAACGCTCCCGACACTTTGAAGTGCCAACACACCTTTAAGCTCACCAAGGGTCACTGCCTCTATTCGGATATGGGGCGAATTTTTTGCTCGATCACCGATGACGCAGTGGGTTGGCATGACACCGTGTGCGGAAATGCCAATCGCCAGCTCGTGGCGGCGCGTTGGGGCGAGAAAAGTTATCAAGAGTACCGAAATGAATGGACCCAAAATGGCCATGATGCGTTCCTGGTCGAGGGCGGCAAGTACGGTCTGGGCCGCCGCGACCTTGCCGCCAACGTCAATTGGTTTAGCAAGGTATCGGTTGCAGATGACGGCGCGATGCTATTCGAACGCAATAACTCCCATGCCGGCCAATACGTCGATCTGCGATTCGAGATGGATTCACTGGTACTGCTGCATACCTGTCCGCACCCTTTGAATCCGGAGGAGCACTATCCGCGCAACCCCGTGACCTTGCAGCTAAGCCAGGCGCAGCCGGTGACGGTCGATGATTTCTGCCGAAATTTCAGGCCCGAAAACGTTCGCGGCTTTGCCAACACGGAGCTTTTCCGCCGTGCCTAAGAACAGCCCGCTGCCGCCTGGCGACGCGGCCTTTCGTCAGGTGATCGCTGCCGGTGCGTATTGGATCGATGTCGTCAAGACCGGAAGCACTCTGCGGATCGTCGATCTGGAGGGCAATCAATCTGCCGATACGCTGTTTTTCAATTCGTCCGACATTGCGGAGCGCTACAGCGCCGTGGACACGATTCGCGAACAGCGCAATGTCTACTTGAGCCTTGGTTCCAAGCTAATGTCGACCTCCGGCAACGTCATGGCGCAAATCGTCGCCGACACTGTCGGAAGGCACGACACCTTGGGCGGGGCCTGCGCCACGGAGTCGAATACAGTTCGCTATGCGCTCGAAAAAAGAACCATGCATGCCTGCCGCGACAGCTATCTGCTGGCGGTTGCACAACACGAGCGGCTCGGTCTCAACAAGCGCGATTTGACGCACAACATCAACTTCTTCATGAATGTACCGGTGACCCCGGACGGCGGCTTGACCTTCGCCGACGGGCGCAGCGGCGCCGGACAGTACGTGGAAGTGCGCGCCGCCATGGATCTCATCGTGCTCATTTCCAATTGCCCGCAACTCAACAATCCGTGTAACGCGTATAACCCAACACCGCTCGAGGTTCTGACCTGGGAACCCGATGTTCAATAAGGTTCTCATCGCCAATCGGGGCGAGATTGCTTGCCGCATCATCAAAACCTTGAAACGCATGGGGGTGGATTCCGTCGCCGTGTATTCGGACGCGGACCGAAATTCTCTGCATGTCGCGCAGGCCGATGAAGCCGTGCGGCTCGGCCCGGGGCCGGCGAGCGAGAGCTACCTACGGCAAGATCGCCTGTTGGCGGCCGCCCGAGCAACCGGCGCGGAGGCGATTCATCCGGGCTATGGATTCTTGAGCGAAAATTTTGCTTTCGCAGAAGCTTGCGCGGCCGCCGGCGTCGTCTTCATTGGCCCCAGCCCCAAGCAAATGCGGGAATTTGGACTCAAGCATCTTGCCCGAGAGCTTGCGAGCCGCAGCGGTGTGCCGCTGTTGCCCGGCAGCGCGCTGTTGAACAGCGTCGAGGATGCCGGTAGCGAGGCCTCTCGCATTGGCTATCCTGTGATGCTCAAGAGCACCGCCGGCGGCGGTGGGATCGGCATGCAGCTCGTGCGCCAAGAATCCGAACTCGCGGAGAGCTTTTACTCCGTCGATCGTCTCGCGAAGAAGAATTTCGGGCGCGGCGGCTTGTTCCTGGAAAAATACATCGAGTGCGCTCGGCACATTGAAGTGCAGATCTTCGGCGACGGGGCCGGCCGAGTAATTGCATTGGGTGAGCGGGACTGCTCGGCGCAACGACGCCACCAAAAACTGATCGAAGAAACCCCTGCCCCGGGATTGTCGGACAGTGTGCGGCAACGCATCGTGGGCGCCGCCATCCGTTTAGGCGAGGCGGTCGACTATCAGTCGGCCGGCACCGTCGAATTTGTGTTCGATGCCCACAGCGAAGAGTTTTATTTCCTGGAAGTCAACACTCGCCTGCAAGTCGAGCACGGAGTGACGGAAGAAGTCACGCATGTAGACATCGTCGAGTGGATGATTCGGCGGGCGGCCAACGAAGATTTTGAGATGCAGGCGCCGCCGGCACGCGGCGCATCCATTGAGGTGCGACTTTATGCCGAGGATCCGTCCCGGCAATTCAGGCCGTCGAGCGGAATACTGACGCTTGTGCGATTCCCATCGGACGCGCGGGTTGAAACCTGGGTGCAGGACGGTTCGCTCGTCACGCCGCTCTACGATCCGCTGCTGGCAAAGATCATAACCTCCGGGCCGCAGCGTGCGGTCGCCTTGTCGAAAATGCAGGAAGCCCTGGCACAAACGGAGCTCGCGGGCATAGAAAGCAATTTGGGTTATCTACGACAGCTCGTCGCGGACCCGCTGTTCACTGCCGGCGGCATGACAACGCGGGCGTTGGACACCTTTGCATATTTGCCACGCACGATGGAAGTATTGGCCGCCGGAACACAAACGACGATTCAGGACTATCCCGGGAGGGTCGGGTATTGGAACGTGGGCGTACCGCCTTCGGGCCCGATGGACAGTCTATCGTTCCGCCTTGCCAACCGGGCGCTGGGCAATCCTGCAAGCGCCGCGGCATTGGAAATCACGGCATCCGGGCCGACGCTCAGGTTCAACACCGATACCATCATTTGCTTGACCGGCGCGCAGATGCCAGCCGACATCGATGGTCTGCCGGTGCGCTACGGCGTACCACTCAACGTGGGCAGCGGCGCAACGTTGCGCATCGGCGGGGGCGGAAGTGCCGGTTGCCGCGCGTACTTGGGCGTTCAAGGTGGATTCGACGTGCCGCTCTACATGGGCAGCCGATCCACGTTTACTCTGGGCAAGTTCGGCGGCCACGGCGGTCGTGCGTTGATGGCGGGCGACGTATTGCACGTGGGCAAAATGCTCGGCGGAGTGGCGCCTTCGGAGCCGTGCGCAATCCCGCCGGATCTGATGCCGGAAATCGGTGATGAGTGGGAATTGGGCGTTTTGTACGGCCCGCATGGCGCACCAGACTTCTTTACCCATGAGGATATCGCTGAATTCTTCGGCACCGCTTGGGAGGTTCACTACAACTCCAGCCGAACCGGCGTTCGGCTGCTGGGAGTGAAACCTCGATGGGCGCGCGCGGATGGTGGCGAGGCGGGACTGCATCCTTCCAATATTCATGACAACGCCTATGCGATTGGTTCGGTGGATTTCACCGGCGACATGCCGGTTATTTTGGGGCCCGACGGACCCTCGCTCGGCGGATTCGTCTGCCCAGTAACTGTTGTGACGGCGGAACTGTGGAAGATCGGCCAATTGCGTCCGAACAATCGCGTTCGATTCAAGCGAATGACGGTTCAAGAGGCCCTGCAGGCGGAGAAGGCGCAAGAGGAAATGTTGGCGACCTTGCACAAACCTGCCGCCGCGACGACGCGGAATTGGCCTGTGCGCGGGGCGAGTATCGACTCTCCGATCCTGGCGTGCGTTCCGTCACGCGACGCTCGGCCTGCCGTGGTTTATCGGCGCGCCGGCGACAAATACGTGCTGGTGGAATACGGGCCGTTGATTTTGGACATCGAATTGCGCTTGCGCGTGCACGCGCTCATGTTGCGGCTGCAAACCGCTGCCCCCGATGGAATAGTGGACCTAACTCCCGGGATTCGCTCATTGCAGGTGCATTTCGACAGTCGTGTGCTGCCGCTGGAACGGTTGCTCGAATTGCTGCACGCGGCCGAGCAATCATTAGCGGCGATCGAGGCAATGCAGATCGCCACGCGCATCGTCAAGCTGCCCCTCTCTTGGGACGATGAGTCCACCCAACTCGCGATTGCGAAGTACATGCAATCCGTGCGCGCCGATGCGCCATGGTGCCCGAGCAATATCGAATTCATCCGCCGGGTCAACGGTCTCTCCAGTGTCGAGGATGTCAGACGCATCGTGTTTGATGCCGACTACTTGGTGCTGGGGCTGGGCGACGTTTATCTCGGGGCACCGGTGACGACGCCGCTCGATCCGAGGCACCGCTTGGTAACGACTAAGTACAATCCGGCGCGTACTTGGACGCCGGAGAACGCAGTCGGCATTGGCGGTGCCTATTTGTGCGTCTATGGCATGGAAGGGCCGGGCGGCTACCAATTCGTCGGTCGCACCTGCCAGATGTGGAATACCTATCGAGTCACCGCGGAGTTTGCTCAGGGCAAACCCTGGCTGTTGCGATTCTTCGATCAAATACGCTTCTATCCTGTCAGCGGCGCCGAGTTACGGGAGTTCCGCGAGGACTTTTTGCAAGGCCGCTCGCGATTGGATATCACGGAGGGCACGTTCAGGCTCGACGCGTACCGGCGCTTTCTCGACGATAACTCATCAAGCATCGCCGCGCACAAGGCGCGGCAACAGGCGGCGTTCGATTCCGAGCGGCGCCGATGGGAGGCATCCGGCCAGATTGGTTATGCGGCGGAACTTCCCGTGGCCCAGGAGGATGAAGGTGCAGAGGAATTGCAACCCGGCTGCGTGGCGGTCGAGAGTCCTGTCTCGGGGAGCGTTTGGAAGATTTCCTCGGTGCAGGGCCAGGCTGTAAAGGCGGGAGATACGCTGGTATTGGTCGAATCCATGAAGATGGAATTGCCGATCACTGCACCGGTGGACGGCGTTGTCGCGCAAGTGCGCTGCACCGAAGGCCGCACAGTGCTGATCGCGCAAACTTTGGTGGTCTTGCGCCCGACTCAACAACGCGCCATCGCTTGAGCAATTCAATTAAGGAAACATCCATGTTAATTCGCCTCACAACACTTCGGACAGGGATCGTTCTCTTGCTGGCGATGCTCTCAGGGTATCCAGTGTCACCGGCGATAGCCGCGGAGCGGACCTCGTTCAATGTCGCGTGGAGCATCTATGTCGGTTGGATGCCGTGGGACTATGCCGACCGCAGCGGCATATTGAGGAAATGGGGGGATAAGTACGGAATCAAAATCAAGCTGACGCAAGTCAATGAGTACGTTGAATCGATCAATCAATACACGGCCGGCACCTTCGACGCCTGCGCCATGACCAATATGGACATGTTGACAATCCCATCCGCCGGCGGCGTGGATTCAACGGCCCTGATTGTGGGCGATTTCTCCAACGGCAATGACGGCGTGGTATTGAAAGGCAAAGGTAAAGCCTTGGGCGATATCAAAGGCCAGAAGGTCAATCTGGTGGAACTCTCCGTGTCGCATTATTTGCTGGCGCGCGCGCTCAGCTCAGTGGGATTGCGCGAACGTGACCTGAAAGTCATCAATACCTCCGACGCCGATATCGTCGCGGCCTTCGGCGCGCCGGCTACCACTGCGGTAGTCACTTGGAAGCCGCAACTAAGCGCGGTGATCTCCCAGCCGAACGCTCAGCTGGTGTTTGACTCCAGCAAGATACCGGGAGAAATCCTCGATCTGATGGTCGTGAAGACAGACGTCCTGAACACCAATCCGAAATTAGCGAAAGCTCTGGTTGGCGCTTGGTATGAGACGCTGGCAGTGATGTTCGGGAACGATGCGGCTGCGCGCAGCGCGCAGGCGGCAATGGCCAAGGCCTCGGGAACCGATCTCGCCGGTTTCGGCCTGCAGCTGGCGACAACTCACATGTTTGCGTTACCGGCGGATGCCTATGCTTTCGTTACGTCAGACGCTGTCATCAAGAGCATGGATTTGGTCCGTAAGTTCTCATTCGAGCATGGAATTCTCGGCCAGCAGGCGAGTTCCATGGACGCCATCGGGATTCAATTCCCAGCGGGTAAGTCGCTGGGCGATAATGGCAATCTCAAAATGCGCTTTGATTCGAGTTTCGCCAAGTTGGCCATGGATGGGAAGTTGTGAGTTTCCGCTGATCCATGCGCCGCCTCATCAATCAGCGACCGGGACCAGCGAGCGGGCTGCTGTTGAGCGCGCTGCCCTTCATTCTGCTGATCAGCGCGTACTTGTTCTATTCCAACGCCAGGTTGGCGGCAAATTCGGGGGACAAGCTGCTGCCGGCGCCCGCGACCATCGCCGCAACCGTGCATCGATTCGCTTTTGAAGAGGACGAACGCAGCGGCGAGTATCTGTTGTGGAACGACACCTGGGCAAGTCTTCAGCGCTTGCTCATCGCACTCTCCATCAGCGCCCTCATCGGGTTGATCCTTGGCGTTGCCATCGGCGTCATCCCGTACGTGCGCGCTACCTTGGCGCCCTTTGTGGCGGTCGTGTCGCTGATACCGCCGCTCGCCGTTCTTCCCATTTTATTCATCGCCGTCGGGTTGGGTGAGCTCGCGAAAATCACCCTGATCACAATCGGCGTGACGCCCGTTATCGCCCGCGACCTGGCCATGCGTGTTGCCGAAATACCGAGTGAGCAAATCATCAAGGCGCAGACATTAGGCGCATCCACCTGGCAGTTGGTGCTGCGCGTGGTGTTACCGCAGATGTGGCCGCGCCTGGTCGATGCATTGCGCCTCACTTTGGGGGCCGCGTGGTTGTTTCTCATTGCCGCTGAAGCCATCGCCTCGACCGAGGGTCTTGGGTATCGGATCTTTCTCGTACGCCGTTACTTAGCCATGGATGTGATATTGCCGTACGTCGCATGGATTACCTTGCTGGCGTTCACGATGGACTGGTTACTGCGGCTGTTGCGTGCAAAGGCCTTCGGTTGGGCTGAGGCAGGCGCGTGACACAAGTAACGGTAAAGCGATTGTGGAAGGAGTTCGGCTCTCAGGTCGTGCTGGAAAATGTCAATTTTCACATCGGCGATCATGAATTCGTGACCATCGTGGGGGCTTCGGGCTGCGGTAAATCAACGTTTCTCAAAATGTTATTGGGTGTGGAGACACCCACCCGAGGCGAGCTTCTCATCGACGGCTCGCCACTGCCCGCTGAACCGGGGCCCGATCGCGGCATCGTATTTCAACGCTATTCGCTGTTTCCGCACCTTACCGTTATTGAAAATCTGATGTTGGGGCTGGAGCTGCGCTGCTCGCCGTGGCTGGGCCGTCTGTTTGGCGCGCGGCGCCGTCGCGCGTCTGATCGGGCCGATGAATTGCTGGAAGCCGTGGGTCTGCAGGGCGCCGCCGACAAATTCCCACTACAACTCTCCGGCGGCATGCAGCAGCGTCTGTCCATTGCCCAGTCCGTCATCTGCGAGCCGAAAGTACTACTGTTGGATGAACCCTTTGGTGCCCTGGATCCAGGGCTGACAGCGGACATGCATGGGCTGATCATCAAACTCTGGAACATGAACAAGATGACCATCTTCATGGTGACTCATGACCTGCAAGAGAGTTTCCAGCTTGGCACGCGATTACTGGTATTCGACAAGGTTCGCTTGGATCCGCAGGCGCCGGATGCGTTCGGCGCAACCGTGACTTTTAATATTCCACTCAAGGGACGGCACCGAGAGAATCTGCTTGAAATCGAACGCCCACTTCCGCAGGGCCCCGTAGGGATCGAACCTCCAACCAAACTACACAGGGAGGGTCGCTACTAGGGAACGTACACCGCCAGACCAAATAGAGACATACGCTTATAGCAAGCTGATCTAAGTGGCAAGCGCCAGACTTGCTAGGCTGCCAGATCTGTCAAGTTTGTTTTATTACTTATGACCGACACTCCTCTGTACGCTGGCGTGGGCCTTCTAGTCGGTATGCTTGTGGGCCTAACAGGCGTCGGCGGCGGATCGATGATGACGCCGATATTAATGCTGCTCTTTGGCCAATCTGCCGCGGTTGCAGTTGGAACGGATCTCCTATTCGCCGCTACCACGAAGCTGGTTGCAACGGCCTCGTTTGGATTCAGTCGACGAGTCGACTGGCCGGTCGTCGGGCGACTGCTGCTCGGAAGCGTCCCGGGATCGGCTGTGGTGGTGTTCGGTCTTTGGCTCACACGCCGCACGCCGAGCGCAGCCGATGCGATTACCTCAAGATCCATCGCGATCATTCTCGCCCTCACCGCGCTGGCACTAGTTTTTCAATCTCCTCTTCAGCGCTTGGGACTCAAGGTCACCTCACGATGGCTCGTGCACGTGCAGAGTCATAAGATCCTGCTCACGGCCCTCGCGGGATTGATTCTGGGTGTTGCGGTCACCTTGACTTCGGTGGGCGCCGGGGCTCTCGGCGTCGTCATGCTGCTCGCGCTTTACCCGCTGAGGCTAACCCCCGATCGACTCGTCGCGACGGACATCGCCCACGCCTTGCCAATCACCCTGATCGCGGGACTGGGACATGCTTTCCTGGGTCACGTGAACTTCAACGTCTTGTCCGCGCTTCTTCTCGGGTCGATTCCGGGCGTGCTGATCGCCTCGCGCATCACACTTCGCCTGCCCGCCAGAATGACTCGCACATTTATGGCGGTGATGCTGGGCACCGTCAGTGAGCGCATGCTTTTCGGCTAGACCAACTCGCCTCGACGCCCTATTCGTGCAGTCCGCACTCGCGCTTTAGGCCAAAGAACCTCAAGTCTTCCGCGTTATCCACCTCAGCAAGTGAACGGGTCGTGTGCCAGTCGCCGATCGACACATATCCCTTCTGCCACAAAGGGTGATAGGGCAGTTGGTGCCTCTCAAGATAGATGCCGATATCACGATCGATCCAGTCGAAGATTGGATGGACCTTGTATCGCGCACGCTTGAATTCGATCGGACCAATCTGCGCGCGTGTCTTGGCTTGCGCACGGCGCAGCCCCGCAAACCAGGTGGCCGCCTGAAGCTTATTCAAGGCGCGATTCATGGGCTCCTGCTTATTGATGCGGTTGTATCGCTCAATCCCCCCTAGTCCCTGATTCCATAACTTGCCGAATCTTGTCTCTTGCCACGCGGGAGAGGAGTCGGCGCGAAACACCTGTAGATTCAGTTTCAATCGCTCTGCCAGCTCATCGATGAACGTATAGGTCTCCGGAAAGAGATATCCCGTGTCGAGCAGGACAACGGGCACCCCCGGAATCACAGTATTCACAAGATGCAACATGACCGCGGACTGGGCACCGAAGCTCGAGGTCAGCACATGAGCGCCGGGGAGAAGCTCAACCGCGCGTTCAACGCGCTGAATCGCCGAGAGGCCTTCAAACGCGCGATTCAGCTCAGCGAGCTCGGGGGAAACGCCGTGCTCGAGCTCCGCCGTCCACCATCGCGATAACTGTGATTTGATGCCCATCCCTAATTGTCGCTTATGGTTTCCGTACATGCCTTGACGTCCTTTTGGATCTTATCGCTCGGTCGCACTCGCGCTTAGGCCGACTTTGCATGAGCCTATAACCAACCTCGGGGGTCCAATGGATCCCCCCTTAATAGCGCCATTGGCGATTGATCCTGAATGTTCTTATGCCATTCGATCATTGGACGCTGCTTTCGAAATTTATATTCTCTCTATTGCACTCAGACCATTGATCCAAATAGGGAGTGAGGAAGTGTGTAATGACAAGTTGGGCGGCAGGAAGGTCGCAGTACCCGCTTTGGTTTTGTTGGGCGCCCTTGCCGCCGCTTCCGCCCTGGCGCAGCAAAAAACGGGCCCCGGTATCACCGGCGACGACAGCCTCACGTGGAACGGCATCACGCTGTATGGGGTCATCGATATCGGCCTGCAGTTTGATACGCATAGTGCGCCGTTCACTCCCTACCGCCCCGCCGCGAGCGGCAACATCGTGCGGTCCAACGATTATCAATCCGCGATCGGTCCCACGCCCAGCAATATGGGGCAATCGAGAATCGGCTTACAGGGAATCGAGCCTCTGACCGAAGACTTATCGGCGGTATTTCAAGTGGAGACCTTCTTTAATCCCCAGTCCGGTGAGATTGCCGATTCACTGAAGTCTTTGACAGCGAACAACGGCCGAGCCGTGACGGCCCAAAGCATCGGCGTCGATGGCAGTTCGGCCGGCCAAGCCTTCCAAACAGCTTATGTGGGGCTGAAGTCCGCTCGATTCGGCAGTCTCACGTTCGGCCGTCAAGTAACTCTGCTCGCGGAGGGTACGATCAAGTACGATCCAAATTACAACGCCACAGCATTTGGCCTTCTGGGAGCGTCGAACACCTATTCCGGGGGCGGCAGCAGCGAAGATAATCGACTAGACTCGACCGCCAAGTACTTCGCAAGCTTCAGCAATCTTGCGCACCTTGCCGCGCTGTACAAATTCAGTGGATCCAACGGCGCAGCCAATTCAGCCGTCCAAGCCAACATTGGTGCGGAATACTCCGGCTTCTCGGTCGATGGGTACTATTCGAAGCTCAACAGCGCCATCACGGCCTCGTCTTTGTCCAGCGCCCAGGTTGCCGGGCTCCCGACTTTAGGATACTCAAGCTCCAACGCGTTGGTAGGAACGATCTCGGATAATACGACGTATTCGCTGATGGCACTGTACCGAGTTGATCCGCTCAGATTCTTCGCCGGCTACATGAAGATCAAGTACGCCAATCCGGAAAGTCCGTTGAAGGCGGGATTTACAAACATCGGCGGTTACGTGCTCGCGTTCGTCACCAATAGCGCCTACAACGCCGAAAAGACTGTTCAGGTGTACTGGAGTGGGGTTCGATATTCGGTGTTACCGAATCTTGAGCTGGCTTTCGCCTACTACGGTTACCGTCAGAACGCCTACGGCACGGGTATTCAAGCGGGATGCTCCACCTCCGCCCACAGCACCTGCAGCGGAAGCTTAGAAGCGTTCTCTTTTGATGCCGACTATCACTTTAACAAGCACTTCGATGCCTACGCAGGCACGATGTACAGCGGGGTGCATGATGGTGCCGCAAGCGGCTACCTCTATTCCACCAACGTCAACCCGACGATCGGTGTTCGATACAAATTCTGAACACTCGCCGACGATGCTGTGCGATTATTTTCCTCCCGGCTCACGGGACCTTGGTCTGAGAGACGCAACTGACTAGGCGAGGAATCTGGTTGTGGCTTATGGCAGCGATCTTCCAGACGTGGAGCGTTCGAACCAGCGTATAGATGCCCTGAAAATCGTATAGCCGCCGACGAACGTCATCAAAAAAATCAGATTTGAGAGAGACCGATGCGACTCGCGGTGACAGTTCCGTCACGATGAGCTCCGTGGCCTTACTCGAGACGGCGCCGATGTCTCGGTGCCAGCCCAGTACCCGCTCCACTGCCCTGCGGCAATCTTGCTCACTGGCGATCGGAATTAGCGAGACCGGGTCACCATCGCTGACAAAGTGACACGGATAGACGAAGCAAACAACGATCGAATCCAAATCGTTCCGCCAATACGCGGCGCTGTAAGAGGCGAAAAATGCTTCAATCGCGCGTTGCGTCTCCGCGGAGGCTTTCATCGAATTTCCTTTGCCGTCGCTATCGACTCAACCCTTAATAGAGCGCTCAGTCGGGATTCTGGAACAGGCGACAGGTTGCAAGCCCAGTCGCCACCAGAGTCGTCATCTCTCCGGCCACGGCAAAGACATCGGCGGCGCCAAGCGCTCCGCCCTTCGAAGCCCTGATCGATTTGCCGATGGCCACAAGTTTTTCGCCGCGCGCGGGTTCGAGGTTGTAGATCTGGAATCCCGTAGTCGATGACACCCACCCGGTCGGCAACATGGCGGTCACCGCGCTGACAGCGGCGTAGTCGGCGAGAAGACCGACATAGCCAGCTTGTACGATCTGGCCATCAAAGGTGATGTCGGAGTGAACCGGCATCTCGATCACGGAGTGTCCTTCGGCCAGACCTACCACTATCAGTCCCAGGTGTCGGCTCGAAGGCATTCGCTCGATCCCGGCCACCATATCCGGGCGATGACTGCGGCTGACCGCTGGTACCGCTATCGTCATGACGATCTCCAATCTGTCGGACGTCTCGTTTGATTAGGTTAGAGGTCTCGTCTAACATTTGGCAAATGCATTGTTTGCATTCACTAGAATAAATATCATGCATGTATCAACAATCGATCTTAATCTGATGGTTGTGTTCGATACCATCTATGCCGAGAGCGGTATTAGGCGCGCGGGCCAGCGGCTCAACTTGTCACAACCCGCAATTAGCCATGCCTTGGGGCGCTTGCGCGATATGTTTGATGATCCTCTGTTCATCCGGCGCGGCCACGTCATGACACCGACGCCGCTGGCACGGCAAATCATCGAGCCAATCCGCCGCTCGCTCCAAGCAATTGAATTGACCCTCACCAAAGCGGACCGGTTCGACCCCGCCGCCGCCAAAAAGCATTTTTTCGTTGCCGTGCGTGATGCCATGGAACCCGCGCTCCTTGCCGATCTCATGCGTAAGATCTGCGCAGGCGCGCCGCACGTCGACATCAGCGTGGTGAGGCTTGATCGGCGCGACACGGAGCGTGAACTGTCGGCGGGAACCGTCGATCTGGCGATCGATGTGCTGTTGCCGCTGCCAGAAGACATTCGCCGCCAGAGATTGGGCGCCGAGCCATTGACCGTCGTCGCGCGGCGGGGCAATCCGAAGGTCAATCGCAAGCTCGATATCGCCCGGTACCTGGAGCTGGAGCACATTGCGGTATCGTCGCGCCGTCGCGGCTTAAGCATCGCGGACTTCGAACTCGGTCGACACAATCTGCGCCGGCGTATACGTCTGCGCTGCCTGAACTACTTTGCGGCCTGTCGCGTCGTGAGCGAGACCGATCTTGTCGTCACGATGCCCGGACGATATGCCCGCATCCTGAACGCGCATTTTGACAACCGGCTATCGCCATTCCCCTTGGAGACTCCGGCGTTCGACAGTTATCTTTATTGGCATGCAAACGCCGATGATGATCCCGCAAATAGGTGGTTCAGGGAGCAAGTGCGGCAGGTATTAGAGAACGAAAAGCCCAGCCGCCAACGAGGAGCGTTACAGGGTAAGATGCCACGCGGCGTGGCACGGCCCTAGCAGCGCCATCGCCATCGTATGATGCGAAAGTGACGGCACTCCGTGCCAGCCCAAGGATCGGCTCGAACCGGTCTTGGCATTGGCCCAATTGAAAATCAAGCCGTAATTCCGGGCGTGGATCTCGCGCTGTCACCGAACCTACATATGCGCGTGCGAGCATACGGAAAGCTAAGAATAGCTAATCTACAATCGCTCCCGGGGAAAATCATGCGGAATATCTTCATTGTTCTCTCGCTTCTCTTGTCGACTATCATGTCGGCCACGAGTTTCGCCGACGGCGCAGGCGATCGAGATCGGGACCGAGATGGGGAAGTGCGCACCGCCGCGCGAGACATCCGACATGTCTTTGTGATCGTTCTGGAAAACAAGAACTTCAGCAATACCTTCAGCCTGTCGGCAGGCGGAACCTCCGCGGGACAGGACCCGTATTTGCAGCAAACCCTGGTGCCACAAGGCGCACTGTTGACTGAATACTTCGGCACGGGGCACGTCAGCCTCGATAATTACATTTCGATGATCAGCGGCCAGTCGCCGACCCCCGATACGGTCGATGACTGCATACCCGGACTGGTCGGTCAGGGCGAGTTCATCGATGTACAGCAGACCGGGATTGCGCCGTTCCATCAAGTGATCGCCAGCACCGGCTGCGTGTACCCGGCCCATGTCAAGACACTGCCGAATCAGCTGAGCGAAAGGGATTTGACCTGGAAAGCCTACATGGAAGACATGGGAAATGACCCGGCGCGCGAGAGTGCCACCTGCGGTCACCCGACACTCGGCGGCCCGGATCTCACCAACAGCGCCGAGGCGCCGAGCAGCGCCGTGCCGACGGGCGATGCCTATGCCACCCGGCATGACCCATTCGTCTACTTTCACCGCATCATTGATTCGCCCGAGTGCCACAGCCACGTGGTTGCGCTCACGCCGAAGACCCTTCCTGAGGACCTGCGCTCCATCCGCACGACGCCTAATTACGTCTTCATCACCCCGAATTTGTGCAATGACGGCCATGATGGCGATGGAACCGGCACGGGCACGAAATGCGCAAACGGTAGTCCAGGTGGGCTTACGTCCGTCGACGCTTTTCTTAAGACGTGGGTACCGCTGATTACGGCTTCTCCGGCGTTCAAGCGCGATGGTTTGCTCATCATTACCTTTGACGAAAGCAACTTCACGCAAACCGTCGCCAGCGTCGGCGGGCAAACGCAAGTCACACTCACGTTCAACGGAGATTCGTGCTGTAATCAAGAAGTGGGTCCCAACATCAGCGGCGACCGTCCGACGAAGTTGGTACTACTCAATTCCCCATCACTGCTTGAGCAGTTTGTGATCAATGGTTTCGGAGGCGATCAGGTCGGTGCTCTGCTGCTTTCACCGTTCATCAAACCGGGCAGCGCCTCGAGCGTGCCCTATAATCATTACTCGATGCTGCGAAGTCTCGAAGATATCTTCAGGTTGGATGAGCACTTAGGCTACGCCGCGCAACCCAATCCCACGATCGGCAACGACGCGGCGATATTCAAGCGCTGAGCGCGAGCCCATAGCTCAAGATTCCCCCAGCCTTCCGTATCGCTGGATAGTCGTTGCGTTCAGCCTGATCGCAATCGGTGCATCGCTCAGTCCGCGCTCCAGCCGGGCATCGACGGCGGACGCTCAGCGCGATCTCGCTGTTGCGGCGTTGGGGAAAAAGATTTTCTTCGATCTTTCGCTCTCTTCGTCGGGAAAACTCGCTTGCGCGAGTTGCCATGATCCGGCGCATGCCTACGGTCCGCCGAATGGTTTGGCCGTGCAACCGGGTGGCGAGAGCATGAATCGGCAGGGCTTACGCGCGGTGCCCTCACTTCGGTATGTGCTCAACCGTACGCCTGTCTGGAGCCAAAATGCGGTCTCGAGCGCAGCCGAGCGCCTGATCGAAGGCGACGAGCCGCCGACCGGCGGATTCGGCTGGGACGGACGTTTCAACTCGTTACATGAACAGGCCTTGTTTCCCTTGTTTGCCGAGAATGAGATGGCGGCCGGATCCCCGGCGACGTTGACTGCGAAGCTGCGTAAAGCAGCTTACGCACGGCAGTTCACGGATCTTTTTGGGCGGAACGTTTTCGATGATCCGAATCGTACCGTGGCCATGGCTGCCTCAGCGCTCGAGCGGTTTGAGTTGACCGATACGAGCTTTCACCCCTATGACAGCAAGTTCGATGACTACCTCAACGGCAAGGTGCAGTTCTCAGAAAAGGAGCAGCGCGGAATGGCGCTGTTCGATGATCCCAAGAGGGGAAATTGCGCAAAGTGTCATCTCGACCGCAAGGGAGCAGACGGGTCGCATCCCCTCTTCACGGACTATCAGTTCCAAGTGCTTGGGGTTCCTCGTAATTCTGAGATTCGGGTCAATGCCGATGCCGGCTATTTCGATCAAGGATTGTGCGGGCCGATCCGCGCCGACCAGGCGGGAAAATCGAAATACTGCGGCATGTTCAAGACGCCCACGCTTCGAAACGTTGCCACACGGTCTGTCTTCTTTCACAACGGCCAGTTTCACACGCTGCAAGCGTCACTAGATTTTTATGTGCGGCGCGACACCGACCCGCAGCGGTGGTATCCGGCTCGGGTCTCGGGCGGCGTGGAGAAGTTTGTTGACCTACCCGAGAAGTTCCGGGTGAATGTCGATGTGACGGAAGAG
>DASXNX010000165.1:0-6190 GCA_036494725.1 Steroidobacteraceae bacterium
TACACGCGCTGGTTCAATTCCTGGGCGCTGCTGATAGGCTGGGCCGTGGGCACGTATTTCGGCACCACCATGGCCATTGCCATGAAAATGGCCGGCACCTACCCGCTGGTCATTGCGGGGCATACTTTCCCAGGCTACATCGCGGTTTACACCGTGATCTTGAACTTGATTGTGGCGGCGGTGCTTACCCCCGTATTCAACGCCCTGGGCTCCAGCAAGAGCCAGGTCGACCAGACGGTTGCCGCGGACTATCAGGGAAGCACCTAGTGTTCTGTCGCTTCCTGGGGCTGGAAACGACGATCAGAAGGTGAAACGACCGCCGATTGTCGGAGCAATGTTGTCGTTGTGGTAATAGGGGACGCCGGGGCCGTGGGGAATGGCGATGGCGAGACCCCCGCTCACGTTGGAATACGTAATGCCGGCGTACGCGTCGAAACGTTTGGTGAAATGATGATCCGCATAGAGCGAACCCTCGTTAAGGAAGCCCGAGCAAGAAGCGCGGAAACTGGCGGGCGGGCACTGCGGCGGAACACGGAAGGTGTCCTGCCATTGATGATAGTAAGACAGCGTGAATTCGGTTTTGCTGTCGTAGGCGTATTTAACGCCCGTCCAGGCGATCTGGACGAGTTTGGGAGAGTCAAGGTTATTGTCTTCGACGCCGCTTAAAAGATAACCGCCCTGGGCCGAAGCGCCAATACCCAATGGGTTCGACGGGTTGAACTGCTGAATGTGTTCGTAGCCGCCGAAGAACTTGAACTGTTCCCACGTATACCTGGCGGCGACCATCACGGCGGTGTTATCGGTTACGATGCCATATTCGGTGTTGGTCGTACCGATTAAATTGGCACCGTTGATCTGATTTGTATTGATGCTGTTGATGGTCGACTGATATGGCTGCGTCAGACTCTCGGGCCCCAGCAAAGGGTTGAGTACGCTGATCGCCTGATTGTAATGTTGGAAAACGACGTCGGCGGAGAACTGACCGTAGCTTCCACCCAGGTCGAATCCATAGGCATCGTTATGCGGCTCTTCCGCCGTGCAGGTGGCGGCCGTCCAGGCGGCGGAGGCGGAGTAGCAGCCGCCGGAGCCGTCGACGAATTTATACATCGCCGCGAAATGAACCGGACCATACGCGAGACGATATTTGATGGCGTTGTCCCAACGGGTGTCCTGGGTATCACCGCCGCCGGCCATCGTGCCGTTATACCCGATGTACGAAAACGAATAGGCGCCGGCGGCCGGATCGTAGACGAGCATCACATCGGTACCGAGAGCGCGCTGACGACCGAAGGTCAGCGTGCCCAAATGTACGGACGAGAGGCCGCCAAAGAATTCGTCATTGATGGTTTGGCCCGCGCGTGCTCCGTCGCCGGTGAACGAATAGCTACTTCTGGGAAGGCCGTTGTTGGTGGTATTGGTGGCGGCCATGTTGGCGAGCTGACCGGACTGTGGATTGATGCCGGTCGAAGCGTTGAACACAACAGACCAGTCGTCCATAAACTCGACCTTGGCCTTGATGCCCAGACCCGACTGCTGCAGGTTGTTCGGCGCAATGAGCCACTGGGAGTGATTAGCATTCCGGTTGATCAGTGATTCGCCTTCATAGTTGTAGCCGTTTTCAGGTAATCCGTGACTGACCCAACCCACGCCGACGTCATACGCCCCGTAAAGCGTTATCCCATGCCAGGTCAGCGGGCAATCGGTGGCGACGAACTCCTTGAAGTTCGCGCAGGCAGCGGACCCGAATGGTGCGGCTGGAGCCGATTCCGGAGTTGGAGGATCCGCAGCGCGTGCCGCATGATTCAATATGAAAATCGAAGCAAGCGCCGTTAGAGCACACCGTATGGACCGCATTTCAACTCTCCGCAAAGGGTATCCGTCATAACAGCGACATATCAAGAACTGATCTACGAGAAAGCGTTACCAGTGCGGCCCTCCCTCGCCCGCGCTGCGACGGGACTTAGAACGCGTTATATCCGGCTATATATAGCATAGCTAGTCGTAAGCGCAAAATCGCCTTTTCCATCATCAGCGACTCCACCGACATCGATCGATCTTGCCGCGCACCTCGCCGAGCGCGATCTTGGCTTCCAGTTCCAGGAGGAACGTCGGCAGCCGCGGCCGGCGCCAGGCAAAAGATTCGTGTTCGTGGGATGGTAAAGGGGGCGTAAGATTAGAGCCATCGGGGTTAGCACGTGTCACAAAAGCGTCACATGCCGCCCCGATAATTCTTGGCTACCTTGATCATAAGTGCCTCATATTGTCCTGAGGCGATACAAATTGTGGAGCGTGTTGAATGAAAACCCTGAAGCGCCTTTTGATACTCGGCGCCGCGGCCTGCTTGAGCATGGCGGCTGCGGCGGCGGACATTTCGGGCGCCGGCGCCACCTTTCCCTATCCGATATATTCCAAGTGGGCGGACGCCTATAAGAAGCTTTCCGGCGTGGGCCTCAATTACCAGTCGATCGGTTCAGGCGGCGGAATCAAACAAATCAAAGCGAAGACCGTAACGTTTGGCGCTTCCGACATGCCCCTGAAGCCCGATGATCTAAAGGCTTCCGGCTTGATTCAATTTCCCATGATCATCGGGGGCGTCGTGCCGGTGGTCAACATCAAGGGCATTGCGCCGGGCCAGCTGCATTTGGACGGTGCGACGATCGCCAGCATCTACCTGGGTGACATCACCCAGTGGAACGATGCGGCGATCAAGAAGCTCAATCCGAAACTCGCGCTGCCGGGCGTGGCCATTGCTCCCGTCTACCGCTCGGATGGATCGGGCACGAATTTCTTGTTCTCCGACTATCTTTCCAAATCCAGTCCTAAGTTCCAGTCCGGCATCGGCGCCAATACCTCGGTGCAGTGGCCGGTGGGAATCGGCGCCAAGGGCAACGAAGGCGTGGCGAATATGACCACGCAGACCGACGGTGCCATTGGGTACGTCGAGTACGCCTATGCCAAGCAGAACAACATGGCCTACACCTCGCTCACCAATAAGTCGGGCAGCACGGTGGTGCCGAATGCGGAGTCGTTCCAAGCCGCCGCAGCCGGCGCGGACTGGGCGGGCGCCGACAGTTACTACCTCATATTGACGGATCAGCCGGGCGCCAAGAGCTGGCCCATCACCGGCGTCAGCTTCATTCTGGTGTACAAGCAGCCGGACGATGCGGCTGCCGTCAACGAAGCCCTGAAGTTCTTTGCCTGGGCTTACAAGGACGGCGCCGGCATGGCCGCTGAGCTTGACTACGTGCCGCTGCCCGCGGCCTTGATTGCACAGGTGAAAAAGACCTGGGTCTCGCAAATCACGGCAGGCGGCCGGCCGGTATGGGCGGGCAACTGATCGTCTCGCGTATTAGCTAGTCAAGATCCAGGTGGTTAAGATAGGGTCGAGCCCGGCGTAGCAATATGCCGGGCTCGACTCATTTTAAGCTTAGGCGGGAACGGTACCGACATTGTGGCGATCATAGATCCGGGGCACGCTGCAAGGCAGCTGCTCTTTGAGAGAGTCTTCCGCTCAGCCACCTTCATCGCGGCTCTCTTGGTGCTGTTGATTCTGGGCGGAGTGGCGCTATCGCTGCTGCGAGGCGCGTGGCCGGCGCTGTCGCACTTCGGATTTTCCTTTGTGACCCGCGAGATTTGGAACCCGGTCACCGATCAATTCGGCGCGCTGGCACCCATTTATGGCACCGTGGTGACTTCCTTGATCGCCATGCTGATTGCCGTGCCCACGGGTTTCGGCATCGCCTTATTTTTGACCGAGCTGTGCCCGCCCTTGCTCAAGCGTCCCATCGGAGTTGCGGTGGAGCTTTTGGCTGCCGTCCCCAGCATCATCTTCGGCATCTGGGGCCTGTTCGTGCTTGCGCCCGTCTTGCAGCGGCATGTTCAACCTTGGTTGATTCACCATCTCGGCAGCTTCCCCGGTGTCGGACATCTGTTCAAGGGGCCGCCTTACGGTATCGGCATCCTGACGGCCGGCGTCGTGCTCGCCATCATGGTGCTGCCATTCATTGCCGCTACCATGCGCGATGTGTTCGACACAGTACCGCCCATGTTGAAGGAATCCGGCTACGGCCTCGGCGCGACCACCTGGGAGGTCATCTGGAACGTCGTGGTGCCGCATTCGCGCACCGGCATGGTCGGCGGGATCATGCTGGGCTTGGGAAGGGCGCTGGGCGAGACCATGGCGGTCACCTTCGTGATCGGCAACGCACATCGAATCAGCTCGTCGCTTCTGGCTCCCGGCACAACGATATCCTCCGCGATCGCGAATGAATTCACCGAAGCGGTGGGGGACCTCTACACCTCATCACTGATCGCGCTCGGGCTGCTGTTATTTCTAATCACCTTTACCGTGATCGCGGCGGCCCAGGCCATGCTGCGCAGGCTCGAGCGCCAGGCGGGATCCGTGACATGAACCGGCGTCTGCTGCGCAAGATCAAAAACGGCGTGTTCCTGACATTGTCGCTGATTGCGACTCTCACCGGATTGGCGTGCTTGGCCGCCATACTGTGGACGTTGATATCGCACGGCGTGTCGGGCATGTCGGGGCGCATATTCACCGAAATGACGCCGCCGCCGGGCAGTCAGGGCGGTCTGCTCAACGCCCTGTACGGCAGCGCCGTGATGACGCTGATGGGCATTCTCGTCGGTTCGCCGATCGGTGTGCTCGCCGGCACTTACCTTGCCGAGTACGGCAAGAATTCGCGCCTGAGCACGGCCATTCGCTTCATCAACGATGTTCTCCTGAGCGCCCCCTCCATCATCGTCGGCTTGTTCATCTATGAGATCGTGGTGGTAAAAATGGGCCACTTTTCAGCCATTGCCGGCGGCCTGGCGCTCGCGGTGCTGGCGATTCCGGTGACGTTGCGCACCACCGAGGACATGTTGAATCTGGTTCCGTTGGGAATGAAAGACTCTTCCGCGGCGCTCGGCGCCTATCCCTGGCGCACCACCTTGAGCGTGTTGTATCCGGCGGCGCGCAGCGGCATCGTCACCGGATTGCTGCTGGCGGTTGCGCGCATCAGCGGGGAAACCGCGCCGCTTTTGTTCACCGCGCTCAACAATCAATTCTGGAGCAACAATCTCAACGCGCCGATGGCCAATCTGCCCGTGGTGATCTTTCAGTTCGCCTTGAGTCCGTACAAGGATTGGCAGGATCTCGCCTGGGCGGGCGCGCTGATCATCACCCTGACCATCCTGGTGCTGAGTATTTCCGCGCGGGTATTGCTGGCGCTGCTGCAGGCCGAACGGGGTGCCGGGCGATGATCCCGTCGACCAAGCCTCCGAAGCATTTGAAAATACGCGTCCCGTACCCGGTCGCCGCCGGGCCGGTAAAAGACCTGGGACCGCCGAAGATCGAGGTGCGGTCCCTGAATTTCTACTACGGCGCCGCGCAATCGCTGCACAACATCAACATGTCGCTGGCGGATCGCTCCATATCGGCCTTCATCGGCCCCTCGGGCTGCGGCAAGTCGACGCTGCTGCGCGTGATGAATCGGATGTACGCGCTCTACCCCAAGCAGCGCGCCGAGGGCGAGGTGCTCATCGGCGGCCGCGATATCCTTGGTCCTACCGTCGATGTCGCCGAGCTGCGCTACCGGGTGGGCATGGTGTTTCAAAAGCCCACGCCGTTCCCCATGTCGGTGTTCGAAAACGTCGCCTTCGGTCTGCGCTTGGAAAGCGGCCTGCGCGGGGCTGATCTCAAGGAGCGGGTTGAATCGGCGTTGCGCGACGCGGCCATTTGGGATGAGGTCAAGGATAAGTTGAACGCCGACGGCCGCAGCCTCTCCGGGGGGCAGCAACAGCGCTTATGCATCGCCCGGGCGGTGGCCGTGCAGCCGGAAGTGCTGTTGCTGGATGAGCCCACGGCCGCGCTCGACCCGATATCGACCCTGCGTGTCGAGGAAACGCTGCAGGCGCTGCGCGAGAAATATTGCATCGTGATAGTCACGCATAATTTGCAGCAGGCCGCCCGGGTGTCCAACGTCACCGGATTCATGTACCTGGGCGAGCTGGTCGAGATCGGTCCCTCCAGCGAGATCTTCACGTCGCCGAAGAACCGCAAAACCGACGACTACATTACCGGCCGCTTCGGATAATTCACCCCTATGCAGGACTCCACCGTGACCGATCGCGCCGCAGCCCCTCAGGGCGTCAGCGTGCGCGACAAGCTATTCGACCCTGTGATGACGGC
>DASXNX010000166.1:0-4131 GCA_036494725.1 Steroidobacteraceae bacterium
CGCAGGCGGTTGCCCGGCGGCTCATTCATCTGTCCGTACACCATGGCCACCTTGGAATTGCTCAGATTGTCCTTGTCGATGACGCCCGACTCGATCATCTCATGATAGAAGTCGTTGCCTTCGCGGGTGCGCTCGCCGACGCCGGCGAACACGGATAATCCACTGTACTGCTTGGCGATGTTGTTGATGAGCTCGAGCATGTTCACCGTCTTGCCCACGCCGGCGCCCCCGAACAGACCCACCTTGCCGCCCTTCGCAAACGGGGCGATCAAATCCATGACCTTGATGCCGGTCACCAAGAGTTCCTGGCCGCCGGCCTGTTCGTCGTAGGCCGGCGCGGGGCGGTGGATGGGCAGGTATTCCTTGACCTCGACCGGACCCCTCTCATCCTGCGGCTTGCCCAACACGTCCATGATGCGCCCCAGCGTGCCCGCACCCACCGGCACCACAATGCCCTTGCCGGTGTTCGAAACACCGAGTCCGCGGCGCAGGCCCTCCGAGGGGCCCATCGCGATGGTGCGCACCACGCCGTCGCCCAGCTGCTGCTGCACCTCGAGGGTCAGATCCACGTCGTCGAGCTTGAGCGCGTCGTAGACCTTGGGGATCTGATCGCGCGGGAATTCCACGTCGATGACCGCGCCGATGATTTGTACGATTTTGCCGCTGGACATTTGATAACCCTCTTGAACTTAAACCGCTGCCGCGCCGCTGACGATCTCCGACAATTCCTTGGTGATCGCAGCCTGGCGGGCCTTGTTGTAAATGAGTTGCAGCTCGTCGATGAGCTTGTCGGCGTTGTCGGATGCGGCCTTCATGGCCACCATGCGCGCCGCCATCTCGCAGGCGACATTCTCGACCGCGCCGCGGTACACCTGCGCTTCGATGTAGCGCATCAGAAGACCGCCGAGTATTTCCACCGAACCGGGCTCGTAGATGTAGTCCCAGTGATCCTGAAGCTGGTCTTCGTCGATGGTCTGCAGAGGCAGAAGCTGCGATATCGTGCTCTTCTGCGTCATGGTGTTGTGGTAAACATTGTTCACCAGGTGCAGGTGATCGATTTTTCCGTCGCGATACATATCCAGCATGACCTGCACGGAACCGGCGAGCTCTTGCACGTGCGGTTGATCGCCGAGGCGCACCGTCGAGGCGGCGATCTCGACGTCCTTCAAGCGGCGAAAGTACTGCAGCGCCTTGGTGCCGATCACGCTCATATACACCTTGGACTTCTTTTCGCGGGCCTCGCGGATCAGCCCCAGGGCGGCCTTGAACAGATTCATGTTCAATGAGCCGCACAGGCCGCGATCGGTGCTGATCACGATGATGCCGACGGCATTGGCTGGACTCGCCAGATTGAGCGGGTGCTGGCCTTCGAGCTTCAGATCGCGCACGTGGCCGACCAGCTTCACATGGCCCACCAGCTTGCGGATCTTCTCCGCGTAAGGACGCGCGGCGCGCATGCGGGCCTGCGTCTTGCGCAGCTTGCCCACCGCCACCATTTCCATGGCTTTGGTGATCTTCTTCGAGTTCTTGATGCTCGCTATCTTGCCGCGGATTTCTTTTGCGCCTGCCATTTTTTTCTCTTACAGCGTCGCGAAGAATTCGTCGCAGCACTTCTTGAGAGCCGCTTCGACTTCCTTGGACAGATCAGGCTTGGCGTTGATGCTCTTGATCAAATCCGCGTAGCTGGAACGCGCAAAGGACTGCAGCGCCGCTTCCGTTTCGACGACCTTGCGGTGTTCGAGCTTGTCGAAGTAGCCGTTGTTGCCGGCGTACAGCGACAGAGCCATTTCGGCCACCGACATGGGGGCGTATTGCTTCTGCTTCATGAGCTCGGTGACGCGCAGGCCGCGCTCGAGCTGCTTGCGGGTGGCTTCGTCCAGGTCGGAAGCGAATTGCGCGAAGGCGGCGACGTCGCGGTACTGCGCCAGGGCCAGGCGAATGCCGCCGCCCAGCTTCTTGATGATGTTGGTTTGCGCCGCGCCGCCGACGCGCGACACCGAAATGCCGGCGTTGATGGCCGGGCGCATGCCGGAATTGAACAAGTCGGTTTCCAGGAAGATCTGGCCGTCGGTGATGGAGATCACGTTGGTGGGCACGAACGCAGTGACGTCGCCCGCCTGAGTCTCGATGATGGGCAGCCCGGTGAGCGAGCCGGTTTTGCCCTTGACCCGTCCCTTGGTGAATTTCTCGACGTAATCCTCGTTGACGCGCGCGGAGCGTTCGAGCAGGCGCGAGTGCAGGTAGAACACATCGCCCGGATACGCCTCGCGTCCGGGGGGCCGGCGCAACAGCAGCGAAATCTGCCGGTACGCCACCGCTTGCTTGGATAGATCGTCGTATACGATCAGCGCATCCTCACCGTTGTCCATGAAGTACTCGCCCATGGCGCAGCCGCCGTAGGGCGCCAGATACTGCATGGCCGCCGGCACCGAGGCCGAAGCTGCAACGATGATGGTGTGCGCCATGGCGCCGTGCTCTTCGAGCTTGCGCACCACGTTCGCGATCGAGCTCTGCTTCTGCCCGATGGCGACATAGATGCACTTAATGCCGGTGCCCTTCTGGTTGATGATGGTGTCGATCGCCACCGCCGTCTTGCCGGTCTGGCGGTCGCCGATGATGAGCTCGCGCTGGCCGCGGCCGATCGGCACCATGGAATCGAGTGCCTTCAGGCCGGTCTGCACCGGCTGCGACACGCTCTTGCGGTAAATGACGCCCGGCGCCACCCGCTCGAGCGGCGATTTCAGCTTGGCGTTCACCGGGCCCTTCCCATCGATCGGAACTCCCAGTGCATCGACCACACGGCCCAGCAGTTCGGGACCCACCGGCACTTCCAGAATGCGGCCCGTGGTTTTCACCTGCGAGCCTTCGGAAATCTGCTTGTAGGCACCCAGCACCACGGCACCCACCGAGTCCTGCTCGAGATTCAACGCCAGGCCGAAGGTGTTGCCGGCAAATTCCAGCATTTCGCCGGAGCGCGCGTCCGCGAGCCCGTGAATGCGCACGATGCCGTCGGCCACGCTCACCACGGTGCCGACATTGCGCGCCTCCGTGGTGGACTTGAACTGGTCGATGCGCGCCTTGATCAGGTCGCTGATTTCCGATGCCTTGATGGACATGCTTTAATCCTCTGTACAAATACCTTCGTTTACGCCGTCAGCTCGAACGCGATGCGCTTCAGCCGGCTGAGCAAGGAACCGTCGATGACCGTGTCGCCGGCGCGCAGCACGGCGCCGCCGATCAGAGCCGCATCCGTGGCGAAGTGCAGCCTTGCCGTTCGCTTCAGCTTGCGCTCCAATGCTTTGGACAGAGCTTGCTTTTGCGCATCGTCGATCGGCGCTGCCGATGTCACCGTCACGTCGACCACGCCTTCGGCCTCGTCTTTCAGCTCATCGAAAAGAACCGATATTTCCGGCATGTAGCCGAGCCGGTGATTCTCGGCGAGGGTGCGGAAAAAATTCGCGCCGTGCTCGTCGATCTTGGGACCGGCTATCCCTAACACGAAATCCGCCAGTTCTCCGGAGCCGACGGACGGGTTGCCGATCAATTCGTGAACGCGCTGATCGCTCACGACCAGGGCTCCCGCGCGTAAGGTCTGCGACCATTCGGCGAGACGCTTGTCGCCCTGCGCTTCCTGGAATGCAGCCTTGGCGTAGGGTCGGGCGATTGTGGTTTTTTCGGCCATCGCTACGCCTAGATCTGCGCCGCGAGCTTGTCGATCAGATCGCGATGAACGCCCGGATCGATTTCGCGCTCCAGAATCTTCGAGGCTGCGCTGACCGCGATATTCGCCACGTCGCGGCGCAGCGCTTCGCGCGCCTGGCTCGCTTGCAGTGCGATCTGCTCCTGCGCCGAAGCGATCAGCCGCGCGCCTTCGGCGGTGGCTGTTCCTTTCGCCTGTTCCACGATGTCGTTGGCGCGGTGCTGAGCCTGGTCGATGATCTGACCGGCCCGCTCGCGCGCTTCCCGCATGATGGACTCGGCGCGCTCGTTCGCCTGCGCCAGGTCCGTCTTGCCCTTCTCGGCGGCGGCAAGCCCGTCGGCGATCTTCTTCGCACGCTCGTCCATCGGTCCTAAGATCATCGGCCACACGAATTGCATCGTGAACCAGATGAGGACGACGAATACGATCAC
>DASXNX010000167.1:0-1770 GCA_036494725.1 Steroidobacteraceae bacterium
GCCACGACGCACCGTCTAAAGGAACACCTTGGAGAGGAAGTGGCCCGCTATGAACGACTAGCGGAAGAGATCGAGAGGGCGTCTGAGCCGGACTTTGCACCAGCAGAAACGGCAGCCACGGCCAGAAGCGAAGCCGCCGGCTGTGAATCAGCATCGGACCGAGACCCCTCCGCCGATTCGGTATAAGCGATTGATATAAGCGCATAAATTTGACGGCTTGGTGGGGTCCCAGTCGGGTGTTCTTCCAGTTCCAACGTCACGAGACGGGTGACCGTAATGGCGAAGTAAAACTGCCCAAACATCGACTCCAAATTAGCCAAGCTGCGGGCGAACGGATCAACCGGAACAATATCGCCGTAGCCTGTCGTCGTAATGGTCGTGAGACTGAAATAGAGCATCATGACCATTTCACTCGGACCACCCGTCGGTGCAGCAAGGTTGCCGAAGGCGGCTGGGTCTAGGACCCATAGGAGACTAAACACGGACGCAAAGATCGATGCGAGATTGAGATACAGAACCACCGCTGAGCCGCCCTCAGGGTCATACGATCCTAGGAATGGCCGCACGGGGGTCGACTCCGGTGATTCGATCAAGGTCACGCGAACGGCCGGAATCGTTAAGGGTTTTCGGACGCCTGCCGTGCGCAGGCGCGAGCGGATGCACGGAGGCAGGCGTCCGAAAGGCCTCGAAGGAGGAAACCGCGGGAATGAGCGAGCTGTGCACAGCGGATGCCTCGACAGGCTTCCGTGACCCGTCGACCGATGCCGGATACGAGGCACAATTTGCGCGGACCGGCGTGCGGACCGGATCTGCGGGGTTTCTTCAGCTGCTCGCGAACAGCTCCTTAGAGAGCGCGATAGCCGCCGAGAAGCGAGAGGTCCCGAAGAGGCTCAGGTGCCATCGCTTTGAAGTGGGACGAACGGTTCGAATCCGTCTTCCTCCAGCGGAGAATCGGGCGAACTTCGTCCGAAAGACCCCGTACTGCAGAAGAAGCGGCGCCGAGTGCAGGGAACTCGACGCCGCAGCCCACATGAGGGCTTGGCCGAGCATGGGGGAACGTCATCGCGTTGCGGCGGCTTCGAGCCCTTCCGCAGTAATCAGTCGCGGCAAGTCGGCAGCAACCGGCCGCCACATTCCCAACAACCCAGGTATCGAATAGTTGATCAGAGGCTCTAGCGTATCATGATCGCGGCAAGAACAGCCGACGAGTGTGACCTTGGACCTCCATCCACACACCCCATGTGAGCTGGCAAGCTTGGCTTGAGGGTCGGTTTTTAGGGCGCGCGAAACGAAACCGCCGAGCCGGCCAGATGTAGGAATTGCCGTTTCATCGCATTGATCTGGGCGAGATATGCTGCGACGTCGTGATCGCCGCAACGCTCCCCGGGCATCAAGCGGAAGCCGCGGCGCGCGAATGCCGTCGCCGGACCTGCGCCGCAGAGATGAATCATCGTCGCCAACTCCTCCCTTTGCTGACGGCTGATCCTCGTCTTTCGGCGGTGACCAAGGATCGCCGAGACGTTCCGGTCCAAGAATACCGCTGTAAGCTGTGTGGCGTGACGCGGCACGACCCGAGAATATAGCGCAGTCGCGGGACAGCCGGTCTCAACGACGGAATGTTGCAGGATGCAATAGCCTTGCGCCTCCGCGACCGCCGCGTCGGTCATCTGGTACATGCCGACGGCGCTCGAAGCAGGCTGGTAGACCGCGAACGGATCCGAGGTCAAACTCCACCGCCAATAGGTCCTCGCAATGGGATTGCCGGCGCTT
>DASXNX010000168.1:0-6203 GCA_036494725.1 Steroidobacteraceae bacterium
AGACCGACTACAGTATCAGCGGCCCGCAGGATTCGTGGAAGATGGGATTGCAGTGGTCCGTCAACAGTAGCCTGATGTTTCGCGGCACAGCCTCGCAAGACGTGCGCGCTCCGGACGTTCTCGAGCTGTTCAACAGCGGCTCGACCAAGGTGTCGTTCGATCTGTTCCCCTATTCGTCGGCTACCACCCAAAGCAGGATAAGCGCGGTCAACGCCACTGTCGGTAATCCGGACCTATTGCCCGAAATCTCGCATACCGTCACGGCCGGAATGGTGTTTACGCCAAGTTTCCTGCGGGGGTTTCAGACTTCCGTCGACTACTACAAGATTGAACTCGATCACGCGATCGAGTCGCTAATCTCGCAAGGCGTGGTTGATGGTTGCGCCCTCATAAGCAAAACCTATTGCAGCTATATCACCATCAATCAAGTGCCGATCACCAACATCAACCAGGTCACGACCGCCACCACGGGGCTGGTGGTTACCGGGCCCACCCAGAATGTCGGTGTTGAAGGCACCTCGGGCGTCGACCTCGAGTCGGCATATACCCAACCGCTGGGCGCCGGTATCATTACGGGACGTCTGATCGGCAACTACCTGCTCAGCGAGAATCTTCCCACCGCAATCACAGGGTGTGCGCAGGCATCGTTGGTCGGCGCAATCGGCGGGTGCCTTGGGCAGAATGGCTACCCCCGCTGGAAAGCAAATGTGTCGGTGCATTATGACGCGCCAAGATTTGGAGTGTTCCTACAAGAGCGCTTCATCGCCGGCGGCAAAGCGGATCCATGGGATATTCAGGGCGTGACCATCACGCGCAATGAAGTACCCACGATTGCGTACACGGACCTGACCCTGAATTACAACGTGGGTTCAAAGTCCCATGGCGAGGTGTACCTAACGGTCACGAACCTGTTCAATCGCGACCCGCCGACGACAATTACCAGTGCGGGAGCCTTCGACAGCATCACCTCATATGATGTGTACGATCTTCTCGGCCGCCGCTTTGTATTGGGCTTCCGGCTCAGTCTCTGAGGCAAGCTCCTGCGCTAATGTCGCAAGGTACTGAACCAAAGCTGCTTCTCAAGCTGGCAGAATTTGTCGGCGAGTTTCGCACCCGGGTTTTGCCGCACGATGTCGTTCATGCGGCGGCGCGTTGTCTCGTGGACTGGATGGCGGCGACCATACCCGGCGGCGCCCGAGCGCCCGCGACGCTACTCGCGGCGGCGCTGGCGGACGAGACATGTGCGGGTTCGGCGATGCTGCTGCCTTCTGGGAAAACCACCGGCGTCAGGGCGGCCGCGCTCATCAATGGCTGCGCGGCGCACACGATTGAGTTCGATGATATCTTCAGAGACGCGCTCTACCACCCCGGCGCCCCGACGATCAGCGCGGCCTTGGCGATTGCGCAGCAGCGTCATGCCAGCGGCGGCCTGTTCATGCGCTCGATAGTCGCGGGCTACGAGCTTTCCACGCGGATCGGCGTCGTGGTTCAGCCCACCCACTATAATTTCTGGCACACCACCGGAACGGTTGGCACTTTTGGCGCGGCGGCTGCCGCCGCGAGCGTTCTCGGCCTGGATGCCAGGCGTTGTGCGCACGCACTCGCGACCTCCGGCACACTTGCTGCGGGTTTGCAGCAGGCATTCCGTTCGCACAGCATGAGTAAGCCTCTGCATTCCGGCCACGCGGCTGAGACCGGCTTGCTGGCCGCACTCGGCGCCGAACACGGGGTCACAGGGACGTTGGATATTCTCGAGGGCCCGCGCGGCTTCGGCGCGGCGATGAGCAATAACCCGGATTTCACACGCGCATTGGACGATCCGAACGCTTTTAACATTCGCGACATGACCTTCAAGAACTACTCGGCGTGCGGACATACGTTCGCGGCGATTGACGCGGTCCGCGAGATCAAAACGAGTCACGGTTTGGTTGCGGCGGATGTCGAGAGCATCGAGATTGCGACCTACGCCAAGGCGATCGAAGTGGCGGGGAATCTCAATCCGCAAACCGCTTTCGAGGCGCAATTCAGCCTGCCGTATTGCGTCGGAGTCGCAGTGGCGACCGGATCCGCGCGCCTGGAAGCGTTTACCCCGGAAGCACTAGAGGATGCGGCGGTCAGATCGTTGATGTCGCGCACCCGCTTGTTTGTCGATACGCAGGCAGAATCGGTCTACCCGCGGCAACGCGCCGCGACGGTTACGGTGCGCATCAAGGACGGGCGCGTCTTTACACACCACGCACCGACACGCAAAGGTGACCCCGACAATCCATTGAGCGATGCGGAACTGAGCGATAAATTCGCCGAATTGGTTTCGCCCATCTATGGTAGTGCGCCGGCGCGCGCTTTGCTGGCGGTGCTCTGGGACATCGATTCGCTCACCGATCTCGCGGCGCTGCCGCTGCCGGCGCTCGCTAATTTGCGCTGATATACCGCCGCCGAGATGTCGCGCAAGCTGTGGAGGCAGTGATAGACTGGCCGCCTCACTGGAAGGAAGAAATGGCTCAAAGGAAACCCTCGCGCCCTAGGACGAAGGCAGGAAGCTTGGTCGGCATTGCTGAATTCTGGAAACGCTACCGCGACCACTATAACGCGGCCGAAGCCGTATACATGACGTTGCGCGAAGCGATTCTGCACGGCGTTCTACCCGCCGGGCAGCCGCTCGGGGAGATCCAGCTTTCGGCCATGTTCGGCCGCAGCCGCACACCGATCCGCGAGGCGATTTTAAAGCTGGAGTCCGAAGGCTTGGCGGAGCGCTCGTCGCGTCGCGGCCTCGTGGTCGCGCAAATCACCCGTGAGGAAGTGCTGGAGGTGTATACCGTGCGCGAAATGCTCGACGGATTCTCTGCGCGCCTGGCGGCGCAGGGGATATTGCCGGCGGAGCTCGATCGTCTTAGGTGGCTGAACGACAGCCTGCGCGAAGCTGCCGCGGCGGGCGACGCGAAGGCGATGATCGAACTGAATATCGAATTTCACGAGGCCATTTGCGCGGCGAGCCGCAATTCTCTGTTGCACGAATTTGTCCGGCGAATCCATGAATGGGTGCGCCGTTTTCCCGACACTACGATGTCGCTACAAGGCCGTGGCTTGGAGGCTGTGGGAGAGCATGAGGCCTTGATCGATGCGCTAAGCGCCCGCGACCCCGATAAGGCCGAGCGCATTGCCCGGGCTCACATGCATCGCGCGCAGCAACTGCGCATCAAAATGATCCAAAACGCCGCCAGCGGGAGCCGCGCCGAATCCTCCAAAACGATGCCCTCCGGGGTGCTGCGCTCGGTTCCCGCCATAGATTAGCCGCTTGCCCGCGGATTCAGCCGAGCAGCTTTAGCGCATCGCGCGCCAGCGACATATCGGCGACGCGCTCATAGGGCAATTTCTCTTTCTGAACTTTAAAGTCGATGTTGATCTGCTGCATATAATCGATCCGCTCCGCGGAGAGCGTGAGTTCCGTCGCAAAGGGCTTGACCTTTTGCAGCCAATTCCACTCCGCCAAATGTTCGCGATCGCTCGAACTCGGAAGCACGGCCTTGCGCGCCTTCACGAAGGCGTCCTGCGATTCAGGGCTGTGCACGAAACGAAATAGCTTGGCGTAGGCGGCCAGCACGCGCACCAACACGTCCCGTTTCGCCTCGATCATATGCCGCGATGTATATCCAGCTTGATAGGTAAACTCTTTCAGCTCTTCGGACATATCGCCGTGCTCAAGCACATGCACCTTGTACGACTCAGCGTCTTCGATATACGACGAGGGGCCGGAGCCCGCATCCACCGTGCCGGCCATCACTCCCTTGAAGATGTCCGTGTTGGAGCCGATGTTGACGAAGCGCACCGCGGATACGTCCACCGAATATTTTTGCAGCAGCGCCACCGTGAGTTGATGAACCAGCGATCCCAGTGCGCCGATTCCGACTACCTTGCCCTCCAGGTCCTTCAAGCTGCGCACCGCCGGATTGCCGCTGAACAGCGCGGTGAGCGGCACCAATGTCGCGGCATTAATCAGCCGCACTTCTGCGCCGTGTTCCATGGCGGGAAACAATTGGCCGAATCCCGACATCGGTGATACGTCGAGTGAGCCGCTGTAGATGCCGCCGAGGATTTTGCTGCCGTCTGCCATGGCGACCATGTCTGCCTCGAGGCCGAGCGACTCCATGAAATGACGCTGGTGCATCAGCTCCGACATGATCAAATTCAAACCGGCCGAGGTAGCGATACGTACCAGGTTGGGCGAAGCATGCTTGCTGCATCCGCCCGCCGCGAGAACTGCCCCCGCAGAGAGACCTTTCAGCAGCGTTCGGCGCGACAGGGTGCTAACGCGGATCATCCGGCCGCATCGGCCGTGGTCTTCGCCGCAGACCGGCTCTCGCGCACGTATTGGATCAACGCCGCCGCGCGATACAGCCCATGCACGAACTTGCCGTAAGGCAGCGTTGCGAACAACGTCATGACGGCCGCGAGATGCGCGATCAAGAGCAGCGTCATCTCCATCGTGTCGCGGAACGCCAGCAGTGCGAGTCCGCTCACGCTGGTCAAGAGCAGCGTGAGGATAAAGGCGCGCGATAGGCCCGCTTCGCCTGGATCGAGCGTGGCCGGGTCGATGCGGCGGCGGATTATCCACAGCCCGATGGGTCCCACCGTCAGACCGACGCCACCGATGACGCCGAGCATCACGGGCAGGCTGAGAAGCGGGTAAGGCGCTGGCCAGCCGTCGATAACGTCATAAATCGTTGCCACAGCGGTCGAGGCGAAGCAAGACAAAAATCCATAGAACGTAAAGTGGTGGAACCATCGGCGCCACGGGGTGCGGCTATTTTCGTCGGTGGTGCAGTCTGCTCCGGAGCCGTGCATATATTTGAGGCTGAACGCATCGCGAAGGCCCGCAATGACGCTGCCGCCGGATTCGGCGTGGTCGAATTGGCTGCCCGTATCCTTCAGGTAGCGTCCTACCGCGATGGCGCACGCCGCGATGACAAACACGAACACCGCGCTGAATACGGTCGCCATCACGCGATGCGACAACACGGCATAGAAGTTGGCGTGGTCACTCGCGCCAATTAGCGCGTGATGGTTGATTATCGCGACGGCCAGCGCCATTCCGACGGCAAGGGTGCCCGCGATGCCGAGAACGGTGGCCAGTGCGTTGCTTCTAAATGCGGCCGCCAGCGGCTGCGGCCAACAGTATTGCTCGTAGGACTGCAGCCGGATATTCGCCAAGGTACGCGGCACATTGACGTCGAATGGATGCGGTGGCTCGTATTGGCAAGAACGCAGGCACTCGCCACAGCCGTGGCAGAGGTTCGCTAAATAGCTCATGTCTGCCGCCGTAAAGGTCAGGCGTTTCTCCATCGCAGGAAAAACCGCGCAGAACCCTTCGCAATAGCGGCAGGCGTTGCAGATCGTCATGATCCGCTCGCCTTCCTGGTTCAGTTGCTCCGCTGACATTGGATCGCGGTCCTTCCTTAGATGCACGCTTCAAGCGGTAAATTTGCGGTCATGATGCGGCGCCAACACGATTGCAAGGGGCGGCAAAGCCGCGGCCGGGGACTATTTAAACTGTAACTTCCCGTCTCGTCTCCGTCAACACACATTTGTATACAATGGTGTTCGTCAGAGAACTCACCCACACATGCCATAAACCACAGGAAAATCGCGCAGTCGGGAATCGATCGGCCTTTCGCGACTATTCGTCTTGCGCGCGCCAGGGCGCGAACATTTCCTCGACACGCCGAACCAGCGAGGTCAGCGCCACGCCGAGGAACATCAGAATCAAAATGGGCACGAACATCGAAGCGGTGTCGTACTGGTTGCCGTACTTGACGATGAGCGCCCCGAGGCCGGTGATGGCAGTAAAAAACTCGGCGGCGACCATGCCGATGATTGCCCGGCCGATACCGAGCCGTAGCCCGGTCATGATGAATGGCAGCACCGCGGGCAGGATGATCTTCATGAATACCTGGCGCTCATTGGCGGCGAAGGCCGTGCCGACGTCGATCAGCACGCGCGGCACGTTGCGAACCCCCGAGGCGGTGTTGATCAGCACCGGAAACACCGCGAGAATCGTCACGATAAAAAGCTTGGCCGCATCTCCCAGGCCAAACCAAAGAATGACCAAAGGAATCACCGCAATCAGCGGCGTGGCGTACAGCGCATTGACGATCCAGTCGGTAGCTGCGTCGAAGGTCTTATAACGGCCGATGAGCAGCCCAATA
>DASXNX010000169.1:0-3709 GCA_036494725.1 Steroidobacteraceae bacterium
GCAGCTTCACCGGCTGGGCTGATCGATCCTATTGATTTCAAGGGCTTTTCTCGAACAATGAGTGAACGCGAAGACGAACATTTTGATATCGACGATGAATTTCTCGGGGAGGCCGAAGAATCGCACGACTTCGATCCCCTGTTGGAGCGCACCGAACGGCGCCCCAAGGCCGTTGCAGTCGGCAAGCGCGGCAAAGCGGCCTGGAGCCGGGTGGAAGACGTACTCGCCGAGCGCCAGTTAGAAAAAGAACTGCGCGACATTTTCGAAGACGACTAGGCGAGCCGGCGCTGATCGGCTGCCCCATCTGATCGGGGCAGCGCGCGGTTGGGCGCGGAATTGAAACTACATGTGCGATCACTGCTGTGTTGGAAAATAGTCAAGCCTGGGTTGTGCTCAAATTCGGCGGCACCAGCGTGTCCACCGTGGCCAATTGGCACAATGTCGCGGCCGTGGTTCGGGCCCGTATCGCCGCAAGCTTTCGACCGGTGATCGTTCACTCCGCGCTCTCCGGCATCACGGATCGCCTTGAGTCCTTGTTGGCCGCCGCCATGTCCGGAACGCATTCGGGCGTGCTTGCGCAAATCGATAGCACGCACCGTGATCTGGCGCGCACCTTGGGTGTGACGCCGAGCCCGCAGTTCGAGCAGTTCATGCAGGAGTTGCGGCAAATGGCCGATGCGCTCGCGCGCGGCCGCGAGCTCCGCGATGACCTTCGCGCGCGCGTGATGGCGATGGGCGAATTGCTGGCGACCACCCTGGGAGCGGCGTTCTTGAACGCCCAAGGCATCGAAACCGCGTGGGTGGACGCGCGCCGCGTGCTGCGCGCCGAGACGCGTCCCAGCGCCACCCAAAAAGCGAGCCTGTTGTCGGCGACATGCGATTTCGCACCGGATCCGGACTTGCAGGCACGCTGGCGGGCGCTCGAGCAGGTGGTGATTACTCAGGGCTTCATCGCGGCGAACGATGCCGGAGAGACGGTGCTGCTCGGCCGCGGCGGATCGGACACGTCCGCTGCGTATTTCGCGGCCAAACTCGAGGCAGCGCGCCTGGAGATCTGGACCGACGTGCCCGGCATGTTCAGCGCCAATCCCCGCGCGGTGCCGACCGCGAGGCTGCTGCGCGCCCTGCATTATGACGAGGCTCAGGAAATTGCCAGCAATGGCGCAAAGGTTTTGCACCCGCGCTGCATCCTGCCGGTCCGGCAATACAAGATTCCGCTGCACGTCTATGCCACGCAGGCGCCGGGACTCGAGGGCACGGTCGTTTCCGCGAACGTTGCCGACAGCGCCGCGCAGGTCAAAGCGATTGCGATCAAAAAAGGCATCACCCTGGTCTCCATGGAAAGCCCGGGCATGTGGCATCAAGTGGGCTTTCTGGCGGATGCGTTCCAGATCTTCAAACAAGAAGGCTTGTCGGTCGACTTGGTGTCGACGTCGGAGACCAATGTCACCGTATCGTTGGATCCCACCGCCAACACCTTGGACTCGGCCGCGCTCGACCGCTTGACGTCGGCACTGGGAAATCTGTGCCGCGTCGAGATTCTGGGGCCGTGCGCTTCCTTGAGTCTGTTGGGTCACAACATCCGCGGCATTTTGCACGAGCTGGGATCGGCCTTCGAATTGTTCCAGGACCAGAAGATCTACTTGGTGACCCAGGCCGCGAACGATTTGAACTTCACCTTCGTGATCGATGAATCTCAAGGCGATCGTCTGGTGCAGCAGCTGCATGAACGTCTGATGCAGGGCATCGGTTCGGACAAGGTCTTGGGACCCACCTGGCAGGAGCTGTTCTCGGACAACCGGGGCGCCGCACCGCCGGCGAATTGGTGGGAGGAGCCGCAGAAGCGCCGTCGCCTGCTCGACATCGCCGCGCGCGAGTCGGCGGCGTTCGTGTACGACGCGGACACCTTGGAGCAGGCCATCGCGGCCGTGCAGCGCGTGCAGTCGGTGAAGCGCTGGGCCTATGCGATGAAGGCCAATTGGCATCCGGAGATTCTGCGCCGGGTGTACGCCGCCGGGTTGACCGTGGAGTGCGTATCGCAGGGCGAGCTCGAGCATGCGTTCGCCTCCGTTCCCGCTCTCGATCCCGAACGGGTGTTGTTCACGCCCAACTTCGCGCCGCGTGCCGAATACCAATTCGGCTTCGCCAAGGGCGTGCGCGTCACCTTGGACAATCTCTATCCGCTCAAAATGTGGCCGGACCTGTTTCGCGGCAAGGAAATTTTCCTGCGCATCGATCCCGGATTCGGCCGCGGCCATCACAACCATGTGCGCACCGGCGGCGTGCACTCGAAATTCGGCGTGCCGATCAGCGACGCCGATGAATTGGTTGCGCTCACCGGGGAGGCCGGAGTCCGGGTAACCGGATTGCACGCGCACACCGGCAGCGGCATCTTCGATGTGGCCAATTGGACCGAGACGGGCGCGCTGCTCGCGGATCTGGCTGCGCGATTCCCAGAGGTCAGGGTGGTCGATTTGGGCGGCGGCATCGGCGTGCCCGAGCAATTGGGCCACGGCGAAATCGACCTAGGCAGGCTCGATCGCGGCGTCGCCGAACTCGCCAAGAATTTTCCGCGCCTCGAGTTCTGGATGGAGCCCGGCCGGTTCCTGGTGGCCAAGGCGGGCGTGCTGGTCGCCGTCGTCACCCAACTGAAGGGCAAGGGCGACGTGCAGTATGTCGGCATCGCGACCGGCATGAATTCCCTGATCCGGCCGGCGCTGTACGGCGCACATCACGATATCCGCAATCTGACCCGCCTCGGCGATCCCTTCAGCCATCGTGTCAACGTGGTCGGTCCGATCTGCGAGACCGCGGACCAATTGGGGGCCGATCGCTGGCTTCCGCAGACCCAGGAGGGAGACGTGCTTCTCATCGCGAACTGCGGCGCCTACGGTTATGCCATGGCTTCGAACTATAATCTGCGTCCCCCAGCGGCTGAGTTCATCTTAGAATCATGAAACAGGTCGGCATCATCGGTTGGCGCGGCATGGTCGGCTCGGTCCTTCTCGACAGAATGCGCGAGGAAAAGGATTTCGATCTCGTCGCGCCGACGTTCTTTAGCACCTCGCAGGCCGGCGAGCCCGCTCCCGAGCTCGGCACCCCGGCGTCGGCGCGGGGAGCCGGGGCGCAACAGTCCACAGTGCAGGACGCGAACGACATTGCGGCGCTCGCCAAGCTGCCCATGCTCATCAGCGCCCAGGGCGGCGACTACACCGAGAACATCCATCCGCGGCTGCGCGCCGCGGGCTGGCAGGGCTATTGGATCGACGCCGCGTCCAGCCTGCGCATGCGCGAAAACGCCGTCATCGTCCTGGATCCCGTGAACCTGCCGGTGATGCAGGCGGCGCTCGAGGAGGGCGTCAAGGACTTCATCGGCGGCAATTGCACGGTATCGCTGATGCTGATGGCGGTGGGCGGATTGCTGCGGGCGGGCGCCGTCGAATGGATCACTGCGATGACCTACCAGTCGGCGTCCGGTGCCGGTGCGAAGCATATGCGTGAACTGCTGGAACAGATGGGCGCCCTGCATCGCTCGGCCTCTTCTCTGTTGCAGAATCCCGCTTCCGGAATTCTCGACATCGATCGCGCCGTGAGCGCGGCGCTTAAGAGCCCCGAGTTCCCGCGCGCGCAATTCGGCGTGCCGCTCGCCGCAAGTCTGATCCCCTGGATCGACAAGGACCTCGGCACCGGCCAGAGCCGCGAGGAATGG
>DASXNX010000170.1:0-77818 GCA_036494725.1 Steroidobacteraceae bacterium
GCCGCCGCCGGCGCGTCCTTGATCTCGTCGCGTTCGCGCGCGAACAGCACATCGGTGACCGCCTGGCTGCGCGGCAGGCTGCCGACGTGAGTGGTGAGGATGCGATCGGTGCTGCGCTTCATTCGCTTGTGGCGAGCTACCGGTAGGTGTTGTTGGATGTGTGATCGCCCGCCATCCAACGCTTGAGCTCGGCGTGCGCGTTGGCTCGGCGCGTGCTGTTGATCCTTGCGGCATCCGGGTGATCCAGGGTGAATTCCAGGATCAATCCATTGGGATCGGTGACGTACACCGAGCGGCAGTAACCATGCTCGAGAACGAAGCTCTGCGGCTCCTTGTAGCCCGCGGCGGCGAGCCGCTTTTCGATGGCCTGCTGCGTCTCCTTGTCGACGTTCAGGGCGATGTGATGAAAGGGCGACGCCGGCATCTTTGGACCGAACAGCTCCTCATCCTCCGGCTTGGCGAATTTGAAGAAGGCGAGCGCGCCGCCATCGCCCAACCCGAAGAACAAATGGCAATAGACACGCTCGGCGCCGAACAGCTCATCCACCTCGCACCAGGTTGCCAGCAGCGGCAGCCCGATCAGTTCCTCGTAGAACTTTCGCGTCGCCTCCAGATCACGCGTGACGTAGGCCGTGTGATGCAGCCGAGACGGCAACTTCGCTTGCGTAGCCATGAGATTTGCCTCCGAAATCAAAATTTATAACCGAACTCGACGCCGTAGCGCCGCGGCAGCGCCCGCCACAAGAAACCTGAGCCTCCCACATTGCCCGGCGAGAACTCGGCATTGTAGATCGAGTTGGTCAGATTCTTCGACCAAGCGGTAACGGTCCACTTATCGCCTTGCAGCCCGAGGCGCAGATCCACCAGCGAAACCGGGTCGCGCGAGGTGATGTTGTACGGCTCCCACCACGTGCGTCCGATTTCGTTGTAATCCAGGCGCACCGTCCCTTGCAGACCGGTGGTGATGGGTTGCCGATACTGTATGCCGGCGTTGATGGTGTTGCGCGACACCAGCGGCGCCTGATTGCCGATTACCGTTGGGTCTTCCATCGCCGTAATGCGGCTGTCGGTGTAGCCGAAGCCCGCATACAGGTCGAGCCGATCGGTGGGATGAGCGGCGAGCGACAGCTCGAACCCTTTGTAGTCCGCGCTGAGATTCCCCAGATTCTGGGTCGAATCCGCCGCAATGTACACAAAGAAGTAGCCGTTCGTGGACTTCGTATAAAAAACGTCCCCATCCACGGTCAGCCGCCGGTCGAGAAACTGGCTCTTGAAACCGATTTCGGTCGTGTCGGCAACTTCAGCTTGAAATATGTCGTTGACGCCCAGCACCGGCGGCACCTGCGCAGCCGCAACCGCGCCCACGCCGGTCTGGTTGAAGCCACCGCTGCGAAAGCCGCGGCTCCAGCCGCCATAGATGGTCCAATCGTCATTGGGCTTGTAGCGCAACGTCGCCTTGGGCTGCGGTTCGCTGAAAGTGGCTTTGCGCACTTCGCCGGTGAAGGCAGTCGTGGTCGGCAGGAACTGAGTGGGCGTGAGGGTGGTGTTTTCGCGTTGGTCCTCGTCGTAGCGTATTGCCACATCGAGCTCCCATTGCGGGTTGAACTCGTAGATCGCATCGGCGAACACCGCCCAGGCATTGTTGTCCTGACTGTCCGCAAGGAAGGTCTGGTTGGTGTTGGTGGCGTAAGGATTCGTCGGATCCACGATCGGCGTGTAATAGACGGCCGGAACACCCAAGCCCCGGTCCGCGAGATTTCCCGTGGAAATGAATCGGTTGGTATGCAGATAGTAGGCGCCCGCGATCCACGAGAAGCCATTGACCACAGGGGATGTGAAGCGCGCTTCTTGGCTCCAGGTCCGCACATAAACGAATTGGCTCTGACCCTCGTCGAACGGCCCGCCCTGCGCAGGCGTGGGAAACGCCCCGATGCAACTCGGGCAGTTGAACGCGAGGGACGTGTTGACCGGCCGGAAGTCGTAGGCATCACCGGTATCGATTTCCCGGGTTTGATTGTAGTTGGTGGTCGAGGTAATCGTTCCGTACCCTAGATTGAAGTCGAGCTTGAGCGCGACATCGTAGATCGTGCGGTCGTCGGAACCCAGGTTATTGTTCTGGATCGGCGAGCTGGTGTTGTTGGCATCGCCCGGAGTCGAAAAGTCCGTGAACGGATTCGATTCATCGCTGCGTGGAATGACGAAGTAGTACGCCGTGGTCTCAGCCTTGTCGTACATGAACCGCAGGTCTGCGCTGAACTCATCGCTCGGAGTCCACAGCAGGCGCAGGCGGCCCGAGTAATCGCGAAACGGATCGGCTTTGCGGCCGAGAGCTTCGTTTTCCAAATAGCCGTCGGTGTTGTAGTAGTTGAAGGCAGCGCGGTACCTCAAGGTCCCGGCGGAATCGAGCGGACCGCTCAAGGAAAGCTGGGCCTTCTCGGAGACGCCGTTGCCCACGCCCACCAGGGTATTGGCCTCGAAATGATCGCTCGGGTCCGCGGTCCGAATGATGATCGCGCCGCCGATCGCATCGCGCCCATACAAGGCGCCTTGTGGCCCTTTCAAGACCTCGATCTGCTTGATGTCGTAGAGTCCGGTGGTGAATTCGTAGGGATTGGTCTCGAGAACTCCATCGACCAGCACCGCGACCGAAGGCTCGCTGTTGCGGGCCTGCGAGATGCCGCGGATCGTAACGAAGGAGTTGCCGATGTTTTGCGTCTCGACCAAGGTCATGTTCGGTACCATCGCGATGAAGTCGCGCGGGCTTTCGATTCCGGCGGACTTGATCTCCTGCGCGGTGAACACATCCACCGTGATGGGCACGTCCTGAAAATTCTCGTTGCGCTTGCGCGCCGTAACGACGATTTCCTCGAGGTTCGAGCTCGGCTCGACTTGCGCCCATACGGGCTCGATAAACACGACGATTGCCAACGCGGCAATCAGAATCGACGTTATTCGACGCATGACAGTGAACATGTGAGATCCCCCTATTATTTGAGACTTGTCAGCCTCGTCCTTCTTCATTTGCCAGTTGTGTGCGCACCATCTGCGCGCCTGCCACCATTGCTTGCATCTTTCCGAATGCGGTTTCGCGCGGCAGGTACTTCATGCCGCAGTCCGGCGCGATCAAGAGATTCCGCGGCTCGGTAAAGGGCAGGGCGCGGCGAATGCGATTGGCGACCAGCTCGGGAGTTTCCACGGCCGGGTCGGATAAATCGATGACGCCCAGGATGACTTTTTTGCCGGGCAACTGCCTGAGCACGGCGCAGTCCAGGTTCGACTGCGCCGTCTCGATCGATACCTGCGCGCAGCGGCACTCCGCCAGCTCCGGCAGGAAGGAATACCCTGAGGGGCGAACGTGGATGATGGCTGCATAACCGAAGCAGATATGCACGGCGGTGGTACCCGACACGTTCTCCAGCGCCCGATTGAGCGCCGCCAGACCGAATGCTCGCGCTTCCTCGGGGCGGGCCTGCATGTAGGGCTCATCGATTTGCACGATGTCGGCGCCGGCATTGAATAGATCGCGAATCTCCTCGTTCAAGGCAGCCGCGTAATCCATTGCGGCAAGTTCGCGGCTGCCGCCGTAATGGTCGATTTGCGCTTGCTGGGCCATGGTGAACGGACCCGGCACCGTGACTTTCACGCGACGACGCGTGTGACGTTGCAGGAACTCAAGATCGCGCAGGCCGACCGGATGACGGCGGCGGATATTCGCCACCACACGGGGCACGGGGTTCGGGTGGCCGCTGCGATCGAGCGCGGTCCCCGGGTTGTCGAGGTCAACTCCGTCGAGCGCGGTCGCAAACCGGTTCGAGTAGCTCTCGCGGCGTATCTCGCCGTCCGTGATGATGTCCAGGCCCGCCTCTTCCTGAGCCTTGATGGCCATGATGGTCGCGTCGTCCTGGGCCTCCGCCAGGTACTGCTCGGGCACTCGCCACAATTCGCGGGCTCGAACTCGCGGCGGGAAGCGGCCGGCCAAGCGCTGCCGATCAATTAGCCACTCGGGTTGCGGATAGCTGCCGACGAGCATGGTTGGAAAGAGCATCAGACCTCCGGCCAGGAATTCCCTTGATTCAACGCCGCGCGGATGGATTCTCCGTGCTGATTCAAGAGCGGCGCGGCCTTCACCGACCGCGAACGCCGGCCGTCGAATTGCGCGGCCGGCCGTACCGCCTGCGTCGCGGTGTGCGGCGATTCGATGGGCACGACGATCCCCAAATGCGCCACCTGCGGATCGCGCACCACTTCATCGATCAGATTCACCGGCGCGTAGGGAACGTCCGCGGCTTGCAGGCGCTGCACCCAGTGTTCGAGGGGCTTGCGCGCGAAGCGCGCGTCAAGTTCGACGCGCAACGTTTCATACTCGGCGACGCGCCGTTCACGAGGGTTGAACCTCGGGTCCTGCAGGAGTTCTGGCGCGTCCAGCGCTGCGGCCAGACCCTGCCAAAATTTTTCCAGCGACGAGAGGTGAATGGCGATCAGCCGCGCGTCCTCGGTGCGCAAGATGTAGGCCTGAGCGAGGCGCGGCCGGTCCGCGGAAGTCGGCGTTTGACCCAGGGCAAAGAAGGCGGCAAACGGTTCGACGGCGAAATGCGTCATGGCCTCCAGCATCGAAACTTCCACGTGCGCACCAAGGCCGCTGCGGCCTCGCTGTACCAAGGCGGCGAGTACGGCTTGCGAGGCGTACAGGCCGGTGATGGCATCGGCGAGCGCCGGTCCCAGGAACTGCGGCCGACGATAGTCGACCACCACGCTCAAGAAGCCGCTCAACGCCTGCGCCACTGAGTCGTAGCTGGGCCGATCGACATAAGGACCACTCGAGCCGAAGCCGCTGATGGAGCAGCACACCAGGCGCGGATTCATGCTCTGCAGCCGCGCGGCACCCGCGCCCAGGCGCTCGGCCGTCCCGGGCCTAAAATTCTGGATATATACATCCGCTTCGCTCGCGAGCCTGTCAAAGAGCGTGCAGTCGCCCTTCTGTTTCATGTCCAGGGCCAAGCTGCGCTTGTTGCGGTTGTAGGCTTGGAAATGCGGCGAATACTGTCCGCCCTGGTAGGCACGATAGGGATCGCCTTCAGGGCTCTCGATCTTGATCACATCCGCACCGAGATCGGCCAGCATCATGCCGGCGCAGGGTCCGGTGATGAACGTGCCCTGTTCCAATACCCGGATACCCGCCAGTGTCGCGTGCGTGCGCATGCTCAATTCAAGTGTCCTTGCTCGCCACGAAGCCGGCGGGCGTCTCGCCTTCGTACTTGATGGCCTGCGCCGCGGCATGCGACATGACAAAGCCGATGCCGTGTTGTTGCTCTTCCAAAAGATGGGCAATCAGCCCGGCGGTGCGCGCCAGGATGGGGATACCTTTGAGTGCGCCGAGCGGATACCCCACATCGAGCAGCACAGCGGGTATCGCGCCCGACACGTTGAGCGCGAGGCGTTTGCCAACCAAATCCGGCAGCAAGGCCTCGACTTCCTTGGCAATCTGCACATGTCGGCCCGGTGTGCCTGCCTGACTCGCGACATCGAAGAGCCGCTGCACGCGCGGATCGAGTTGCTTGTGCAGGGGGTGTCCATACCCTGGGATGGAGCGCTTCTCGCTGCGGTATTCACCGATGATGGCTTGCGCCGCCTCCGCAGCCGGGACGCCGGTGTCGATGCGCTTTGCGATCGAGGCAAAAAAATACCCCGCAGCCTCGGAGGACCCCAGAACCACCGAACCGCAGCCGAGGATGCCCGCGGCAACGGCGCCCTGTAATGCCTCGGGCGCGGCGGCGTAGGTCAGTCGCGACGCCTGCACGCTTGGAACCATGCCGTGTTCCGCGATGGCAACCAGTGTCGCATCGAGCACGCGACGCTGTGCGGCGTCGGGCATCTTTCCCGTCACCAGCAGCCAGAAGTGTTCCGTGAAGCTGATCGAACCGATGAGTTCGCGGGCAAGATCATGCCCGCGGACCACGATCGTTTCCTCGTTCGAGGTCGAGATCGCCGTGCCATGCTGATCCTGCCGCCCGATCTTCATACTCCCCCTTTCTGTTTTTTCGTATATCGAAAAATCGGTCGATATACGAAACCATACTGAACTCCGCGGCGCGCAATCGTCAAGCGAACCCGGTAAGCTGTTTGTGGATTTCGGATATCGAAATAGACGCAAACAATGCCGCCCCGCAAAACAACGCCGCCGCGCCGCGAAGTCATGGGAGGACTCGCCAAGGGCCTGGCGGTGATCCGCGCTTTCTCGCGCGATCATGCGGCGTTGAGTCTGAGCGAGGTCGCACGCAGCGCACGCATTCCCGCCGCGACTGCGCGCCGCTGTCTGCTCACTCTCGAGGAATTGGGCTACATCACGCGCAGCGGACGTGACTTTCTGCTGCGGCCGCGCGTGCTCGAGCTGGGTGCCGCCTACCTTGAGTCGATGAATATTGAACAGCTAACCAAGAATCACCTGGAGGAGCTGGCCCGCAACACCTCGGACTCGGCAGCCCTGTGCGTCTTGGACGCCATCGAGGTCGTCTATGTGGCCCGCACCTCGGTGCGTACCTTGTTGCGGCTGGAAGCGCATGTCGGTAGCCGATTTCCAGCCCACGCAACCTCAACCGGCCGCGTACTGCTTGCCGGCGTCGGCGGCGAGCGCCTGCAGCGTTACTTTGAAACGGCGAAACTGGAAGCGCTCACCGAACGCACGGTGACGGATCCCGCGAAGCTGCGCTCGCTGATCGAGGAATGCCGGCGCAGCGGATACTCGGCGGTGGAGGACGAGCTGGCCTATGGCGTCATTGCCCTTGCCGTTCCCGTGCTCGATCAGAAAGGACGGGTGGTCGCGGCGCTGAACTCATCGAGTCACTCGCGCCGCACGACCAAGACCAAGATGGTGCGCGAGCGTCTCGCCATGCTGCAGCAGGTGAGCCGGCAAATTTCGACCGATTTGGCGATCGTTCCCTGGCTCTCCATCAGCGCACAGACTTGAGGTACCCGGTAGGTATCCGGTCGCGGCTTGACGCTGCCATGGGCAAGTCGTAGCCTGGAAGCGAAAAATATTTCGCTATGCGAATTCTGGAGGCGCATGATCGCGACCGCAGCTCCGCCGTCGAGCACGGCGGAGAATCCTTCCGCAGATAGGTATCTCGATGTGCCGGGGGCGCGGTTGCGCTACCGCGACGAGGGCCGCGGCCCCGCCGTGATGTTGCTGCACGGCTGGACGCTCGATCTTGAAATGTGGGACCCGCAGGTGGCGGGTTTGCGAAGTGATCTTCGGTTGGTGCGCTTCGATCGACGCGGCTCTGGCCATGATGCGACGGACATGGCGGCGCTTTGCCGCCATCTTAATATTGCTCGAATCGCACTCATCGGAATGTCGCAGGGTGCGCGCGCGTCTTTACAATTTGCCGCCAAGGCGCCGGAAATAGTCAGTGCGTTGATCCTGGATGGTCCGCCCGCCCTCGATGGCGCCGCAGCCGAAGACGATGTACCGATCGCTCATCTTCGCGAGGTACTTGAGTCGCGCGGCGTCGAAGCCTTTCGGCGCGAGTGGCGCAGCCACCCACTCGTTCAGCTGCGTAGTCGCGATCCAGCGATTCGTCAACTGGTCGATAGAATGATCGAGCGCTATGCCGCACAGGATCTTGACGCGCGCGACGCCATCCCGCCGCTGTCGCTGGATTCGATGCCGGCGCCGACTCTGATCTTGAGCGGCGAGTTCGACTTATCCAGCCGTCTGCGAACCGCGGCGCGCCTGCGGGCGCAGCTGCGGGCAGCCGAGCATGTGGTGGTTCCGGATGCGGGACACCTCATCAATCTGGACCAACCGAAGATTTATAACGAGCTGTGCCGATCCTTTCTCGCTCGCCACGCCATAATTTCAACAGACTAGGAGTCCCCATGCCCAAGGTTCTCGTTCTCTACTACAGCAGCTACGGACACATCGAAACGATGGCGCACGCGCAAGCCGCGGGCGCGGCCCGAGTGGCGAACACAGAGGTCGTCGTGAAGCGCGTCGCCGAGTTGTGCCCGCTCGATGTCGCCAAGGCGTCTGGATTCAAGATTGATCAGCCGGCGCCGCTCGCGGTGCCCGACGAACTCGATCAATACGACGCCATCATTTTCGGCACCCCGACCCGCTTCGGCAATATGGCGGCGCAGATGCGCAATTTTCTCGATCAGACCGGCCCCTTGTGGGGGCGGGGCGCGCTGGTCGGTAAGATCGGCAGCGTGTTTTGCAGTACGGCCAGCCAGCATGGGGGTCAGGAGACGACGATCACGTCGTTCCATTACACCTTGCTTCATCACGGTATGATCATCGTCGGGCTGCCCTATACCTTCAAGGATCTGGCTACCATGCGCGAGATCACCGGCGGTACTCCTTACGGCGCAAGCAGCATCACCGGCTCCGGCAGCGAGCACCGCATGCCTTCGGAGCTGGAGCTCGAGATGTGCCGCTATCAGGGCGAGCACGTCGCTCGCATCACGGCCCAGTTCGTCGCGGGCCGCCATTGAGTTCACCGCCGCCGGCACCCCTCAAGGAACGCATGGCCGCGTTCATGGGGGCGGCGTCGCTCGAGATCACGCCGTCCGAGCAGAAAAATTTGCCTCTCTTGCGCGAGATTTTGGCCAAAGGCAGTGCGATCTATGTCTCCCATGTGCCGAATACCACCTTGGCGCACGTGATCGAAACAGCGCTGGCCGTGCAAGATTCGGGTTTTCAGGCAACGCCGCACATTCTCGCGCGGCGTATAAGCTACCCCGAGACTCTGCGCGCGGCACTCGCCCAGTTGGTCGCCCACGGAGTCGAGCAGGTGCTGTTGGTGGCGGGGGATACCGAGCACGCGGCGGGAGAATACGACAGTACTCTGGATGTTTTCGCGTCCGGAATTCTTGAGAGGTCCGGTATCAAGAGAATCGGCGTGGCCGGATACCCGGAGGGACAAAGGGGCATCGGTCCCACATTGCTCGCGAACGCTCTCAAGGCGAAGCAGGCGTTCGCCGATCACAGCGGCATCCCCTTGTTCATCGTCACGCAATTCGGTTTCAACGGAAATGCGCTCCGCGATTGGGAGCCGGAACTTGCCGGCCTCGATGTGCGACTACCCATTCGCGCCGGACTGGCCGGACCCGCACCTCTTTCCAAGATCATCAAGTATGCGATGCTGTGCGGAATCGGCGCCTCGTTGCGCACCGTCATGCGCAACCTGAGCGCGATCAGCGGGATCGCGGATATCGCCACGACTCCCGAACAGCACCTGATGCGCCTCATGCAGCTTCCCAGCTCGACTCGCGTTGTGGCACCTCACTTCTTTAGTTTCGGGGGTGCCGTCGAGACCGCCCGGTGGATCAACCGAATCGCTTCCGGGGACTTGCTCATTTCCTAGGCCTGATGCGATTCGCGGCTACATCTTCTCGGGCGGATTGGTGTCCACAACCTGGACCATGGGTCCGCTCGTATTTGCCGACAGGGCCTCATCGGTGACAAACACCGTTGCTCCCGGCGTCAATATGCCATTGAGCCGGCTCACGAATTCGGGGGGAATCTTGATTCTTGCGATTGCCGCCGGATCCGCGTCGCTGCCGGCCTCTCCTAAGCGCCCCGCGACGCCGACTCTGATCCAGCGAAACTTCGCCGGGTCGGGGACATACGGATCAGGAATCCCGCCGGGGCCTTCAGCAAGCACCAGCGCACGCGAGGTGAGCGGCCCATCGCCGACCACCGTAAGCCGCGCGCGGCCGATTTCAATTCCATTGCGGTACACGACAATGCGCTGGCTCGCTTGACTCAACACGATGCTGATCGGTCCGGTGACGGACAAATCGGGCTGCCACTGTTCCTCATCCGAGGCCGCCAGTGGCACGCGTTCAATGGGTTTGCCGCCTGCGTAGTTGACGGGAGCAAGATAGCCGGGATGCGCCACACGTTCGGGCGCGGTCGCATCGCTCGAGATCACCACCGTCATGCCAGCCGGCGAGATATCAAACAGCAACTTTGCAAATTCACTCGGCAGATGCACGCAGCCGTGCGACTCCGGATAGCCGGGCAGCCCTCCGGCATGCAGGGCAATGCCGCCCCAGGTCAGCCGCTCCATGTATGGCATCGGTGCGCCGTCATAAATCGTCGAACGATGCTCTTTTTGTTTCTGCAGCACCGTGAACACGCCGGTGGGTGTGAGATGGCCGGGGCGCCCGGTGCTGACGCTGGTTGCGCCGATCAGGATCCCGTTGCGATACACATAGGCTCGCTGTTCGGTGAGACTCACCACCATGAGCACGGGACCCGAAGTGATCGCCTCTCCCATCCACAGGAACTCGCCTTTTTTTAGCTCACTGATCGGCGTGTCGATGGAGACCGAGGATTTGGCTCCCCAGAAAGGCACCGAATCGGCGCGTGCCGGGCCATATTGCACCATCCATGCAATAGCCAAAGTTAGACAGAAAGATCGGCTGAAGCGCAGCATTTTTAATTGTGGATTCAGTGCGCAGCGGCTAGCCATGGGATCAAGGTATCATCTGCCCGCGAGCATAGGACATATTGCAAAAGGGCGATTGAACTTTTCGGCTGTTTTCCCGGTCTCATTGTGCAATCCCCTGGATCCAAACTATGTTAGCGGTACGATTGTCGTGCCCATAGGGAGCAAATCTGTTGTTGATTTCGCGTCGAGCCATTCTAACGACAGCGCTCGCCGGAGCAGCCTCTGCTGCATTGCGGCCGGCGTTATCGCGGGCCCAAGAACCTAGTGGATCGATCACGCCCGCGCTGTTGCGCCGCGCGCTGGACGCCTTGGAGCGGCACCGCGAAAGCATTGATCATCGAGACCTCATCGGCATTGCCGACTTTTCGCTTCCCTCGAATACACCGAGGTTCCATTTGTTCAAGCTCGCGGATGGCGGCGTGACCTCGCATCTGGTTGCTCATGGCCGAGGATCCGATCCTGCACATACCGGATGGCTCGAACATTTTTCCAACGAGCCGCGTTCGCATGCAAGCTCGGCGGGCGCCTACCGAACGGATCGCGATTATGCCGGTGCACACGGCCAGTCGATTCGACTCGACGGACTCGACGCCAGCAACAGCAACGCCGCATCCCGCGCCATCGTCGTGCACGGCGCCTGGTATGTCAGCGAAGAAATCGCCAAGGACAAAGGCGTCCTCGGGCGCAGTGAAGGTTGTTTTGCGCTTGCCCAATCCAGTCTGAGCGAGGTCTTGGCGAGACTGGGTCCCGGCCGGCTAATCTACGCCGACAAGGCCTAGCGTCTCAGAAGAAACCGATCGAGGTCGTCGCGGCATTAAAGATTGCGATGCAATGGTCATCCTTGGTTGACACCAACCAACGGGCACCGATTCGGCTTTGCTGATTGACTTGTACTCCGGGCGGCAGCGACGCATAGAGCGCTCTCGCACCGGACGGGTTGAGCCAATACAGTTTCACTTCCTCATTGCTATGGTTGGCAAGGGTCAACACCGCAGGCTCGGCCGTGGGCTTGGAGGGGAAATCGGACTCTCGCTGGCAGCGCTGAGCCTCGCCGAATTTGGCGCAGGGGATGACGCTATCAATGCCGCCCGTTCCGTGAATGGCGCAGGCGGTCGCGTACTTCGCCGCCAGTTCCTGGGTGGATGTGGCGGCTGGCGCCGGCGCCGGCTGCTGCTTAGGCGCCGATTGCATGCGAGCCGGTTGTCGAGGTGCGGGCATCGCGACGTGAGCAGCTGTCGCGGCGGCGGGCGCGCTCTCGGGACGGGTAACCATCGTATGTTTCCAGACCGTGGTTCCAATCACTGCCAAAACCGCGGCTGCGCAAGCGACTAAAACCAATCCGGCGGATGCGCGAGGCGCTGCTTGCTGAGCTGCAACGCCCACATCGCCACCGCTCGACGCGGGCTGATTCGATAGATGATCCCTGAGCCAATCTGCGTCATCGGCATCGAGCAGAATGCGGGCGTCCGGCCTTTTATTCTTGCGTGCAAATTGATCTGGAGAGGCAGTCCAAATCGCCACGGTCTTCAAGCCCAGAAGGGCGTGAACCGGACCTCTTAACGTATCGATGTCTTGGATTTTATCGAAACGGAAAGTGCTCGAGCTTTGGAAGAAGTAGCCGCCTACGGTGGTGAGCGTCTTATTCGTCAACAGGAAGGCGAAGGTTTGGTAGTAAAGAACGCCGCTGCCGACGAGGAATATCGCGTACAGATATAAGAATCCGACTACCAAGCCGCCGGACATCGATCCACAAGCCGATCCGCCGCATTTCAGGGTGCCTGCGTTCCCTGCGGATTGAAAAATGCTCGCGACAGCGATCAACACCATCGCGAAAACCAACCGGGTTATCACCCCGAACCAGATTGCCTTGCCGGGAAGCCTCTGCCATGAGTTAAGCGCAATCATAAGTCAGCACCATCGCCAGACAGGGGCCTTGTCGCCACGTTCCCCGTCACAGTATCGATAAGCCTTCCTTAACGGGCGGTCAGAATTTGCATTTGTTGCAAGTCCCGTCCGGCCGCATGCTGACGTTGTCGAATGATTCATTGCTCATTCGTCTTTATTACAGGCGGTCGAGGGTGACGGACTTGAAACAAACACTGGCCGGATGGCTTACAGTCTGTATCGCTGGGTTAAAGGCGTTGGCTCCGTACGCGGCGATTGAATTGCTGCTGCCGGGCGGTTCTTTGATGGCACTGGGGCTATGGCTGTATCAGCGAAGAAACAATAGGAAGGGGGCCGTTGCCAACCGTGGAGTCGCGTGATTGAAACTCTACTCCGGGCCCTTGAGCATGTTTGGTGCGAAGGTGGAAATCGCGCTGCGCGAGAAAGGGTTGGATTTCGACCTGGAGATGGTCCCCTATAACCGGCAAGTGGGCTATCAGCCGAAGCACCCTGAAGTGCTCCGCATCAATCCCAAACGCCAAGTACCGGTGTTGATCGACGGGGACACCGAGATTTTCGATTCGACCCAGATATTTGAATACCTCGAAGACCGATCGCCGAGCCCGCGTCTCTGGCCTGCCTCGCCGGCAGAGCGCGCCCGCGCGCGGCAGCTCGAACATGCCTCGGACGAGGTTTTCTTTCCCCACGTCATCAAGCTGATGGGACTGCGGGCGGAGCCGGATCCCGTCTACGCCGCCGAGTGGATTCAGGCGCGCGAAGGAATTGAGCAGTACTACGCGAAGATGGCGATGCAACTCAAGGAGCGAGCGTATCTCGCGGGTCAACTCACTTACGCCGACATTGCGTTCTACATGGCGCAATTTTTTGCGGCGAGACACACGGTGCCTATACCCTCCGCCCATTCCAATCTTCTGGCCTGGAGGGCGCGCATGGCCGAACGACCGGCCGTGAGACAAGTGGTCGGGGCCATGGTGACGTATCTGAAGAGCATCGGGCTGCCAATACCCGACTGGGGATAGCCGCAAAGAGAGCCCGCACGCATAATAGGGCATGGACACCGGCACTCCTGATCTGCTCTCCTCCCTGGATGGCGGCGTACTCACCCTGACGCTTAATCGACCCGAGGCGCGCAACGCCATGAGCGAGGCCATGAACAAGGCTCTGGGTGAGCAGCTCGCCTGGGCAGAGCTCGAGCCCTCCGTGAAATGCGTGGTGCTCACGGGCGCGGGCAAGGGCTTTTGCGCAGGCGGAGATGTGAAGGGCATGGCCGAGCGCAGCGACGCGTCAGCCGGTCCCGTGACGCTGGATGAGGCGATCCACCGCCAGAGAGTCAATCAGCGCGCGACGTCCGGAAGGTTGTTCAAGATGCCGAAGCCCACGTTGGCAGCTTTGCCGGGCGCCGCCGCCGGTGCCGGACTTGCGCTGGCGCTCGCTTGCGATCTGCGAATCATGGCGCGCACGGCATTCCTGACCACCGCCTTCGCGCGTGTCGGCTTCTCGGGCGACTACGGCGGCACGTACTTCCTGACGCAGCTGGTGGGTTCGGCGAAGGCGCGCGAACTGTATTTTCTATCGGAACGAGTCAGCGCCGAGGAGGCGCTGCGACTTGGCCTCGCCAATTGGGTGTGCGAGGCAGACGAGCTGGCCGCTCGCGCACAAGAGATCGCAAGTCGTTTGGCGAAGGGACCGACCATTGCCTATCGCTACATGAAGGAAAATCTCAACCGCGCCATGGCCGGAGAAGTTGACGACTGTCTCGATCTGGAGGCGACGCATCACGTGCATTGCGTCGCCACCGAAGATTATCGTGAAGCGGTACGCGCCTTTGTCGAAAAGCGCGAGCCGACATTCCACGGCCGCTGAGCGCTGGGATGGGAACTCAAGGAATACGCCTTCGGCAAATCGCGCTGGTCGCGAAGGACCTCGCGGCCGCCCAAGCGGATATCGCGGCGGTGTTGGGTGTGGACTATGCCTACGTTGATCCCGGCGTCGGCAAGTATGGTCTTCACAATGCCGTCTTTCCGATCGGAGACACCTTTCTCGAGGTGGTATCGCCCAAGGTTCCCGGCACAACGGCCGAAAGGCTGTTACAGAAGCGCCATGGCGACGGCGGCTATATGGTCATTCTTCAGGTCGACGACTTGACGGCGGCGCGGGCTCGTGTGCGCGCTGCGTCGGCGCGGATCGCCGATCAGATGGACGGCGATGGCGTCGCATTCACCCATGTTCACCCAAAGGACATCGGCGGGGCGATCCTCTCGCTCGACTTCATGAACCCAAGCGAGCGTTGGGAGTGGGGCGGCCCGGAGTGGCAATCGCACGTTCGCACCGACACTTCGCTCAAGATTGCCGGGGCCGAGCTGCAAGCCGAAAATCCGGCGCAAATGGCAGCTCGATGGGCGCAGGTCCTCGGTCTGCCTGCCGTGGAACAGGCAGGTATCTGGCGGATTCGATTGGACGGGGGCGAGATCCGATTTGCCGCTGCTCGGGATGGGCGAGGCGAGGGCCTCGGCGCCTTCGATATCGTGGTGCGCGACAGTGATGCCATCCGCGCAAGGGCGGCGACGCGTCGGCTGGTGACCGGCGGTGATCTCCTGCTCGCCGGTACGCGGGTGCGCCTGCTCAATCAAGGATCCGAACTTTCTAGTCATTGATTGACTGATCCGTATGGATCCCGACAAATTAAGTGTGCCGCGGCCGCCAACTAGTTCGCCGCAGGCTCCTTACTCCTTGTTTCCATGAAAACGCGGGCGTATTTTCCAAGGAGGCTCGCACAATAAAAACAATCGAAGCAAGAGCGGAACAGGCATAAGCGAACGGCAAAGACCGTCGCAACAGACTTGTTCGCATGTCGGGGGGATGTCTTATGAATGACGTAGGACAAGCTGGCGTGCACGCCACGATGTCGCCCACGGGGTGGGGAGAACGGCTCTCCACGGGACTGGCGACCGGGCGTCTTTGCGGCGGCCGGTCCGGATGCATTCGTAAGTGGTCGGGCCAGAACGTCGAGATCTTTCAGCCGGCGCTGGAGCATCACCTGATCGTGCTCCACATCAGCGGCCCGAAGCGACTCAGGCGAATCGGCGAAGGGGGCGACACCGCCTGGATTGAGATTCCGCATGGCGCGATCTCCATTGTGCCTTCGGGCGCTCCATATCGTTGGCGCACCGTCGGTCCGATCGACCTGGCTCATCTATATGTTGATCCGGCGAGGCTCAATCACGTCATCGATGCCGACTTCGATCGCGATCACTCGGAGGTCCAGCTCACCGAGGCCGTCGGCGTCATCGACCCGTTATTGTCCGAGCTAATCAAGACGATGCTCGAGGAAGTCGTGAGTGCCGGCCCGGAGCACGGCGCCTATTTCGATCGCCTTTTCGACCTGGCGTTGGCGCAGCTGGCCTTGCGCCATACCACGATGAAATCCGTGAGTGCGCACGCACGCCATGCCTTGGCACCCAAACGTCTGCGCCGTGTTTTGAACTACGTGGAGGCGAATATCTCGCGTCCGATCCATCTCAACGACCTCGCCCGCGTGGCCAAGCTGAGCCGCTTCCATTTTGGACGTGCTTTTCAGAATGCAGTCGGCGAGTCGCCGCTGGCATTTGTCGGCCGTCGTCGTCTGGAGACCGCCAAGCGGATGTTGAAGGACGGCGACGATGCGCTAAGCGTCGTTGCCATGCGTTGCGGATTCCTCTCGCAGAGTCATTTTTCGGCGAACTTTCGAAAATTTACCGGCTTCACGCCGACGGCATTCCGTGCGCACGAGTAGCACGCCGTTGTTTTGCAAAGGATTTGGTTTGTGTTTATTTGCTCAGATTGTCCGGGACTTGCTAATAGAATTATTAACTACTAGCGCGCCTGTAGCAATTGATAGGTCACTGCCGTCCAATCGGGCACTAATTAATCGTCGATACAAGACGACTTAACAGGGAGAGGAATCATGTCTTTTGAATCGGACCCACAGAAACTTCGCCGAATTATCAGGACAACCTTGCTGGGCAGTGGGTCGACCTTGACCTTTGCGCTGCTGGCGAATCTGCACGTCACGGCAGCCCACGCCGCGGCCGCGGCGGTCGCGACGGCTGATTCCGAGGAAGGGGGCCTCACCGAGATCGTGGTAACGGCCGAAAAGCGACAGGAGAATTTGGAGGTCGTGCCGGCCTCGATCACCGCGTTCACCTCCAAGACGCTCGACTTGCAGGGCATCACGTCGGTCCAAGACATGACCAACTACGCGCCCGGACTGTATTACACGACCTACGATAATCGCCCTTATATCCGCGGCATCGGCCGGAACACGGATAATCTCGCTGTCGAGTCCGGCGTGGCCGTTTACGTAGATGGTATTTACAACGGCGCCAACGCCTCGACCATTCTGCAGAACTCAACATTATTCACGGATCAAATCCAGGTGCTGCGCGGCCCGCAAAGCACTCTGTACGGCCGCAACGCCGACGGCGGCGCCATTGACTATATCTCCAAGCGCCCCACCTCCGATTTCCAGGCCGAGATTCGCACCGGCTACGACAACTATCACAAGGCTTTCGTTGAGGCTGCCATTTCAGGACCCATCAGCGATTCAGTGCGCTATCGCGTCGGCGGCAATTACACCAACCAGAACGGGAAGGGCTTCTACACAAACTTAAACGGCGTCGACGAAGGCGGCAGCGTCGCGCAGGGCGGCAACGGCACCAGCTATCACATCGAGGGTCAACTCGAAGGCAACGTCGGTTCCAGCTTCGATTGGTGGGCCAAGCTCGCCACCAGCGACTACGACGTGAGCTATCACACTGAGACGCTGCTGGGTCCCTTGGATACGCGCGAGCTTGGGAACAAGCTTTTTCCGAATCCCAATTACGGCACTTGCGTGCTGCCAGGAGGCGCCGGCGGTTTGGGTTGTACCGGCAATCCCGACACCATTGTTCCAGGCAGTGTGATCACCGGCCCGAACACCATCGCCGGAAATCCCAGCTCGCTCGGCACCGGCACCTTCGACTCGGGCTTCCAGTCGCAATCGAAGCAACAGAACAACATCATTTTCGCCACCCATCTGACCTGGCACGCCGATGATTTCGACATCAAGTATCTGGGCGGCTACCAGCAGTTCAATTACGACCTCACGGCACCTTGGGCCAACAGCCAGGGCGTCTCCAGCGGCGTTCTGGGGTACACGCTGCAGGGACCTCCCGGCGGCGGTAATTTGCAGATCAACTCGGCCCACAATTGGTTCACATTTGATGAATATGAAAAGTTTTTCAGCAACGAGCTGGACTTTGCCTCGACCGGCCAGAGTCCATTGCAGTGGGTCGGCGGTCTCTACCAATATCACGAGAACTACAAGCAACCCATCAATGTGGTGAGCGCGGATCAGCCGCAGCTCGCTGCGCCACTGAATCTCTTAGACTTGCTCGCGGCAGGGGCCTTCGTGCCGGCAGCTGCCAATCCCACGCGCTCCTCGTACAGCGAATACACCGCGCTCGCCGAGGATTCCTACGGCGTATTCGGTCAGATCGATTGGCAAGCGAACGAGCAATTCAAGCTGACGACCGGGCTGCGTTACTCCTACGACAAAAAGAGCGGCAACGATGGCTTCCGTGGCGTGATCTTTAACGCTGTCCCCGGGTTGACCGCGAGTGCGTTCGGCGCCCTCACGCCGGCGTTTGATTACACGTCAACCTTACCGGCCGGCGCATATCCCGGTGTCGGTGCTGGCGTCATTAACCCCGCGACCGGGGTGCTGCAACGGGATCTCGGTGCGCATTGGGATGCCGTTACGGGAACCTTTGGCGGATCATGGACGCCGACCAAGGACATCCTCGCCTACGCGAAGTACAGCCGCGGGTACAAGGCCGGCGGCTTCAACTCCGGCATCAATGCGGTCGACCCATTAACGGCCGAAGAAACCGTGGATGCATTCGAAATTGGCTACAAACAGACCTTTGGGCGGGCCTTCCAAGCGAATGTGGCGGCCTTCTACTACAACTATAAGAACGACCAGCAGCCGCTGGGAGAAATCGATCCCGCCACCGGCCTTATAAACACCATCATCGTCAATATTCCCGAGGTGCACACTTATGGCGTCGAACTGGAAACCATTTGGAATCCGATTGCCGACTTAGACATCATCCTCAACTATGCCTATCTGAATGCGACCATCCACAGCACGAATGGCGTGTGCTACCAGGATGCCGCAGACCCGCTGGCGATCGCGCCCGGCGCCAATACCGGCGGATGCGCGGCCGGCAGCGGACTGCAGAACATCGTGGGCGCGACGCTGCCGGCATCGCCGAAGGACAAGATCGCGGTCAGCGCGATTTATACCTTCCACTTTGAACCGGGCTCATTGGCCTTGACAGGAGCCTACATTTGGAGGGACCAGACATACGACTCGGTCTTCAATCGATCCTATAACCTGGCGCCGTCCTACACCCAGGTCAATTTGAGAGCGATCTGGAGCGATACCTCCAATCGCTACAACGTGATCATCTATGGCGACAATGTCCTGAACAAGATCGGCCAGGACGCCTCCTTCGGATTGGGAGTCAACAACCCGGGTCCGGGTCAAGTCATCGATCCCGTGGTCAGCTATATTCCGCCGCGGGTCTACGGGATTGAGCTGCGATATCGTTTTCACTGATGCATGATTGAACTACCATCCGGCGTGTCACAACGCCGGATGGGGCATGAGTAAGTCAACGCAGACCCAAGATCTGCCCGCACTGCTGAATGCGGCTGCGGCCAGCTACATGCTAGGCCGCCTGCAGGAAGCCGCGGCTCTGTACAGCCAAGCCGCGGCCGTCGCGCCGCGCGATTTACGCCCCATCTACTCCCTGGCGATGATCGACATCAAGCTCGGTCACTTGGAGGGTGCCCGGGCGCGGCTGCAGACCGTGCTCGACTTGGATCCTCGTCATTTCGCCGCGCAACAGAATGTCGGCGCGGTTTGCCAGAATCTCAATCGTTGGCAGGAAGCGGCCGACGCTTACCGTCGTGCGCTTGCGTTGAATCCCACTGCCGTGGAGACGCATTTCAGTCTCGCGCGAGCTCTCGCTGTACTCGGGCAAGTAAACGAGGCGGGCGCTTGCTATCGGGCACTTGCGGGCGAACCTTCGGTGAGGCTTAGGGCGCTGACGCGCCTCGCGGTGCTCGATCCCTCGATGATCGGGGACGCGGACTTGGCCTGGCTGCGACGCGGAGCGGACGATCCTGCCAGCGTGCCCAACGCTCGGATCGAAGCCTACTTTGCTCTCGGTCAGGTCTTGGAGCAACGCGGCGCGGATCGCGAGGCCTTTGCCGCTCTCGTTCTCGGCAATCGGCTAAAGCATGACGCGCTCGCGGCTTCGGCACTGGTCGCGGCACGTCCCGAAACCCAGGAACGCGAGCATGAGCAGGCAGTGAAATACGTGATTGATCGATTCGATGAGGCATTCTTCTCGCGGGCGGTAAATCAGGCCGGCACGTCGGCGGCGCCGATCTTCATCGTCGGCATGCCGCGTTGCGGCTCCACGCTGCTGGAGCAGATCCTCTCGAGTCACAGCCAAGTTCAGAGCCTGGGTGAAAGCGCGGTGCTTTCGGATGTCATCGATCGAGGCTTCGCCGACGCGGAGAGATCAGGGAATTGGCGCGCCTCGTCCGATCGCTACTTGGAATTGATGCGGCGACGCGGCTGGCAGGGTGTTCGGCACTTTGTCGACAAGACTTTGGAGAACCACCTGCGCGTCGGGATGATTCACCTGATGTTTCCGAAAGCGGTGATCCTGGATTGTTGGCGCGATCCGGTGGATACCTGCGTGGCCTGCTACCGCCAATTGTTCACCGAAGGCAACGAGACGCTCTACGACCTGGCCCAGATCGGCCGCGCCTATGTGCGCTATCGACACGTGATGGAGCATTGGGATCGAGTCCTGCCCGGCCGCGTATTCCGGGTGGAGCACGAGAAGTTGGTCGCTGATCCTGAGGTGCAGATTCGCCGGCTTGTCACGGAGGTTTGCTCGCTGGACTGGGAACCGGATTGCCTCAAGTTTCACGAATCGCCGGGCAGCGTCCGTACCGCAAGCGCGGCCCAGGTGCGTCGGCCGATATTCACGACATCGATCGGTCGCTGGAGACGCTACGCCGATGAGCTTGGACCGCTCTTTGAGGCCTTGGGATCCTATGCCAAGGGCACCGTGGAAACCTAGATTTCCGGATCCAAGGCCACATGCACCGCCTGCGAGAAGCTGTCGACATTCCATTCTTGCAAGAGTTCGCACTGCGCCGCGATCATCTCGCTCTCATCGATGGTGACATCTTCCACGGTGTAACAAGCCACGGTGGTCCCATTGCTACGCACGAATCGCGCGATCATCGCATCGTCGTCATAGGTACGCGTGGAAACGACTCGTCGCTCCATCAGCAATTCCTCGAGGCCGCGCGCATTGGGAATCGGTGCCAAAAACTGTGTCATTTGCGCGGCATCGCCGATCTTGGCGTGCGACTCGGTGATTTTGCATTCCATGAGGACCTGCGTCCGAATAAGCAAGGGACATCGGGAATGGGCCTTAAAGCTCGGTTTAACGTTCTGTAACGTCAAGCGGAACAGTAATTTACATCAAAATTAACTGTCGCCCAACTCGCGAGTCTCTTACTCTCCTCGGCTCGCTCCCGAAGACATAAAAAGAGGGTCATCATGATTCAGTTTGTACTGCTGCTGGCTCTGCTGCTGGGTTCCTCGGCGTTGGCAGCGGGCCCAAGCAACCCCGCCACCGCCGGCCCGCTCCTTTCTCCCTTGAGCATCCTTGAGATCATGCGCGCCGCGATCGAGATCCCGGCGGATGGGCTGTGGGCGGCTCAAGGCAACGACAAGTGGTCCGAGGACGACTGGCTGCTGGCAGACCAGGATGCGGTGCAATTGATCGGCGCCACCACGCTGGTGTCGCGGGGCGGCACGGGTAAGCACGATCACGAATGGACTGCCAAGACAGACTGGCAAGCCTGGATGCGCGACATGCTCAAGACCGCCGTAACGCTGCGCGCGGCCGCCAAAGCTCAAGACGCAGCAAAGCTATCCGCTTCCGCCGATCATTTGCAGGAAATCTGTTCGGCGTGTCATGCGAAATACCGCCCGGCCGAGCCATCCGACGGCGTGGCGCGCTACCCGTTTTATCCGAAGCGGGAACTCGCCAAGTAACTTGAATCAGGGGATGGAATGCGAAGATTTACCAAGTCCGCGCTGATTGGCGGTTGCATAGGATTGATCGGCCTTAGCGCGGCGTACGCCGACACCGATACACTGGAGCAGGTCACCGTAACGGCGAAGCGGCTCGAGGAGGAGATCCCGCAAGAGTTGGCAAAGTACGGAACGCGGGTGGACGTCATTACCGCCGCGCAGATCAAGAATGGCGGGTTTACCGACGTGGCAACGGCGCTGCAAACCCTGGCTCCCGGGCTTTTCATCAGCCCGAAAAACGGCCCGTTCGACTATGTGCACGCCTCATTTCAAGGCTCGAGCACCGGCGACATTTTGTGGCTGGTGGACGGCGTCAGAATCAATAATCGTCTATACAACGGCACGACGCCGCTTGATACCTTGCCCGCGTCGATGGTGGAGCGGATCGAAATCATCGAGGGCGGCCAGGCACTTTTCTACGGTACGCAGGCGGTTGCCGGTGCCGTCAATATCGTCACCAAATCCTTTTCCGACACGCCGGATGGGGCCATTGCGGTCGCGGCCGACACGATCAACGACCGTCATTTCGACGGTTACGCGCGCGACACCATCGGCAAGGGCCAATTCGTGGTGTACGGCTCGGCCGATAAATCCAGCGGTTATCAACCGTTCAGGGATGAAGACTTCCAGCCGAGCGCGACGGACCGGAGCCGGGACTACGAGGTGCTCACGCTGGGTGTGAAATACGCCTACAACTTCAGCGACAAAATCCGCTTGACGCTTTCCGAGCAGCACACGGATGGCCGGCTGGACGATTTGCAGCCCCAACTCGTCAATACGGCATTTAACGATCGAGACGAGGACCTGGCAACGGCGAAGCTCGACATCGAGGCAAGCGATGTCGTGCAGTTCTTCATCAAGACTTACTACCACGATTGGCGTTCGCACTACACCGAGTTCGACAACACCATTCCACCCAGCGACACCTTGTCGGTGATCGAAAATGATGGGCCGTGGGGCTACCGGGACTATGGCGCGAATCTTCTGGCGAAGCTGAGTTTTGGCAGGGACTTCGACTACTTCGTCGGCTACGATCTGCAAAATTACAGCGGCAGCGACGCGGTGCTGGTCATCACGCAGCACACCGAAAGAACTCAGGCGTTGTTTGCGCAAGTTCGCACCACCAGCGACTTGTTCGGCAATTTAAAACTGGCGGCAGGCGTGCGTTACAGCGATCCCAGCGTCGGCGAGTCGGACACGGTGTGGAATTTGAGCGGGCGCTACGAGATCAATCCCAATGTATTCGTGCGCGGACAGGTGGGCACCGCGTTTCGTCTGCCCACGGCCGAGGAACTTTTTGCCGATGACCCGGAGGATGAACGGGGCAATCCTGACCTCAAGCCGGAAACGAGCACCAACGCCAACCTCTCGGTAGGCTTTCTTTTCAATGTCGGCGTCACGCAAAACAAGGTGGAACTGATCGGCTTTTATCGGGACGTGAAGGATCTCATCGATTTTACGAGCTTCGATGATGCGACGGGGCAGGCCGTGTTCGGCAATGTCCCGGGAACGGTCAGCGTGCGCGGCGGGGAAATTTCCCTGGAATCATCGCAGTCGGAGTCCTGGTCGGCGACTTTGGATTACACCTACAATCATTCGATTGACCCCAGCACGCAGCTGCAGGTGGCCAATGTGCCCACGAATCTCGTCAAGGCGAGCATCGATTACCATCCCGCAGCCGAACCCTGGGGCGCGAATCTCACGGTCAACCATTTCGGCAAAACCATCGCGACCGGTCTCTGGGATGGCAATGAGGCCTATGGGAACGACACCATCGTCAACCTATCCGGACGAGTGTTCCTGGATTCGCAGCGTCACCAGCGATTGGATCTGTCGCTGCAGAATCTATTCGATCGAAAGTATTCAACCAGTCTCGGAACTGCCACCCGCGATTTGGATGGCAGCAACTACACCTACTGGAATTTAGGCGTCCCCCGCAACCTGAGAGCTTCCTACACGTATCATTTTTGAGGGATCAAGTCGCGGATTTGGCCTGATCCTTGATGGGTAAGCTGCGAATCCGCTTGCCTGTTGCCGCAAACACCGCGTTGCACAGCGCCGGCGCAATCGGCGGCACCCCGGGCTCGCCCACGCCGCCCAACGGCACGGTCCAATCTGCCGTTGGAATCAGGTGCACGCGGATATCGGCGGGTGCTTCGTTCATGCGCATCACGCGATATTGGTGAAAGTTGTCCTGTTGCGACCGCCCATTCTTGAAAGTGATTTCCCCATACAGCGCCAGGCTCAGTCCCATGATGACGGCGCCCTCGAGTTGCGAGCGGATGCGCTCCGGATTGACCTGCGGACCGCAGTCAAAAGCCACGTCGACGCGCGGAACCACGACTCGGCCCTGTTCATCGATGTTCACTTCCACCACCGCCGCCACGTAGCTCACGAAACTATAGTGGGCGGCCAATCCCTGACCGCTACCCTTGGGGAACTTCTTACCCCAGCCGGCTTCCTGGGTGACGGTCTCGATCACACGGCGCAAGCGGCCGGTATCAACGGGATACCGCTCCGGTGATTCGCCATGATTCCAGTCGTCGTGCTGACTCCGCGGATCGATCTTGCGAGCAGGCCCAATGATATCGAGCAAGTAGTCGCGGTGATCCTTGTTGGCACTGGCCGCCAGTTCCGCCACGAACGACTGCACGGCAAAGGCATGCGGAATGTTGGACACGGAGCGGAACCAGCCGATGCGGCAATGCGCGCTGGCATCCGGGTTTTCCAAGCGCAGATTGGGAATATCGAAGGGCAAATTGACAAAGCCCATTCCAAGCTCCGCCCCCACCTCATGATTGATATTGGGGGCGAAGATCGTGGCAAGGGAGGGCGCAACGCTTCGGTGCAGCCAAGCAGTTACCTTGCCGTCGGCGCCGAGACCGGCCTTGAGGTATTCGACCGACACGGTATGTAAGAAATCATGATGAAGGTCGTCCTCGCGGGTCCAGACGACTTTGACGGGGCGTCCGTCCATGGCCTGCGACAACAGCGCCGCCTCGATGGCGAAGTCAGGCTTCGACTTGCGCCCGAATCCTCCGCCCAGCAGCGTCACGTGTACCGTGACGTTTTCCGAAGCAATACCCAGATGCTTTGCGACGTCCTCGCGTGTGACCTGCGGCGCTTGGGTCGGCGCCCAGACCTCGCACTTGCCCGCGGCGATGCGGGCCACCGCGCAGGGCGGCTCCATGGTGGCATGCGCAATGTGCGGAATGTAGTACTCCGCCTCGACTGATTTGGCGGCGGAAGACATGGCCGTATCGACATTGCCCGACTCGCGCACCACTTTTCCCGGCTTGTGCGCGGACTCCTGCATCGAAGCCCGATACGCGTCGGAATCGTAGGTGCCGTTGGCCCCATCGATCCATTCGATTTTCAATAGCTTGCGCGCGGCAATGGCGGCGCCGGTGGAATTGGCGATGATGGCCACGCCGGCGAGGGGATGAAAGGTCGCTTTCGCGGTAGGGGCGGGCATCTGCAGCACTTTTTGTACGCCGGGCGCCGCCGCGGCCGCGCTGCCATCGAATTGTTTGACGCTGCCGCCCAAGACGGGTGAGCGCGCAATGACCGCGAAGCACATATCCTTGAACCACGGATCGATTCCGTATTGCGCCTTGCCGGTGATGATATTTTGCCCATCGACCAAGGGAACGCCGCCCTTGCCGATGTAGCGAAACTCCTCGGGTGTTTTCAAGCGCAGGGTGGTTGCAGCGGGGACCGGCAGTTTCGCGGCGCGTTTGGCCAGCGCACCGTAGGTCAATTTTCGACCGGTCTTCTGATGCACGACCTCGTGATTGAGGGCGCGCACTTCGGAAACCGGAACGTTCCACGCCAATGCAGCGGCTTGCTCCAGCATCATTCGCGCCGCCGCGCCGCAGCGGCGCATCGGATCCAAGAAATGCCGGGTGCTGCGTGACCCGTCGGTGTCCTGGTTGCCGTATTTCACTTCATCCGCGGGTGCCTGTTCGACACGTACCTTGGTCCAGTCGGCCTCCATCTCGTCCGCGACAATGAGCGGCATGCCGGTGCGAACGCCTTGGCCCATTTCCGAACGGTGTGCCACGACCGTTACCCAGCCATCCTCGCCGATCGCCACGAACACCAAGGGATTATCGACGGTGCCGTGCTCCATCCCTTCGGCGCCGTACTTTTTCGCATCCGCCGCTTTGGCGATTCGCAGCCCATCGGCGACCAGCAACAATCCACCCATCGCCTGCAGGCGCCGCAAGAATTCACGCCGGCTCAAAGCATCCGAGGGCACAACCACGTTGACGACGGCGTTCATGTCGCGCCTCCGCCATGTTTCGCCGCCTGCTTGATGGCGGACCGGATTCGCGTGTAGGTGCCGCAGCGGCAGATGTTTCCGGACATCGCCGTATCGATATCGTCATCGCTGGGGTCCGGTTTGACTTCGAGCAGCGCCGTGGCGGACATGATCTGTCCTGCCTGGCAGTACCCACATTGAGGCACGTTGATATCCAGCCATGCACGCTGCACCGCCGCGCCGACCGGGGTTGCGCCGATTCCTTCGATCGTCGTGATCTTTTTGCCTACCGCTTGCGCCACCGGCAGCACGCACGAGCGCAGCGCCTGACCATCAATCAACACCGTGCAGGCCCCGCACAGCGCCATGCCGCACCCGAACTTCGTACCGGTCATCCCTAGGTGATCACGCAGCGCCCATAGCAGCGGCAGATCCGGTTCAGCAGAGACGGTGACCGTCTGACCGTTGATTTGCAATTCCATTCCCTTTCTCCCCGTGATCGACCTCGGCGAATTTATTCTAGTCCAGTGTAGAGCCTCGGGGCCGCGAATCAAACAGCCGTTTGACCGACCAGGCCACCGTGGCAATCGCAACCCAGGCGAACCAGTCACCGAATAAAACATAAGCGGTATCAACGTGGCGGGCCGGCGCGTCAACGAGCAGCGTTGGAAACGTGCCGGAGTCGCTTCGCGCTTCGGCCAATACCCGTCCGTGGGCGTCGCTTACCGTCAGGAGGCCCCGCTTGGCCGAGCGCACGATGCTGAAGCCGGACTCGACACCCCGCATGATGGCCATATGCCCATGCCACCACCGGTCACGGTCGAAATCCCATGCAGGTACCAGCAACAGGCCGACGCCGGCGTGACCATAGTCTCTGGAGGGCTGCGCGAAATCCATGTCCTTGCAGATCTCGACTCCCCATTTTCCGGAATCCTCATTTACCACGGTCAAGGCGGCGCCGCGGGCAAATATCGATTCAAAGGGAGGCAGCAAGTGCACCTTGTGATAACTCCCGGTCGCGGCGCCTGGGGTATAGATTCGCGCCTCATTCCATTTCACGGTCGGCGTCACATGGATCAATCCGGTCACGATCTCGACCCGATGCTTATCGGCGAGCGACTGCAATGGCGCGTCGATTGTTTGCGTGTCGGGGTCGACCGCCACGCCGAGTTTTTCCGGCAAGACGATGACCTTCGCGCCCTGTTCGGCCAACTTTTCAACTCCTGAGGCATACCGGGCAAAAAGCGCCGCGGTGGGCGCTCCCTCGTTGGCGACGAAAATGTCCTGCGGCGCATCCGAGACGATGAGACCGACCCGCACCGCTTGATCCAAGGTCGGGGTGGAGAGGCGCACGACGCCGAAGATCAAGGCGGCCGCGATCAGCGCAAGGCTCGCGCCGCCGATTTGCAACGCATGGCGCGGTGCGCGCGCATGCAGGTGCTGCGCCAACGCGAGCGCCGCGGGAAACAGCATCAACAAATAGCTCATGCCCCAGGGACCGGTTATCGAAGCGATCTGCAGCAGCGGTAGAAAATTCGATTGCGAATAGGCGAGGTTGCCGGCAGTGCCGTGCGGCGAGATCAGGTTCAATCCATATTCGAACGCGACCCAAGATGCAGGAAAGCCGGCTAACGCGCACCAGTAAGCGCCGCGGCGGACGAGTCCGCAAAATAGCAGCACCGCCAGCGCGAAGACGACTGCCGGCACGGCCAGCATGACGCCGATGACGCCGACAGGAATCTGCAGAGTGCCATGGAGGTAGCTCCACAGATTGAGGCCGCCCAAAGCCCACGCCAGGAAGGCGGCGAGGGCAATTTGCCATCGGCTGTCGCAGCGCAGGGAATAGATCAGGATCGGCAAGGGCGCGAACCAAGCCAGAGGCCAGAAGGCCTCGAGACCCGTACCGAACCACAACAGAATGGCGGCGGCGCCGATTGCGGCGGCGCCGATCGCAAGGCGTTGCAAATTAACGGCGAATGCCATGAATATATCTCCTGAAGGCGCGCCGGTATTGCGCGCGGAAACCCGCCGGCGTGGCATCGATACGGCCGCCCAGATAGAGCATGATCAATCCCTGCGAGAGGGCGCCCATCTCGAATGCGACCTCCCAGGAATCGTCGATTTTGAATCGGCCGGCATCCATACCCTCCTGGACGACCGCTGTAATAAGGTTGGCGGTGGGGGACAGCCCCGCTTTGAAGTCTTGGGGAAAGCGGCGCGCACCCTCTCGCTTCATTAAAAACATGAGTTCAAAAAGCCGCGGATTTTCCAGGGCGTGTTCCAGGTAAATCTCGATCATTTTTGCCAGTCGAGCCTCGGGGCCGCCGCGAAACCGGCGCCCGCTCAAGTAGGCCGTGAGGTCGGCGAAGCCTTCGCCGGCGACGGCATTTAGCAGCGCCGCGCGGTCAGGGAAGTGCCGGTAAATCGCCATCGCGGTGATGCCGACGGCGTCGGCCACCCGCCGCATGCTTACCGCCTCCGCGCCATCGGCGTCGAGCAGGCGGCGCGCGGCCGCGGTGATTTTTTTTGCGGTGTCCATGATCGACGTATACAGTGTATACTGATTTCGGACCGATCGCCAATCAACAGAGCCGTTCAGCTACGCCCGGCATTGCGCAACACTGCGAGGCGCATTTGCTCCGCCAAACCTGCGGCTCCCACCAGATAGTGAATGACCGCCCATGCATACAAGAGCACCGTCGCGATGATGCCTTGGCGCGACGCGATTGCCAGAGTCGAGGCGCAGGCCTGCCCGACGCCGGACGGCGCTGTCGCGAGCGCGCCGGCTGCGCACATCGCCTTGAAGGAGCCGTCCAGCGAGAAATTGAGTTGCGCCAGGCGATCAATCAGCCAGCCCGTAAACGGCGGCCCGCAACCCAAACAAATCACCGCCAAGCAGATGTAGACCAATGCCGTGGCGGTCGCACGCCGGCGCGCGTCGATGACGTTTTGGACGACACCCAGCGTGGGGCCGAAGGATAAGTATTGAAAGAATCCCGCGGATCCCAACAAGACGGCGCTCATCATCCAGCTCTGCTGCAGGAAGGCGAAAACGTAGAGAGGTAGCGCCGCTGCGAGACCAAAGGCGGGCACCAACGCATACCATTTGGCGTCGCGCGCACCAAGCAAATCGGCGATGGCGCCGCCCGCGGCAAGCCCGAGTCCAACGGCAGCACCGCCGGTGAGCGCCGAGATGACTCCGACAGTTGCATAATCAAGGCCAAAGGCGCGGTTAAAGTAGGCCGGCACGAACGCATAGGAGCCTTGCGCGGCGAATGAGGCCAAGATCAAGCCGATCAGGATGTTGAGGGTCGGCCGCTTGCCGAATAGCGTGCGTGCCACTTCCACCATTTCTTCGAATTCATTCTCGAGCCAAGCCGGCCTTCCCGCCACGGGCAAGCCGGGCTCAGGTGCGAGTTGCGCCGCGGCCGATTTCTCCAGCGGCTCGGAGTGGCCGCGGGGCGGCTCCTTGATCAGCCATCGGACTGCAAAGGCGACGATGATACCGGGGAGTCCCACGACCACGCAGGCGGCACGCCAGCCATAGTGAAGGGCCACATAGCCGCCGATGATTGCGCTGAGCATGTAGCCGAAGGAGATTCCGCAAGAGTAGATCGAGAGTGCGGTACTGCGGCGCCTCGATCCATAATAGTCGGAGATCAACGAGTGAGCAGGCGGGGTGCAGCCGGCTTCACCGACGCCCACCGCCATCCTCAGCATGAGCAATTGCGAAAAGTTCGCGGCCGAGCCGCAAAGGGCGGTCAGCGCGGACCAGGCCGCCATTGCGACGGCAATGATCGACACCCGGTTGTAGCGTTCCGCGAGCCTAGCGATGGGCAGGCCGCTGAAGGCATAGAGAGCGGCGAACGCAGGGCCTATGAGCAGGCCCAGCTGCGCGTCTGAGAGATTCAGATCGAGCTTCAGCGGTTGGCCGATGATGGCGATGAGCGTGCGGTCGGCGGAGTTCAGTGTGTAGGCCAGCGTCAACAACAAGACGACGGATCGCTTGTATGCCGCGGAAAAGTAAACCCGATCCGCGCGGGTGGCATCGTTCAAGCTAGTTCTGCGCTGCGCGACGGGCTTCCTCGGTCCAGTTGTCCTCAATGTAGAAGGGGCCGGGCTTTTCGCGCAGCGCCTCATACTTGCAGATTTCGGGTTCGGGCCCCAACGGCGTGGAGACACCATTGCGAAATGCCCACTCGCCGCGGTCGCTGTCGCTCGCCTGTAAGTAGCTGCTGATCATGAAGCGCCGGTCGAAAGCGCTGACGTTCGGCGCGGAGCCGTGAACGGTATACAAGGTCCATAGCAGCAAGTCGCCGGGTTCCATGGTGCAGGTTACGATGGAAGCGGGATCGAGTCCTACCCTGACCAGATCCTCATCCGGCGTTTGTCCCGTCATGATGGTCTGATCCTCCGACAGTCCAAGATAGCCGCGCAAATGACTTCGGGGAACGATGCGCAATGCGCCGTTTTCCACCGTCTGGCGGTCGATGGCAAGACCGGTATTGATGCTTCCATAGAGAAGATTGCGTACTGCGGCTTGATTGCGGAATTTTGCATCTTGATGAAAGCGGTAGTACGTATATTTCGCCCCTGGCGGCTTCCAGTGGAGCTGATGCGTGATCTGCTTGATGTCCGCACCGAGCAGGGGTCCCAACAAATCCAAATATTTTGGCGAGCGGCGCATGCGTTCCAAGAAGGGACTGATCCACGCCGTCCAGTGCGCTTGAATCACCACCCGCCGCCGGGCTTGCGGATCGTCCAGAACCTCGAACAGCAGATTCTTGTCGCGATAAGTGGTGTGATGCTTGAGTCCTTCCTGGTACATGCGGTCGGTTTCGAGCCCGATCTCATGCATTTCGTACGTATCAAAGAATCCCCGCACAATGGCATAGCCTTCGGAATGCAGCTGCTGTTCCAAGTCTTGCATGGCAACTCCCCGGAGCCCCTTTGAACGAATGCTACGATAGTAGATCGTATGACCGAAAAAATCCCGTTGCGATTTCGCCAGGCCACCGTGATCGCACTGCTGTTCGGCGGGTACGCCTCGCTGTATTTCTGCCGCGCCGACTTGTCAGTGTCGACGCCGTTGTTGATCGACGAGCTAGGCCGAAGCGGCACGGCTCATGCCGATGCCATCGTGCGCATGGGCCAGATTTCATCTCTGGGGGTGATGGCCTACGCGCTTGGCAAGCTGTTCCTGGGCGGCCTGGGGGACATCTGGGGCGGGCGCACGAGTTTCCTCATCGGGTTGGCAGGCGCGACCGTGTTCACGCTGCTGTTCACCGTCGGCGGCACCCTGCCGCTTTTCATGCTGGCATGGATCGGCAACCGGCTCACACAATCCATAGCTTGGGCGGGTCTCATCAAGGTGTCGTCAAAATGGTTCGACTACACCTCCTACGGCACCATCATCGGCGTGCTCAGTATCAGTTACTTGGTCGGAGACGCAGCGGCGCGTCAATCGATGGGCACGCTCATTCAGCAGGGCTTCGGTTGGCGGCCGTTGTTTTATTTCGCGGCGGCGGTCGCCGGCGCCATGCTGGTTTTCAACTGGCTGTTCTTGCGTGAATCGCGCGCGGACCTTGATTTTGCGGAAGCCAAACCGAATCCTCTTAATTTGTTCGGCGCTCTCGAGACCCGCACCAGCGTGCGCGCGCTATTGCTGCCGCTGCTTCGCAGCCGGGCATTCCTGCTGGTTTGCTTTCTTTCGCTAGGGTGTACCATTATTCGCGAAACCTTCAATACTTGGACGCCCGTGTATCTGCGAGACTACCTAGGCTATAGCGTGAGCGAAGCCGCCCGTTTGAGTGCCATCTTCCCGGGTGTAGGCGCAGTATCGGTTGTCGCTTCAGGCTGGCTGAGCGATCGCCTCGGCGTGAATGGCCGTTCGCTGGTTCTGTTCCTGGGATTGACGGCGGCTGCGATGGCGCTGCTGTTCCTGATGTCGATGCATTCGGGTACGGCCGGCGCGCTGCTGCCGCTGATTGCCATCGGCATCATCGCTTTCTGCTTGCTGGGTCCTTACTCTTACCTCGGCGGCGCATTTGCGCTCGACTTCGGAGGAAAGCGCGCGCCGGCAGCCTCCTCGGGTATCATCGATGGAATCGGCTATTTGGGCGCCGTGGCCGCGGGCGACAGCGTCGCCAGAATCTCCGTGACCTTTGGCTGGCAGGGCGTGTTCGTGACCCTCGCCGTTGTCAGCGCACTGGGCGCCGCGGGCGCGGGATGGTTGTACCTCTTGAGCGCGCGCGCCGCGCGCATAGCGCAGCATCTGCCATGAACAGCGCAGGGGATCTTAAGGGCGTTCGCGCCGATGCCGATTCACTGACCCTGCAGTGGGCGGACGGGAAGAGCAGCCGGTTCGCCAGCATCTGGCTGAGAGACAATGAAACCGGGCAGCGCGATGCGCACAGCGGCCAGCGATTGATCGATATCGCAGATCTGCCCGAGACTCCCAAGATTCGTTCGGCTTCCGTGCGCGCGGGGTCGGTGCAAATTCAATGGGAGAACGACTCGCGCGGCACGTCGTTCGACATTGCCTGGCTGGCGGCGCAAGCCGATGTTTCGCCCTCGCGGCGCGGCGCGGTGACGGCCTGGATCGGAGGCTCCTTAAATGCGTTGGAGAACTTTGCGTGGATGCGCTTCGGCGATGAAAAGGCGAACGCGGCACGCCGTCTGCAATGGTTTACGCGGCTGTTGACGGATGGAATGGCCTTTCTCAGCGAAGTCCCGGCAAGAGTAGACGCCTTAACCGAGGCGATGTCCTTGGTGGGACGCGTCGCCGAGACCAATTATGGCTTGGTGTTCGACGTGCGCTCGGTGGCGCAACCGGAGAACCTGGCGTATTCGGATCTGGGTCTGGGCTTGCACACCGACAACCCGTATCGCGAGCCGGTGCCGGGTTTCCAAGCGCTGCACGTGCTGATCGCGGCACCCGACGGCGGCGAGAGTCTATTCGGCGATGGCCTGGCGCTGGCCGAGCATTTGCGCCGCGAGGATCCTGAGTCCTTCGGGCAATTGACGACCACTCCTGTGCCCTTCCACTATCGCTCTGCGGATGCGGATCTGTATGCGGAGCGGCCTCTAATACAGTTGTCATGCGACGGCGTCGTGACGGGTGTGCATTACAACAACCGATCCATCGCGCCACTGCGGCTGGCGCCTGATCGCACTCAGGGATTTTATGCGGCCTATCGAAAATTCGCGCTGCTGCTGCGCGACCCACATTTTCAGCTGAGATTTCGCATGCGGACCGGCGATCTTGTGGTGTTCGACAATCAGCGCATTCTGCACGGCCGCACGCCCTTTTCATCGGCGAAATACCCGCGACATCTGCGCGGCTGCTATCTGACGCGCGATAGCGTCTACAGTGAAGCGGCGTTGCTGCGGCGGCAGGTCGGGGAGCAGCGCGCATGACATTGGTCGAGGAGATCTCGGAGCTATTCAAGGGGCGCGGAGGGACGGCGTATTTCGGCGAGTCGGTGTCGATGAGTGAACATTCGCTGCAGGCGGCCTATTTCGCGCAGGCTGAAGGGGCGCCGCCGGCGCTCATCATCGCCGCGTTGCTTCACGATGTAGGGCATCTTGTCGACGATGTTCCCAACGATATTCATGAATGGACAACGGATGCGCGGCACGAGGAGGTGGGTGGTCGCTGGCTGGCGCGCCGTTTTCCGGCATCGGTCTTTGAACCGGTGCGGCTGCACGTCCCCGCCAAGCGCTATCTATGTGCCACGGACGGCGCCTATTTCGCCAAGTTGAGCCCGGCGTCCGTGCTCACGCTCAAACTGCAGGGCGGCCCCATGTCGCCCGACGAGACGACGCACTTCGAAACAGAACCTTACTATCGCGAGGCCGTTCGCGTGCGGCGCTGGGATGACGCCGGCAAAGTAGCCGGTTTGATTACGCCGGCGGTGCTCGACTATCGCACCTTGATCGAGGCGGTTCGTTCCCAGGGGTGATCGTCCTAATCCCTCACAACGCGCAGCCGCGCGATGTCTTGCAGCACGTCGTTCTCTTGAGTCTTCTCGTCCAGGCGCGATTTGACCACATCGCCGATGCTGATGACGCCTATCATTCGATCGCCGTCGACGACCGGCAAATGTCGGACTCGCTTCGCGGTCATCATCTGCATCGCAGACTGTACGGTGTCGTGCACCGTTACCATCGGGCTGTCCGTACGCATGAACATGCGTACCATTTGATGCAGCGCATCGGCGCCTTGCGAGGCAAGGCCGTGGATCACGTCTCGCTCGGAGAGAACGCCGAGCAGGCGCCCATGGGAGTCCACGACCACCAGCGCACCGACTTGCTGCTCCTTCATCAAGGTGACCGCTGCACGGATGGTCGAGTCGGGAGGGACGGCGATGACATCCAGCCGCTTGGCGCGAAGAATCTGACTGATGCGCATGTTCGGTCTCCAAAACCGGTACACACAATTTAGACAAAGCGTGTAGGCGCTAGTTCGGTCCCGTCACTCGCTCGGCACAAATATCGCCAGCAGCACATAGGCCAGCAGTCCGGCGCCGCCGCACAGAAACAGAAGCACGAAGATGAGCCGCCAGACCCAGGATTCCGTCCCGGTTGCGCGAGCGATGCCGCCGCATACACCGGCGATTTGCCGATCGCTGCGGCTGCGACGGAAGGCATTGACCGCGGATACGAAGGGTTCGTTGGGATGCGCAGCTTCAGCGCCCAACAATCGAGCCTTGGCGCGCGCAAATTCCTCGTCCGACAATTTGCCGCGCTCGTGAAGTTCTCCGAGTTTGCTCAGTTCATCACCCAGCGTCATCGAAACCTCCTTCAGCCGATATTGCAGCGCCAGTATTCCGGCAGGCTCCGTTATCATACCGCCTATGGCCACGGAATTGATCTCGTGCCCGCACCGTCCGCCTTGCCCGGGCTGTCCGCGGCTTGGCGAACAGGGTATTGGCGCCGCGGGCCACGCCGCCCTTGATGATTTGGCGCGCGCCCATGGCCTGCCTCAGGTACCGGTCATTTCCGGCCCCACTCAGGGATTTCGGCTCCGCGCGCGGCTTGCCATCCGGGGACGGCTGAATTCCCCGAAAATCGGCTTGTTTGAGCTCGGCACCCATCGCGTGGTGCACATTCCCCACTGCGGCGTCCAGCATCCCTTGATCAACCGGGTCGCCGCCGTCGTGCGCCGTGCCCTCGTCGATGCCCGCGTGAGCAGCTACTCGGACAAAGCGCACCTAGGACTGGCTCGCTATCTGCAAGTCGTCGTGGAACGCAGCACGCAGACCGCGCAGGTGGTGATGGTCGCCAATAGCGCGGCACCCGAGCCCCTGGCCGCTTGCATGGAATTGATCCAGGAGCGGCTGGGCAAGGATCTGCACAGTCTGTGGTCCAACGAGAATTGTGAGCGCTCCAACGTAATCTTGGGATCAACGTTTCATCATTGGTGCGGACCGGCTAGCGTCGTCGAACGATTTGGCGGTGCGGCGGTTCACTACCCGCCGGGCGCGTTCGGGCAGAACAATCTCGACATGGCGCAGACCATCATCCAGCACGTGCGCGCCGAAGTGCCGCCGGGCGCGTGTGTGGCTGAGTTCTACGCAGGAGTCGGTGCGATCGGCTTATCGATACTCGATCGAGTCGGCGAGATACGCATGAACGAAATCACCCCGCAGTCCGTCCAGGGGTTGGAACTTGGACTCGCCGAACTCGAGCCACGAGATCGAGCCAAAATCACGCTGGTTCCCGGCGAGGCGGGCAGCGCTCGGAATTGCGCGTCAGGGGCACAGGTCGTCATCACCGACCCGCCGCGCAAAGGGCTCGATCCAGAGCTGACCCGGTTCTTGAGCGATGAGCCGCCGGAGCGGTTGGTGTACATCAGTTGCGCACTGGAGTCCTTTCTCAACGATGCTGCGCAGCTCGTGGCGCGCGGCACGCTGCGCTTAGGCAAGCTCACCGCGTTCAACCTCATGCCGTTCACCGAGCACGTCGAAATCGTCGCCCGCTTCGAGCGCTCCTAAAGGAGATTATTCGGCCAGATCATGGTGCGCCACATGTGCGCAACCGGGGAGTTATCGAAGCCAAGGCCCTCGTCCGGCTGTTTGAAATGCCTGCCGATGATGTCGGAGAATTGCTCTGGATCCACGGTCACTGTCGGATCGAACGAATAGAGATCGTTCAAGGTGATGAGACGGGAAGTCATGTACCAACGATGCCGGCGCGCTTCCGCATACGCCCGCTGCACGTACTCTTCGGGCCGGTAGTCGGGACCGAAAAACTTGATGTAGGCATCCGGATATTGATAGCCAACCGACTCATCGGCAAAGAAACGCAGCACCTGATGGTTGCGTACCGCCCAGCTGATCTCTTCCGATACGTAGGGCTCGATGAGCTGAGCGCCCCAATAGCCGTGGTCGACGCGAATCAGCGCGCCGTTGGCAATATCGTGCAAGAGACACGCCAGCACCACTTTTTCCTCCATGCCGCCCTTGAGCGCAACCATGGCGCTCTGCAGGAGATGATTTCGGGTAAAGGGCGTGAAGCGCTGGCGAAAAAAATCAAGGAGCTTTGGCTTGTCCGGCATCTTGGACAGCGCGGGATTATCACCCATCATGAAAACCGCGTCCGGCCCGAGTTGCGCCATGAGCTCTGTTTCCACGTCGCGCTGCCCGGTGCCGAGCATCGACATCGGCTGCGGCAAAATCATCCGCCTGCGTGCCTGATTCATCGGGGTCATTCCCAGCTTAATGAATTGAGACAACGACTATAGCGTATCTTCGCCGGCGGTTTCTCGCCGCTGCCATAAGAGTTAGGATAGCCTTCAAAGGGATGCGAAAAGGTGATTTTCTGAAGCGAATCTCGAAGTCAGCCGGACGGCCGGCCCGGCCCAAACTTGCGGCGTCCGTCAAATCAGCACCTGCGCACGCACGGGTCAAGCGCGCGCGACCCGCCAAGCCTGATGCCAATATCGCGGGGCGATTGCGCTTCGAGTCGTTTCTGCTCGAGCTGTCTGCCTATTTCGCCAAAGCACCCGCGGATTCCGTGGATCAAGGCATCGACGAATGGCTCAAAAAGCTTGGCCGGTTCATCGGGATCGATCGCATCAATCTTTGGGAGTGCGAGGGCGATGGCGCGCAGATGCACCGGCGTCACATGTACTCCTACCCCGGGCTTCGTGCCCGACCGCCCGTTGCGCGCAGCGCCGATTTCCCATGGATCATCGAACAATATCGACGAGGCAACATCATCACCTGGGCGAAGGTCCCCGAGGACATGCCGGCCGCCGCATCTGCCGAAATCACGCCGGCGATTCTGGCGGGTGCGAAATCCGTGCTCGGCATCCCCATCCAGGCCGGGTCCGTCCTTTACGTGCTTTCATTCGTTAGCGTTCGCAAATATCGCAAGTGGCCACGAAGCCTCGTGCGCAGACTGCAGCTGGTCGGTGAAATCATTGCGAGTGCCGATGCGAGACAGCGTGCCGAACGCTTGCTGCTGGCCAGTGAATCAAGCAATAGGGCGCTGCTCAAGGCGTTGCCGGATTTGATATTCGTGCTCGACTCGAATGGGGTGTACGCCGAGTGTCATTGTCCTGAAACGATCGACCTCTACCTCCAGCCCGAACAATTCTTGGGTAAATCGCTGGAAGAAATTCTGCCGCCCGCGATGGCCCGCACTTTTCGCGGGCTGTTTCGGCGCGCCGCCGAGACGGGCGAAGTGGTCGAATACGAATACGTGCTGCCGATAGCGGGCCAGGAGCGTCACTTCGAAGCGCGCATGGTACGCCGCGATGACGGTGCCACGATTACCCTGGTGCGCAACATTTCCGAGCGTTACCGTGCCGCGAGCAGATTGCGGGACAGCGAAGAGCGATTTCGGGCCGCCTTCAGCCATTCCGCCATCGGTGTGGCGCTGGTATCGCTGGATGGGCGTTGGCTGCAGGTCAATCACGCGATTTGCCGCCTGCTCGGCTATTCTGAGAGCGAGCTTCTGGCAAGTACGTTTCAACACCTGACGCATCCCGACGATTTGGAACCCGACCTGGTTCAATTGCAGCGCGCGCTGGCGGGCGAGATTTCGCATTATGAAATGGAGAAGCGCTACATCCACAAGGATGGGCGTTACATCTGGGCGCTGTTGTCAGTGGCTCTGGTCAGAAATGCGTCCAACGAGCCGCTTTATTTTGTTTCTCAATTGCAAGATTTGACGCAGCGTAGGGAATCGCAAATGGAGATCGACCGTGCGCGTCGCGAGTTGGCGCACATCGGTCGGGTGTCGCTGGTGGGGCAATTGACTTCCTCGCTGGCGCATGAACTGCTGCAGCCGATTACGGCCATTGTGACCAACGCCGAAACAGGGCTGCATGCCCCCGACCTTGGGGCAAATCCGGAAACGCGGGCGCTGTTTGAGGATATCGCTGAAAGCGGCAGAAGGGCGGGCGACATTATTCAAAATGTCAGAGGACTGCTTCGAAAAGAGCGCCGCCCTCATACGGTGGTGGATTTGAACGAACTCGTTCGCGAGGTGGCGCATGTGATGCGCTCCGATTTGCTGGTGCATCAAGTGCGTTTGATGACGCGGCTGGATTCAGGCGGTGCCGAGATTCACGGTGATCGAGGTGAGCTGCAACAAGTTCTTCTCAATCTCATGCTGAATGGCACTGAGGCTATGAATACCATTCCCATTCATGAGCGCCGGTTGATGATCACCACAGCGGTGCGCCCGGATGCTGTGGAGCTGCGCGTGGAGGACAAGGGAACGGGCTCTCCGCCCGGCGCCTTTGAACGATTGCTCGAACCGTTCTTCACCACCAAGTCAAGCGGCGTGGGTATGGGCCTGTCGATTTGCTCCGAGATCGTTCGCGCGCACCGAGGTCAATTGCTGGCCGAGAATAACCCGGACCGAGGCATGACCTGGTGCTGCGTGCTGCCCCGCGACTGACCGTTTTGAAGGGCCGCCTTCTCTTTTTCCTTTTCCCGGTGATGCTCGATGACGCATCCGGCCGCCGCTCCCACAACGGCATGATGCCCGGCCACATGGCCCACCACACCCCCGACGGCGGCACCCTTGATGCAACCCTTGGCATTTCCCACGGTGGGCAAAGCCACGATGCAAGCGGCGATGATGAGACAAGCAGTGAGATGGCGCATGGTTCATTCCTCGTTAGCTACTCTCAATACACCGCTGCCACGCAAAATTGCGCGGCAAAATCTAAATTCAGTTGAATCAAGGACATTGGGGCTGGCTGCTATAGTGCGCGGGATGCGGTTCAGTAATGCCATCGTCCGTATTCCGGGCGCCAACTTTGCGCAGGGCCTGACCACCTCGGGAATGCAATCGCCGAGCGTCCCGAGGGCCCTCGAACAGCATTCCGCCTATTGCCGTGCACTGACCGAAGCCGGCCTCAAAGTAACCGTGATGCCCGCGGATGAAGAGTATCCCGACGGTACCTTTGTCGAGGACACCTTCATTATTGCGGAGAGAGTGGCCATTGCGACCCGGCCGGGCGCGATGACTCGCCGGGGCGAGGTAGCCTCTGTCGCGAGCGCGATGAGTCAGTTCCGTCGCGACGTGGAGCAGATCGTGCCGCCCGGCACCGTGGACGGGGGCGACGTTTGCCAAGTGGGCGATCATTTCCTCATCGGGCTGTCCGCTCGCACCAACGAGGCGGGCGCCGGGCAGTTGGCAGCCACACTGGCGCGCCACCACTACACGTCATCAACGATCGAGATCCGAGGCCAATCATCGCTCCTGCATCTCAAGTCCGGGATTACCTATCTCGGCGATCGCCTCTTTGTTGTCGCTCCTGGATTTCCGCCGATCGCGGGGTTTGCCGATTACGACAGGATCGAGGTCGCGCCAATCGAGGCATATGCCGCCAACGGAGTGCGGATAAATGATAAGGTGTTCATCGCGGCGGGATTCCCCAAGCTCGCAGCCACCCTCGCCAATCTGGGATATCGTACCTGCGTGCTCGACACGTCGGAGTTTGCCAAGATGGACGGCGGTTTGAGCTGCCTCTCGTTGCGCTTTTAGCGCTGGGCCGAGGATTTTTCGGAGGGCATATATGAAGGATTCATCGTGCAGGTCCGGGTCGCCCGCAGGGGCGGCAATTCTTCTCGCGGCCGCGGCGCTCGCGCCGGCCTTCTCGGAGGCCCACCACAGTTCAGCGATGTTCGACGATAAGCAGACTGTCACCATTGAGGGTGCGGTCACGAAATTCGAATGGTCGAATCCGCATGTCTATATTTACGTCAAACAACGGACGAATACCGGCGAATCCATCGACTGGGAAATTGAAGCCAGTCCGCCCTCCATCCTGCGCCGTTTGGGGTGGTCTCAAGATACGCTTCACCCCGGCGACACAATCACGGTCAGCGGCAGTCCGGCGAGAGACGCAAGCAGAAAAAGTCTCCATCCGAATTTAATCAAGCACGGCGACACTACGCTATTCGATCGGAAGGGCGAAGTGGCTCGGTTGGCAAGCGCCGGGTCCGAGCCGCCATCTGCACCCTCGGACGCGGGCATGGCTGGAGTCTGGGTGACGCTCCTGGCGCCCAAGGTCGAAGCGCAGCTGGATACCGACAAGCTCTCCATGACTGCCGAGGGCAAGGCGGCCGTGAAACGCTTCGACGAAAAGAAAATGCATCCCGGCGCCAATTGTGTCCCTAATCCGGCGCCCGTATTCATGATCACGCCGGATCTGAAGCGCATCACGAAAACCGACAAGGCGATCTTGGTCGACGGCGAGTTCGACGGCGCACAGCGGACGATTCACATGGATGTGTCCACGCACGAAGGCGCCACGCCTTCTATACAAGGCCATTCCATTGGTCGATGGGAAGGCAAGACTCTGGTCATCGACACGGCGCTGTTCACTTATCATGTGATGGGAAATTCCTACGGCCTGCCCTCGGGTACCCAGAAGCACTTGGTGGAGCGTCTGACTCCCGATGGAAAAGGCGGGCTCACTTACCATTTCGTGCTGACGGATCCGCAATATCTCGCGGCGCCCGTGGAGGGCGATGTTCAATGGGTGTTTCGGCCCAGTCTGGCCTACGCACCGCCGAAATGCGACTTGGATAACGCGAAACGCTTTGCCCAGTGAGGCGTGCCGTTGATGGCGACTGATCGACTAGTAGTGGTCGGTGAATCGCCCTAATTTACAGCTATATCCTTCGGGCGGCGAAGTTAAGTGAAAATTCGCCGTTGGGGTCCACTTGGGAAACGACGCAAGAGTGGTCAGCGCCCATAAGTTGAAGGCTTGCGTATTGATCTGTGGCCACATATGACCATGGGTGCTGGAGCAGGAGACCTCGATCACGCCCGGGATTGAACTGAAATAGTTGGAGGATGCTTGAGTCGAAGGCCGGTAGTCGGCGCACAAGACCCCGGAACACCTCCACATATCATTCGATCCGCCCCAGACGCTGATGACGACCAGTGGAAAGAGCTTGGTCTTGAGAGGATATGGACCAACGCGCCCTTGAAATAACTTCGCGGGCGCGGCTTGAACCGCTTCCCGCGCGGCATCGAAGGACAAAGGAGTGCCGTTATCCTGCGTTACGTACCATTCGCCGGAAATCGCCAGACCTCCGGCCCAAAAGTCGGAGCGAAAAGTCAGGGCGCGGTTGGTCATGGTGCCGCCGGATGAAATGCCGCCGACGAACAAGCGGCGCTTATCCAGCGGATAGAATTTCGCGACGCAACGGACGGCGGCGATGAGAAACCGAGAATCGGGTCCCTCATCGTTTTTGAACTGCTCTCCGTCGGAATTGCCTGCCCGACCCTCGGTCCATGGCCGCCAGTTCCAGCCGCCGACACCGGGACCATTGCACGCACCGGCGCGCAGATCCGGATCTTGGTTGGCGCATTCCCGTACCGGCCCGATGACCATGAATCCCTTGTTGGCCATCAGCGCATTCGCGCCGCTGCGGGCAACGTGCAGATTGTCGTTGGTCGATTCCACCGTACCGGTCAGCGGTACCCAGACCGGAGCAGGCTTGGACGAGTGGGCCGGCGGGATCACGACAAAGGCTCGCTTGGCACCCTCGATCGGGAAGTCCACATTGAGGCCCGGCTTGACTTGGTAGTCTCCCGGGCATTCTCCGGCCAGGGCATTGGTGGCGTCCGTGGCCTTCGCCGCGGCATGCGAATTGGCCGCAAGAGCACTGAGCGTCAGCAGCAGCAACAGGCGGCATGGGCCGTGCAACATCTTGAATGCTTTCCTCGCGGCTAGATGATGGCGGCGATCATCATGGCCAAGCCGATGACGCTGACCAGCCATACGGCAGTGCGCAGATACACGATTCCCGCGTAGTACACCGGGATGAATGCAACGCGCGCCCAGAAGAAGATTTCGGCTCCCTGATCGACCCGCGCACCCGCGCGCCCTGAAATATGCGCCACCATGGCGATCGCCGCGAACAGCACGAAATTTTCCAACGTGTTTCGAGCCGTTCGCTCGGCGCGTCCGGCGAGAGGAGTCGCCTCCGGCAGATTGTCGCGATTCCCTAGAGCAACCTGCATGCCCGCGGGAGTCCACCCTTTGGCCCGTATCAGGCTGGCCGCGAGATAGGTGAGCCAGGTGAGAATGGCCATATAGATCACAAGGTAGAGCGTCGTCGTCATGTGAGTTCCCGTTATAGTTGTAAGGATTATCAGAACATAGCGCAGTTTACACCAAGCGCAAGCGAGATCAGCGGACGCTGGCTTTCTACAGCTATCTTTATGCCGGTTTCTCGAAAGCCAGTCCGACGTAATTCTCGGCCATGCTGGTGAGAGCCGCCGTCGAGCCGCTCAGATAGTCCAACTCCGCCAGTTGCACGCGATGATTGAAGGCATCATCCGAAAACTTGTGCATGATCGAGGTGAACCACCAAGAGAAGCGCACCGCCTTCCAGACACGCCGTAAGCACAGTTCCGAATATTGATCCAAGAGTGCGCGGCTCCCGCTGCGCGCGCTTCGATAGTGTTCAACGAATCCTTGGTGCAGCACGCGCACATCGGCGGCAGCCAGGTTCAATCCCTTGGCTCCGGTCGGCGGCACGATGTGGGCCGCATCGCCCGCCAGGAACAAGTTACCAAAACGCATGGGCTCGGCCACGAAACTGCGCAGCGGGGCGATGCTTTTTTCTATGGAAGGACCCGTTATCAAGCTCTCGGCGAATCGCGCGGGCAAGCGTCGCCGCAGCTCATCCCAAAAGCGCGTGTCGGGCCATGCCTCGACCCTGTCATCCGACGTACATTGCACGTAGTACCGGCTGCGAGTGGCGGAGCGCATGCTGCAGAGCGCGAATCCGCGTTCGTGATTCGAGTAGATGAGCTCCTGATCGACCGGTGGCACATCGGCCAAGATGCCGAGCCAGCCGAAAGGATAGATGCGCTCAAATGAACGAATGGCCGCGCGCGGCGCGCTTTCCCGACACACTCCGTGGTAGCCGTCGCATCCTGCAATGAAATCGCAAGTCAGCTCCTCGGTATGGCCCGCGCGGCGGTAGCGCACGGTCGGGCTGGCACGGTCAAATCCCTGGATGGCAACGTCGGCCGCTTCGAACATTAAATCGGCGCCCGCGGCAGTCAGCGCGCTGATGAGATCCTTGGTGACTTCTGTTTGCCCGTAAACCGACACGCTGTTGCCGGTAAGGCCTTTGAGATCCACTCTGACGCTGCGGTCCGCGAATGCCAGGGACACACCTTCGTGCACCAGGCGATCCTTGAGCATGCGCTCGCCGGCCTGGGCTTGCAGCAGCAAATCGACGGTGCCTTGTTCGAGCACGCCGGCGCGAATGCGCCCCTCTACATGTTCCCGGCTCTGGCGCTCCAGCACAACATTGTCGATGCCATTCAAGGACAACAGCCGCGAAAGCAGCAGACCGGATGGGCCGGCGCCGATGATGGCTACCTGGGTACGCGACATCCCGGCAGCCTAGCAGCGCCACGATGGAAGCGCGACTCGATCCGGGTTAGGCTGATCGGCAACAGCGCAGATCCAAGGACGTTTTCAGGATGACCAGCAAGACCAGCACCCTAGGCAGTCTGATCCGCTTGGTTCGAAAGAAGAACTCGTTAACTTTGCGACAATTGAGCGATAAGGTGGGCATCCCGCTCTCTACGCTTGCGAAAGTCGAAACCGACAAGCTATCGCTGACCTACGACAAGTTGCAGCACTTTGCCGCGAGTCTCGGGATGTCCATGACGGAGTTTCTTGCTCTCGGTGAAAGCGCGCCGATGGGCTCGAAGCCGATGATCACGGCACGCCGCAGCGTCAGCAACAGCGGCAACTCGATTCGAATATCGACACCCAATTATGACTATCAGTACTTATGCGCGGATCTGCGAGAAAAGCGCATGGTCCCGATTCTGACGCGAATCCGCTCAAAGGATATCGGCGATTTTGGCGAGCCTTTGAGGCATAAGGGCGAAGAGTTTATTTTCGTGCTCGAGGGCACGATCGAAGTACACTTGCAGTTCTACAATCCCGTGAGACTCACGGCTGGTCAGAGCATTTACATCGACAGCACCATGGGCCATGCCTATATCGCGAAGGATTGCGATAGCGCTCTGGTGCTGGGTATCTGTTCCAGCGAGGATCCCAATCTTGCCAGCGAACTGATCAGTCTCGCCGCAAATGACGCCGAGCAGACCGCCTGAACGGATCGGCGGCCTTAGTATGCAAGGCCCAAATGCGTCAGATTGAATGCAATGGCAACCCACAGGATGCAAATCGACGACAAGACCACGGCGCCGCGCCAGATGCCGCTCAAGACACCGCGCTGCTGTTTGACGCCAATCCATGCAAACCAAGCGCTCGCGGCACAAAGTGCCGGCAAGAGGGTGATCGTCGCGACCTGCAATACATAGACTGCCGCGCCCAGCGGGTTGAATCTCAAGGTTAGTACCACGGAGAGCCACGCGCAGAGAATGAGTGTCGTGCCGAGGGACAAGAGCGCGGTCGCAAGGTAGGCCTGACGCTCGTTGCCGCCAAGTCTTCTTTCCGCGGAGTAGTAATTGCGCACCATTCGACCGACTGGTAGCGACAAAATCAATGCCAGGAGCACCACCACACTCGCGATCGCCGCCGGTCGCAACCAGGCAGTTGACTGCCACCAGGCCACACGATCATAGACCATGAAAGGCGAAAAGGAGTCGACGGAGAATCGCACGACCTTCCCGTCTCGCACCTGGGCAGCCAATCGTTCGCTGCTGTTTCGATCTTTCCAGACGTAGGGAGCGATTTCCACCCAGTCGCGTTGCGCCCCGTTCGTTCCCCGAAACTCGAAAGCACTGGAGTGCATGCCGGCGGCGTCCGAGCTGATATGAAGTTGCTGGAAAAAATTCAGCGCGCGCCGCAGGCCGGACTCAGAACGCCTGGAAACAATGTAGGTTCCCGCCATGGAAGCGGCATCGCCGGCGCGTACGGCAGCGGATGGCGGCGCGCCGGTGGATTCGGGAAAGTAACGATCTATGAATTTGCCGATCAAGGCTTCGCGAATGGTGAGCGAAGATGCTTCCCGCCCCGCACTATTGAGAGAGACGAATACGCCGACATTCTGGTCCGGCAGGAGCCAAAGATAACTGTGAAACCACTGAGTGTCGCCGCCGTGGGCGATGATGCTTTGGCCATTGAGATTCGCTTCGTAAAACCCTAGGTCCATGCGATTCAAGGGCGGAAGCAAGGTGAGGGCCGTGCGGTGCATCTGTTTTGCCGTTTCCGGCTTGAGCAGCACACCATGCTGCTCATCCAAGTGAGCAATCATGAAGCGAGCCATATCGTCGCCGCTCACGCTGGCACTGCCGGCCGGTACAACCGTGATGGTTTCGAATGGTTTGGGGGGCTGTGAAGCCAGCGCATACCCCTTCGACATGTTCCCCGCGAGGTTGGCGGGGAGGGGCTCCGCGAAAGTGGAGTGACTCATGCCGAGCGGCTCAAAGATATGCCGCGCAATGTATTCATTGAACCGTTCGCCCGACACGCGTTGAACGATGTAGCCCGCCAAGGTCGTCGCGTAGTTCGAGTAGGCCGGCGTCACGCCGGGAGGGAATATCCTTTTGGGAACCCACGCCTTCACCACGGATTCGAGCGACGGGGCCGTGTCCGACTCGGTAATCAGTCGGCTGAGCGCTTCCTCGAACCCAGCCGTGTGCGTCATGATCGCCCGCATCGTCACCGGCTGGCCCTGGTAGGGAGCGATCTTGAAATCAAGATAGTCATTCACATCGCGATCGAGATCGATTTTCCCTTGTTCCACAAGCTGCATTACTGCCGTCCAAGTGAACAGCTTCGAGGTGGATCCCGGTCGAAACAGGGTTTCGTGAGGATCAACAGGACGTCTCGCGGCCACATCGGCATAGCCGTAGCCTCTCTCGGCGAGTACGGCACCATCCTTGACCACCACCACGACGGCCCCGGCGACGTCGGCGGTATCGATGGCATAGGGCATGAAGCCATCCAACCAGCTGTTGACATCCGCTTGCGTGAGAACGGGTTTGTCGGCCGTCGATGTTGCACCATCGGCGGCCGCGAGGTTGGCGGCAGCGATCAGAGACATCGAAAGTATGATTTTAGTGAACATGATCGTCCCTAAGCAAAAAGTGCGAACTCGAACTACAGGATGGCCGCGGTCAGGGGCGAGGCGGGCGCACGTTTTCGGTTCAGCCAGAAGCCAATCGCGAAAATTGCGATAGAGAGCGGCACCGCAATGCCGAACTCGTCAATGACATACGCCGTCACGGTGCCACGAGATCCCGTGAGAGGCGTAAAAAACCCCTGAATGAAGAGATTGTGGCTTGCGTGCAAGATTGCGCAGGGCCAAACGCTGTTCGAGATCAGTCGAAACCACGCAAGGATGACGCTGAGCCCAATGGTCAGCGTGCAAAAACAGGGAATCGAAAACCACCACGGAGTTCCGCTGTTGTAGTCTGCGAAGAGCAGTAGCGGCAAGTGCCACGCCGCCCAGATAACGCCAACAAGAATGCTGCCGCCCGCGAGACCGAAGCGATTTATCATCAGCGGGGTCAACAGTCCGCGCCAGCCGATTTCTTCACCCAAGGCGTGGGCGGTGCTCGAGACCATTTGGGTAGTGGCAGCGAGTAGGAAGTAGAGGGGGACGAATGCGGCGGCATTCGTCACGGTCCAGTCCAGCTTCTGCGCCATCGCCGAAATTGCGGCGGGGTCAGGAAAGAACCCGAATCCGAGCAGCCAAATGAAGAGATAGGCGAGTGCGGTGTAAGCCAAGGGGGTGAGATAGGCTATCAGCGCATATCGGCCTCCACCCCACCGCAAGCCGAGAGATCGAAAATCCCCGCGCATGATGTATACGGTCGCGATGGATGCAATCGTCGGACACCACATCAAACCGGTCACGTAAAGGCCTCTTCCGGCGCTGACATGTCCCGAAGCAATGATCAGCGTCCAGAAGACACCGCTCGAGATGGCCGTCAGCCCTAAGTAGCAAAGTATGCTCATGCCTTCCTGACGGGATTGCGAAGATCTTCTCGTCAATTGACAAATAATTCTCTTGTCAGGCTAACTATGGCACAAATTTCTCTTATCAGGCGCATTATTTACGATCCGAGCATGCTAACCAGAGGCGAAATATGAACATCATGGAGTTGTCCGGCGGTCTTTTTCGAACTGCCGCGCTCATCGGTACGCTCATCATCGCGATGCCTGCCGCGTCACCAGCGCATACGGCGGCATTTACGATTGACGACGTAATGCAGGCTCCTTATCCGTCGAGCCTCGCGGGGTCCCCGACCGGGAGAAGCGTTGCATGGGTTTTCGATACCCGGGGATGCCGCAATATTTGGGTCGCGTCTTCCTCGCAGGGCATGAAGGCACGCCAAGTCACCTCTTACACGAAGGATGATGGCTATGACATCGACGGTCTTGCCTGGTCGCCCGACGCGAGCATGCTGGCATACGTTCGAGGTCAATCGGTGGAGGACGATCTTCCGGCGAACGTGAATAACTCTGCCGAAGGCCCGATGCCGCGCGAGGTTTGGGTGGCAAGTATCGCCACCGGCCAAGTGCGCAAGGTGGGCGCCGGTCATGCCCCCGGTTTTTCGCCGGACGGCAGTCGGCTGATATTCCTCGACAAGGGCCGGATACTCGCGGCGGCCGCCGCAGGCGAGTCTGCGGCTGCGCCGCTGATCACCGATCAAGGACACATCCTGTCCGCTTCTTTTTCCGCGGACGGCAGGAGACTGGTATTCATCAGTGCTCGAAAGGAGCACTCGTTGGTCGGCGTCTACGAGTTTGCCAGCAAGACGATTACTTGGTTGAGCCCGAGCCTTGACCAGGACACTGCTCCGACATTTTCTCCCGATGGCTCGAAGGTCGCGTTCATTCGAGTTCCCTCGGAAAAGAATCCGGAATTTGTCTCTCACAGAACGGGTGAGCCTTGGTCGATTTGGATCGCCGACGCCGCGAGCGGGGAGGGCCGGCGCATTTGGACAGCGGCCTCCGGCATGGGGAGCGTCTTTCAGCCGACCTTGTCCGCCAAGAATCTGCTGTGGGGCGCCCAAGACCAGCTGGTTTTCCCCTGGGAAAAAACCGGCTGGCTGCAGCTTTACGCCGTGTCGGCGCAAAGCGGGGCGACCCGCGCGCTGACCCAGGGCCCGTTCGAAGTAGTGCATATGGTGTTGAGCGCCGATCGGACGCGCCTGGTGTATTCATCGAACGAGGACGTCGATCGTATGCACGTTTGGACCCTCGACTTGCGAGGCGGTCAGCCTCTGGCGGCGGCGCAAGGTCATGCCATCGAAGACTATCCGCAGATCAGCGGCGATGGAACGATATTTGCTTTGCAAAGCGATGCAACCACGCCGCTGCAGCCCGCGCTGCTGAACAAAGGCAAGTGGCAACCGTTGGCGGCCGGGACGATTCCGGCGTCGTTCCCCTCTTCCAGTATGGTAGTGCCCGAGCACGTCACCTTCGCTGCGAAAGACGGCCAGACCGTGTACGCCCAATTGTTCTTGCCCAAGAAGGAGAGTTCTTCCAAACCTCATCCCGCGATCATGTTTTTTCATGGCGGGCCTCGCCGGCAAATGCTATTGGGATTCAATCCCATGGGCGCATACAACTGGATGTACGCGCTCAATCAGCATTTTGTCGCGGAAGGGTTCATCGTCATCTCGGTCAATTACCGCGGTGGGATAGGCTATGGAGAGGAATATCGCGAGGCTAAGAATTTCGGCCCGGACGGCGGCAGCGAGCTCAATGATATTTTGGGAGCCGTCTCTTATCTGCAAGCTAGAAAGGACGTCGATTCACGAAGAGTGGGCATTTGGGGCGCCAGCTACGGCGGTCTCATGACCGCCCTGGGATTGGCGCGCGCTTCCACGGATATTGCAGCCGGCGTCGATTATGCCGGCGTGTACAACTGGAGCACGTTCCTTGCTTCGGTTGGCGTACCCGTCGACGCCGGAGATGCCGCTCGACGCGCGCTGGAATCCTCGCCCGCCGCGACCATCGCGCAGTGGCGCTCGCCGGTCCTGGTGATCCAGGCTGACGATGATCGTAATGTGCCGCTGCAGCAATCGCTCGAGCTCATCGAAGACCTCAGGTCTCACCACGTGGATCACGATGAGATCGTCTATCCGAACGAGATCCATGACCTTGCTCGCTACTCGTCATGGATGGCGTTGTTCAATTCGACCGATGAGTATCTAAATCGGCATTTGCAGTGACCAGATTCACGGGGATTGCTTTTTTATCAAGTCGTAAAGCGTGGTGCAGTGGGGCGGCGCCGATCGCCTCTTGCCCATATCGTCCGCGCGAGAATTTCAGCGAGGAACTGCCGCGGCAATCGGCTGCCGATGCGGCGGCATTTTTGACTAGCGCGCGGAATCCTCGATGATCATTTGCGCGCCTTTTTCCGCAATCATTGCCGTAGGGGTATTGGTATTACCCGATGTGATCGTCGGCATGATGGAAGCATCCACCACCCGTAAGCCTCCGATGCCGCGCACGCGCAGGCGGACGTCGACCACCGATTCCGGATCGGAGACGGCTCCCATTTTCGCGGTGCCTACGGGATGGAAAATGGTGGTGCCGATATCGCCCGCGGCCGCCGCGAGCGCGGCCGTGTCGTCGCCGACGTTGGGGCCGGGCAAGTATTCCTGCGGCGAGAAATCTTTCACAGCCTGTTGCGCCATGATGCGCCGGGTCGCCCGAATGGCATCCGCGGCGATCACCCGGTCTTGATCGGTTGCGAGATAGTTGGGCGCAATCATCGGTGCGACGCGTGGATCGGCGGACTTGATGCGTACCGTGCCGCGCGAGCTGGGGCGCAGATTACAGGCGCTCAGGGTTATTGCGGGAAACGCGTGCAAAGGATCGCCGAACTTATCCAGCGACAGAGGCTGTACGTGAAACTCGATATTGGCCCGGGTCTGCTGTGAATCCGAGCGCATGAAAATACCGAGCTGGGACGGTGCCATGGTCATCGGTCCGCGCCGGCGAATGGCGTAGTCGATGCCCATCCAGGCCCGTCCCGCCAGCGAGTGATACGCTTGGTTGAGAGTCGGCACGTTGCGCACCTTGTAGATTGCGCGCTGCTGCAGATGATCCTGAAGATTCGACCCCACGCCGCGGCTTGCCACGACGGTCTTGATGCCGAGCGGAGCCAGCCATTCGGGACGCCCGATTCCGGACAGGCTGAGAAGCTGCGGCGATCCGATCGCCCCGGCGCAAACAATGACTTCGCCGCTGCAACGCGCCTCAATCGTCTCGCCGTCGCGCGTGAACTGAACTCCGCGGGCGCGCCCGTTCTCGACAATCAGTTTGTCCACCAGCACCTGCGTCTCGAGTCTCAGGTTCGCTCGCGCAAGCGCGGGCTTCAAGAAACCCCTCGCCGCCGACCAGCGTCGTCCCCGCTTCTGATTGACGTGGAAGTAGGAGACCCCTTCGTTGTCGCCGCAGTTGAAGTCCTCGATCGCCGGTACGCCCAACTGGACCGCGGCGTCGCGCACCGCGTCGAGCACGCGCCAGGTCACGCGCGGCGCCTCGACACGAAACCCGCCTCCTGTTCCGTGATGCTCGCTCTCGCCCAGGAAGTGGTCTTCCACGCGCTTGAAGACCGGCAAGACATCGCTCCAACCCCAGCCATCGCATCCCAGCGATCGCCAGCCGTCGTAGTCGGCGGCCTGTCCTCGCATGCAAATCATGGCGTTGATCGATGATGAACCACCAATCACCTTGCCGCGCGGATAGGCGAGCGAACGCCCGTTCAGTCCGGGTTCGCTCTCCGTGCGAAACATCCAATCGGATCGGGAAACCCCGATGGTGAAGAGATATCCGACGGGAATATGGTACCAAATCCAGTTGTCGCGGCCGCCTGCTTCGAGCAGCAGAACACGGTGCTTCGAATCCGCAGAGAGGCGGTTCGCCAAGATGCACCCGGCCGTTCCCGCCCCGACGATGATGAAATCGTAATCGCCCGGCAAGCGCTTCATGCGCGCGATTCCAGCGCGCGATTCAACGCGGCCTGAAAAGTCGGCACTCGCTCCGCACCCGCGATCTTTCCCCACAACCTCTCGAGCGTTGCAGCCGGCTGTTCGCGAAGGTCGCAGAGAATGAGGCGCGTGCCGTTGCGATGCGCCTGGCGCATAAAGGCCTCCAAAGCGCTTGCACCGGTGGAATCGATGTAGGGCACCAGCTCCATGCGCAGGATGATGATCTTGGGCTCCTGTCTCAGGCGATGCAGCACATCGAGCACTTGACGGGCCGCGCCGAAGAACATGGGTCCGGCGAAACGAAAGACCTCCACGTTCGCGGGCAGCGAAGCGCGTTGCGCTGGATCGTCGACGCTGAATTCTTCGCGCAGGATCCCTGTGGTTTCGCTCATCCGCGCGATAAACAGCAGCGAGGCAATGGTCACTCCGACGCCGATGGCGACGGTCAAGTCCACCAATACCGTCAGCGCAAAGGTCAGGAGCAGCACAGCCCGCTCTCCCGCATCCATGCGCAACAGGCTTTTGAATCGCTCGATTTCGCTCATGCCCCAGGCAACCATGAGCAGGATTGCGGCGAGCGCCGCCATTGGCACATGTGCGATCAACTGTCCGGCAACCAGTAAAAAAATCAGCAAGAAGAGAGCGTGGAAAATACCGGCGAGCGGCGTGCGAGCCCCCGCTCGGATATTCGTTGCGGTCCTTGCGATTGCGCCGGTCGCGGGCAGACCTCCGAAAAGCGCGGAGGCGATGTTGGCGATACCCTGACCGACGAGTTCCTGACCCGAACGATGGCTGAACCCAGTCATGCCATCCGCCACCATGGCCGACAGCAACGCTTCGATACCCGCGAGGAAGGCGATGGTGAATGCCGACGGCATCAGGTGCTGAATCAGCGCCAACGACAACTCCGGAATATGCGGCGCCGGGATACCGGTCGGCATCGCCGGAAATCGGTCGCCTACGGTTGCAACCGGCAGATGCAAAAACGCCACCGCCAGGGTGGCGAGCAGCAGCGCGATCAGGAACGCCGGCAGCCGCGGAGCAAAACGCCTGAGAAGCAAAATCGCGAAAAGCGTTCCGCCGCCGACGGCCAGCGTGATCCACTTGATGGTTGCCAGCGCGCCGAGATAGACCGCCCACTTGGCGATAAAATCCGCGGGCACTTTGGCGGTGCTAAGTCCGAGGAATTCGCCCACCTGACTCGACGCAATGATGACTGCGATACCGGAGGTAAAACCCGTGACTACGGGCATGGGTATGAAGCGGATGAGTTTTCCGATTCCCGCATAGCCTGCGGCGATCAAGATGACTCCGGCCAGCAAAGTGGCCACGATGAGTCCGGGGTATCCGTGCGCCGCGATGATGCCGGCAACGATGACGACGAACGCTCCGGTGGGTCCGCCGACCTGCACTCGCGAGCCGCCGAGCGCCGAGATCAGAAATCCCGCAATGACCGCGGTAATCAAGCCCTGATTGGGCGTCGCGCCGCTCGCAATGCCGAGCGCCATGGCCAGCGGCAGCGCCACGATGGCAACGGTCAATCCTGCCAGTACATCACCGCGCCAAAGCCTGGCAAGCTGACCTTCGCGCCAGACGGTAACGATTTTAGGGGTGAAGGAAGACCAGAAGAGTCTTGTCTGGGGCGTGATCACCCCCGGGATTATCGCCTACCGGAGCGCATGCGGGTACTTTAAGTACGCCATTCCACGCACATCGTTTCGATGTGCGGGAATGGCGATCGATCCAGCCACCAAAAGTCCCGACCGTTACCGCGTGCCGAAGTAAAAGGCTAGCGGTTCAGAGCGAGCTTGGTCACTTCCGGCCAGCGTTCGGACGCGCGGGCAACATTGCCGGAAACGTCCTTCTTCCAGTTCTTTCTGGATTCGACGTCACTGAACAGGTAGAGCTTGCCGTTGACGACTGCAAAAACGCGCGGGTGCGCGGGCAACTTGAGCCCTTGCGAAACGCCGTACGCGTCATAGCCGCCGAACTGCGGAGCGTACTGTTCGGGATTATTCTCGAACGTATGCATGTGGCTGGGGGTGAGGAAGTAGAAGGTCGAACCCTTGTAAGTGTAGGTCAGTTCCCTCGAGCCCAACGCCGGATCCGGCGCTGGCGTAAAGTAAGTGATCGGATCGTAGCTATTCAGCGCCGCGCCGTTGTTCTCGAGAAATTCCCCCGCAAGCGCGTAAGTCGCCGTGAGGCTCAATAGCGCAGCAGAGGTAAGTATGATGGATCGGTAGTTCACGGTAGTCTCCAAGTGGCCTTGACAATCACAACAATCAACGAATTCCTTGGACTGCAAAGGGAAGCAAACCAAGGACTCTTGGAGGCACTGTAGTCGGGGGTCGGATACCCCGTTTGGGAGTGCGCCAAAGGGCCGGATATGGGGCGCGAGTGGCAGGGGCGGGTCGCGAACGGTACAGTGCCCCGATGAGTCTTCGTTCGCCGGTCATTGGCCTGGTCTTGTTGCTCGCTTCATTTGGGACGTTTGCCCAGGCGGCGCCCTTGTATGACATCGTCATTCGCAATGGGCGCGTTCTCGATGGCGCAGGGAATCCTTGGGTCCTGGCCGACATCGCCATCAAGGACGGTCGCTTCGCCAAAATAGGCAAAATCGACGGTCGGGGTGCGCGAGAAATCGACGCTCGGGGAGATTATGTTTCCCCGGGCTGGATCGACATGATGGATCAGTCCGGTGAGATCCTGCTCAAGAATGGCCTGGCTGAAAACAAGCTTCGCGAGGGAGTAACGACGGCGATTGCCGGCGAGGGCGGTACACCCGTTCCCTCGGCGCAGATTGCCGATTACTTCAAGAAGCTCGAGACCCAGGGCATCTCCTTGAACTTCGGCACCTACTACAGCAGCGCTCAGGCTCGAGTGGAATCAATGGGTGACGCGGCGGGCCGGCCCACTGCGGCGCAGATGGAACAGATGAAGGCACATGTCGAAGAGGCCATGAAAGCCGGAGCCATGGGGATCGCCACAGCCTTGATCTACCCGCCGGACAGCTTTCAAAGCACCGATGATCTCATCGAGCTGTCCCGCGTCGCTGCCAAGTACGGCGGCATATACGCCAGTCACATGCGCGATGAGAGCGCGAATCTGCTCAAGGCCATTGAGGAATCGATTGAAATTGGCGAGAAAACCGGTATTCAAGTCGAAATTTTTCACTTCAAAGGCGCTTACGCTCCCAGTTGGGGAAAGCTGGTGCCGCAGGCAGGCAGCCTGATCGAGTCGGCGCGGGCGCGTGGCGTCAATATCGCCGCCGACATGTACGTCTATACCGCCGGCGGCACGGGTCTTGATATCACTGTGCCCAACTGGGTTTGGGAGCAGGGCGCGAAACAAGGCTTGGAGCAGCTAAAGGATCCCTCGGTGCGCGTCCGCTTGAAAAAGGAACTCGCCGAAGGCTCGATGCCGGGATGGTCCAACTTGGTCAAGGCCAGCGGCGGCTGGGATCATGTGGTGCTCGCCAATGCATTCAATCCCAAGTATGACCGCTACCGGTTCAAGAGCATCGACACCATCGGCAAGCAATTGAACCAAGACCCGGCGGACGTCGCGTGGGATATCGTGCTCGGGGCGCAACCCAACCGCGCCATGGGTCTGTACTTCATGATGAGCGAGCCGGACATCGAAACCGCATTGCGTTGGCCTTGGATGAGCATAGGCAGCGATTCCGGAGCGAATGAAGGACCGGGGACCATCGATGCGATCGGATTGCCGCATCCGCGCGCCTATGCAAACTTTCCGCGGGTAATTGCCGAGTACGTGAAGAAGCGCCACGTGCTCACGCTCGAAGACGCAGTCCGCAAAATGACTTCGTGGCCCGCATCACGTATGCGCCTCTTCGATCGCGGCGTGATACGCGACGGCATGCAGGCGGACGTGACTATTTTCGATGCGGAGCGCCTGGAGGACGTCGCGACCTACGAGAATCCCACGGCCTATCCAACCGGCATTGACTATGTTTTGGTCAACGGGCAGCTCGTCGTTGATGCGGGACGCCACACCGGCGCGAAGCCCGGGCGAGTGCTGCGCGGGCAGGGGCACTAGTGCCGCAGACAGGCGCCGCAACAGCGCAGCAAGCATCTTGGTTTCAGCGCTACTTGTTGCCAGGTCTCGCGTTCAAGGCCGTTGTCATCGGCGGCGGCTATGCGACCGGGCGCGAGCTGGCGGAATTCTTTCTTCCTTCGGGGCCGCGTGGCGGTCTCCTCGCCATCTTGCTGGCCATGGCGATCTGGAGCGTCGTCTGTGCCGTCACTTTCTGCTTGGCTTACGCAACCTCGAGTTGGGACTACCGAACTTTTTTTCGCAATCTGTTGGGCCGCTTCTGGATGATTTTTGAGGCGGCTTACCTTTTGTTCATCATCTTGATCCTGGCGGTGTTCGGCGCCGCGGCCGGCGCCATCGGCGCGGCGGTCCTGGGCTGGCCGCCGCTCGTTGGGACGTGCTGCCTCATCGTCTGCATCAGTTTTGTCGCTGCCTATGGCAATGCCTCGGTGGAACGTCTGTTCAAGTGGGTGTCAATCTTTCTCTACGGGGTCTACGGGTTATTTGTCGTGCTCTCATTCTTTGCATTCGGCGATCGAATTGCGGCCAACTTCGCCGGCTCTGCGCCCACTGACGGTTGGATGCTCGGCGGTTTGACCTATGCTGGATACAACGTGGTAGGCGCAGTGATCATCCTTCCCGTGCTCCGGCATCTTCGCAGCACCAAGGATGCGCTGGTTGCCGGAGTGCTTTCCGGCCCGCTCGCCATGATCCCGGCTCTGCTCTTCTTCGTCTGCATGATTGCCTACTACCCGCAGATTGCCGAGGAGTCTTTGCCATCGGATTTTCTATTGCGCCGTCTGAATTTTCCGGCATTTCACTACTTGTTTCAGTTGATGATTTTCTTGGCGCTGCTGGAAAGCGGCACCGGCTGCGTACACGCCATCAATGAGCGCGTCGCCGAAGCCTATAGGGCGCGAGGAGGTCAAACTCTCCCAAGATCCATTCGGCTTTGGATCACGGCGGCGCTGCTGCTTGGCTCGATCTTCTTGGCGGCGCGATTCGGACTGGTCACCTTGATCGCAAAAGGATATCGGGGGCTGGCCTACCTATTTTTGTGCGTATTTGTCTTGCCGGTGTTGACCATCGGTCTACGGCAGTTGGTCAGGGACCGGCGTCGCGCGTTGGCAGTCAGTCCTTAACGCCGGCGTTTCTTGGTGAGCTTGATCGGCGGGCTGAGCTTGAGGGAGGAGCGGCCCGACTCCGCGAGCTTGGGGGGAATGGAAACAGTCACTTCCCCGTGTAGCGACAGCAGCGAATCGAGCAGACTCTCATCCGGGCTCGAGCACACGCCGAGTACCGTAGCTTCCTCGCAGCCTTCCGCAGTGACGTAGGCATGTCCCATGTTGCTGTCGATATAGATGGATTCGCCGACCGTTAGGACCACGGGATCGTAGAACTCGGTGAGAACTTTGACGCCGCCTTCCAGCACGTAGATATATTCTTCGCCGGAGTGATTGACGAGATCGCCGAATTCCTGAGCGCTCTTGGCGCGGATGCGCGTCAAGATGGGGATCATGCGCTTCTTGCGCAGCTCCGGACAAAGGTAGTAGTAATCGTAGTTCTTCGTGTTCACGCGTACGGCGTCATCGGTACGACCGATGCTGCGGCGCGCGGTCACGGCGGATTCGACCGTACCGGTGGGCTCGGCGAACAATTCCGAGATGCGGATATTCAGCCGTTGGCTCAGTTGCACCAACTTGTCGTAGGTCAGGGTCAGCCGATCGTGCTCGACCTTGGAAAGAGTGGACACGGGTATATTCGTGCGCTCGCTCATCTCCTTCAGCGTCCACCCGTTTCGCGAGCGCAGTGAGCGCAGCAAGCTCCCCAACGTCGGATGACGGGCCTTCATGTCCATAATCAAGAGTCCTGTTCGGCTCATCGAGCCATGCGTGGTTGCGCATGAAGCATACCTATGATGCGTTTCAGGTCAACCGTTTGCGGCGCGTCCCTGTGGACATAATCGCGTTGCAGGCAAAATTTCCAGGGTTTTCCGCACGAGCCTGATTGGAAACAATTATTGACAATTCTCTACCCAGGACTATGCTGTCTCAATCGCGACAATTGTCGGAATCCGACTATTTCTTCGGTCACGGGAGACAAAAATCATGAAGGGCAAAGCCAATTTAGTGTTACCGGGTCTTGTGGGGGCCGCTGCGGGTCTCCTTTGCCATCAGAGCTTCGCGCTCGATGCAACGGCCGCGGCGAGTCCCTCAAACGATGTGTTGGAAACCATCGTCGTCACCGCCGAAAAGCGCGCCGAGCCGCTCAAGGACGTGCCCATGAGCATCACCGCTTTGAGCGCGGCAACATTGGATAACCTGCAGGCTCGGGATTTCCAGGACTACGCTGCATTGGTACCGGGCCTTTCGCTGCAAACAACTCAACCAGGCCTGACGCGCCTGACTCTGCGGGGCCAGAACGCCGGCGGAGTCGGCTCGACGGTGGCCGTTTATTTGGATGAATCGCCTTTCGGCTCGAGCAGCGCCTTGCTCAATGGTTCCATCATCACCGGCGACTTCGACACCTGGGATTTGGAGCGTATCGAAGTGTTGCGCGGGCCCCAGGGCACGCTTTACGGGGCGAACAGCGAGGGCGGCCTGTTGAAGTTCGTGACCATTGCGCCGGTGCTGGGGAGTTTCTCCGGTGCGGGCGAGGTGACCGGCGAGAGCGTGCAGCACGGTGGCAATGGCGGAGAGCTACGCGGTATGGTGAACCTCCCTCTGGGCGACAAGGTGGCGCTGCGCATCAGCGGCTACGATCAAGACGCGCCTGGCTATGTCGACAATGTCTTGACCGGCCAGAGCGAAGTCAACGAGGGCCACAAGTACGGCGGGCGCGCATCGCTGCTGGCCGCGCCCACAGATGACTTCTCCATTCGCTTGACCGCGTCGTCGCAGCAATCAAAGTATGGCGGCACCAATACCGTCGATGTCGACTCGACAACCTTCCAGCCGGTGCACGGCGATCTGACACAGGCGCGCAACTTTGCCGAGCCCAGTAGTTTCAAGTATGAGAATTATAACGGGCTGATCAACTGGAATACTGGGCCGGTGAACATCCTTTCCACCACCAGCTACAGCGTATTGAACTCGGATCAGTTTTCGGACGCTACGAATGTAGTCGTTGCTCCCGGTAGCACCACTACTTATGGGGATGTGTTTAACGCGATATTGGCGCCCGGCACGACCTCGCTCGGCGCCTCGCTCGACAACGCCGCGCGCCTGAAGAAAGTCACGCAAGAGATACGCCTTTCTTCAACGGGCTCGCAGGCCCTGGAGTGGCAGGTCGGCGGGTTCTACACCCACGAGACCGCTAATTTGTTCCAGCATTTATTGGCGGTAAATGTCCCCGGCGGCTCGGCCACGCCGTTTCCGCCAGTGGAAATCGCAGTGCTGGATTCCATTTACAAGGAGTGGGCAGGATTCGCTAACCTGACCTATCACTTCAATTCGGCATTCGACCTGCAGGCCGGCGCGCGGTACTCGAGCAACGACCAAACCGCCACGGAAAACCTCTCCGGATTGCTGGCCACCCCCCCTCAAGTGTTTACCACGCCCTCCAGCGGCAACGTGGTGACTTGGTCGGTCGCGCCGCGTTGGCACATCGATCAAGACACCATGCTCTACGGCCGCGTGGCAACCGGGTATCGGCCAGGTGGCCCCAACGCCTTGCCGGCAATAGCGCCGCCCGATGTGCCGCGCGAGTTCGGCGCGGACAAGACCATCAATTATGAAGCCGGCATTCGCTCGACCCAGCTCGAGGGTCTGCTATCCATCGACTTTGCTGCCTTCTATGTCGACTGGACGAACATTCAGCTCCTCGAGCAGGTTAGCGGCATCGGCATCGACGGCAACGGCGGCAAGGCGAAAAGCCAGGGCGTGGAATGGACATTTAAGTACGTTCCGGTGCATGGCCTGACACTCACCTGGACCGGCGCCTACACGGACGCCAAGCTAACCACGCCCGCGCCCGCCGTGCATGGCAATACCGGCGATGCCTTGCCCTATGCGCCCAAGTGGAGCACCTCTGCTGACGGCGAGTACTCATGGCCCGTATTCGCGGATTACAAGGGCTTCGTCGGCGCCACCTGGAGCTATGTCGGAACCCGAAGCACTGACTTCGGCAGCGACGTGACCGGGCTGACCCAGGTTTCCTTGCCGAGCTACAACACCATCGCGGCGCGCGCGGGCATTGAAAATGATCGCTACAGCGTGACGCTGTACGGCAAAAACCTCTCGGATTCGAGAGGCTTCACCAGCTACTCTAGTAGCGGCGCGCCCGGACTTTCCGCCGTAGCTTCGATCATTCAGCCGCTGACGATCGGTGTGACCCTGGCCGCGAAGTTTTAGTATCGGCCTTAGAATGAACACGCAACGCGAACTGCGTAAAACGGAGACAACGAGGTCGGAGGTGATGGAGCTGCCGTATCCGTATCTGCTATTTCTCGGCGACACCACCGAGCCCGGATACGCCAAGACGGCGTTCGGCCTGCGGGACTGGGCCGCCGAGCGTTGCGTGGGGGAATGGTCATGCGCCGGGGCCACGGTTAGCGCGGGCTTGCCGAGCCTCTCTCCCAAGGAGGCTCGCGCGCGTGGTGCGAAAGCGCTGGTGATCGGCGTGGCCAACACGGGCGGCGTGATCGGCGACAATTGGGTGCCCTCGCTGCTCGAAGCGCTGGAATCCGGCCTCGACATCATCAGCGGCATGCACGCCAAGCTTCATAGTGTTCCGCAATTGAAGAGCGCGGCAGAGCGTCTAGGCCGACGTCTCATCGATGTGCGCACGCCGCCGCCGAAGATTCCGATTGCCTCCGGGCGCAAGCGGTCCGGGAAGCGCCTGCTGACCGTCGGCACCGATTGCGCCATCGGCAAGAAATACACTGCCTTGGTGCTCGCGCGCGAGTTCGCCAAGCGCGGCGTGGACGTCGATTTTCGCGCCACCGGGCAAACCGGCATTCTGATTTCGGGCGGCGGTATTCCCATGGACGCGGTGGTCGCAGATTTCGAGGCCGGTGCTGCCGAGTTGCTCAGCCCGGACGCAGCGGAGCAGCATTGGGATGTCATCGAAGGGCAGGGTTCGTTGTTTCACCCCGCCTACGCCGGTGTCTCGTTGGGTCTGCTGCACGGCAGCCAACCCGATGTGATCGTGGTTTGTCACGAACTGGGCCGCGCGCAAATGCTCGGCCATCCGGGCTACGCTCTGCCCGACATAGCCGAGACCATTGATATGAATTTGCGTCTTGGACGAAGAACCAACGCGGCAATCCGCTGCGCCGGCATCAGCTTGAATACCTCGAACTTGAGCGCGAGCGCCGCGAGCCGGCTGCTGGACGGGGAGAGCGCGCGCTTAGGGGTTCCGGTTGCGGATCCCATGCGCGCCGGCGCGGAACTCGAGCGTCTGGTTGATTCCTGTCTCGTCAAAACATAGCGATAACCGCGATTCAAATCGCAATTAGAGGAACTATGCATAGAATCAATATGCTGGCCGTGGTCCTAACCTTGGGCACCCTGGCCGCCACGTCGCATGCCGGCGCTCCACCTGCGACGACCACAACTCCAATTGCGGCTCCCGCAACCGCGACGCCGGCTCCTGCGGCTGAGGCCGCCGCGGTCGCCTTGACTGCGGCCGATGTCAACGCCTGGCTCGACGGCTACATGCCCTATGCGTTGCACACCGGCGATATTGCCGGCGCGGTCGTCGCTGTGGTCAAGGATGGCCAGATTGTAACGGCACGTGGCTATGGCTATTCCGACGTTGAAAAGCGCACGCCGGTGGATCCGAAATTGACGCTGTTCAGACCGGGCTCCGTGTCCAAGCTGTTTACCTGGACCGCCGTGATGCAGCTCGTCGAGCAAGGCAAGATCGATCTCGACGCCGATGTGAATACCTACCTCGATTTCAAGATTCCAGCGCGCGAGGGCAAGCCGGTCACGATGCGCAATCTCATGCAGCACACGGCCGGCTTCGAGGAGCAAGCCAAGGGCATCATGACGGATGATCCTCAATCCCCCTCTTATGAAGCACTGCTCAAGCAGTGGGTTCCGGAGCGCGTCTTCGCGCCGGGTTCGACACCTGCCTACTCCAACTACGGTGCTTCGCTCGCCGGCTATATCGTGCAGCGGATATCGGGCGAGTCGTTCGACGATTACATCGACAAGCATATCTTTCAGCCGCTGGACATGAAGTACTCCAGCTTCCGTCAGCCGCTGCCGGCGAATCTCGTGCCGCTGATGTCGAAGGGTTACAGCGCAGCCTCGGAGCCGGCCCATAAATACGAAATCGTAGGCCCGGCGCCGGCAGGTTCGTTGGCATCTCCCGCCGAGGACATGGCGCATTTCATGATCGCGCATCTGCAGAACGGCGAATATCAGGGCAATCGGATCCTGCGCGCTGAGACCGCGGAAATGATGCATAACAGCCCGCTGACCGTGCTGCCGCCGCTCAACCGGATGGAGCTGGGTTTTTTTGAAACCAACATCAACGGCCGCGAAGTCATCGCGCATCTGGGCGACACAAACTATTTTCATACCTCACTGCATTTGTTCCTGAAGGATGGGGTCGGCTTCTACGTTTCGTTCAACAGCCTGGGCAAGGCGGGTGCCGCCGGATCGTTGCGCGATGCGCTGTTCGATGATTTTGCCGACCGGTACTTCCCGCTGGTGGACAACAGCAAGGCCATCGATGCGCAAACCGCCGCAAGCCACGCGGCCATGATGAAGGGCAGCTGGGCCAACTCGCGCGGATCGCAGTCCAGTTTCCTCGCGGTGGCCGGCTTGCTGGGACAAACCAAGGTCGGCGTCAATGCCAAGGGCGAATTGGTTCTGCCGTTCAACGGTCTGAACGGCAAGCCACGGCATTGGGTCGAAATCGCGCCCTTTGTGTGGCGCGATCCGGATGATCACAAGTACGTTGCGGCCAAAGTTGTGGACGGCAAGGTCGTGCGCTTCAGCTTTGATGAACTGTCACCATTCATGGTGTTCGACCGCGTGCCTTGGTACCAGGATGCCGCATGGCTAGTTCCGGCGCTGTGCGCCGCATTGGGTGCTCTTCTTCTCACCGCGTTGCTGTGGCCGGTCACGGCCATCGTACGCCGCCGTTTTAGTGCGACGCTGGCCCTCGAGCCCAAGGCGCTGCGTGCGTATCGAATGAGCAAAGTGGGCGCGATCCTGATCCTCGCCGGCTTGGGCGTATGGACATTGACGTTTTCGAAGATGCTGAATGATTACAATCACTTGAGTTCCAAGTTCGACTCCACCTTGCATCTCACGCAGTTCTTCGGCGTCATCGCCTTCATCGGCGGTTTCGCCTTGATTCTCTGGAACCTAAAGGCGGTGTGGACCGGACAGCGCCGCTGGCCGGCCAAGCTATGGAGCGTAGTGCTCGCTCTCTCGGCTCTGATCGTGCTTTGGATCGCTTTTGTCTTTAACTTGCTCAGCTTCGGAACGAACTACTGATGTCGATCTTGAGATTGCGTGTAGAGGTAGAGAAGCTGCGCCTCGCCGCGCCGTTTCGAATTTCGGGTTTTGTCTTCGAGGAAGTCGACGCGGTCGTAGTGACTCTCGACGACGGCACGCATCGAGGGCGGGGAGAAGCCTCCGGCGTCTATTATCTCGGCGACAACGCGCATTCGATGGTCGCGCAAATCGACTCGGTGCGCGCCGCTATCGAGGCGGGCATTGATCGCCCTGCGCTGCAGCGATTGCTGCCCGCCGGCGGTGCCCGCAATGCGGTCGACTGCGCCCTCTGGGAGTTCGACGCGCAACGCCTCGGCGTGGCCGTTTGGGAACTCGCGGGAATCCGCGCGCCGCAACCGTTGCTCACGACCTTCACCCTGGGCGCCGATGCGCCCTCCGTCATGGCGGTGGGAGCGCGCAAGTACGCACAGGCTCGATCGTTGAAGCTGAAATTGACCGGCGACTTGGACCTCGATGTCGCGCGCGTCTATGCGGTTCGCGCGGCCCGGCCCGAGGCGTGGATCGGCGTTGACGCGAATCAGGGTTACACGATCGACAAGCTGGACTCGCTGATCGCAGCACTGGTTGCCGCCAAAGTCTCCCTGCTCGAACAGCCGCTGAAACGCGGGTGCGAGGCGGATCTTCAGGGCTATAAGTCCGCGATTCCAATCGCCGCCGATGAAAGCGCATTGAGCCTGTCCGATCTCGAGGGTCTCATCGGTCGCTTCGACATGGTCAATATCAAACTCGACAAGTGCGGCGGCCTGACTGAGGGTCTGGCGATGGCTCGCGAGGCGCGTCGATTGGGACTGCGCGTCATGGTCGGCAACATGGTGGGAACCAGCCTGGCGATGGCCCCTGCGTTCGTGCTCGGACAGTTGTGCGATCTAGTGGACCTGGATGGCCCGATATTCCTTGCGCAGGATCGAAGACCGAGCATGATTTACGCCAACGGCACCGTGTGGAGCGGCGAGGATGTTTGGGGAGGAGCACTCGCGGAATCGGTATGAGCACGAGCCAGACTTGGTTCGGTCAGCCGCGCGGTCTCACCATTCTTTTTCTGACCGAGATGTGGGAGCAATTCTCCTACTACGGCATGCGTTCATTGCTGGTCTACTACATGACCAAGCAATTGCTGATCGGCCAGGAGAAGGCTTCGTTCATCTACGGTGCCTATATCGCTCTGGCGTTTTTCACGCCGATTTTCGGCGGTGTGATCGCCGATCGCTGGCTCGGTAAGCCGCGCGCCGTCATCATCGGCGGCAGTATCATGGCCGCGGGCCACTTCATGATGACCTTCGAGCCGCTGCTGTACGCGGCGCTCGCGACGATCGCGATCGGCAACGGACTGTTTTTGCCGAGTCTTCCCAGCCAGATCGACGGCCTGTACCGGCCGGATGATCAACGTCGAGGCTGGGCGTACAACGTCTACTACGTCGGGATCAACATCGGCGGATTTCTCGCGCCGCTGGTCTGCGGCACGCTGGGTGAATTCTATGGCTGGCATTGGGGGTTCGGCGCCGCCGGAATCGGAATGCTGGCGGGACTTCTCGTCTATATCGCAGGTGGCAAGTACTTGCCGCACGAGATTCGCGCCCCGGCCGCCAAGGCTCCCGCGGCCGCAGCGGCACCAGCCGGCGGCCACCGCTCGACTTTCCTTTTGCTGTTGGGTGTTGCCCTTGCCGCCACGGTGTTTCGGGGCGCCTACGAGCAGGTCGGCAATACCGTGGCCCTGTGGGCCGATGTGGGAATCAACCGCAATGCGTCTTTGTTTACGATACCGATGACCTGGTTTCAATCCTTGAACCCGCTGCTGGTGATTATGATGACCCCGGCGCTGCTGGCACGCTGGCGGCGTCGTGCCGACTCCGGATTCAAGGAATCGGCGACGCGCAAGATGGCGCTCGGCGCACTCATTGTCTCGGCAGCCTATCTGATGCTGAGTGTTGTGGCGTTCGCGGCGGGAACGGAACCGGCCAGTTGGCTGTGGCTGGCGTTGTTCTTCGTGATCTTCACGCTGGGCGAACTCTACATCCTGCCAACCGGATTGGGCCTGTTCGCCCGGCTCGCGCCGATCGGATTCGGCGCGACCACGGTGGCGGCCTGGTTTCTCGCAATTTCCTGCGGCACGTTGTCGGCCGGCGTCGTCGGCATGCTATGGAGCGAAACCAGCCACGCGCAATTCTTTGCCATACTCGCCGCCATCGCCGCGGCGGCCGCGGCGATACTGTTTTCGCTTGATCGCGCGACCCGCAGAATCGAAGCGGCGCGCGCCGCCGAACTCATTGCCCTGACTCGAATTCAACCGGAGCCCGCATGAAACCCGCAGTCCTCGCACCCCTGATTTTATTTTTTGGCGGTCTCGCATGGGGCGCTCCCCCGGCTGGTTTTGAAGGCCGGGTTGAGGCACTGCGCAAGCAAATCGGCGTGCCTGGAATGGCGATTGCCATTGTCGAGAATGATCAAGTGACCCTGGCAAAAGGGTTTGGCGTCAAGAAAATCGGTGCGACCGATGCGGTCGATGCCGATACGATTTTCCCGACCGGTTCCACCGGCAAAGCATTCACCGTGGCGGCGCTGGCGATTCTGGTCGATGAAGGCAAGATCGGCTGGGACGACAAGGTGATCGATCGCTTGCCGGGATTTCAGATGTATGACGCCTGGGTGACGCGCGAGATGACGATCCGCGATCTGCTCGTCCACCGCAGCGGCTTAGGTTTGGGCGCCGGCGACCTCTTGATGGTGCCGCGCACGAACCTGAGCCGCGCCGAGTCGGTGCGGCGTCTGCGCTACATCAAACCGGCCACCAGTTTTCGCAGCGGTTTCGCTTACGACAATGTTTTATACATGGTTGCAGGCCAGCTCATCGAGGCAGTGACCGGACAAACTTGGGAAAAATTCGTGGCCGAACGTGTCCTGACGCCCGCCGGAATGCAGCATTCCACCTCGGACAATCCGCAGCGCTTTGCCACCGCCGATCGCGCGCAGCCGCACGCACGCATGAACGGCGGACTGCGTGGCGCGGGAGATCAGGCGCTGCTCGACGAGCGCGACGATCTCGGTCGCAACGCGGCTCCAGCAGGGGGACTCGCGGTCAGTGCCAATGACATGGCGCGCTGGCTGATGATCCAGCTCGATAACGGGGCTTTGCCCGGCAAGAGCGGCCGGCTGTTCAGCGAAGCCGCCCATGAACAAATGTGGACGCCGGTGACGCTGCAACCGATTGCGCCGCGTCCGGGCGCGCTGGCGCAGACCCAACCCATGTTCAGCGCTTACGCACTCGGCTGGGACGTCCAAGACTATCGCGGCGTGAAAATCGTTTGGCATGGCGGCGCCGTGCTGGGATTCAAGACTGCGGTGGTGCTGATTCCAGAGAAGCACGTGGGATTTTCAATCGAGATCAACAGCGAGGACGGAGAGATCATTACGGGCTTGATGTTCGAGCTTCTCGATCACTATCTAGGGGCGCCGGCGGCCAGGTGGCCGGAGGAATTCATCGCCTATAAACGTCAGCTCGTCGGCGGGGCGTTGAAGGCGCTGCAGGCAACCGCCGCCAAGCCAGCGAAAGTAGGACCGTCGTTGCCGTTGGCGCGCTACGTGGGCACGTATACCGATCCCTGGTACGGCAACGTCGAAATCGCGCAAGCCAATGGACATCTGACGATCGATTTCAAATCGACGCCGCGCATGGGCGGCCCGCTGGATCATTGGCAGTACGACAGTTTCATCACGCGCTTCGACGACAAGACCATCGAGCCGGCGTACGTGACGTTTGGTCTCAACGCCGATGGCAAGGTGGAGCGCATCACGATGAAGGCCGTGTCGCCCATCGCGGATTTCAGCTACGACTACCAGGATCTATTGTTCGCGCCGGCGAAGGCCGCGGGACCGTAGCCGATCAACGAACGGGACTGGACTTCAGCGGCGCGTCGAGCGCCTGCAGCATCTTGGCATCGCGGCCGTACGGGTCGCGTTTGAACACCACGCGGCCTGCCGAGGTGGGGTCGACGGTCCAGTACATCAGCAGCACCGGGACCGGTTTCGGCAGACGCACCGTGCGCGTTGTGCCGGTTTTGATCACGGCATCGATGGAATTGGGATTCCAGTTTTGCGGATCGTTCAGCAGCAGCGCGGCGAGTTCCAGTGGACGCTCGACCCGGATGCAGCCGGAGCTGAAGGCGCGTTCATTTTGATCGAATAAGCCCTTGCTGGGCGTGTCATGCAGATAAACCAGGTACGAGTTGGGGAAATTGATCTTGACCAACCCCAGCGCATTGTCGGGGCCGGGTCCCTGGCGCAGCATGTAGGGAAAATTATTGCCGTTATAGCGCGACCAATCGACACTTGAGGCGTCAACCGGCTGGCCCGAACGGTCGATGACCTGCAGCTTTTTCTTCGCCAGATAGTTGGGATCTCGGCGCACCCCGGGCAGAATGTCTTTTCCCAGAATACCCGGGGGCACGGTCCAGGTCGGATTGAACACTACATTGTCGATCGCGGACTTGAACACCGGCGTCTGGCGGTAAGGCTTTCCGACTTGCGCCTTTCCCTGCCATTGCACCTTGCGATCGCGCAACAGACTGACCTCGAATCCGGCGATGTCGATTACCACCAAGTCGGCCGAGGTGATCTCGTGCAACACCCAGCGCCCGCGCTCGAGATTGACCCGAATCTGGTCGATGCGAGCGGCCACAGGGACGTTGAGCTCCTTCAAGGTTCCGGCGCCTAGCGCGCCGTCGGCGCTCAGTTTGTGCCGTTCCTGAAATGCCCGCACGGCGGCGGCGAGAGGCTCATCATAGGTCGGGCTGTCGAGCGGCTGACCGCTCAGTTCGCCGGAAGCGCTGAGGCGCTGGCGCAACGCCGCGACGCGCTCGCCTTGGGAGCCAACTTTTAGCGCGGGTCCGTCCGGAATCGTACTCCACCCGCCCTTGGCTTCAATGGCACGATACTGTGCGAGCGCGGCGCGCATGGCTTCATACATGTACTGCGACGGGCGCGCTTTCGCGACTGCGTCGGCCAGACGGCTCTGTGTCGACAGGGCTTCCTTGGCCAGCGGCACAACGTCCTCTTTGCCGCCGGCTCGCTTGTCGAAGTTCCAGGAGGGATGGATTGAAACGGGATCAACCTTGCCGAAATACAAGTGATACAACAACAAGGTGTACGCGTCGGTCGCGACCAGATCGAGCTGCGCACGCTGGTTCGCGTCAGAGGCCGACACCGCCGGCGCGAGTTTGGTCAGATCGGTCAAATGATAATCTTCGGGATCGAGGCCGTCCTGCGCCGCGTCCCTGACCAGTCCTGTGAGAGCAGCAAGGCCCTGCGCCGTCCAGATTGGTCGATAGCCATTTGATTCGTAGATTCGCGGCAACGCCTGGCGCGATAGGATCGTGGATTGGCCCACATCGATCCGGCCTGCGGCCTTCAACTGATCGAGGCGCAGGTGCAACGCTTCGGTGACAGAAGCGTCCTGAGCGAGGGCGCCGGCCGCAGTGAAGCCCAGATACAGCGCTAACGCAAGACTAGTGGCGGCCCGCATTCGGCGCTCCCGCGAGTTGATTCAGTTGCTGCCGATGTCTTTCGCTTTGTCGAGTCCGTCGCGCAGAATTTTGGCCCAACTAAGTGCCGCGGTGCGTGCTTCGTTTGCATTATCCACGCTGCTCGACATTCGAAAGTTTCCGGTGTCGCGTGCCCGGTAACGGTCCAAAACCCGCACGATAACTTGTCCGGTGACGGAGTCAGCGAGTTCGGCGACTAAAGTCATCTCGCCGGCGGACGTCGTGTACGTACGGGATCTTCCCGCCGACATGGTGTCCGGCGCCGTAACGTACAAGTTGATGATGCCCGGCCTCACCTCGAGAACGTCGGGGCCGGGAGCCGCAGCCACGGTGTAGCCGCCCTTCTTCAGCTCGTCGATGAACGTGTCGTGAACAAGCTTGGCCACGTTCGAGCGAATTCTTTCTACATCGTTCGTACTCAAATCGCGCCGAGATCCGGTTTCCTGCGGCTTCCAGTTTTTGGCGAACAGCACATTAACCGGATCGATCATGACTTGCTTGTAGCCAGACAACGTTGCTCCCGGCAAGGCATACGCCATGTCGATTCCCTTGACTTTGATTTCCTGCAGGCCGTCATAGCTCAAGGCCTCGACGAGTTCCTTCTTTTGCGCCGATGACACGCTGGCAGCCAAAAGCAATACGGCGAGGACCGCTGAGCGATGGAACGCGCGATGATATTTCATGTTCCGAGGCTTCCTCGCGGTCAGTGACCGCCGCCGCCGCCGGGGCGAATCATTTGACGAAACCACGCTCGGTGGTGCTTGTAGGCCCAGCCGGGAGTGACCGTGCCCTTGAACATCGAGCGGATCGAGCCCTTGACCCAGACCGCGAAACTCGCGTGCCCGATGACGCTCGCCACCAGCACGAATGCCGCGAAGGCGTGCGTGAGCAGGCTCAAACGCACGATGTCGACCGGAAAATAGCCCGAGAAGTAGTGCCGCCAGATGGGAAAACCGGTCAACAGCAACCCGATCATGCACAGCATCAAGATGTAGTACAGCATCTTCTGACCCGCGTTGTACTTGTCCTGTTCGGGCAATACTTCCTCGTTATGGGTCATCACATCGATGAACTGCTTCAGCCACTGAATGTCGCGCTTGCCGATCAAATTCACGCGCCAGTGCGGAATGGCAAACCAGAAAAAGAACAGCATCATCGCGAGGCCGAAGAAGGGGTGCAGCAGCGCGTTCCAGGGGCCGCCGCCGGACAAGGCGGTCAAAAAGAACAACGATGGATGAAACAGCGCAAACCCCGACGCGACCGCCGCGAAGAAGGCCAACACCAACATCCAGTGCAGAATTCGGTCGAGTACGCTGTGGCGAGGGATTTCTCCGCTGGGTTCAGACATGCATTTTCTCCTTCTCGCGCTGCGCCGCCTCCTCATCCTTCGCCGTGGTCTCGCTGGCGCCGCCGCGCACCATATTCAAAAATCCGGCCAGCGCGACGAAGGCCATGGCGCCCAGCGCCAAGGGTTTCACGGCCCCTTTCCACAATCGGACAAATGGGCTGATCTTGGGTTCCTTCGGCAGCCCGCTGTACAAAGTGGGGTCGTCGGCATGATGCAGCACGTACATCACATGCGTACCGCCCACGCCTTGCGGATCGTAGAGACCGGCTTGATCGAAGCCGCGGGTCTTTAATTCAACCACGCGTTCCGCGGCATCGTGCTGCAATTGATCCTTGCGTCCAAAAGTGATGCAGCCGGTGGGACAGGCCTTGACGCAGGCGGGTTCCAAACCGACTGCGACGCGATCCGAGCACAGCGTGCACTTGTAGACCTTTTTGTCCTTCTTCGAAATACGCGGCACATCGAACGGGCAGCCCGATATGCAATAACCGCAACCGATGCAGTTCTCCTCTTGAAAGTCGACGATGCCATTCGCGTATTGCACGATTGCGCCGGGCGAGGGGCAGGCTTTGAGGCACCCCGGGTCGTCGCAGTGCATGCAGCCATCCTTGCGGATCAGCCACTCGAGATCCCCTTTCGGGTTTTCGTACTCGGCATAGCGCATCACCGTCCAAGATTGACTGGATAGGTCGGGCGGGTTGTCGTAGACGCCGGCGTTGATGCCGATCTCATCGCGCAAGTCGTTCCATTCCATGCAGGCGACCTGGCAGGCCTTGCAGCCGATGCACTTAGTGGTGTCGATCAGCTTGGCAACCTCGGGAATGGCTTCGACGCGTGCCGCCGGGGGCTGTATGGTCGTTGCCGAGCGGCGCCTGATATCCAATGACTGTAACGGCACGTTGCCCCCTTACGCTCGTTCGACTTTAACCAGGAAGGATTTGAATTCCGGCGTCTGCGAATTGGCGTCGCCGATGGCCACCGTCAATGTATTGGCAATGTAGCCCGGTTTGCCGAGGGCCTTGAAGCCCCAGTGAATGGGTATACCCACGTGATGCACCGGCTTGCCCTCGATTTGCATGACTTTGATGCGCTTCGTGACCACCGCGACCGCATTGATGGAACCGCGGTTCGAGCTGACCTTGACCCAGTCGCCCGCCTTGACGCCCACTTCTTTGGCCAATCCCTCGCCGATTTCCACGAACTGCTGCGGCTGCACCACCTGGTTCAGGTGCGAGTGCTCGGTCCAGTAATGAAAGTGCTCGGTCAGCCGATAGGTGGTCGCGACATGCGGGAACTCTTCTTTTTTGCCGAGTGACTCGCGGTCGCGCTTGAAGACGCGCGCAGCAGGGTTGTTTACCGCATCCTTCTTGTCGGGAAACAGCGGGTTGTAGCCCACCGGCGATTCAAAGGGTTCGTAATGCACGGGGAATGGGCCCTCGGCCATGCTACCGCCACCGAAGAAGCGTGCCACCCCCTCCGGTTGCATGATGAAGGGGCCCATGCCGTTGGCCGGATCCTCGTCGGCCTTGAAATCCGGCACATCCACGCCGCTCCAGGTCTTGCCATTCCACTCGATGAGCTTGCGCGATTGATTGAACGGCTTGCCGGCGAGATCGCAGGATGCGCGGTTGTAAAGAATGCGCCGGTTGGCCGGCCAAGCCCACGACCAGTTGCGTGTTTGGCCGATGCCGGTGGGATCCGAATTGTCCCTGCGCGCCATCGCGTTGCCGGCCTCGGTCCAGCAGCCGGCGTAGATCCAGCACCCGCAGGCGGTTGAGCCATCATCTTTCAATTCCCCGAACCCGGCCACCTGCTCGCCGGCCTTGCGCACGATCTTGGTCGGGTCCTTCGGATCGGCGAGATCGACGAGGGCCTTGCCGTTGTATTCCTTGGCGATCTCCTCGGGGGTCGGTTCATGTGCGTGGGCATAAGGCCACGAGAGGTTAAGGATGGGATCAGGGTAGGCGCCGCCCTCGGTTTGATAGAGTTTCCTTAGATGCAGGAACAGCTCGGACATGAATTCGATATCGAGACGTGCTTCACCCGGCGGCTTTGCACCGGCCCAGTGCCATTGCAGCCAGCGCGAGGAGTTGACGATGGCGCCGTCCTCTTCCGCGAAGCAGCCTGAAGGCAGACGAAATACCTCGGTGGCGATCTTGGAAGCATCCACGTCGTTGTATGCGCCGTGGCTTTGCCAAAATTCTGCTGTTTCGACTGCGAGCGGATCCATGACGACGAGGTATTTGAGTTTCGACAAGGCCTCGGTGGTGCGGGCCTTGTCCGGCACCGTGGCCAGCGGGTTGAAGCCCTGGCATATGAAGCCGTTCATCTCTCCATTGAACATCATGTCCATCTGCTGCAGCACGTCGTACTGTTTGTCGTGTTTGGGCAGATAGTCGTAGCACCAGTTATTCTGCGCGGTCGCCGCAGCACCCCACCACGACTTCATCAGACTGACATGGAATTTGCTGTAATTCTGCCAGTAGCTCATCTGATTCTTGCGCAGCGGTTTTCTGGTGCGCTTTTCGATGAAGGCGCCATAGTCCTGTTCGGGATCGTTCGGCAAGGTCAGGTATCCGGGGAGCTGGTTCGACAGCAGGCCGAGGTCTGTCAAACCTTGAACGTTAGAATGACCGCGCAGCGCCTGAGTCCCGCCGCCGGCTGCGCCGATGTTGCCCATGAGCAGCTGCACCATGGCTCCGATTCGCACGTTCTGCGTACCCACCGAGTGGTGGCACCAGCCGAGGGCATACAACATGGTCGCCACGCGGTCCGTCGCACAGCAGGTGGCGAGCAGCTTGCATGTCTGCAGAAACTTATCTCGAGGCGAACCGCAGGCGCGCTCCACCATTTCGGGTGTGTAGGCCGCGTAATGCTTCTTCATCAAGTTGCCGACGCAACGCGGATGCTTGAGCGTCGGGTCGGTTTTGACGAAGCCATCGGGACCCTTCTCGTAGTCCCAGCTCGCTTTGTCGTACGTATTCTTGTCGGAGTCCCAGCCCGAGTAGAAGCCGTCGGCGAAGTTGAAGTCCTCGCGGACGATGAAGGTGAAATCGGTGTAGTTCTTGACGTACTCGTGATTGATGAAATCGTAGTCGAGCAGGTACTTGATGACGCCGCCGAGGAAGATGATGTCAGTACCGGACCGGATCGGCACATACAGATCCGCCACTGCCGCCGTGCGCGTGAAGCGCGGATCGACCACGATCAGTTTGGCATTGTTATGTTGCTTCGCTTCGATGACCCACTTGAAGCCGCAGGGATGCGCCTCGGCCGCATTGCCGCCCATCACCAGGACGACATCGGCATTCTTGATGTCGACCCAGTGATTCGTCATCGCTCCACGGCCGTACGTCGGGGCAAGACCTGCCACCGTCGGGGCGTGTCACACACGAGCCTGATTGTCGAAAGCCACCATGCCGAGACTGCGCGCCACTTTCGCCGTGATATATCCGGCCTCGTTGCTGCTGGCGGAGGCCGCCAGCATCCCGGTGGTCGTCCAGCGGTTTACAGTTCTTCCGTCGGCTGTCTTGGTGACGAAATTTTGGTCGCGATCCGCCTTCATCAGTTTGGCGATGCGATCCAGCGCATCTTCCCAGCTGATGCGCGTCCATTGGTTGGAGTTCGGCGCGCGATATTCCGGATATTGCAGACGGCTTTTGCTGTTGACGAAATCAAGCAGACCCGCACCCTTTGGGCATAGCGTGCCGCGGTTGACGGGATGGTCGGCATCGCCCTCGATGTGATAGATCGAAGGCTTGGCGTTCTTTGCGCCGTCGCCCAGGCTGTACATGAGTACACCGCAGGCGACCGAGCAATAGGGGCAGGTATTGCGCGTCTCGGTGGCGCGCGCCAGTTTGAACTGACGCACCTCCGCGAGCGCAACCTGTGGAGTAAAGCCGAGTGCCACCAGGGCCGAACCGGCAATGGCCGTCCCGGTAACCTTCAGGAACTCGCGCCGCGTGACTTGCGCCATACACCCTCCTTACCGAGGAAACGAACCCACCGGAGTTTAAGTCGGTGCTTGTTGTTGCGGCAAGTCAATAATCGTCTGTGCGGTAACGCACATAGGTGGCGCAAGCCGGCGGGAGTGGCGGAAGGTAGCAGGAGTCGAACCTACCGGGAAACGGTTGACGTCCCCCACTGGGTTTGAAGCCCAGCCGCACCACCGGATGCGCATGCCTTCCGAATCGATGAACTCACGAAGCCGGCAACTCGTCATCGAGCCAACTGCTGTCGGCGCGCAGAACTCTGGCCTCATGGATGCGGCGAGTATAGCCAACGCGGTCGAAGAACTCTAAGATCTGAATGGTTCGTTTTCTTCCCACGCCGATCGCATCCCGATACTCCGCCGCCTGCACTTCGCCGCGGCGCTGTACCAATCCCTTCAGAACTTGCGCAAGCGCGCGTACGCTGTCGCGGTGGTAATAAAGATCGCGGACGACGGGGTACACCGCGCCTTGCATCATGCATTTGCGCAGCACCAATCTTATTTCGTCATCCGGTTCCTTCAATGCCGTTGCTAGATCGCGCACCCAAGGCGGGTCGTATCCACCGGCGGCCAACGCAGTGTTCAGTTTTTGTGCCAGGAGAAGTTCGCGTCCGTCCAAGGTGACCCGATGTTCCGGGAGATGCAGCCAGTGTCCGGTGCGCCGCACCACCTGTTCCTGCACCAGCTCGTCGATCAACACTCGCCAGACCGCATCGGAGATGCCCGGCAGCGTCATACGGCGCAGACGCCCCCGATCGATGCCCGGTTCTTCCGGCTGCTGCGAATGAAACGTGCGCAACCCGGCCACCGCGCTGTCGCGAAGCGCCGACCATTGGGAGTCGAGAAAGGCGAACTGCTCGCCGGCCGCTTCGACCATCCGCGTGCCTTCCGGCATCGCAATGCGCCCGGGTGCGCGGCCGCAAAGCCTGCCCAGCTCAGGGAGACTCAAGCCATGCGGGGAGTTGCGCAGCAGCGCCCCGGCTCCCTCGCCCTTGAGCAGGCGCTCGATCGCGTCCAAGGCGGCGAGGCGTGCGGGAGCGCGCCGCCGCCGTGCCGGTGCAAACGGGTCGAGGACCATGCCGCCGCCCACGGTATGAAGCGCCTGTGCGTCACGAACGATGAAGCGGTCGCCCGCCGACGCACAAATTGGCGCGTCGAATACAAGCTGCGCACGCGCGTGCTCGCCGGATTGTAGTCTGTCACCCTGCAATAGCAGCACCCTTGCAACCTTGTGCGCCGTACCTAGATGCACGTGCAACGGCGTGTGATTCTTGAGCACCGTACCGTCGTCGAGGCGGCGCAAATTCACGTCGAATCGAGTGGACGGCAGCAGCGCGCGAGGGTCGGCCAACCAGTCGCCGCGGGTCAATGCGGCCTTTTCGATTCCCGCCAAGTTCAGAGCGCAGCGTTGGCCCACGCAGCCGACTTCGGTTTCGCGATTTTGCGCATGGATGCTGCGGACCCGCACCGTCAAGCCGGCCGGCATCACGGCGAGCGCGTCCCCCACCTGCACACGTCCGGCGCGCGCGGTTCCCGTGGCGACGGTGCCGCGTCCCGGCAGTGTGAATACCCGGTCTACGGCCAAGCGAAACAGGCCGTCCGCGGCGGGTTTTGGCCAATCGCGGGCGGCGGCATGTAGATGCGTGCGCAGCGCGGCGATGCCGGGATGCTCAGGATCGGTGGCGGTCACTGCAAACAACGGCGCGCCCGCAAGCGCCGTGGATTCGAGCAGCGCGGCGATCTGCCGGCGCACCGCCAGCACGCGCGCCTCGTTCACCCGATCGATCTTGGTCAAGGCGACTGCGCCCTGTGTCACCTCGAGCAACTCTAAAATTGCAAGATGTTCGCGCGTCTGCGGCATGATGCCGTCGTCGGCGGCGATGACCAGCAGCGCACAGTCGATTCCACCGGCGCCGGCGACCATGGTGTGCACCAGGCGCTCGTGGCCGGGAACGTCAATGAAGCCGAGCACCTCGCGGTCGTCAACCGGCGTGTACGCGTAGCCAAGCTCGATCGAGATCCCGCGCGCCTTTTCCTCCTTGAGCCGATCGGTGTCGACGCCGGTCAGCGCGCGCACCAGGCTGGTCTTGCCGTGGTCGATGTGTCCGGCCGTGCCGACGATCATGCATCCAGCCCATGCCATTGAGCGAGAAATTCTGCCTCGTCGACGGCCTCGAGGCAGCGCAGGTCGAGCCATAACGCCTTCTCCGCGGATCGGCCGAGGACGGGACGCTGAGCTCCTCGCAGCGCGTTTTCAAGCCGGCTCAGTCCGCCGCGCTTTCCCGCCGACCTACGCAGACACAATCCGTAGCTTGGCAATTGGTCAATGGGCAGCGCACCGCTGCCGATCTGGGATGCCATCGGCGAGGCAATGACCTCGTACGCCTCGCCCAGCGTCGCTTGCACCAGGGGCGCGAGCCGCCGCGACTGAGCTTCGATCGCGGCCGCGGCACGCACCAAGTGGCGCAAGGTCGGCAATCGATCGGCGAGTAGTTCCGGCGAGCGATACAGGGCCAACATCGGCTCGAGCGCCGCGAGCGTGAGCTTTCCCACTCGCAGCGCGCGCTTCAGGGGATTTTTTTTCAGGCGCGCAATCAGATCGCGGCGTCCGGCAATGATGCCCACCTGCGGTCCGCCCAACAGCTTGTCGCCGCTGAAGGTCACAAGATCCGCGCCCGCTTGCAGCACATCGCGCACGGTCGGCTCTCGCGGCAGACCCCAGCGTTCGAGATCGATCAAGCTGCCGCTGCCGAGATCGACCGCCATCGGCAGGCCGCGGGTGCGCGCCAGCGCAGCGACATCCGCCACACCGACGTTCGCAGTAAAGCCGCTGATGGCGTAATTGCTGGTGTGCACCTTCATCAGCAATGCCGAGCGAGGGCCGATCGCATCCTCGTAGTCGGAGAGGTGGGTGCGGTTGGTGGTGCCGACCTCGACCAGCTTGGCGCCTGCGCTGCGCATGACGTCCGGGATGCGGAACGCTCCGCCGATTTCGACAAGTTCGCCGCGCGAGACAATGACTTGACGCCGGTTTGCCAGGGTATTGAGCATGAGCAGCACCGCGGCGGCGTTGTTGTTCACCAGCGTGGTCGCCTCGGCGCCGGTCAACTGGCATATCAGCGGTTCGAGCAGATCATCCCGATCGCCGCGGCCGCCGGAATTCAGATCGAACTCCAGATTGACCGGAGATGTGAGCGTGTCGACCAACGTGTGCACGGCCGCATCGGAAAGCAACGCGCGGCCAAAATTGGTGTGCAGCACTGTTCCGGTTAAATTGAACACCGGGCGCAGCCGCGGGCGCGTGCGCTGCGCAACATTCGATTCGGTGGCGCCCGCGATCGCATCGGTTCGCAAATTATCGGTGGATAAATGGCCGGCGAGGGCGCTTCTGCGCAGCAGTTCGAGCTCGCCGCGCAGCGCCGTCGTGACCAGGGTACGTCCGTAGCGCGCGAGCAGCGCCGCGAACGCGGGGTCGTTCAATAAGCGGTCCAACGACGGAATGTCGGTTGCCGGCGCCCGCTTCGAATCGCCGCGCGAGGCGCTCAGGTCGTCTTCGGAAGCCATAGCAGCGGGTTGCTACGGGTTCGATGATAGCCCTCGTCGCCGAGCAGCATATCGAGTGCAAGGCTGGCGAGGTCATCGGCCACGGGTTCGACACCCGGATCCTTCTCTTGATACAGGATCTTGCAATATCCGCGGCACTGCTCGCAGGTCTCTGCGCGTACAGCGGCGGAGCCCGGATCCGAGTTGGCATTGCCGGACGTCTTGCTTTCCAGCGAGTGATAGGCGATGTCTTTTCCGGAAGCGCCGCAGTGCGTGCACAACACCCGCACCATATGCCATTCTGTGGCGCATAAAGCGCAGTGCAGGAAGCGATACCCGCTGAAAGGTGGCTGGGCGCAAACAATGCTGGCCACCGGCAGAGTGCCGCAAAGCGGACAGATGCCGGGGATGTCCAGCAGCTCGACCGTCTTGACATCGAATCGTTCGGCAAGCGCCGCGCCGTGCACCTGCAGCGCTGCCATGATGAAAAGTGCAGCCTGAGGGTCGATGGCGTCGTTCTGTGCCTCCAAAATCGACGCGGCTTGAGCGTCGAGCCAGGCCGGAGTTGCAGCACGGATCAAGGCAATGCTCCGACCGACG
>DASXNX010000171.1:0-16219 GCA_036494725.1 Steroidobacteraceae bacterium
GGATCGACATCCTGCTCCACTGGGCGGGATCCTGGTAGACCGTGCTGACGGCTGCCTGGCAGTCCGCATAGGACTGGAAGTCCGCCAGCAGCATGTACGTATCCCAGCCCAGCAGTCCGTCCACGAGCGGCCGGAACAGGCTGCTGTCGCCGCGCGAGAAGAACCCGTCGCGGATGAAGTCGATGACACCGCGCAGCTCCGGGTTGCTCTCGTAGAATGAGGCCGGCTGGTAGCCGCGGGAGCGCAACGCTTCAACTTCCGCTGCGCTCAAGCCGAACATGAAGCAGTTCTCGACACCCACTTCCGTGCAGATCTCGATGTTGGCGCCGTCCATCGTGCCGATGGTCAGCGCGCCATTCATACAGAATTTCATGTTGCCGGTACCGGAAGCTTCCTTGCCCGCGGTCGAGATCTGCTCGGACAGATCGGCGGCCGGATAGACGCGCTGCCCGTTGGTGACGTTGAAATTGGGCAGGAACACGACCTTGATGCGGTCGCGGATCTGCGGGTCGCGGTTGACGACATCACCCACCGAGTTGATCAGCTTGATGATGAGCTTCGCGATGTGATAGCCGGGCGCCGCCTTGCCGCCGAAAATGAACGTGCGAGGTTGAATATCCAGCGACGGATTGGATTTGATGCCGTGATACAGCGATACGATGTGCAGCACCTTCAAATGCTGCCGCTTGTACTCGTGTATGCGCTTCACCAATACGTCGAATATCGAGTTGGGGTCGATCGCGATGCCGGTGCGCTGCAGCGCGCGCGCCGCCAGGTTTTGCTTGTTGAAGTGCTTGATCTCGCGCCAGCGCGCGCGGAAGGCGGGGTCATCGGCCAGCGGCTCCAAGGCCCTTAGCCGGCTCAAGTCCCTGACCCAGCCGTCGCCGATATGCTCCGAGATGAGCTGCGCCAGCTTTGGGTTTGCGAGCACCATCCAGCGCCGCGGAGTCACGCCGTTGGTCTTGTTGCTGAACTTATGCGGCCACAGCTCGTAGAAATCCTTGAGCACGTCGCTCTTCAGCAGTTCCGAATGCAGCTGCGCAACCCCGTTGATTGCGTGGCTGCCGACGCAGGCCAAGTGCGCCATCCGTAGGTAACGCTCGCCGCTTTCGTCGATCAGCGACAGACGCGCGATGCGTTCCTCATCGCCCAAGAAGCGGATCCTGACTTCGTCGAGGAATTGCGCGTTGATCTCGTAGATGATCTGCAGAATCCGCGGCAGCACGCGGCCGAACACCTCGAGGGGCCAGTGCTCCAGGGCCTCAGGCAGCAAGGTGTGGTTGGTATAGGCGAATGTCTTGCGCGTCACGTTCCACGCTTCGGCCCAAGGCAACAATGCCTCGTCGACCAAGAGACGCATCAGTTCGGCAATGGCGACCGAAGGATGCGTATCGTTCAACTGTACCGCGAATTTCACATGGAACTGATCCACCGGCACCTTTTGCGTCCGCAATATTCGCAGCATGTCCTGCAAGGAACAGGAGACGAAGAAGTATTGCTGCTCGAGGCGCAGTTCCTTGCCGCGCGCCTGTTCGTCGTTGGGGTAGAGCACCTTGCTCAAATTCTCGGATTGTACTTTTTGATTGACGGCGCCGTAGTAGTCGCCGCTGTTGAAAATGGCAAAGTCGAAGGATTCGGGCGCTTCCGAGCGCCACAAGCGCAAGGTGTTCGCCGTGTTGGTCTTGTAGCCCAGGATGGGTGTGTCGTAGGGCACGCCGATGACCGTCTTGTGCGGCACCCAGCGGACCCGCAGCCGATTGTGCTCGTCGATAAACGGTTCGGTGTGGCCGCCGAATTTGACCTCGACCGCCCACTCGGGCCGCTTCAGTTCCCAGGGATTGCCGTAGCGCAGCCATCGGTCGGTTTTCTCGACTTGCCATCCGTCGACGATTTCCTGATGGAAAATGCCGAATTCATAGCGTATGCCGTAGCCAACGGACGGTATTCCGAGCGTCGCCATGGAATCGATGAAGCAGGCGGCCAGCCGTCCGAGTCCGCCGTTACCCAGGCCCGGCTCTTCTTCCTGCTGCAGCAGATCGTCCAGATTCAGGCCCAACTCGCTCATGCACTGCCGCACCCGATCCATGATGCCGAGGTTGATCAGGTTGTTGCCAAGGTGCGGTCCCATCAGGAATTCCGCCGAGAGGTACGCCACCGTTCTGGAGGCATTCTTGGTATAGGTGGCCGCGGTGCTGATCCAGTGCTGCAGCATGCGGTCGCGCACGACGTACGCCAGCGCCATGTAGTAATCGTTCCTGGTCGCCAGCGCCGGAAACTTGCCCTGTATGTAGAACAGATTGTCGATGAATGCGCTCTTCAGCGCCTCCTTGCTGATGGAGGTGCGATCGTCCTCGATTTGCGGTTTGGCACTCATGGCGACCACATGACATCGACCGGGGTGCGCGTCTGGCGCAGTATCGCGCGCACCGGCATCTCCGACTCCGGTCCCGCCGCGCTGGCGGCGACATAGGTGCGCCATTTCGCCGCTCCGGTGATGAGGATCACCACGCGGCGCGAGTCGAGCAGCGCACTCAAGTTCAAGCTCAACCGCGGCTGCGGCGCCACCGGGGCCCACATCCCGACGCATCCCGCCGCCGCGATTGGATTCAGTGCGCTGGCGAGATTCGGCGAACCGGGAAATAGCGAAGCCGTATGCCCGTCATCGCCCATGCCGAGAACCACTGCATCGAACGGACGGGGTACCCGGGCAAAGGTTTCCCAAGCCGACACCGCTCCCATATCAGGCGTGGGAGCCCCGTTTTTCAGCCCCTGAAAGCGCGCCGCCGCAGCGGATCCTTGCAACAGCACGTCGCGTACCAGCTTTTCGTTGCTGCCGGGATCCGCAGGATCGACCCAGCGTTCGTCGGCGAGCGCGACACACACCCGGCTCCAGTCGAGGGCCTCCGTGCGCAGCAACTCAAACAGTTTTATCGGCGATTTGCCCCCTGATACCACCAGGCTCGCGAGCCCGCGGGAGGCAAGAGCGGACCTCAAGCTCGAGGCGATTTGTTCCGCCAGGGCGCGCGACAGCGCATCCACATCGGCAAATTTTGCGGCGGGCGGGTCAGAGTTCGTCATGCCATGCGAATCCATCTCGGCCCAGCATCGCGCTGGAAGCGGCCGGACCCCAGGTGCCGGCGATGTAATGTTTCGGTCCTTCATCAAAGCGTTCCCACCCGTCGCGGATGGGGTCGATCCAAGCCCATGCCGCATCGAGTTCGTCCCTGCGCATGAACAACGTCAGGTTTCCCTTGACGGTGTCCATGAGCAAGCGCTCGTAGGCATCGAGACTGCGGGTCTTGAAGGCCTCGCCCAGATCGAGTGCAAGACTGACAGGCTTCAATCGCATCCCTTCGCCCGGATTCTTCGCGAGAATGGTCATGTTGATGCTTTCATCCGGCTGCAGCCGGATGACCAATTCATTGGCCGTGTGTGCATTCGGCATATCGAAGATCGGCTGCGGGACTTCGTCAAAGGTCACCACCAGTTCCGTGACATGATCCTGCAATCGCTTTCCTGTCCGCAGATAGAACGGGACTCCGGCCCAGCGCCAGGTGTCAATATCGACCTTCAAAGCCACGAAGGTCTCGGTGCTGCTGTCCGGTGCGATATCGGCTTCCTCCAAGTACCCGCGCACGGGAACTCCGCGCACCGCACCCGCCTTGTACTGGCCGCGCACCGATTTGGTGAGCACATCGCGGTCCCGCAGCGGCCGCAGCGCGCGCAAGACCTTCAGTTTCTCATCGCGTACGGCGTCCGGGTCGCTGCTGGCGGGGGGTTCCATGGCCATGATGCATAACAGCTGCAGCAAGTGATTTTGCACCATATCGCGCATGGCGCCGGTTTTGTCGTAGAAATTGCCGCGACGCTCCACGCCCAATTCTTCCGCGACGGTGATCTGCACGTGCTTGATCAAGCCGCGCCGCCACAGAGGTTCGAACAATGCGTTACCAAAGCGCAACGCCATGAGATTCTGCACCGCCTCCTTGCCGAGATAATGATCGATCCGGAATATCTGCTTCTCGGTAAAAACCGTTCCCACCTGGGCGTTGATCAGGTCCGCGGAAGTCATGTCGTGACCCAGGGGTTTTTCCAGCACCACTCGCGACAACGGCGTCAGGACTCCGGCCTTGGCCAAATTCTGGCAGATGACGGAAAAGAGATTCGATGCCGTCGAAAAAAAGAACACCCGAATCACATCATCGCGGCCCTTGAGCCGCGCAGCCAGGGCGGTGTAATCCGCCTCCGCGCCGGCATCGACCTTCAGGTAATCGAGCAACTGGCTGAATCCCTCCCAGTGCTTTGCGTCGAACTCCTTGCCCAGGAACTCCCGGCAAGCCGCCTCGGCTTGGGCGGCATAGGCGCTGCGGGAGAGCGCCGAGCGCGCCACGCCGAAAACGCGCGATTCCGCGGATATCTGCCCGGCCGCAAATCGCCGATACAGGGCCGGCAGCAGCTTGCGTGTCACGAGATCGCCCGTGCCGCCGAACAACAACATGTCGAAACCTGGAAGTACCGCCACTGGTCACGAGTCCTATATATTTGCCAGCGCAGCAGCGTAGCATTGCGACGGCGTTCTAGTAAGTCTTGATGGTTCAGGAGCCAGGTTTCGATGAAGGATTTAACCTCGAGTTCAATCACCAAGAACATTTTGCAAATGTCGCTGCCGATTGCGGCAGGCATGATCTTTCAGACGCTTTACTTCCTCATCGATTTGTACTTTGTCGCAGGATTGGGCGACGCGGCCATCGCCGGAGTCAGCGCTGCCGGCAATGTCACGTTTATTGTCTTTGCGCTGACCCAGGTCTTAGGCGTCGGCACGGTCACCCTGATTTCGCACGCGGTGGGGCGCAAGGATCAACCGGACGCGAGCTTGGTGTTCAATCAGAGCCTGGCGTTGTCGGCCTGCTGTGCCGTCATCACGTTGTTGCTCGGCTATATCGGCGGACCGTACTACGTCGGCGCCCTCGGGTCCGACGCCGCCACCGTCGCAGCAGGAGTCCAATACCTTTACTGGTTCGTTCCCAGCCTGGCGTTGCAGTTTGCCGTGGTGTCGATGGGCTCGGCGCTGCGCGGCACCGGCATCGTCCATCCGACCATGGTGGTGCAGATGCTGACTGTCATATTGAATGCCGTGCTGGCGCCGGTATTGATCGCGGGCTGGGGCACCGGCTACAAAATGGGCGTCGCGGGCGCGGGACTGGCAAGCTCGATAGCGCTTGCCGTCGGCGTGATCCTCCTCAGCATTTATTTCTTCCGCCTCGAGAAGTACGTCGGCTTCGATCCGGCCTTGTGGCGCCCGCAGTTCGCGACCTGGAAGCGGCTGTTGCGCATTGGGCTGCCCGCGGGCGGTGAATTCGCGCTCATGTTCGTCTTCATGGCCGTGCTGTATTGGATACTGCGCGGATTCGGGCCCGAGGCTCAGGCCGCCTTCGGAATCGGATCGCGCATTACGCAAAGCATGTTCCTGCCGGCCATGGCGGTGGCATTCGCCGCCGCGCCCATCATCGGCCAGAACTACGCCGCCGGTAAGTACGCGCGCGTGCGGGAAACCTTTGCGCTCACGGTGTTGTTCGGCGGCTGCATCATGGTGTGCCTGACATTGTTCTGCCAATGGGGCTCTGCGTGGGTCATCCGCGGGTTTACCCAGGACCCGGCGACGCTGGCCATCGGCGCCGAGTATCTGCGAGTCATTTCGTGGAATTTCTTGGGCACGGGATTCATCTTCACTTGCTCGGCGGTGTTCCAGGGACTGGGGAACACGGTTCCCGCGGTGCTAAGTTCGGCGACCCGTATCATCAGCTTCGCGCTGCCGGCGCTGTGGCTCTCCGGACAGCCGCATTTTGAACTTATCGAGGTGTGGTACGTATCGATTGCCAGCGCCACGCTGCAGGCGATGTTCAGCCTCTGGCTGGTGCGCAGAGAATTCAAACGGCGCTTGCCCATTCCGGCGGCGCGGGCGGTGAGCATATGACGCTGAAGACGTTTATCGACATGTCCGGCTGGGTGGCAATGGTGTTCATTCTGGCTGCCTATGGCCTGTTGTCCTTTGGCAAGCTGCAGCCGCGCTCGTGGGTTTATCAGATCATGAATATCATCGGTGCGGTGGGATTCATCATCAATTGCGCTTGGAACGGCGCGTGGCCGTCGGTCGCATTGAACGTGATCTGGCTCGGAATCGGCTTTTACGCTTTGCGCCACAACTCGCGCGTCGCGGCGCATTAGCTCCCGCTCAGGCTACACCTTCTGGTACGTCACCTTTTCGTTCTTGAAGGCGAGTGCGAACCCGACGAACACAACGGCCGCGAAAGCGGCGGGATAGAGCCAAATCGCCTTCCACTCGTGGACGCCCCCTGAGGCATAGGCATCCGTGATTCTGCCGGCCGCCCAAAAACCGATCAGCATGCCGAGTCCATAGGTGGCAAGCGTTATGAGGCCCTGAGCCGCACTCTTGCTGCGCGCGCCGGCTTTGGCGTCGGTATAGATCTGGCCCGACACAAAGAAGAAGTCATAGCACACGCCATGTAGTGCAATGGCGAGCAACAGCAGAAACACCCCGTCGCCGGCATTGCCGTAGGCAAACATCACGTAGCGCACAGCCCACGCCAACATTCCCATCAGCAAGGTTGCCTTCATGCCCAGCCGCACCAGAAAGAATGGAATCAGCAGCATGAAAAAGACCTCCGACATCTGCCCGAGGGTCTGCTTGCCGGTGGCGTTGCTGACTTGAATCTCGGTGAGGAACTGATTCGCGTGCTGATAGTAAAACGCGAGGGGTACGCAGATGAGAATGGAGGAGATGAAGAACACCAGGAAGTTGCGGTCGCGCAGCAGCGCCAGCGCATCCAGGCCGAGCATCTCGCGCATGGTGGGCCATTGGCCCGCTTTTATCTGCGGCGGTGTCGGCGGCAGCGTGAAGCTGAAGAGGCCAAGCAACGCCGAGGCGATGGCGCTCATCATGAAGGTGTGCTTCAGCATTCCGGCCGCGATCGCGGCATGCGAGTCCCAGGAAAATGCGTAGCTGATGACCAGTCCGGCCACGATCCAACCCACAGTGCCCCAGACGCGAATCTTGGAAAACTGCTGCGAGGGATCGTCGGTGAGCCGAAACGACACGGAATTCACCAGCGCCAGCGTCGGCATGAAGATAATCATGTAGGCCAACAAATAAGGATAGAAGCCGTCGAAAACTTGCGCACTGGCCAGGATGTAGAGCAGAGCGGCTCCGGCCAGGTGCAAGATGCCGAGCAGACGCTCGGCGTTGAAGAACTTGTCGGCGATCAGACCGACGACGAATGGGGCAATGATTGCGCCCCATGACTGCGTCGAATAGGCCAGTGCGCTCTGTGCGCCGGACGCGCCTAAGTTGGCGGCGAGGTAGCTGCCCATGGTCACGAACCAGCCTCCCCAGATGAAGAACTCCAAAAACATCATCACGCCGAGGCGCAGTTTGATCCCGGTTGTCATGAAGCCGACAATATCACGCGTGGGGTGCGGCATGCCGCGATCGGAGTTCCGCCTCGACCCGGGCGAGGGACAGACCTTTGGCTTTCAGCAAGAGCAAGGTGTGATACACCAGGTCGGCGGCTTCACTCACGATCTGTGCATCGGACTGGGCCACTCCGGCCAGCGCCAATTCCAACCCCTCTTCGCCGACCTTCTGTGCTATCCGGGTCATACCCTGATCGAGGAGTTTTGCGGTGTAGCTTCCCGACGGCCGCTCGGCGATTCGTTGCGCAATAATTTGTTCGAGCAGCGCGATGAAGGTAAGCGGCTGTGCCAGGGACTGCGGCGCGTGCTCTCCCCAGCATGTCGCAGTTCCCAAATGGCAGGCCGGTCCGGCGGGATGCGCCAGGATCAACAAGGTGTCTCGATCACAGTCCGCGGCGATGCTTCGGACCTCGAGAAAGTGACCGGTGGTCTCTCCCTTGGTCCAGAGACGATTCTTGCTGCGACTCCAGAAGGTGACGCGGCCGCAGCTTTCTGTGGCGGCGAGAGCCTCTTGATTCATGTACCCCATCATGAGCACCGCGCCGGAATCTGCGTCTTGCACGATGGCCGGAATCAGACCGCCCATTTTTGCCCAATCCAGACCGGATAGTGTCATGGCCGAACCTCGATCCCTTGAGCACGCAGCTGGCGCTTAAGATCCGGGATCGCAATCTCGGCGCTGTGGAAAACGCTGGCTGCCAATGCAGCATCGACATTGGCAGACTCAAAGACATCCACGAAATGCCGTACTGTACCGGCGCCGCCCGAGGCTACCAAGGGTACGCCGCAGAGCGCACGCACGGCCTTGAGCTGCGCGATATCGTAGCCGCCGCGCACACCGTCGCTGGCCATGCAATTGAGCACGATCTCGCCGGCACCGCGCCGCTGCACTTCGGCGGCCCAATCGGCCGTGCTGCGCGCCGCGTCCCGCGTCCGACTCGCGTCGCCCGTGAATTGCTGGACGCGGTACCCCCCGTCGACGGTTTGGCTGTCGATACCGACCACAACGCATTGGGCGCCAAAGCGCTCGCTCAAAGCGTCGATCAAGTCGGGATCTTCGAGCGCCGGCGAGTTGACGGATATTTTTTCGGCGCCGGCGGCCAGCACTTCCTCGGCCTCGGCCACCGAACGAATTCCGCCGGCAACGCAAAAGGGGATATCCAGGATCCGGGCGACCCGCGAGACCCAGCTGCGGTCGACGGAGCGCCCCTGCGGACTTGCGGAGATATCGTAGAACACCAGTTCGTCGGCCCCCTCATCGCGATAACGAGCTGCGAACTGCAAAATATCGCCGACCACTCGATGATCGCGAAACCGGACGCCTTTGACGACCTGACCATCGCGCACGTCGAGACAAGGGATTATGCGTTTGGCAAGAATGGCTGCAACTCCTCGAAAGGGATCAGATCCTCGAGCAAGGCCTTGCCGCTGATGGCGGCCGCGCATCCGGTTTCGACCAGGGCGTGCAAATCGCGGGCGTGGCGGATGCCGCCCGACGCCTGCCACTCGATTTGTGGATAACGGCGCACGGCTTCCGCGTAGAGAGCGATGTTCGGTCCCGTCAGCGCACCGTCGCGGCCGACATCCGTGCACAGGACGTGCTTGAGGCCCGACCCAAGGTAAGCGCCAACCGCGCTCCAAAGGGTGTGTTCCGACTGGTGTTGCCAGCCGTGCGTCATGACTCGGGGCACGCCGTTGTCGTCGATGCTGACGTCGAAAGCCAGAGTTAGCCTCTCCGGACCGAAGTGCTTGAGCCAAGCTTGGACCTGGTCGGAATGCGTGAGTGCGGCGCTTCCGACAACGGCGCGCGCCGCTCCGGCATCCAGCATCTGCGCGAGCGCGGCGGTGTTGCGCAGACCGCCCCCGACTTGCAGTTTGATCGTGCGCCGCGAGGCCAATTCGACGATGAGCTGCCGATTGGTAAGGCTGCCATCGCGGGCGCCATCGAGATCGACGACATGCAGCCAGTCCGCGCCCAGGGCATGATATTTGGAAAGCAGGGTGCCGGCATCCGAGGAGTAACGGGTCTCGGCCTCGAAATCGCCATGTAAAAGCCGAACGCAACGGCCGGATCTTAAATCGATGGCGGGAATGAGCTCCATATCGGACGAAATAGCTACAGGTTGAGAAAGTTCTGCAGCAGTAGCGCGCCGACTCGAGACGAGCGCTCCGGATGAAACTGAGCGCCGTAAAAGTTTCCCGACTGGATGCAGGCGCTGAATGGGCTGCCGTAATCACTGCTCGCGATGGTCGCGGCGCCCAAGGTGAGCGCGTAGCTATGCACAAAATAGGCATAGTCGCCTTCGCTCACCCCTTGCAGCAGCGCGCTTGGACGCAGGCTGTTGAGGGTGTTCCAGCCCATGTGCGGGACAGGGCGGTCCGCCGCCGCCGCGAATCGCGTGGCCCGGCCGGGAATGATGCCGAGACAACGCGCGCGGCCTTCATCCGATTCCTCGAGCAGCAATTGCATCCCCAGGCAGATGCCGAGAACCGGTTGCTGTAAAGATGGAATCAGGGCATCTAGGTTGTCCCGGCGCAATCGGGACATCGCATCGGCAGCAGCGCCTACGCCAGGAAGGATGACGTGACTGGCGTTGCGAATTCGATCGGAGACCGCTGAGACACTGGACGTTGCGCCGAGCCGCTGCAAAGCATATTGCAACGACGCGATGTTGGCCCCGCCGCTGGCGATGATCACCACTTCAGGCATATCAAAGCCTTCCCTTGGTGCTCGGCAATTCCACGCCCTCGAGTCGTGTGGCCTGACGCAGGCTTCTGCCGACACCTTTGAAGCAGGACTCGATCATGTGGTGAGTGTTCTCGCCGCGCACCTGAATGTGCAGGGCAGCGCCCAGCGATTCGGCCAGGGACCTGAAGAAATGCGGCACCAATTCGGTCGGCAAATCGCCGACGCGCTCTCGATTGAACTTTCCGTCCCAGACGAAGAAGGGTCTGCCGCTGAGATCGAGTGCCACCTGCGCCTCGGCCTCGTCCATGGCGAGCAGGAAACCGTAGCGCCCAATTCCGCGCTTCTCAGCCAAGGCCTCGCGCAGCGCAGCGCCCAGCGCCAGCGCGCAATCCTCGACCGTATGATGTTCGTCGATGTGCAGATCGCCGCGGCACTTTATATTCAAGGAAAAACCCCCGTGCTTCGCGATTTGTTCCAACATGTGATCGAAAAATCCCAAACCGGTGGCGACGTTGATCGGCCCCTCGCAAGACAAGTCGACCTGGACCGCAACATCCGTTTCCTTGGTCACGCGGTGCACCTGGCCGCGCCGTCCTAAGCCCAGGATATGGCGCGCGATTGCCGGCCAGCTTTCGCATTGCTCGCCATGCCGGCGAATCCGCAGTCCTTCGATTCCGAGGTCTTCGGCCAATTGCAGATCCGTCTCGCGCCCGCTGATCATGAAACTGCGTTGTTTGTCGATAGGGTTGGCAGCGAGCCATTCCCGGCAAACGAATACGGCTTCGAAGTCGATTCCCTGGGAATGGAACAATTCCAAAATGCATCGATGAGTCGGCTCGAAGGCCTCGCGCGCATGGGCGGCGGTGCCGAGACCGTCCTGATTGGTGACGACGACAAAGGCGAAACCGGCGCGTTGCAACTCGAGCAGCGATGCGACGACGTGCGGCATGAGGCGAATCACGGGCACGCCGTCCGGCGGTTGGCCCCCCCGCGGTTCGCCGCCCGGCTCCTCGTTGAGCGTGCCGCGATCCAGGAATAGCATGTGCCGGCCGCTCATCGCCGGCCCACGCAGTGCAGCAGCCTATCGTTGTCGGCGCGCGCTCCCACTGAGACGCGCAACGAGCGGGGTAGGGCCGGATGCGCGCGCAGATCGCGCACGATCAGGCCGCCGGCGAGAACGTTGCTCATGAATCGCTGTGCGTCAAGGCAATCTATCAGCAGGAAATTGGCATCGCTCGGCCAGATCTTTTCAACCAGCGGCGAAGACTCCAGCCCCTGCCGCAGGTATTCTCGTTCCTCGAGCAGGTTTGCGATGCGCGACTGCGAGGCCGCCAACTGAGCGGGCTCCAGGGCGTGAAGGGCGGCCTCGACAGCGGGCTGTGAAAGCGCATAGGGCGGAATCACGCGTCGCGCCAATTGGATCAATTCCCGAGCGGCCAGCAGCGCACCCAGGCGCGCGCCGGCCAGGGCATGTGCTTTGGAGAGTGTGCGCAGAATGGCGAGCGTCGGGAAGCGTTCCAACCAGCGAGTCAGGCTCGCCGTGCGCGACCACTCGACATAGGCTTCGTCGATCACCACGATGGCCTTCCCGTCGAGGGCTGTACAGATACGCTCGAGCGCGGCGGTCCGCAACAGATTGCCGGTGGGATTGTTCGGCGAGCACAGATACACCAATTTGATGTGCGGTCGCCAGGCGGAAAGCAGCCTTTCCGGATCGAGCGACCACTCCGTGCCGCGATCCAGTGGAATCTCGATCACCTCGGCGCCCTGAATCCGTGCCGCGGCTTGATACATTCCGAAGGTGGGACCGCATTGCAAGATCCCATCAACGCCGGCGCGCAAGTAGATCCGGGACAGCAGGTCGATGGCCTCGTCGGCGCCACGCGTCGCGAGCAGCTGAGCGGCATGCACGCCGTAGAGCTCCGCCAATCGTTCGACGAGCGCTTGCGGTTGAGGTTCAGGATAGCGGTTGAGGCCGGCGCCGCTCGAGTCGTCCGCGGGTCTCCATGGCACTTCGTTCGCGTGCAGGCGCGTATGCGATGGCAGCCATGCCGCATGCGCGTAGGCTTTCAGCGCGACGATCTCCGGGCGCGCCAGCGAAACCACCGCGCTCACTCGAGCGCCCCCAATCTTACGGTCACGGCCGCGGCATGCGCATCCAATCCTTCCAAGTTCGCAAGAACCTGCGCCGTGGGCCCGAGACCCTTGAGTCCCGAAGGCGTCAGCTCCTGTACGCTGATGCGCTTCTGAAAGTCCTCGAGCGACAGGCCGCTATGCGATCGAGCATAGCCGTAGGTCGGCAGCGTGTGATTGGGTCCGCTGCAATAGTCGCCCATCGTTTCCGGCGACCAAGAGCCCAAGAATACGGCGCCGGCCGCGCTGACTTTTGCAAGCCACGTTCGCGGCTCGCGAATTTCGAGCAGCAAGTGTTCCGGCGCATGGCTATTGGATATGTCGAACGCAGTGTCGAGAGAGTCGACGACGATGAAGCGCATTTGCCGCAAGGACTCCTCGAGAATGCGCTTGCGGGACAACAGCCCGCTTTGCCGGGCCACCTCGCGCGCTGCCGCCTCGGCCAGCGCGCCGCTCGGCGTGACCAGAATCGCTTGTGCGTCGGGACTGTGTTCGGCTTGCGCCAAAAGATCCGCCGCCACGAAATCGGCACGAGCGCTGTCGTCGGCGATCACCAGGACCTCGGTGACGCCGGCGGGCAGGTCCGCGGCAGCCCCATCGCTGTCCTGTGCCACCAGCATCTTTGCCGCCGTGACCCAGGCATTGCCCGGCCCGAATACCTTGTCGCATTTCGGAATGGTCGCCGTGCCGTAGGCCATGGCGGCGATCGCTTGGGCGCCTCCGACCTTGAATACGTCCTCGACGCCAGCCTTGCGGGCCGCAACCAACACCGCCGAATTGGCGGCGCCGGTGCGCGACGGCGCCGTGCACATCACCCTTATCGGGCAGCCCGCGATGGCAGCGGGCACGGCGAGCATGATGGCGGTAGAGGGCAGCGGCGCGGATCCCGAGGGGACATAAAGCCCGACGGCGCGTACCGGCACGCTGAACCGTTCACACACCACCCCCGGGGCGGTTTCAACCCGCAGCGGCACCGGCATTTGCGCGGCGTGGAAGCGGCGCACGGTCGCAATCGCGCTCTCGATCGCCGCATGCTGTTCGGGCCGCAGCGCACGCTCGGCCGCGTCGAACTCCGCTTGCGTGACTTTCAGCGCGTCGGGACGGACACCGTCGAATTTCTCGGTCAGCGACAACAGCGCCGTGTCGCCGCCGGCGCGCACGCGTTCGATGATATCGCGTGCACTCGCCGTGATGCGCGCCGAATCGCGCTGCGCGGGCCGCTGCAGCGCTTCGCGGCGGCGCGCCTCGGACAGGGACTTCCATTCCATTATTTGCATGATGGATCGCTAAGCCAGCATTTTCTCGACCGGCAGAACCAGCACGGACGTTGCACCGGCGCCTTTCAGCTCTTCGAGCGTTTCCCAGAATACGTTTTCGCGGCATACCGCGTGTACCGCCACGCGATCTCCCAATCCTTCCAGCGGTATGACGGTCGGTGCCTCGCTGCCGGGGAGCAGTTTCGCGATGGCAGGGAGAGCGGAGCGGGGCGCGTGCAGCATGATGTACTTGCTGCCCTTGACCTGTTCAACGCCGTCGATGCGCATCAACAAGCGCCGCGTCCATTCCTGTTTTTCCGCCGCAATCGGCATCGGCGTGCGGATCAGCGCCGCCTGGCTTTCGAGCACCGTATGCGCGAGACGCAAATGATTGGCCGCGAGCGTGGATCCGGTGGAGACCAAATCGCAGATCAAATCGGCGCGCCCCAGGCGCGGAGCGATTTCAACCGATCCGGAAAGGACCACGACTTCCGCGGTGATGCCGCTGTCGGCAAGAAAGCGCGCCAGAATGTGCGGGTAGGTGGTGGCGATGCGCTTGCCTTGCAGCGAGCGCGCGCCCTGGTAGTCGAATCCGTCGGGTACGGCGATACAGAGCTTGCAGCGGCCGAAATCCAGCAGTTGCACCGTATCGAACAGCGGTCCGACGGAGCGCGCCTGAAACGCAAGACGCTTTTCCTCGATGACGTTCAACCCGACCAACCCAAGGTCGCAGACGTCCTCTTGCACCAGATCGGGGATGTCGTCATCGCGCACGAACAGCACATCGAGCGGCATATTCTCGCCGTAGCACATCAATTGATCCTTGCCGCGGGTGTACTTGAGGCCGCATCGCGACAGCAGATCGAGCGAGCTGTCGGTAAGGCGCCCGTTCTTCTGCACGGCGATCTTGAGGCGCACGGAATCCGCAGGGTCGGTGCTACGCATTGAGCTTCAGCCGGTCCGTCACCGCGCGATAGCCGCCGTTACCCGACATCAAGTAGCGCGCGACGCGGCCGATTGTGGTCACGCTGACGCCGGTCTGTCTGTGAATCTCCCGGTAGGGAAGTCCACGCTCGAGCAACTCGACCACGGCCCAGCGATCGGCCATCGCCTGCAGTTCTGCGGGGGTACACAGATCGCGGAAAAAGCTGCGGCATTCATCCAGCGAGCGCAGCGCGAGAATGGCCGTGCACAGCGCGCGTTCGTGCTGTTGCTCCTGCCGCACCGTGACCGGCCGGTTGGTTTTCATGAGGGGGTCGCCATCTTTTGTTAACCGCTCCGCGATCGTTGTAACAATGCATTAGTACATTAATACATTAGTAAAGCGGAAGCAACCGCAGGCGGTGAAATGCCTTGACGCGGTTCGGGCCGCTGCTTAAAATTCCAATGCTCATCTAGACCGGCTGAGGGAAAGGCCCTTCGAAGCCGGGGCAACCACCCCTAAAGGTTCACTTGACGGGAACGGTGCCAACTCCTGCGGACGCTTCGGCGAATCCGGTAGATGGGCGGGCCAATTGCGCGGGTACCCGCATCTTCAATCGGCCGCGAGCTCATGCTCCAGGGGTTATGTAGCCTTGAAGGGAGCGTACAGCGAGCGTGGCCGAAGAATCTTTACCTCACAGCGATGAGACCTTGAGTCTGCAGCCCTTTAGTTTGCACTATGGGGATTTCCTGCCTGCGCCGCAGATGACCTTCCGGCTCGCCGGCAACCGGCAGGGGCCGGTGGTGGCGGTGCTGGGCGGCATTTCGGCGCACCGCATCGTCGTCGGAAAACCCGGCGAAGGATGGTGGCCCGAAATGGTCGGCCCGGGGCTCGGCGTCGACACACGCCAGTACTGCGTCCTGGGAATCGACTATCTCGGTGGGCGCGGTCACAGCACCACACCAAGCGTCGGCGGGCGATTCCCGCCCATCAGTTCCTACGATCAGGCGAATGCTCTTTCCCTGATCGTGCAACATCTTAAGCTGAAGTCTCTGCATGCCATTGTCGGCGCCTCGTATGGCGGCATGGTCGGGCTGTGTTTCGCCGAGCGGTATCCCGATCTCGTGGGGCACATCGTCGTGCTGAGTGCCGCTGACAAGTCCCAGGTGCTGTCGACCGCATGGCGCAGCGTGCAGCGGCAAATCGTGCGCGAGGCGATCGCGCGCGGCGACGGGGCGGCCGGGCTCAAACTGGCACGCGCATTGGCGATGGCCACGTATCGAAGTTCAATCGAGTTTGCGCTCAGATTCGGCGCCGCGCCGACGCGTACCGCCGATCGGTTTCGCTTCCCGATCGAGGACTACCTATTCGCGCGCGGCGACGACTATGTGCAGAAATATCGTGCCGAATCCTTTCTCACCCTGAGCGAATCGATCGATCTGCACGCGATGGATGCGACGCAAGTGCGTACGCCGGCGACGCTGATCGCCGTGCGCGAGGATCAACTGGTGCCTTTCGACGACATGCAGGCGCTGTCGGCGCGCTTGAACGGTCCGCGTCAACTCATCGAGATCAATTCCATATTCGGCCATGACGCCTTCCTGAAGGAGGGCGCGGCACTGATTCCCATCATCAAACACGCGTTAGCGGAGCAGACGTCATGAGCAGCAAGGTACCCCCGAAGAGAATAGCCACGCGATCGGTTCGCGCGGGTCTTGAATCCGACCC
>DASXNX010000172.1:0-23937 GCA_036494725.1 Steroidobacteraceae bacterium
TTCGAATAGGCATTCACTGCAAATCTCTCCGGTATCCGATTAGGGCTTGCTGACGGATCGTTGTTCGATGTGCGTGACCGCCTCGAGTTTAGCCCGAGCCTCGTCTAAGGCCTTGCGCAACTTCGCATTTTCGTCCAATTCAGCGGCCAGGCGGCGATTTATCGCCTGCACCTTGTCGGACGAATCATGCGGTACTTCGTTCTGCATGCGCGCGTTCTCGGCAGCCAAAATCAATCTCTGCTCGACTTCTTTGAGCTGCACCATGGCCAAATAGCGCTCTGCAGGCAAGAGAGTCTCGGGCCTGGCCAGCAATTCCGACAACTGTCGCTGCGCCGCGACGGGATTGCTGCCGCCGAACCCCGGGGTCGCCAGGGCCAAAGCGTATCTGAGCCGGTTGCTGGTGGTCGGGGTCAATTCCGCCGCATCCTTGGCGGCCTGGAACAGTTCTGCCTGCCGGGCAGGGTCTCCCTGCGGCAGGTTGCTCATCATCTCGAGGAGCGCGGCAACCGCGGTCGAATCCTGGGCAGGCCCTTCCTGGATGACCGGGGCTGGGGCCTTGGAACCGCCAAAGCCGCCCATCGCGCCGCAGCCGGCGAAGCCAGCCAGCCCCCATGCGCATGCTGCAATGCGCAAAAACTTACGCGGCATGAGCTTTTGCGCGTCCGCCTGCACTCTGGCGCATGGGCAACCGCACACGAAAATGCGCGCCGGCTTTGGACTCGAGAATCTCGATGCTACCGCCGTGCGCGTTGACGAATTCGGTCACCACCGACAAGCCGATGCCCGTTCCTTTGACATGCCCCCCTTGCGGCGTCTTTCCCTGATAGAAGGCTTCGAATATCCGGTTGCGCTCATCCGCGGGGATACCGGGTCCCGAGTCGATGACATCGAGCAGCAACTGGTCGCGTTCGCTGCGGGCGTGAAGCGAAATGGTCCCGCCGCGCGGCGTGAATTTGATGGCGTTGGAGAGCAGATTATCGAGGATCAGGCGCACCTTGCTGCGATCCGCCAAGACCGTCAAGTCCTCCACCTGCACATCGAGCCGCACGCGCTGTCCGACCAAGGTCAGCTGCTGATTTTCCAGCACGCCCTTGATCAAGGGCCGCACTTTGAACTCGGAGACTTCCATGGCAACGCTCTTGGCTTGCCAGGCGCTGAAGGACAGGAGATTTTCGATCAGCCGCTGCAGCTTCATTCCATTCTCGCGCAAGATGGCCGTGACTTCGCGCTGGCTGCTTTGCAGCTCGCCGACCGCGCCGTCCATCAGCAGTTCGGTTCCTTCACGGATATTTGCCAGCGGCGTCTTCAATTCATGCGACATATGTCGCAAAAACCGGTTCTTTTCCTGAGCCAAATCCAGCAGTCGCCCGCGCAGCCACTCGAGCTGCGCCGCCAGGCGTTCCAAGTCCGCCGGGCCGCGAATGGCGATGGGCCTGGAGAATGTGCCGCGGCCCAACTCGCTGATGGCGCGATCGATCGCGCGGATCGGTCGGCCGAACAGATAGGTGAAGACGCCCACCACCGCCAGCGTCATGGGCACGAGCAGGAGCGTTTGCCACAGCAGATTCTGCTGCGCATGTTCCGTCGCCTTTTCCAGGCTCTCGGTTTCGCGGTCGATCTGCAGGCTGATCCGATCGGACACATGCGAGGCCGCTTCGGAGAGCTGCGGAAACGTGCTGATCAATTCGGCCATGTGCGGCGAGTTCGGCGCTGCGCGCTTGATGTCCTGCAGCAGCTGATCGGCCTGCGTTTCCACATTGCGCGCGCCTTGCTGCGAGGCTTCGTCCAAGGGCAGCGTGAGCAGCTCATGAATGGCGGTTTTCAGGCGCGCATGATGGCGCGCGTACACGTCGAGCAAATCCGCGTTGCCGATGATTTGATATAAGCGCGCTTGACGCTCCAGCGCGCCGATTTCCTCGAACATGCGCTGATTGTTGCGGGTGCCCTGCATGCCGTGAACCACCAGTTGCTGGCTGCGCACCGACAAGCGATTCATCTGCACGGCGGCATTCACGATGGCAAACAGCAGCGGCGCCGCCACGATCGTGAATCCGATCAGCATCAACCCGCTCAAAGACCTGGGTCTGGGCAAGCGCATCCAGGCATTCTAGCAAGGCTTTGCAGCCAAAAAGGAGTGACGGGTTCGTATCTGTAGAATTGGCGCATGAGCCCCGACGCGCCGTACTCCGAACTCTCTCCCGAGACCGTGCTCGATGCCATCGAGGCCTTAGGGTTTAGATTCGACGGCAGAGTGCTGGCGCTCAACAGTTATGAAAATCGGGTGTATCAAATTGGCATCGAAGATGAGCAGCCGCTGGTCGCCAAATTCTATCGACCGGGGCGTTGGAGCGACGCCGCGATTCGCGAGGAACACGCATTCGCCGCCGAGCTCGCCGCTCAGGAAATTCCGGTGGTCGCGCCGCTCGCGCCCCAAGGCCAGTCGCTGCATTCCCATCGTGGTTTCCGCTACGCAGTCTTTCCGCGCCGTGGCGGACGCTGGCCGGAACTGGGGACGCATGACGAGCGTGAATGGGTGGGGCGCTTCTTGGGAAGGATCCACGCGGTGGGCCGCGCGGCGCGTTTCAGTGAGCGAGGGCGCCTGAGCTTCGAGGATCTAGGGCAGAGGGCGCGGGACTTCGTGCTCGACGGCGATTGGATGCCGGACTATCTGGCCATCAAGTACGAGGATGTTACCGACCGCTTGCTGGATGCAGTGGAAACGCGCTGCGTGAACTGGAACGGCGCCGCCACGGGGCGAATCTTGGGCGATTGTCACCGCGGCAACATTTTGTGGACCGATGCGGGACCGCATTTCGTCGATCTTGACGACTGCCTCACGGGACCGGCGATACAGGATCTGTGGATGCTGCTCTCCGGCGGCCCGCAGGAAATGCGCACCGAGCTGCGTGATTTGCTCGAAGGCTACGAGCAATTCCAGCCTTTCGATCGGAGCGAAATCGCGCTGATCGAGCCCTTGCGCGCGCTGCGCATGATCCACTACTCCGCTTGGCTGGCGCGGCGCTGGCACGATCCGGCTTTTCCGCAGGCTTTCCCTTGGTTTGCCGAGCCGCGCTACTGGGAGCAGCACTACCGCAGCCTCGAGGATCAGCTGACGGCGGTGCTGGAGCCGCCGCTCGAGCTGTGAAATGATACGTACATGACCGGCCGAAACTGGGGGAAAACGAACGCAGGGGCTGCGGCACTCTGTGCGGCACTCTGTGTGGCGCTTTGTGCTGCCGCCATTGCCTTGAGTGCCTGCCACAAGGACTCGGGGACCGCGCCTGCGGTCGCGCCGGCGATACCCAAGATGCCGGTGATGCAGAGGCGGGGTCCCAGCGTCGCGGAACAGACGGCGGGCATGGTGGAAGCCGCGGTTCAGGGCAAATCGCAGGCGCCGGTCCAGCTGAAGTTCGATCTGGCGCAGCGGCCAAAAGTGGGCCAATCGCTGGAGATCAGCCTCGCCCTTATCCCTCAGGTGGATGCCAGCCCGGCCACCGTTCAAGTCAGCGGCGGCGACGATGTGACCGTCGCCGCGGGCGCAAGCACGTTCGATATCGCCACCGCCGAGGCCGGCCAGGTCTATCGCCAATCCGTCAATGTCACGCCCACGGCCGAGGGCGTGTTGCTGGTCGCGGTGTCGGTATCGCTGAAGCACGATGAAATCACCGACGTGAAAGCTTTTTCCATCCCGATCATCGCCGAAAAGTGAAATTCTAGGCGCTATCGCCCACAAAGCTCTATAATGGTGGGTTTCCTAGGACCCCACTGTGACTCAAAAGCTTCGCAACATCGCGATCATCGCGCACGTCGATCACGGCAAGACCACGCTGGTCGATCAGTTGTTGCGCCAGTCCGGAACGCTCGATTCGCGCAAGGAAGTGCAAGAGCGCGTGATGGATTCGAATGATCTGGAACGCGAGCGCGGAATCACGATTCTCGCCAAGAACACCGCGATCACCTGGGGCGATTATCGAATCAATATCGTCGACACGCCCGGTCACGCCGACTTCGGCGGCGAGGTCGAGCGCGTGCTGGCCATGGTCGACTGCGTGCTGCTGCTGGTCGATGCGGTCGACGGTCCGATGCCGCAGACCCGTTTCGTGACGCAGAAGGCCTTCAAGCACGGTCTGCGTCCCATCGTCGTCATCAACAAGATCGATCGCGACGAGGCCCGCCCGGGCTGGGTGCTGGATCAAACCTTTGATTTGTTCGATCGCCTGGGCGCCACCGACGAGCAGCTGGATTTTCCGGTGGTGTACGCCTCGGCGCTGCGCGGTTTCGCCGGGCTCGATTCCACGGTGCGCGAAGGCGATATGCAGCCGCTGTTCAAGACCATCGTGGAGCATTGCCCGCCGCCGGATGTGGATGTGGACGGCCCCCTGCAGCTGCAGGTCACGCTGCTCGACTATTCGAGCTACGTGGGAGCCATCGGCATCGGGCGCATCAAGCGCGGCACGCTCAAGCGCGGCATGACGGTGACCGTGGTATCGCGTGAGGGCAAGCAGCGCAGCGAGAAAATCACACAGATCTTAGGGTTCCACGGCCTGACGCGAGTGGAGGTGGAATCGGCCGGCGCGGGCGATATCGTGGCTTTCGCGGGCATCGCCGAGCCCAAGGTGTCGGATACCTTGTGCGATCCGGCGACCGTCGAGCCGTTGCCCAGCCTGACCGTCGACGAGCCGACCATCAGCATGACCTTCGAGGTCAATACCTCGCCCTTCCTGGGGCGCGAAGGCAAATTCGTCACCAGCCGCCAGATTCGCGAGCGTCTGGAGCGCGAGGCCATCCACAACGTTGCGCTGCGCGTTGAGCCCACCGCCGATCCGGACAAATTCGTGGTGTTCGGTCGCGGCGAATTGCACCTGGGCGTTCTGCTGGAGAACATGCGCCGCGAAGGTTATGAAATGGCGGTCTCGCGGCCGCGGGTCGTGATCAAACAGATCGACGGCCGGCCGCATGAGCCTTATGAGCAGGTGACGGTCGATGCGGATGCCGACGCCCAGGGCGACATCATGTCGGCTCTCGGCAGCCGCGGTGCCGAGCTCAAGGATATGCAGGCCGACGGCCGCGGCCGGATTCGCTTGGACTATATGGTTCCCTCGCGCGGTTTGATCGGATTTCAGACCGAGTTTCGCACCATGACCCGCGGCACCGGATTGCTGCACCACGTCTTTGATCACTACGGTCCCCAGGTTCCGCGCGAATTGGGTCAGCGCCCCAACGGCGTTCTCATCGCCAACGGTCAGGGCACGGCGCTGGCGTATTCCTTGTTCAGCCTGCAGGAGCGCGGGCGCCTATGCATCGGCCCGGGCGAGGAGGTCTACGAGGGCATGATCATCGGCCTGAATAATCGCGACAATGATTTGGTGGTCAACCCCTTGAAGGGCAAGAAGCTGACCAACATGCGCGCGGCCGGCAAGGATGAGAATGTCGTCCTCACGCCGCCGATCCGCTTTACGCTCGAGCAGGCGATGGAATTCATCGATGACGACGAACTCATCGAGGTCACCCCGAACTCGGTGCGCCTGCGCAAGCGCAATCTGAAGGAAACCGACCGCAAGCGCTCCGAGCGCGAAACTGCGGATCAGGGCATTTAACGAAATATTGGCCAATTCGAGACGCGCGTCACACCGCGAGTCGGGGATCTCCCTAACATCGTTGGTATTCCGGTACCGGGTGTCGGTTCTAGCGGGAGATCAGAAGCTTTGTCACGCGATATCGCGGCTGCAATGCGCAGCGAGCCTGCGCCCGCAGCAGACGCTCTCAATAATCTGCTGGAGCGCCAGATCGCCGAGTCGACCGGGCACGGCGGCCAGATTGATTTAGCCCGGCTCCTCAAGACCGTGAGCGCTTACTACGATCGGCTCGATACCGAGCGGCGCGGCGTCGTGCGATCCATGCAGCTGATGTCCGACGAAGCGCACGCCCTGACGCGCGAGATCCGCGAGCAGACCGCCTCGCATCTTCAGGCCATCCTGGACAACGTCAAGGATGCCATCCTCACCGTCGATGACAGCGGCAGCATCGAAACCTTCAATCACACCGGCGAGCGCATCTTCGGCTACCCGGCAAGCGAGGTGCTGGGCCGCTCGATCGGCTTCTTGCTCGCGGACGTCGATCCGAACGATCCTTGCGAGTACCTGGCGCGCCTGGCCACCCAGATCGACGACACCCACGTCGACCTGGCTGCGACTCAGACCTGGGGGCTGGCCAATGGAGGCAGCCGGGTGGCGGTCGAAATTGGCGTCAGCAAGGCCAAGCTCAATTGGCGCGACGGCTATATCGTTTGCATCCGCGACATCACCGAGCGTCACCTTGCCGAGGTCTCGGTGCGCGAGAGCGAGGGGCGCTACCGAACGTTGGTGGAGCACGCTCCCGAGGCCATCCTGGTGTTCGACGTCGATGCCGCCAGGTTCGTCGACGTCAACGACAATGCCTGCCGTTTTTTCAAGATGAACCGTGCCACCCTGCTGGCCTGCGGTCCCGATAAAATCAGTCCCGCGCAGCAAGCCGACGGTACCCCGTCCTTCGGCGTCGCCCGCGGCTACGTCGAGAGCGCCCTGGCCGGCGCGGTGCCCGTGTTCGAATGGCTGCACTGCGACTCCGCCGGTCAGAATTTCCCCTGCGAGGTCAGGTTTGTGCGCCTGCCGAGCTCCAATCGACGGCTGCTGCGCGCCAGCATCATCGACATCACCGAGCGCAAGCGCGCGGAAGTGATCGCGATCGGCGAGCGACGGGTGTTCGAGAAGATTGCCGCCAATGCGCCGCTGACCGCCGCGCTGGAGGCCATCTGCGAGGTGATCGAGCACGCCATGCCGGAAAGCTGCTGCGCCATCAGTTTGCTGGACAGGGAAAAGCAGGCTTTGGACTTCGGCGTCGCGCCCAATATGCCGCGCGAGTTTCTGTGGGCGATGGACCATGCACCGATCGGCATCCGTTATGGTTCTTGCGCGGCGGCCGTGTACTTGAGCCGTCTGGTGATTGTCGCCGACGTCGAAACCGACGCGCTCTGGGAATTTCGCCGCGAGGCGGCGCGCCACGCCGGCCTGCGCGCAGCCTGGTCTGCGCCCATCGTCTCCTCGGAGGGCCAGATCGTCGGCACTTTCGCGGTCTATCGCCGCCAATCCGGCATTCCCTTGTCGCGTGATCACGAGCTCATGCTGCGCATGGCGCAAATCGCCGGCATTGCCATTGAGCGGCGCGCCGCCGAAGACGCGTTGCGCAACAGCGAGTCGAAGTTCCGCGGGCTGTTCGAGAATGTCATGGAGGGCGTCTATCAGACGACGCTCGACGGCAGAATACTGGTCGCCAATCCGGCCTTCGTGAACCTCCTGGGCTATTCCTCGGCCGAGGAACTCTATCAAGTGCCCGCGGGCGCGCTGTATTGGTATCCCAGCGATCGCGACACCTTCGCGCGCCGCGCGGAGCTCGAAGGCGAGCTGCGCAACGAGGAATACGTCATGCGCCGCAAGGACGGCTCCATGCTGGTGGTGGTCGACAACAGCCGCGTGGTGCGCGATTCGCTGGGGCGCGTCACCGGGTTCGAGGGCACGCTCACCGACATCACGGAGCGCAAGAAAGCCGAGACCGCAGTGTTCCAGGCCAAGGAGCGCGCGCAGGTCACATTGCAGTCGATCGGCGATGCGGTGATCACCACCGACTCGGAAGGTCGTATCGACTACATGAATCCCGTGGCCGAGAGCTTGACCGGATGGGAGAACCGCGAAGCGCAGGGGCAGCTCATCGGCAATGTCTTGACGGTGGTGGATGAGACGACGCGGGAAGGCAGCGAGAGTCCGGTGGCGCGCTGCTTGCGCGAGGGCCGGGTCTTAGGATTGGCGGAGCACACGGTGCTCATCAATCGGCGCGGTCAGGAAATCGCCATCCAGGACTCCGCTGCGCCTATTCGCGATCGCGCCGGCAACCTGATCGGCGCGGTGATGGTGTTTCACGATGTCAGCAAGGAGCGGCGGCTGCATCGCGCCTTGCACTACCAAGCCAGTCACGACGCACTGACCGGCCTCATCAATCGCCGCGAATTCGAGAATCGCTTGGGGTTGGCGGTGGAAGAGGCGCGCGCGGATGTCCAGTCTCGCCACGTGCTTCTGTATCTGGACCTGGATCAGTTCAAGCTGGTCAACGACACTTGCGGACACCCGGCGGGAGATCTGCTCCTCAAGCAGATCACGGGCGTGCTGCAGTCGCGGGTGCGCGGCGGCGACACGCTGGCGCGCTTGGGCGGCGACGAATTCGGCATCCTGTTGCAGGATTGCTCGCTGGATCAAGCCATGCGCATCGCCGAAACGTTGCGCCAGGCGATTCGCGACTATCGTTTCAGCTGGCAGGATGGTGTGCTGACGGTGGGCGTGAGCATCGGCATCGTGGAAATCACCAAGGAAATACCCACGGTGGCCAACGTCATGAGCGCGGCCGATGTGGCCTGCTATTCGGCGAAGGACTCGGGCCGCAACCGCCTGCAGCTGTACAAGCCGGACGATATGCCGGAGCGCCATCGGGAAATGCATTGGATCTCGAGGCTGACCCGCGCCCGCGATCTGAGCCGCTTCGAATTGTTCTTTCAGCCCATCGTTCCCATCGGCGCGAGCCCGCATGATCGCGAGCACTTCGAGTTGTTGCTGCGCTTGCGGGACGAAAGCGGCACGATCGTCACTCCGGCTGAGTTCATTCCGGCGGCCGAACGCTACAACATCATGCCGTCGATCGATCGCTGGGTGGTGCGCCAGGCTCTGGACCGCGTGGTGCATCGCGTCGCATCGGGCGTCAAGCCCTTCACCATCGCCGTGAACCTGTCGGGCACCTCGCTCAATGATGAGCGCTTTCTCGAGTACCTCATCGCGGAACTGACCGCCAATGATTTGGCCGCGGGCGCGATGTGCTTCGAGATCACCGAGACCGCGGCGATCGAGAACCTCGGGAATGTGGTGTACTTCATGCGCGAGTTGAAGTCCCGCGGCTGCCACTTTGCGCTGGACGATTTCGGCAGCGGCCTGTCCTCGTTCATGTACTTGAAGAATTTGCCGGTCGACTATCTGAAGATCGACGGCCAATTCGTGGAAAATGTCACCCGCGATCCGGTGGATCGCAGCATGGTGGCGGCCATCAGCCAGATCGGCAAGGCCATGGGCATAGCGACCATAGCCGAGCGGGTGGAGTCCCCGGAGGTGCTGGCCGAGCTCGCACGGTTGGGGATAGGCTTTGCCCAGGGGTTTTACATCGCCAAACCCCGCTCCACGCGCGAATTTCCCTACCTGCGCTGAAATCGCGATTCGGATAAAAATGCTTGGGTAAAGGCAGCCCGCGGGGGTACCCTTGTCCCGCTTCCTCATCCGCTGTCAAAAAATAAGGAGAATTCGCATGATCCTTGGGCTTTCGACCGCCTCCTTTACACAGCTTCATGTGATCATCAGCCTCATCGCCATCATCAGCGGCATCGTCGTCCTCTGGGGGATGTTGAACCTCAGGCCCATGCCCGGCATGACGGCGTTGTTCCTCATCACCACGGTGCTGACCAGCCTCACGGGCTTTCTGTTTCCGACCCCCGCGGACGCACCACGCGTCATCGGATCCTTCGACCCCGCAAAGATCATCGGGCTCATCTCACTGATCGTACTGGCGCTGGCCATCATCGGTTTGTATACCTACCGGCTCGCGGGAGCTTGGCGCGGCACCTACGTGGTCTGCTCCATCATCGCGCTGTACTTCAATTGCTTCGTGCTGGTGGTCCAGACCTTCCAGAAAGTCCCGTTCTTCCAGGCGCTGGCTCCCACGCAAAAGGAGCCGCCATTCGGCGTGGCGCAGGCGGCACTGCTCATTCTCTTCATTGGGTTGGGTATCGCGGCCTTCAGGAGATTCAAACCCGCAACGAGGATCTCGGCGGTCGCTTAAGGACGGAAATCCGCTTGCACAGGTCGCGACATTCGAGACAAAGCCCGCGGGCCGGCATCCTGCTGCTGGCCCTGCTGTTGCTTCGCGCCTATGTTCCACCGGGGTTCATGCCGGCCGGCGGCACGCCATTCTTGTTGGAGTTGTGTCCGAGCGTTGCGCACGCAATGCCGGCTCATCATCTGCATCATCACACGGGAACGCATGCGGATTTCGAGAACTGTCCCTTCGGCAGCGCCCCGGCATCCGGGCCGATTTCCCATCACCTCGACTTCGCCCTCGCAGGATCTGCGCCATCCGGCCCGATGGTTTGGTTCGATAGCGCACGCATCACGCTTCGCCCGCAGCACGTCCATCAACCTCGCGGACCGCCTTCACTCGCATGAAATGAACATGTAGCGCGCGGGCTCTTTCGAGCCCGTGCGTCCGTTCTTGCGAGCGAAGGAGATCCTTCCATGTTTTCTTTGATGAAGCGCTTGGGTTTGGCGGCCGCCTGCCTGTTAGGCCTGCCCTTGAATTCGCAGGCCTGCGCCACCTGCGGCTGTACGTTGAATGCCGATGCCGCCTTGGGGTTTTCCGTCGAACCCGGGTGGCGACTGAGCTTTGAGTACGACTACATAAATCAAGACGAGCTACGCAGCGGCACACACGCGATATCCGGCGTGCCCGACGGTGATGAGCTCGAGAACAATACCCTGAACCAGTACGCCACCGTGGGAGTGGACTACAACTTTAGCGCCGACTGGAGCATCGACCTGCGTGTGCCCTATGTGTATCGCACGCACTCGACCTACGGGATATACGATTCCACCGAGCCGCTGCCGCCCTTGAGTTATGCGCAAAGCACCGGCCTGGGAGACATCCGGTTGTTGGGCGCCTACCAAGGCCTATTGCCTGACCATAATCTCGGGATTCAGTTCGGGTTGAAGTTGGCCACGGGCCGTTACGGCACCGCGGTCAAATTCGACAGCGGTCCGCTTGCCGGCCAGCCGTTGGATGCCAGCCTGCAACCGGGCACGGGTAGCACCGATGTGATCATCGGTGCCTATTTTCACCAGGCGCTGAACGAAGCTTTTGAATTCTTTGCCACCGCGCAATTCCAAAGCGCCGTCAGCAGCAAACAGGACCAACCCGGAAACGATTTTCGTCCGGGCAACAGCACCACGGTGAGCTTTGGCGTTCGTTACGCAACCAATCCAAAGCTGATCCCCCAGCTGCAGGTGAACTTGTTGCACAAGGGGGTGGACCAGGGCGCCTTGGCCGATATCACCGACACGGCCGGCTACGTGGCTTACGTGAGTCCGGGTCTGACCGCTCAAATTCACGGCAAGCTGTACGCTTATGGCTTCGCGCAGCTGCCGATATACAGCGATCTGGTCGGCAATCAGCTATTTCCTCGCTATACAATCAGCGTCGGTGCGAGCTATGCATTCTAAGGACACCCGATGAGCTTTGAACTGCAACCCACTCTCGAGAACGACGTGATCAAGATAGAGCCTCTGCGGCCCGGCGACTTCGAGCTGCTGTATCGGATCGCGGCAGACCCCTTGATCTGGGAACAGCATCCCCAAAAGGAACGCTATCAGCGGCCGGTCTTCGAAGCCTTTTTCAAGACGGCCATGGAGTCGGGCGGCGCGTTTCGAGTCATCGATGGCGTCAGCGGCGAGATCATCGGCAGTTCGCGGTATCACGATCTCAACGAGAGGGAGCGCAAGGTCGAAATCGGCTACACCTTCATCGCGCGCAGCCGATGGGGCGGCCCGCACAACCGCTCATTGAAGACCTTGATGCTGGATCACGCGTTTCGCTTCGTCGATCGCGTGATATTCAAGGTGGGCGTCAACAATTGGCGCTCCCGCAAAGCCATGGAGAAGTTGGGCGGGATGTACATCGGCCAGGAGATGGTGAGCTATACCGGGGAGGCCCAGCACCTGAACGTGCTCTTCAAAATCGACGCCGCCGACTGGGCGAAGCGGGCGGCCTGATAACTAGACCAGCCGCTCCAGAGTCACCTTAAGGCCGTCGCGCGGTTTGGCAATCGGCACCAGCTGGTACGGCATGGTGTAGCCCGGCGGCGTGCTCCAGCGGTAACGCAGCAACAACTGGTGCATGATGGACTTGACCTGCAATGTTGCAAAATGCTGGCCGATGCACATATGCGCGCCCCCGCCGAAGGGGGCCCATGCGTAGGCATGCCGCTTGTCCTCCGCCCGCGCCGGACTGAAGCGTTCGGGATCGAATCGTTCAGGTTCAGTCCACAATGACGGCATGTAGTGCACGTGCATGGGGTAGACGCCCACCAGCGAACCTGCGGGAATCTTGAATCCCTGGAACACCGTGTCGCGGACACACATTCGGGGCATCGAGGTCAGCGGCGGAATCAGCCGCAGCGATTCGCGCATCACCCATGAGAGCTCTTCCAGTTGATCCAGATCATCATGATCGAGTCGTGCCTTGCCCAAAGCGAGCGCCTTGGCGCGCAACCGCTCCTGCCATTCCGGATGGCGCGCCAGCTGATACATCATGGTCGTCAGCGTGCTGGTGGTGGTGTCATGCGCCGCCATCATCAGAAAAATCATGTGATCGATGATTTCTTCATCGGTGAAACGTTCGCCATCCTCGCTCTGCGCGTGGCAGAACTCGCTGAAGAAATCGCTGGTATGCGTGGCCCGCTTGGCGGGCAGGATTTCGCGGAAGCGTTTCACCAGTACCTCGCGGCCGCGTATTCCGCGCCACAGCTTGGTACCGGGAATGGCCATGCGAATGACGGTGACCGACGCTGCCACGGTGGCAACGAAGGCGCGGTTCAGCTCCTTGGCGCGCTGGCCTAATTCCACGCCCATGAACACCGACGCGGCCAGGTCCAAGGTCAGTTGCTTGAGCAGGGGGAAGATCTGCCGCGAGGCGACGTTCTCATTCGACGGCATCCAGGCGCCGATTCCGAGGTCGATGGCAGGCCCCATCTGCTCAAGATAGGTGCGCAGCGCGGATTTTCGAAACGCCACCTGCATGATGCGTCGCTGGTAGCGGTGTTCATCTCCGTCCATGGCCATGATGGCGCCGGGGAACACTCGACCGATGTAGGGTTGCCATCCCAGTTCGCTGGAAAAAGCGCCATCGCGATTCTTCCAGACGAATTCCAGTGCGTCCGGCCCCGTCATGCTGATCATGGACATGCCGCCGACCTGATTTTTCCAGACCGGCCCGTGGACTTTTTCGACCTTGTTCAGAAAGCCGACCAGATCGCTGCGCATGGCGAGGATCTGCCTCACCATCGATGATCTTTGCATCGGGATCGGCTTGAATGCGGCGTCCGGCACTGCCAGGGGCGGCGCCATTTCGGTGATCTGCTGATTCATGGGCCGAATATTAGCAGAATCTACCTTGGGCTTTGCGCGGCGCCGAAGCTAAAACGAAACCCTCGCGCCGCCGAAGAACGCCCGCGGCATGGCGGGACTTTGAAATCGATTATCGACGCCGGGGTCATTGCTCTGCGCGTCGGGCGGCACGCCGGGTGCGCCCACGCCGGTGGGATCGCTGTACAGGCCGAAAGTCGAATAGCGCTTATCGAAGAGGTTTTGCACATTTGCGAACAACTCGAATTTTTTCGTCACGTGATAGGAGGAGCGCAGACTGACCACTCGATAGCCCGGCAACTGCGGATTCTGATTCGACTCATCGCCGCGGTAGAAGGAACTGCTCGCCACCACCAACGATCCGCCCACGGACCAGTTGCGCGAGAGCATGTAGTCGCCGCCGAGCTTCACGCGGTGCAACGGGATCAAGGGAAGGCGGTCGCCGGGCGTCACCTGAATGTTGCCATGCGCGTCTTGGTATGGATTTGACGGAGAATTGAGCAGCAAGGCCGAGCGAAAGGTGGCATCGACGTAGCTATATTGCGCATAGGTGGTCCACCGGCGGCCGGCGTAGTTGAGGCCGGCCTCTAATCCCTGGCGGCGCGTGGAACCGATGTTTTTAAAAAAGCCGGTGCTGACGGAGGTCGCGATGCCGTAGATGTCATCATCTGAATTCGTTCTGAAAACACTGGCGTTCCACGAGAACCGGCCGGCGTTTGTCGCCGACTGCCCGCGCAAGCCCAATTCGATCGTATGGGCGATCACCTGCCGAAGACTCGGCGGATCGCCGGCAAGGCTCGAGGGTAACAGGCAAGGTTGCAGTGGATCCGAGCATTCAATCTCGCTTGCCGTCGGCGCGCGATTGTTGGTCGAGATGCCGGCATAGGCGGTGACGCTGGGCATGAGCTTGTAGGTAGCCCCGATGGCGGGGTTGAAATGCGTGAATCGATTGTTGCCGTTCAACGCCGTTCCTAGCTGGTCCGACAAATCGATTTTTGCGACATTGTATCGGCCGCTGGCCGTGACCGAGAGCAGCGGCGTGACATCGAAAGTGTCGGTGACGTAAAAGCCGTAATACTTGTTGTTGGTATTCAGGCTGACCGGCGTTGCCGAGAACTCAGTGCCCTCGGGCGTGTACACATACAGGCCCGAAGGCAGCACGGTCAGCGAGGAATTGAGCACCCCGACTTCGGTGCCCGAATAGAAATGTGTTTCCGCGGTGTCGAAGGTCGCTCCCACCGCGAAAGCGTTGGCGTGGCTGCCGATCGGTGCCGTGGAGGTGAGTTGCAGCGATGCGCCCAAGCCGTTGGACCGAATGCTCTCGAAATCGTTTTGCCCGAGGAGGGTGGCGCCGCCGTTCGAGATATCCGGAATGGCGGCGCCGCCGGCGTCGGCGAGCGGCGTGATGCCATCGCCCTGGCACAGGGACCCGGCTACGGCGGTGCACGCGGTGTAATCGGAGTTGTCGCCGTTGTCGACGCTTTGGCGATAGTCGCGCGAATACAGCACGCTTTGCAGGGCAAGCGCGTCGGTGAACTTCAGTTCGGCGTTGAGCGTGAAAAAATTCAAGTCATTGATGTTGTTTTGCGGACCGGTGAACACGTTTTCCGTGCTGATTCCGAGCGACTGAACCGGTGCCGCGCCTTGCCCGTACAGCGAGTTATCGGCGCGCGCATAACTTAAGTCGACGCTTAAGCCGCTTTCGCGCAGGCTCACATCCACATAGTACTGGCGTACCGAGTCGTGCGAAAACAGCCGCCAACCGTTCTGATCCAATAGACGGGCCGCCGCATAAAAACCCATCACCCCATTGTTCGCGCCGTATTCCGCCTCGCCCTGGCGCTGACTGAATGAGCCGCCGGACAATTCTCCCTCGCCGCCTTGAAACGTGAAGCCGTTCTTCATGGTCACGGACACCGCGCCGCCGAGCGCGTTCAGTCCAAAAAGCGGGTTCGCGCTCACGATGTCCACTCGCTGGATGGCGATATCGGGGAATAGATCCCAGTTGACGGTATCGCCGAAGGCTTCATTTATGCGTACGCCATTCTGGTAGACCGCCAATCCCTGCGGGGTTCCGAGTACCGGCGACGCCTCGAAACCGCGATACAGAATAGCGGGCTGGAACTGATCCGCCAGCGTGTCGTTGATGTTGACGCTGGCGAGCCGCGTGCTTAGGCCGCCGATGATGCTGGCGACGCCATCCCGCGCCAAATCCTTGGAGGTCAGGGTTTGCACATTGCCCGGCACCTTGTCCGCGTCCACGGTCAACCCGGGCACGGGCGTGGTTCCGACCACCACGATTTCTTGCGGAGCATCCGCCCTCGACTCGCCCGCCACGGCCGTGCCGCCGAGCAGCAGGACACTGCAGGAAACACCCGAAACGATGCGATGCTTATTCCGCCGGGTAAATCGCATGGCCCGCGATGCTTCCACAGGCGCCGGGCATTGAAAATAGGAAATCTTCCCGATTTTTTTCCGGCCGCGGATGGCCGCGCTATGCTGTGACGATGAGCACCCATGATGCGGAAGATCAGCAGCGAAAGACCTCCGCGCGCCGCGATATCGCGGCGGTCGTGGGGCTTTCCCTGGCGGCGGTCTTCATTTGCGTGAAATTCGATATCAGCGAGGCGCTCGCCGCCTGGACGCGGCCGCACGAGCGCTTTCAGCTCGATGAGCTGCCTCCCATTTTGCTGGTCATCGCCGTCTGCCTGATCTGGTTCTCAGCGCGCCGATATTTCGAGGCCAGCCGGCAACTCGCCTTGCGCAAGGCCGTGGAAAAAAAGCTGGCCGAGGCGTATGCGGAAAATCAACGGCTGGCATTGAAATATGTCGACATGCAGGAGCATGAGCGCAAGGCCCTTGCCCATGATCTGCACGATGAGCTGGGCCAGTACGTCAATGCCATCAAGCTCGACGCGGTGTCGATGCGCGACGCGGCGGCGGATACATCCTCCATCCAGGCGGCCGCGCGCACCATGATCGGCAACATCGACCGGGTCTACAACGTGCTGCGCGGCCTGATCCGCCAGCTGCGGCCCGTGGGATTCGATGAGTTGGGCTTGCTGGCGGCGCTCGAACATTGCATCAACGAGTGGCGTACGCGCCTTCCGGCAACCCAGATTGAACTGGCCAGCAGCGGAGATCTGGAATCGCTGGACGAGGTTCGCGGTCTGGTGATCTTCCGCCTGGTACAGGAAGCGCTTACCAATGTGGCGCGACACTCTCAGGCCACCCAGGTTCAGATCCTGATCGAGCGCGCATCGGGGGGCCTCGATGTTCTGGTCGCGGACAATGGGCGCGGTGCCGATCTGACCCTGCCCAGGACAGGCCTCGGACTGGTCGGCATGCGCGAGCGCGTCGCGGCGCTGGGAGGGGTGATCAGCTTGGCGAGTGCACGCGGCCAAGGATTCCAGGTCAAAGCATTCATCCCATGGCCGGCTTCTGCGTGAACGGTTCGGAAACCCGGCGGATCACCGTGCTTTTGGTGGATGATCACGCGGTCGTTCGCGAGGGATACCGGCAACTGCTGGAGCGGGACCATCGGCTGGCGGTCGTGGGCGAAGCCGCGAGTGCCGCGGAGGCGATGCGCCTGGACGGGGAACTGCAGCCCGACGTCATTGTGCTGGACATCGCATTGCCGGGGATCAGCGGCATCGAAATACTAAGACGCGTGCTGTCTCGCCGGCCGCAGGCCTGCGTGCTCATGTTTAGCATGTATCAGGACGGAATCTACGCCACCCGGGCAATCAACGCGGGTGCCCGCGGCTATGTGAGCAAATCCAGCGCGCCGGATCTGTTGGTGGAAGCGGTGCGTGCGGTGGCGACCGGTCGGCGCTACTTGAGTCCCGATGTCGAAATCGCGATGTCCAAGCAATCCTCCAGCGCAAATCAGCTCGCCGAGACATTGTCGCCACGCGAGCTCGAAGTGCTCCGATTGTTGACCCAAGGATTTGGCGTCGAGGAAATCGGTGAGCGCCTGGGCCTGAGTCCAAAAACGGCCGCCAATCATCAGTCCTCCATCAAGCAGAAGCTCGGGGCCGATAGCGCGTTGCAGCTGTTGTTGATCGCGCAGCAATACGGCCTCGATTCCGGCAAGTGAAGCCGCCGTTTCGTGCCGCAGCGTTGGTCTTGCTGTGGCTCGCCATGCTCCCGTGCGCGGCGCCGGCCTCGATGGTGTTCGTTGCCCGCCGCGGCTGGCATATCGACATCGGATTGGCTGTCGAGGATCTGACGGCGCCGTTGAATGCCGTCGCAGCGGATCTTCCCGGAACTCGTTACTTGTTCTTCGGTTTCGGCGACAAGCACTACCTGCTGGCCAAGAAGCACAAGGCCCCGGCCATGCTGGGAGCACTATGGCCCGGCGCCGGCATCATGCTGGTAACGGGCTTGGCCGGCACGCCGGACGCCGCCTTCGGTGCCGGATCCGTCGTTGCTCTGACTTTGACGGCCGAGCAGATGCGCATCCTGCAATCCTTTATCTGGAAGTCATTCGTCGCAAACGGCGAGGCGGTTAGCGTCTACCAAAACGGCCCTTACGAGGACAGTTGGTACTTCCTGGCAACGCCGAAGTATTCCGCATTTCATACTTGCAACACCTGGGCCGCGCAAGCGCTGCGAATCGCCGGGCTGCATGTTCACAGCGGCGGCGTGATTTTTGCCGGACAACTCTGGTCCCAGGTCGAGCGCGCCCGGAGCGTCCCTGCTCCTTAAGCACTCCAGCACTCTTAGCGGCAAGGAGGCGCGGTGCCATCCGAGCAAACGACGGTGGTGGTCGAGTCGCGCGGCACAACCACCGTGGTCTTTGCCGGCGCTTCCGGCACCACCACAGTGGTTTTCTGCGGCGGCGGTGGACTGCTGCTGCTGACGCAACCGGATAGAGCGATCCCCGCAAGCATCAACGTGGTACATAGAATTTTCATTAGCCCTCCATAAAATTGCTGGCAACGGCGTTGATTGTGGGGTGCCCGGCGCTCCTTCAGGGATGGGCCGACGGCGCGTGTGCTCATGGGGCTTGTGCACGTGGCCTTGTCCGCTCGCTCCTACAAGCCGCTTATAGCCTTTGGGTATGGGCATATATCGGACGGCGACTTTGCCCTTGGCGGCGATGCCCGGATAATGGGGCATGGCCACAATCGGAACGGAACGAGTACTGACGGTTCATCACTGGAATGAGACCGTATTCAGCTTTACCACGACGCGTGATCAAGCGCTGCGCTTCGAGAATGGCCACTTCATCATGCTGGGGCTGCGCATCGACGAGAAGGCTGTGATGCGCGCTTACAGCATCGCCAGCGCCAATCATGAGGAACACCTGGAATTCTTGAGTATCAAGGTTCCCAATGGCCCCCTGACGTCGCGCCTGCAGAACATCAAGCCGGGAGACGAATTGCTCATCAGCCGTAAGCCCACCGGCACGCTGCTGTTGAACGATTTGAAGCCCGGCAAGCGCTTGTACCTTTTAAGCTCAGGCACCGGACTCGCGCCGTTCATGAGCCTGATCAAGGATCCGGAGGTCTATGAGCGCTTTGAAAAGGTCATATTGGTGCACGGCGTGCGCTACCGCAGCGAACTCGCCTACCGCGATTACATAGAGTGGGAATTGACACATCACGAGTACTTGGGCGAGCAGGTGCGAAAAAAATTGGTGTATTTTCCGACGGTGACGCGCGAGCGATTTCGCTACCAGGGTCGCGTGACCGCCTTGATCGAGAGCGGAAAGCTCTTTGAGGACATCGACGTTCCCGCCCTGGACCCGGCCGAGGATCGGGTCATGATTTGCGGCAGCCCCGCCATGCTGATCGATTTATCCGCGATCCTCGATGTCCGCGGTTTCACCATTTCACCGCATGTGGGCGAGCCCGGCGACTATGTCGTGGAGAGGGCATTCGTCGCGCGGTAAGACGGCTATACAGTATTCGCGGTTCCCGACTACTGGATATACACGTCAAGCTCGGCGCGCGTAAAATCCGACCATGCCGCGCAACTTCATCGGCCATCAATCCTTCAAGGGCAGGGGCGTCTCCTCAAACGTTCCCGGACGATTCGACTCGCTCACCGTCGAGCAATGGCATGACGGCTGGTACGAAGATGAGATCGTCGAAAACATCAGCGAAACCGTGCTGCCCGACCGGGCGCGCAGCGTCATCAGCTCGAATAATTCACCAGACGTCGGATTCGAAGTGTCGATCAATCCCTATCGAGGCTGCAGCCACGGTTGCATCTATTGTTTCGCCCGTCCCAGCCACGCCTACCTGGGCCTGTCACCGGGCCTCGACTTCGAGACCAAGCTCTTCTACAAAGCCGATGCGGTCAATATTCTGGAGGCGGAGCTTTCGAAACCGAAGTACGTTTGCAAGACCATTGCGCTCGGCATCAACACCGACGGCTATCAGCCTCTGGAAAAGCGCCTCGAAGTCACGCGCGGCATCTTGAGCGTCCTGGCGCGGTGCCGTCATCCGGTGACCATCGTGACCAAGAGCGCACTCATTCTTCGCGATATCGATTTGCTCGGCAGTCTTGCCAAGGACCGGCTGGTCTCCGTGATGCTCAGCATTACTTCGCTCGATAACGATATCAAGCGCACGCTCGAGCCCAGAACGGCCTCGCCGCAGGCGCGCCTGCGCGTCGTTGAGCAATTGACCGCGGCGGGTATTCCCGTCGGCGTTCTCGTCGCACCGGTGATTCCCGCAATCACCGATCATGAGATGGAAGACATCTTGAGCGCATCGAAAGAGGCGGGCGCCACGCGCGCCGGCTATGTGCTGTTGCGCCTGCCGCACGAGCTCAAAGTGTTGTTCCGCGACTGGCTCGCCGAGCACTATCCTGATCGCGCCAAACACGTGATGTCGCTGATCAATCAGGCGAGCGGCGGTAAGGACTACAACCCGGAGTTCGGCACGCGCATGCGCGGCACGGGGCCTTATGCCGAACTGTTACGCACGCGATTCCAACTGGCGAAGAGGAAGCTCGGGTTCGCCGGTGCCGATGAGCGCTATGAACTCAACACCAGCCTCTTCAGGCCGCCCAAGCCCGACACCCCGCAGCTGACCCTCGAGTTCTAAGCCGTCGCAGAGGTGCGGTCGACGACCAGCTGAAATTTGCGCGTGCGCTCATTGAGCGGAATGTCCGAGACGATCGGAACCTCGAAAGTCACATTGCCCAAGCCTTTTTGCTCGAGTATGGATTGCAGCCGGGCCTTGACGCCGGCCAACGCCGTTGCGCGCTCATCGTCATCCAAACCCGGCTCGACGCAGATCGGAAATACGAAGGAGCTCGGGCCCGTGATCTGCATCTGAAATCGAGTCACGCCCTTTACGAATACTTCATTGATGATGTGCGGGCTGATGAAATCGCGGGCGCCCGCGCGATTGACGAATACCGGCATTTGCTCGGCGCGCCCCACCAGATTTTCGATGATGATATGGCGTTCATCGGATTTATTCGTGACTCGCAAGATATCGGACATGCGATAACGGATCATCGGCAGGGTGTAGTTGAAAAGATTCGTGATGAGCGAGTGATCCTCATAGAGCTCGAACACCAGATTGTCGTCCAGGAGCATCATGGTGTCCCCGTCCGGATTGGAGATCCCGAGCATCATGTGTTCTGTGCAGGCATACAGGCTCAAGGCGGTGGCACCGCCGAATGCGGAGGAGAGATTCTGCATATCCGCCTTGGTGGCCGTTTCTCCGGTGGCCGCCACGGCGGTCGGCATGATGTTGAGCCGCCCGGCGCGCTGCTCGTCGCCCAGCATTTTAAGGGCGGTGGTATAGCCGAGCAGCACGTCGGGCTGAAATTCGTTGATTTGCGCTACGACCTGCGGCAGTGGTTGATTGATCTCGAACGCTCTGGCATTGAGCAGCAGGCGTCCCAGACCGCGCTGCATGGACGCCACGCCCGTCACGCCCGCGAAATGCCCGCCGGTCGCGCCGTAGAAAGCGACTCTGATCCGGCGCAACCGCAGCCACCTCAAAGGAAAACGTCCGCGATAAGCGGCGAAGTTGCGCCTCGCGCCCACACGCATCCTGGCGTAGTCGGCCGGCGAATGCAGGAAGTAGCCGACCTCGCCTGAGGTTCCCGAGGTGTGCATTACCGTTATGTCGTTGAACAGCAGCTCCTTCGGATCGGTGGAGCGCGTGAGAAAGTCGGCAACTGCTTTCTTGGTGATACGACGGTCGCTGACGATGTCATCGAAATTCGCCATCAGGAGCGTTTTGGTGAGCTCCGGAAAGTCCGCCGGCCGACAAGTCTCCAAGTCGATGGCCCGCTCGCGGATCAGCCTGGTGTAGTAGGGCGAGTTCGCGTTTGCGTGGTGCACCAGTGCGCGAAACTTGCGGTGCTTCTCCGCTTCGAGCTCAGCGCGCGCACGTAACTCCGCCATGAATTCGAGCCTAGCACAGCTCATGTCACTCGCACCGCGGCGCGGTCGATCGCCATTGCCTCGGGGGCGTATGGATAACGTTTCAATGAGACTCCTTCCTCGTCGGTACGGCGACGGCGCGGAGTAGACCATGTGTGCGGCGGTCGGTCGATGCCGTGCGCTGCATGGTCTGATAGCATCGATGCATCGTGATCGACCTCAAGCTCATCCATCACGCCCTGACTCTGGCCCGCCACCGCAACTACGCCCGGGCCGCCGAGGCGCTCGATATGAGTCAACCCGCCTTGTCGCGCAGTATTGCGGGGCTCGAAGCGGATCTAGGTGTCAAGTTGTTCGATAGAACCCGGCAGGGCGTCTCGCCCACGGCCTTTGGCGAGCGGCTGCTGGCGCACGGTAATAAATTGCTCAACGACGCCACCGAGCTGGAGCGCGATCTCAAATTAATGCAGGGTTCCAATTTCGGCGTTCTCAGGGTCGCTGCGGGACCTTATCCTGCAGAATTGAGCCTCGGTGCTGCCATTGGCCGGTTGGCGGTCAAGCATCCGCGGCTGCGCATTGAAGTCGACACCTGGGACTGGCGCGCGAATTTACAAGCGCTGCTGCGGGCGGAATTGGATCTGGCGATCTTGGAGCTCAGTGTTGCCGAGCGCGGTCCCAAGTTCATTGTCGAGGCGTTGCCGCAGCATGCCGGCACGTTCTATTGCCGTGCGGGGCATCCCCTGCTCGAGGAAAAGTCGCCGACTTTGGAGCGGATGTTCCAGTTTCCCTTTGCGTCCCCCAGGCTGCCGGCGCGTCCGGCCGAGATGTTCTACCGTCTCGCCAAAGCGGGCACCATTGACCGTCATACGGGCGACTACGTCCCGGCCATCAAGGTGGATACGATCTCGCTTGCGAAGTCGGTGGTACTCGCCAGCGATGCGATCGGCCTGGCGACGCTGGGTCTGATCGCCGGCGAGATCGCGGTCGGGCAGATCATTGCGTTGCCGTTTCGTCAGCCCTGGCTCCATACCAATTACGGCTTTATCTACCCCAAGGGGCGTCCGCTGACGCCGGCCATGCAAGCGTTCATGACCGAATTGAAGGCGGTCGAAGCGGAGTTGGTGGAGGTGGAGCGCCGCATCGATTTCTCGCTCAGGCCGACGGGGTAGCAAGATGGCGCGCGCCAAGTCGCCGCTCGAAGTCTTGCTGGCGTTCCTGAAACTCGGTTTTACAAGCTTCGGCGGCCCGATCGCCCACCTCGGTTATTTTCGGGAGGAGTTCGTCGTGCGCCGCCGCTGGCTCGACGAGGCAGCCTATGCGGATCTGGTTGGGCTGTGCCAATTCCTTCCTGGGCCGGCCAGCAGCCAGGTGGGATTTACCATCGGCCTGATGCGCGCCGGCTATCTGGGCGCGCTGGCTGCATGGATTGGTTTCACTCTTCCGTCCGCGGTGGCGCTCGTTCTCTTTGCTTATGGTGCCGCTGCGCTCGGGGGCCCGATTGGTGCCGGGCTGTTGCATGGTCTGCGGCTGGTCGCGGTTGCGATTGTCGCGCAGGCCGTCTTCGGCATGGCTCGCTCGCTTGCGCCTGATCGTGAACGAGCGAGCATTGCGGTCGCCGCGGCGCTCGTAGCGTTGTTCAGTTCGTCCTCGATCGCTCAAATTGCAGCGATCGTCTTGGGCGGCGTTCTGGGGTATCGTTTTTGCTCGGGTTCCTCATCGGCCGCCGTAGGTCGCTTCTCGATATCGGTCTCGCGTAGGGTGGGGCTCGCCGCATTGTCTGCCTTCTTTCTGTTGCTCGCGGGTTTGCCCGTGCTACGCAGATTCGGTATCTCACCCGCAGCCGCACTGTTTGATGCGTACTATCGCTCGGGCGCACTGGTGTTCGGCGGCGGGCATGTGGTGCTTCCCTTGCTCCGCGAAGCGTTCGTCGCGCCCGGCTGGGTTACCGATGATGCCTTCCTGTCCGGCTACGGTGCCGCCCAGGCTGTTCCAGGACCTCTCTTCAGCTTTGCTGCCTATCTCGGCGCGGTGGCCAATATGTCGCCGCGCGGGGTGGCCGGGGCCGTGCTCGGCCTCATTGCGATTTTTCTTCCCGGAATGCTCATTCTGATCGGCATACTGCCGTTTTGGGACTCGCTTCGCGCGCGCGCCGGCGCGCAGGCGGTCATGCGCGGGATCAAGGCAGCAGTGGTCGGTCTGCTCGGAGCGGCGCTGTACGAGCCGCTGTGGACGAATTCGATTCGGACGCCGGCGGATTTTGGGATCGCGCTCGCCGGCTTCGTGCTGCTGATGGTATGGCGCGCTCCGCCGCTGCTGATT
>DASXNX010000173.1:0-13244 GCA_036494725.1 Steroidobacteraceae bacterium
AGGGTCACGCTGCAGACCATCGACACCAGCGCCGCGCCCATCGCGCCCACCACGGCCGCGGCGCTGCCGCCCCCAGGCGTTGGCGCGCTGCTTGCCAGATCATCGAGAAATGCCGCCACCGGACGTTGTGTGATCATGTTCCCACCATGCCTTTTGCGATCTCGTAAATTTCCTCGGCGTCGAGCACCTGGTCATTCTGTTCGAATAAGCGCGCGATGCACGCCCGGTGCAGCGCTAATTTGAGGGCGCCGAATCCCAAGGCGCCAAACAGGATCTTGCCGTGGCTGGACGCGGCGCGATCGCTCAAACCCACGCCCTCGATACCCGCGGGAGGCGAGGCATTTGCGTCGGCGATCAGTTCAAGCGACGGATTTTGCTGCCATTCCCTTGCTTCGAGGAGCGTCACGCCCGCGGCGCCCGTCGCAAGCAGAATCTGCACGCCTTGCAGAGCCGCGGCGCGGTCGGCCTGAGTCGGCGCCTCGATGGCTTGCACCGCGACTCCAAACCTGGCGTTGATCGAATCGCAAGCCGCTTGCACCACGGCGCGCTTGCGGCCCGTGACGGCGACCTTCGCGCCCTCGCGTGCGAGCAGCACCGCTGCGCGCTGACCCACCGGACCGGAACCGGCCAACACCACGGCGCGCTTTCCCGCGAGCGAACGCCCCTGCGCCAACCAGGCTACCGCGGCGGCGGCCGTGGTATTCGAACCATTGCAGTCGAACATGACGGAGACGCGAAATTTCGCGAAAAACTTAGCGCGAATCGCCGCCAGCACCGCCTCGCCTTGCTGCATGTTGGCGCCGCCCACAAATAGCGCGGTGTTCTTCTTATCCTTCGGCGAGCGGGTAAAAATAGCGCCCTCCACCAACCCGCCCACGTTGGCTTCGTTCACGCCGCCATAAGCAGCAATATGATCGGCACCGCCATCGAAGCCGACGACGTTGTCAAACACGGAGGGCAGGGGGTCGGTATCGAATTGGTACAGCAGCTTTTTCATAGGGCGATAGTAACAAACCAACGACGAAAATCGGTGACCTAGCCTGGATCTTCCTCGATCATGCTTCGATCGGGTGGCGAATTAGCCGGCAGATGCGTTCATCTAGGGTCGCCGATAACGAGTATGCTGCTTTGCGTATGCGAATTGCCATCATCGGTCAAAGGGATTTCGGCGTGGCAGTGCTCGAAGCGTTCGCGCAACGAGGCGATAGCGTGGCGGGCGTGTTTTGCGCGCCGGAAAAACCGGGCGAGCCTGCCGATCCGTTGCGCGCGGCCGCCGTAAAGCTCGCGATTCCCGTGTACTCGCTGCCATCTTTGAGGGTCGATGAGGCGCGCCAAGCTTTACGCGGATTGAATGTCGATTTAGGCGTCCTGGCTTATGTGCTGCAATTTGTTCCTCAGGATTTTGCTTCCATTCCGCGCCACGGCACGATTCAGTTCCACCCTTCCTTGTTGCCGCGCTATCGGGGACCGAGTTCCATCAACTGGCCCATCATCCTGGGCGATACACGTACCGGCCTCACCATTTTCAGGCCGACGGACGGGCTGGACGAGGGTCCAATCATTCTGCAGAAGGAGACGCCCATCGGTCCTGATGAGACGCTCGGCAAGGTCTACTTTGGCCGTCTCTTTCCCATGGGCGTCGCCGCGCTGTTGGAAGCTGCGGACTTGATTGTGAACGGGCGCGTAGTGCCCATCGCGCAAGACGAATCCAACGCAAGCTACGAGGGTTGGTGCCGAGACGCGGAAGCGCGGATCAACTGGCACAGCCACGTCGACCAGATTCACAATCTGATTCGCGGATGCGACCCGGCGCCGGGCGCGTGGACCCGGTTCAACCAAAAGACGCTGCGCCTCTACGATTCCCGCAAGCATTCGGCGAAAACGTTTTCGCAGGTCAAGGGGAGCATTGGCGCCATTACCGCGATCGGCGAGCACAGCCTGGTGGTGGCCGCGCAGGGTGGTCAGATCGAGGTGTTCAAGCTCAAGTTCGACGGCGGCAAAAAGCTGCCGGCGCCGCAATTCTGCGCCGAGTCCGGAATTTGCTTGGGCACTGTGCTCGGCGCCGCCGATTAGACGGTAAGCACGATTTTCCCGATGTGATTCGAAGTTTCCATGAGCCGATGGGCTTCGCTCGCCTCGTTCAAGGGAAAAGTGGCGTAAATAACGGGCCGCACGCGCCCCGCGGCGAGCAATGGCCACACATTGCGGCGCACGGCGTCGGCAACTGCCGCCTTCTGCGCGACGGTGCGCGACCTCAAGGTCGATCCGGTCAGCGTCAGGCGTTTGGTCAACACCAGCCCTAAATTGATTTCAGCACGAGAGCCGCCCAGCAACGATATGGTGACGACCCGTCCCTCGACCGCGGCGATATCCAGGTTTCTTTGCACGTAGCTGCCGGCCACCATATCGAGCGTGATATCCACGCCATAGCCCTTGGTTTCAGCGCGGATGACCGCAACGAAATCCTCGGTTTTATAGTCGATGCCGCGGGCGGCGCCCAGTTGTTCACAGGCGCGCGCTTTCTTCTCCGAACCCGCGGTGGCAAACACTGTCGCGCCCCATGCTTTTGCGAGCTGTATGGCGGTGGTGCCGATGCCGCTGGTGCCGCCGTGGATGAGCACGATGTCGCCTGACTTGCACCCGCCGCGCTCGAACAAATTGGTCCATACCGTCAAGAATGTCTCCGGAATGGCAGCGGCTTCCACCATGCTCAAGCCTGCCGGGATGGGCATGCACAAGGGTGCCGCGGCGATCGCGTATTGGGCGTAGCCCCCGCCGGGCAGCAGGGACGTGATCCTGTCGCCTAAGCCTAAGCCGGCAACGTCGCGGCCCAATGCGACGATTTCTCCCGCGATTTCCATCCCAGGAAGGTCCGAAGCGCCCGGCGGCGGCGGGTAGCGGCCCTGCCGCTGCATCACGTCGGGGCGATTGACGCCGGCCGCCTCCACGCGAACCAGCACCTCGCCCTCGCCGGGTTGCGGCAGCGGGCGAGTCGCGGGCTTCAACTGTTCCGGGCCGCCGGGCGCGGCTATCTCAACCACCTTCATATCAGCAGGCAACATGATTCGGTTCTCCACACGAGGGGCTCGTTGCGGCAATATGCCATTTATGTTCATTCGACAGCTCGAATATCTGGTGACTCTGGCCCGCGAGCAGCATTTCGCCAAGGCGGCTGAGGTCTGTCATGTTTCACAGCCAGCCTTGTCCTCGGGGATACGCGGTCTCGAGAAGGAACTCGGCATCATGATCGTGCAGCGCGGGCGGCGCTATGTGGGATTGACGGCCGAGGGCGAGCGGGTTCTGTTGTGGGCGCAGCAGACTCTCACCTCGCTATCGCACATGCGGGAAGACGCGTCGATCGCCAAATCCAATTTGGCGGGCATGCTGCGCCTGGGCGCGATTCCCACGACCATGAGCGTTACCGCATTCATCAGCGCGCCGTGCCGGACGGCCTTTCCGGATGTCCGCTATTCGGTTTCTTCGCTCAGCACCGAGGCAATCGCCGACAAGCTGGACAGATTTGAACTGGATCTGGGCTTGACCTATCTGGGCGAGAAGACCCTCGACGGGTTCGAATCGCTGCACCTATTCAATGAGCGCTACGTGCTGTTATCCGATCGGCGGGCGCCGTTGCAAACCACGCTCACTTGGGAACAGGCAGGACGGCTCCCGTTATGCCTGCTGACCGGCAAAATGCGCAACCGCCAGATCATCGACGCGGCTTTTCGGCGTGCCGGCGCGAAGGCCGACGTGGTACTCGAGACCGATTCGATATTCTCGATGTATGCACACGTCAGCGAAGCGGGGTTGTTCACGGTGGTGCCGCACAGCTTGCTCAATTTCCTCGACCTGACCAAAGTGCGGGCCAGACCTCTGCTGCCGGAATTGACGCGCAGCATCGGGTTGATTGCGCGCAACCGGCCCGCGCTCGCGCCCATCACCGCCGCCGTGTGGGAGATTGCGCGCGGCCTCGATTTACAGAGCCGTTTCGATCGAGCGCTCGACTGATTCGCCGGATCTATCGAGCGATCAATTCAAACGATTAGACGCCCGCTTCTCTTGATTCCACACTGAATCGCCGCAATTTAAGCGGTTAGCTGCGCCAGTATCGGCGCTGCTTCAGGAGAACCCCGTGGATCAGAAAGTCGACCTTAAACACTACGAGCACTTCATCAATGGCAGGCATGCCGCGCCGCAAACCGGCGAGTACTCCATTGATCTCGATCCGGCGACGGAAGAACCCATCGCCGAGGTCGCCGAAGGCGGCAGAGCCGATGTGGACCTGGCGGTGAGCGCCGCTCGAGCCGCGTTGCCGGTGTGGAGCGCTTTGCGGGCCGCCGAACGCGGCCGCATATTGCAAAGAGCCGCCGCCTTGTTGGAACAGCATCAAGAAGAGCTCATCGAGATCGAAAGCCTGGATGCCGGCAAGCCGCTCGCAGCCGTTCGACGCCAGGACATGGCCGCCGTCATTGACACCGTGCGCTACTACGCCGGCTGGTGCGACAAGATCACCGGCCAAGTGATACCCACCCGGCCCGATGCGTTCACTTACACGGTGCGCGAGCCGGTGGGTGTCGTCGCCGCCATCGTGCCTTGGAATTTTCCCCTCATGATAGGCATGTGGAAGATTGCGCCCGCATTGGCTTGCGGCTGCACCGTGGTAGTCAAACCCGCGGAGCTGACGCCGCTGTCGATGCTGCGGGTCGCGGAACTATTCCTCGAGGCCGGGCTGCCGCCGGGCGCGCTCAACGTGGTGTGCGGCAAGGGCAGCGTGGTGGGAGAGGCGCTGGTGCGCCATCCGGGGGTGGACAAGGTGACCTTCACAGGTTCGCCGAAAGTGGGCCGCGGAATCATGCAGGGTGCTGCCGCCAATTTCAAAAAAGTGACGCTGGAACTCGGCGGTAAATCCGCCAACGTGATTTTTGCCGATGCGAACCTGGATCGAGCGGTGCGTGCTGCCTCATCGGGAATTTTCTTCAACTCAGGGCAGGTGTGCTCGGCCGGCTCGCGAGTGCTGGTCGAGCGGCCGGCCTACGATGAGGTGGTGCGGCGATTGGCCGATCGAGCACGCGCCATTCGCGTTGGGGATCCGACCGACCCTGGCACCACGATGGGTCCGGTCATCTCGGCAGCGCAGCTGCGGACCGTGTTGAACTACATCGAAATCGGTAAAACCGAGGGCGCGACCTTGGTCACCGGCGGTCATCGAATCGGCGAGCAGGGCTACTTCGTGGAGCCCACGGTGTTCGCCGATGTCCGGCATGAAATGCGAATTTCTCAGGAGGAGATCTTCGGCCCGGTGTTGGCCGTCATCCCCTTCGATGACGAACAAGACGCGTTGCGCATTGCCAACGGGACCGCCTATAGCCTGGCCGCAGGTGTGTGGACCGCCGACATCGGACGCGCACACCGCATGGCGGCCCGCCTCAAGGCCGGTACCGTGTGGATCAACACCTACGGCTACACCGATGTGCGTCTGCCCTGGGGCGGTTCGGGCGAGTCCGGCCTCGGGCGCGAACATGGCGATGCCGCGATCGACAATTTCACGCAACCGAAGGCAGTATGGCTGGCGCTCGAGGCGTAACCGGACCAATCGACTAGCATTGTCGGGAGGAGGCCACTAAGCTTAAGAAATTCGGCAATCGCGAGGCTTCGGTTCAGCGCGCCATGAAAACGGCCTACATCACGCACACGGATTGCCTGCGCCACGAGATGGGCGCCGGCCATCCGGAATCTCCGGATCGGCTGAGCGCGATCAATGCCGAGATGCAGGCGTCGGGATTGTTGGACGAGTTGCGCTGTCTCGAGGCGCCGCTTGCCGGCGCCGACGATCTGAAGCGGGTGCACCGCGCCGCCTACGTAGATTTGATATTCGAGAATGCGCCGGCCGAAGGCTACGTACAGCTGGATCCGGACACCGCGATGAATCCGTACAGCTTGTCCGCCGCCCAGCGCGCAGCGGGTGCCGGCCTGTTGGCGGTTGACGAGGTGATGGCCGGACGGTCGGCCAACGCGTTCTGCGCGGTTCGACCCTGCGGGCATCATGCCACCCAGGAAAGATCCATGGGCTTTTGTATCTTCAACAACGTCGCCGTCGCGGCGGCCTACGCGCTGGAAAAAAAAGGTCTGGAGCGCGTTGCGATCATCGATTTCGACGTGCATCACGGCAACGGCACGGAGGACATGTTCAGTCCTCCTCATTGGCACAAGCGGCTGTTGATGGCGAGTTTTTTTCAGCATCCGTTTTATCCCTACAGCGGCACATCCAATCCCGCGCCCAACATGATCAACGTGCCCATGGCGGCGGGCAGCGGCGGTGCGGCCGCCAAGAAGGCGGTGGAAGCCCAATGGCTGCCGGCTTTGCAGAAGTTCAAGCCGCAGATGATTTTTATTTCGGCCGGGTTCGACGCGCACCGGGAGGATCTGCTGGGCGGCATGGCGCTGATCGAAGCCGACTATGTGTGGATCACCCGCGAATTGAAAGTGCTCGCGGACCAGCATGCGCAGGGGCGCATTATTTCCATGCTCGAGGGCGGCTACAATCTATCCGCGCTCGGCCGCAGTGCCGTCGCCCACGTCAGGGCGCTGTCCGAGGAATAGGCTTTACAAGTAGTGGCGCGCGACGCCTTCTGCGACGCACACCGGCTTGGCATGGCCCTCGCGCTCGATGGTCGCTTCAGTCACCAACTGCGCGCCGCCTGCAATGGGTTCGTAGGACAGCAGCTTGTAGTGCGCCCGCAGACGGCTGTTGACGGGCACGGGCGCCGGAAATCGCACGCGATTCAATCCGTAGTTAACCGTCATGCGCACGCCGTTCACCTTGAACGAGCTTCGGCCAAAGATGGGCAATAGGCTCAAGGTCAAAAACCCATGTGCTACGGTGGTGCCGAACATGCCCGCTGCGGCACGCACCGGATCAACATGAATCCATTGATCGTCGCCGGTCACGGCGGCAAACTGATCTATGCGCGTTTGATCGATGCTGATCCATTCGCTGGTGCCGATGGCTGAACCAACCAGCGCCTCGAGCTCCGCCATGCTTTGATAGGTTTTCACGAATTCCTCGCTTTTGAATATGATCGCATAACTCGCGCCAGGAGATTGATCGCGATGCGCAAACTCGGTCCCTTCAAGGTTGCGCCGATAGGTTTGGGCTGCATGAACTTGAGCCACGCCTACGGCCTACCGCCCCCGCCGCCGCTCTGCGCGCAGGTTCTGCTGCGTGCGCTGGATCTTGGCGTTACCCATTTCGATACCGCCGCGTTGTACGGATTCGGAGCCAACGAGGAATTGGTCGGCCGCACCCTCGCGCAGCGGCGATCGGAAATCACGCTCGCCAGCAAGTGCGGCGCCCAAGGGGTGAAAGGCCCCGGCGGCATGCGCCGCAGCATCGACGGGCGGCCGGCGACGCTCAAACAAACCTGTGAGGACAGCCTGCGGCGCCTGCAAACCGGTGCGATCGATTTGTACTACCTGCACCGCTGGGACAAGAACGTACCCATCGAGGACAGTGTGGGCGCGCTCGCAGACCTCAAGGCGCAGGGAAAAATTCGCGCGATTGGCTTGTCGGAGGTTTCGGCAGCGACTTTGCGCCGGGCATGCGCCGTGGTGCCTATCGATGCGGTGCAAAGCGAATATTCGCTTTGGACACGTGAACCGGAAATCGCGGTTCTTGATTGTTGCCGGGAGGTCGGTGCGGCATTCGTGGCGTTCAGCCCACTGGCGCGCGGCTACTTGACCGGCTGTTTGAGGGATGTGTCGACGCTGGATGCGAACGATCTTCGCCGCAGCATGCCCAGATTCGAGGCCGGCGCCTATGCGGCCAATCTCGAGTTGCTCGACGAATTCGCGAGTCTCGCCGCGAGTGCGCAACTCAGCATGGCGCAGCTCGCACTCGCCTGGGTCTTGGGCCGCGGCGAGCATATCGTGGCCATACCCGGCACGACCAGTCTGGCGCATTTGACAGAGAATCAGGCCGCGGCCGCAACATTGCAGCCTGAACTGGTCGGGCAGCTGGATGCGCTGTTCGAGCGGCGCCGCATCGTCGGCGCCCGCTACAATCCGGCGGCTCAGCGCGACGTCGATACCGAGCAGTTTGACGCTTAAAACCACGATTTTGGTGGGCGTGAAGCGCGGTGCTATATTGCGGCGAGTGGTTCCTTATGAACCCTTCGTTGGGGCGCGCACTTGAACGAGACGCAACGCACAGTTTTTAGTCCGCCTTCGCGCTGGACGCGGTGGTGTGTACCGGGCTTGCTGATTTGCATCTTTGCCGTGGTTCCGATCTGGAGCGGTGCCAGCGCTCCCGAAGTGACACCACCCACGACTCCCGCGGTGGATCCCGTCGATGAGTTGACCGAAATCATGATCGAGGCGCCCGAGCCACGCTATGTCGCGCCCACCAAGCGCGACCAAATCGGGCGCATCTGGGCGCCCGTGATGATCAATGGCCAAGGCCCTTTCCGCTTGGTGCTCGATACCGGCGCGAGCCACAGTGCCATCACGGCGCTGGTCGCCCTGTCTCTTGGCATCCCAACGGACCGATCCCCGCCGGTGATTTTGCGCGGCGTGACAGGGTTCGCCACCGTGCCCACGATTCGTGTCGATACCCTGAGCGTCGGCGATCTCGCCGTGGACCAGCCGATGTTGCCCATCGTGCCTGATGCGCTGGGCGGCGCCGAAGGAATCTTGGGTTCCGAGGGACTGATCGGAAAGCGAATATTCATCGATTTCCGCCATGACCGGATCAATATCGCCTATTCGAAGAATGAGCGCTCGGCGCCGGGATTTATCACCGTGCCGTTCCGTTCCTTGCGCGGCACCTTGGTGGTGGTGGACGCCTATGTCGGGCAAGTGCGCACCAAGGCCATTATCGATACGGGTGGGCAGGTCACCATCGCGAATATTGCCTTGAAGGATGCGCTGGCGCGCATTCAGGCAACGCCTCGCAGCAAGGCTGATCTCATCCAGGGCGCGACCAAGGACATCGAGAAAGGCGAACTGATAGACACGCCGTCCATCGCGCTGGGGCCGGTGCAAATCCGCGACCCGGGGGTCACTTACGGCGATCTATACATATTCAAGCAATGGCGCTTGACGAATGAACCCGCAATTCTGATCGGGATGGATTCGCTGGGCCTCCTGGACACGCTGGTCATTGATTATCGCCGGCACGAACTGCAGCTGCGCATGGCGAAAACGGGATAGCGGTGGAACGAACGATCAACAAGCCGATCATCGGGGTCGCGGCCTTGGTATTGGTGCTGGTCGTCGCAGGCGTCTACTACCTGCGAAACCGCAGCCCGGCGCTGCCGGAGGTCGCCGCCCCCACGACGGCGCCGCGACCTGCAACCGAACCTCAGATTGAGCATCCCTTGCCCGCGGGCGCCGATAACGCCGCGGCTGCCGCGCCGTTGCCAGAATTGGCGGACAGCGACGCGCCGTTGCGCGATGCTCTCGGGCAATTGAGCGGCACCGAAAACGTCAAGCGCTATCTATTGCCGGAAAATATCGTCCGTCGGCTGGTCGTGACGATCGACAATTTGCCGCGGCAGAAAGTCGCCGTGGAAAAGCGTCCCACCGCGCCGATCGCCGGGTCCTTCATGGCCGAAGGCGATGAGTTGCATGCCACCCTCGATCCGCAGAATTTCGAGCGCTACAAGCCGCTGGTGGCGGTGATCAGCCAGCTCGACATGCACCAGCTCGGCGCGGTCTACGTGCACTTCTATCCGCTATTTCAGCAGGCATATCAAAATCTGGGATACCCCACCGGCTATTTCAATGATCGGCTGGTGCAGGTGATCGACCTATTGCTGGCGACCCCGCAACAGACCGGGCCAGTCCAACTGGTGCGCCCGAACGTCATGTACACCTTTGCCGACCCGGCGCTCGAGGCGCGCCCCGCGGGACAAAAGCTTTTGATTCGGATGGGACCGGAGAACGCCGCCGCAATCGAAGCGAAGCTGAAGGAACTTCGCGAGGTCGTTACGGCAGCGCCATTGAAGCATTGAGCGAGATGCATAAGACGCGCTTTTAGTACCAAGTTTTTCAAAGAATAAAAGGGGTAAAGAAATGGCTACCACCTCGGCCGATACCGGCATGCCGAAAACATCCGCTCTGCAGAGCAATTTTCTGGTTGTCGGTGCATCATCGCTCGGCACCGTTTTCGAATGGTATGACTTCTACCTGTACGGTCTGCTGGCGAGCATCATCAGCTCGCAGTTCTTTTCCGGGGTCAACGAAGTCACCGGCTTCATTTTCGCGTTGGCGGCCTTTGCCGCCGGTTTCGCGGTGCGTCCCTTCGGTGCCCTGGTGTTCGGACGCCTGGGCGATCTGGTGGGGCGCAAGCACACCTTCCTGATCACCATGGGCATCATGGGCGGCTCGACGTTCGCGGTCGGCTTGTTGCCGAACTACGCGACGGCCGGCGTGCTGGCGCCCGTGTTGCTGCTGGCTTTGCGCTTGCTGCAAGGGTTGGCGCTCGGCGGTGAGTATGGCGGCGCCGCGACTTACGTGGCCGAAAACTCGCCGGCCGGAAAGCGCGGACTGTTCACCAGCTTTATCCAGACCACGGCGACACTGGGCCTGTTCGGCGCGCTGATCGTGGTCATCGTGACGCGCACCAGCCTCGGCGAGGATGCGTTCAAATCCTGGGGCTGGCGCATACCGTTCCTGATATCCGTCGTGCTGCTCGGCATCTCGCTGTGGATCCGCTTGCAGCTCTCGGAGAGTCCGGTATTCGTGAAGATGAAGAATCAGGGAACGACCTCGAAGGCGCCTCTATCCGAGGCCTTCGGCCGCTGGTCCAACTTGAAAATCGTGCTCATCAGCCTGCTTGGCGCCTGCATGGGCCAGGCGGTGGTGTGGTACACGGGACAGTTCTATGCGCTGTTTTTTCTCGAACGCATCGTGAAGGTGGAGAGCGCCACCACCAATATCCTGGTGGCGATCGCGCTGGTGCTGGCCACGCCCGGATTCATATTTTTTGGCTGGCTGTCGGACAAGATCGGCAGGAAGCCCATCATCATGGCCGGTTGCTTGCTGGCCTTGCTGACCTACTTCCCGTTGTTCGGCGCGCTGACTCGCTATGCCAATCCGGCGCTGTACGCGGCGCAGGCCTCCGCACCGGTGACGGTGGTCTCGGATCCGAAGGAATGCTCTTTTCAGTTCGATCCGATCGGCAAGAATCCTTTCGACACCACCTCCTGCGACATCGCCAAGAGCTATCTAGCCAAGGCGGGTGTGTCGTATCACCGCGAAGATGCACCGGCGGGAGCGGTGGCCGTGATCCGCAGCGGCAGCAACAGCTTCACCGCTCCGGATCCGCGCGTGCTCAAGGGCGCCGAGCGCAAGGCCGCCATCGGCGCGTTCCAGAAGCAGGTCAAGGCGGCCCTGACAGCCGCGGGTTACCCGGACAAAGCGGATCCCGCCAGCATCAACAAGCCCATGGTGGTGTTGATACTGTTCGTTTTGGTGCTGTACGTGACCATGGTGTACGGACCGATTGCCGCGCTTCTGGTGGAATTGTTTCCGGCGCGGATCCGCTACAGCGCCATGTCGCTGCCGTATCACATCGGCAATGGCTGGTTCGGCGGTTTTCTCCCGACCACGGCGTTTGCCATGGTCGCCGCAACCGGAGACATCTACTACGGCCTTTGGTATCCCATTGTCGTGGCAGGCATCACGTTGGTTCTGGGCTTGCTCTTTCTACCGGAAACCTTCAAACGCCCGATTGATGCCTGATCGCGGGCCTCTTTGAAGTAATGAGGCCGCCGGTCCCGGCGGCCTCTCGACGCCCGGGTTACATTCCCGTCACAGTGATAGCCGATATCGGAACTGTGACGTTATTTGTTCTAGGACAGTGTGCTTCTACGTACACTGCGGCATTGAACATATAACAGGGAATACCGTGATGACCCTACTTAATAAGTCCTTGATTTCTAGGCTTCCAATGGCCGGTTCGGCGCTGGCATTGGCGGCTGTGACGCTGCTGGCCGGATGTGTGGTGCGCGTCGCGACGCCCCCGCCGCCGCCGCGAGTCTATGTACCGCCTCCGGCGCCCGCGCCGGCGTACGCGGAACCCGCTGCTGACACCGAGGTGCAGGCGCACGAGGCACCCCCTCCGTTGCCGGATTATGAGCAGCCGCAGGCTCCTGACGAGGGTTATCTGTGGACTCCCGGATACTGGGCCTGGGGCGCCGGTGGTTACTATTGGGTGCCGGGTACCTGGGTGCAGCCGCCCCGAGTGGGCTTGCTCTGGACCCCGGCCTACTGGGGCTTCGTGGGCGGCGTGTACGCCTTCCATGCCGGCTACTGGGGTCCGCACGTTGGCTTCTACGGCGGCGTCAACTACGGCTTCGGCTATGGTGGCGTGGGATTCGTGGGCGGTCGCTGGGTCGGCAATTCCTTTGCGTATAACCGCGCCGTCGTGAACGTGAACGTGACCAATATTCACAACACGTACAACGAAACCGTCGTCAACAATGTCTCGGTCCATAATCGGGTGAGCTTCAACGGCGGTGCCGGCGGCACCGTTGCGACGCCCACTCCTCAGGAGCGAGCTTTCGCTTCTGAACCGCATGTGCCGCCAACGGCGATGCAGCACCAGCACTTTCAGGAAGCGGCCCGTAATCCGGCGCTCGCAGCCAGAGCCAACGGCGGCCATCCTGCGATTGCGGCGACGGCACGGCCGGCGGCGTTCAGCGGCGCGGGAGTCGTGGGGGCGCATGGTGCGACCCCGTCGGGTGCGGCCCAGTCGCCGGCCGCAGCTGCGGCTTCGCATCCGCAGGGCCAACAGCCTCACCCGCAGGGCTACCAGCCGGGCCAACCCGGCGCGGCGAAGCCGGGTCAACCGGGTCAACCCGCTGCAGTGAAGACAGCGCAGAACGGCCAGCCCGGCACACAAAAGCCGGCGAAGCAGCAGCATCCCAATAAGCAGGAAGCAAAGAAGAACGAATCCGAGAAATAAGCGCTGACCGGGAAAGCGGCCGGGCACTGTCCGGCCGCTTTTTTATTGGTGCGCCCGGCAGGGCGCACTCACTGGGAGGTGAAAGTCCTCTACACACCCGACACGGGGAAGTGTTAGCTGCACGGCAAGGGCTGCTCGGGCGACTGGAGGTCTGAAGGAAGCCGGTGGCAAAGCGCTGCGCGACGAACAGGAAGCGGATAAAGGCGGGACCGTAGGACAAGTGGGCCAAAACTACAAAGTCCGATACGTGTAGGAAAGGCGGTGTCTCCGCACCTTC
>DASXNX010000174.1:0-23223 GCA_036494725.1 Steroidobacteraceae bacterium
CAAATCGGTGATTTCAGCAACGGACGCGCCTTCACTTAGGCGGCGCGCGATCTCGCCGATCTGCCGCTCGGCGTTGCCATAGACCAGCAAATCCGCCTTCGCATCGACCAGCACCGACCGGCGCACATGTTCCGACCAGTAATCAAAATGCGCGATTCGCCGCAGGCTCGCTTCAATGCCGCCGACAACGATGGGTACGTGCTTGAAAGCCTCGCGCAGCCGCTGTGAATACACGATGACGCAACGGTCCGGCCGCTTACCGCCGACTCCCGTCGGCGTATACGCATCATCGCTGCGCACCCTTCGGTCCGAGGTGTAGCGATTGACCATGGAATCCATGTTGCCGCCGGTCACGCCGAAGAACAGGCGCGGCTTTCCTAGAACTTGGAAATCGTCCGTGCCATGCCAGTCGGGCTGCGCGATGATCCCGACCTTGAAGCCCTGCGCTTCCAGGACGCGGCCGATGATGGCCATACCGAAGCTGGGATGATCGACGTAGGCATCGCCGGTGACGATGATGATGTCGCACTGTTGCCAGCCGAGGGCCGCCATCTCCGCCCGCGACATGGGCAGGAAAGGCGCCGGCTTATCGCCGGCGAGACGAGCGCTGGTGCCGGCAAACAGCGGGGCGATGCTTTGCATCACCCCACGTCGATCGGGAAGTACAGCTGCGCGTCTTCGCGCTGGATGAGCAACGCAACGTTGCGCCCGGCGCGGGCAAGTTCCCGCTTCAGATCCGCGACCGTGGAAATTGCGGCCCCATTGACCCCGAGCACCACATCGCCCGCCTGCAGTCCGGCGGCAAGCGCGGGACCGGTGACATCCTCGACCAACAAGCGACCCTTGGTGTGCAATTCCTGTTGCTCGGCAGGCTGCAAGGGCCTCAAGACCAATCCCAGTTTGCCGCCGCCATCTTCGCCCGTGGTGCGTGCAACCTGAACAGGTGAATCTTCGAGCAATACGGTCTTCACCGTTATCTGCGTGGCTTTGCGGTCATGCCAGATTCCTAAGTGCGCTTCGCTGCCGGGTGGCAGCTGCGAGACGATGGCGGGCAGATCCCAGGAGTGATCGATGTTGCGGCCATTGACGCTGGTGATGACATCGCCCGCCTTCAGCCCGGCCTTCTCGCTCGGACCGGTCGGATCGACCGCGCTGATCAACGCGCCGTGCGGCGTGGTCAAGCCGAACGACAGGGCCAGCTGTTGGCGAATGTCCTGCACCGACACGCCGATGCGGCTGCGGCTGACCTTGCCGTTTTTTTGCAGCTGCTCCTTCACATTCATCGCCAAATCGATTGGGATGGCGAACGAGACGCCCATGTAGCCGCCGGTGCGGCTGTAAATCTGCGAATTGATGCCGATGACTTCGCCGTCGATGTTGAACAGCGGTCCGCCGGAATTGCCGGGATTCACCGCGGCATCGGTTTGAATGAAGGTAACGTATTGGGTGCTGGGATCGTCGAGCATCGGCCGTCCCGTCGCACTGATCACGCCCGCGGTCACACTGTTCTCGAAGCCGAACGGCGAACCGATGGCGATCGCCCATTGACCCGGGCGCAAGTGCGAGGGATCGCCGCAGCGCACGGTCGGCAGGCCCGTGGCGGCAATTTTAATCAACGCCACGTCGCTGGCCTTGTCGATCCCGATCACCTTGGCGGCGAATTCGCGGCGGTCCGTCAACTTGACGGTGACTTCCGATGCATCGGCCACCACATGTGCATTGGTCAGAACATAGCCGTCCGGGCTCACGATGAAACCAGAACCCACCCCTTTGCTGGGCGGTGTCCGATCGGGCCCCTGGTTCGGCGCCTGGAAACGGCGAAAGAACTGCGACAACGGATCATCGCCGTCGCCCGGTGCATTCAATCCCGAGATCTTGGAGACCTTCTCCACCACGCTGATATTGACCACGGCGGGACCGCTCTGCGCGACCAATTCTGAGAAATCCGGCAAGCCGGTTACGCGGCCCGGCATACTCGCCGAGGCTGTCGCCGGGGTGCCCGCCTGCGGCGGCTGCCCGGCATCCGCGTGCGAGCGCTGATGAGCCACAACCATAACGAAGATGCCCGCGACCAGTGCGAGCGACCAGGTTCTGATGTATCCCATGAAGATTCGTCCTCTGACCAAAATTAAGGAGTTGCCGACTCAAATAGCTGACCCCGAAGTGGGGCCGATGGTTTCAATTTTCCAGGCTAAACGGGGTAATTTTCAAGGATTTAGCGCTTTGGGGCCCCCGAAATGTGAATTCCTCACGGGCAATCCAAGCACCTCCGCGACTACCCTACCTCTATGGCTGACTTGGGTCCAATCCTGGTGGTGGTGGGCGGCGATACCAAACGCGTGCAATGGATCACGCATCATGTCACCAGCCATTGGCCCAACGCCCAGGTGACCACCCTACGTGCCGGAGAATCGGCCCCCTTGAGCCGGTTGATCTCCGAACGCATTCTCGATGCCGTCATTTTTCAGGCTGACTTTGCCAATGAGCCCCTCGCAGGCAGCGTGCTCAACAACATGGCGCAATTGCTGCGTATTCAGCCGGCCCTATATTGCATCTTGCTCGCCGAGAATGGCAACGAGATGTCCGGGGTTCGCGCGCTGAAGAGCGGGGCCAAGGACTACATTCCCTTGGCGCAAATTACGCGCGATCAACTGCTCGGCGCCGTCGGCGAGGCTTGCGCCAAGCGGCGTGTCGCCGCGCAGGCCGCAGCCATGATGGCGCAAAGCGAGAATTCGACCATCATCGAGGTTCCCGGGTATTCCATCGTCAAGGAAATTGCCACCAGCAACTTCTCTTCCGTGTTCCTCGCGCGCAGCGAGCGGCTGCGCCGCAACGTCGTGCTGAAGGTGATGAAGCGCGGCGAATCCGAGCGCGAAATGGGCGACGCCGAGCGCTTCCAGCGCGAATACGAGATCATCTCCAGCATCACGCACCGCGCCATAGCCGAGATCTATGACTTTGGCTCGCAACCCGGGCATCTCTATCTGGCCATGGAGTATTTTCCCTGCGGCGACCTGCGCGATCGGCTGCGAAATCCGTTGAGTGTGGACGAGAGCCTGTACTACTTGCGCGCCATTGCCGAAGCGCTGCGCGTCATTCACGTTTTCGGCATATTGCATCGCGACCTGAAACCCGCCAACGTGATGTTGCGCGAGGACAATTCGCCGGTGCTCATCGATTTCGGCTTGGCGCGCCGCTCGCTCGACGAAGGCGGCACCACCGGAGTCGGCCAGGTGCTGGGGTCCCCGTACTACATCAGCCCGGAACAGGCGCAAGGCCACCGTGTCGATGTGCGTACGGATCTTTACAGCCTGGGGGTCATGTTTTACGAAATGCTGACCGGTCAGAGGCCCTACAACGGCCGCAGCGCCGTCGCCATCATGTCGCAGCACACCAGCTCCCCTGTGCCCTCCTTGCCCGAATCCACGGCCATGCAGCAGCCCTTGGTCGATCGGCTCATGGCGAAACAGCAAAACGACCGTTATGCGTCCGCAGACGAACTGCTGGCCGACTTGGGTCCCATCGCCGCGGTCGCCTAGGTACGGTCTGTGACGTCCGTCACAGACTGTCGAGAGGCGATCGAGATTAAGTAAATCCCCTAGTCTAGCTGTGACAGGCATCATGCCCCTCTGCCTACGCGTTTGGCAGGCTCTCAGGGTCATGTTCATTTCCGCGAAACGCCACGAGCGCGAATTACAAGAATTGCGCAACGAACTGCGTAATGCAGGAAGCGCCGGCAACCGCTTGAGCGATGCCATCTTGAAAACCAGCTCATTGGGTCTGTTCTTGCTGGATTCCACTAACAAGATTCAACCGCAGGTCTCAACCTCGCTCAGCCAGATGTTTCGACGTCAGGAGTTCAACGACTTAAGCTTTGAGAAACTGCTGGCGCCCCTGGTTTCGGCCAAGACCCTCACCGTGGCGCGCGCGCATATTGCGCGGTTGCTGGATCCCGCCCGCCGCGAAGGCGACGCGCCGAATCCATTGCTGGACGTCGAGGTGAAGCTGACCAACGCCGACGGCGGCAGCGAGACTGCGCACTATTCCTTCGAATTCTGCACTGTCGAGATCCCGCGTGAGCCGCCCTCTTGGCTGGTCCGGGTCGCCGACATTACCGCACGCGCGCAGCAGCAGCGGGAATTGGAAGACTTGCGCGTGCAGGTTCAGACCCAGGGCGAGATTTTGCGCAGCGTGCTGCAGGCCGGTGGTGCCCGCTTCGGGGCATTCCTGCAAAAAACGGACGCCTCGATGAAGACCATCAACGGCGTTCTGAAGAAACCGGCGCGCGAAGCGGGGGCCTTCCGCAACAAGCTCGAGGAGACCCTGGAAGAAGTCGATCGAATCCGGCGCGACGCGGCCGCGCTAAAACTCGGCGGACTGCAGGCCGCGGCACGAGAATTCGAGGATGCACTACAGGAATTGCGCAGCCGAACGACCTTGAGCGGCGGCGACTTTCTGCCGTTGGCTGTCAAGCTCGACACCCTATACGGTCAATTTGCCCTGCTGCGATCGCTCACCTCGCAAGCCAGCCCGGTGCGCGAAGCTGAAGTCGCCGTGCCCGAAATACCTTTTACCGAGAACGGCACGCAGATCATCGAGTCGCCTAAATTCTTTGCAGAGCTCGCGCAAAGCGTCGCTCCGGCGGCGCAGCGCATGGCGCCCATCGGGAGCCTGCAAAATACCTTGGCGACGCTGACCGATGTCGTCGCCCAGGAGAACAAGAAGGCGGTGCTGCTCGAGTGCAACGGCTTGCAATTGGTTCCGCCGCGCTACCAAGCCACCGTCAAGAACGTGGCGATCCAGTTGATTCGAAACGCCGTGGTCCACGGCATTGAGGATCTGTCGAAGCGCGCAGCCGCCGGCAAGCCGTCCGAAGCCAAATTGCTTCTGGAGTTCAAAACGGCGCCGGGGGCCGGCTTCGAATTATTGTTTCAAGACGATGGCTGCGGACTGGATCCGGAAAAAGTGCGCAGTGTTGCCGTCGCCAGGGGTCTGTTGAGCGAAGATGAGGCCAAGGGTTTGCGCGATCGTCAAGCAATCAAATTGATCTTCAAGTCCGGTTTCAGCACCATGGCCGACACGCAGGGCGAACCCAAGCATGGCACCGGCATGTCGCTGGTGCGTCGCTACGTCCACGAAGCCGGCGGAAAAATCGCACTGGCCAGCATTCCGGGGCAGGAAACCCGCTTCAAGGTCACCTTGCCGGCCTTGCCCGCCTCAGCCGACGCGCAGGTCGCCTGATTCTCACTTCTCGATCGGCGTCAGCTCCACCAATACGGCGCCGGCCTGCACCCGCTCGGCGATCCCAAAGGCGACCCGCGATACCACGCCCTCGTAGGGCGCGGTCAGGGTATGTTCCATCTTCATCGCTTCGACGGTGACCAATGCGGCGCCTTTGGCAACGTGCTGACCCGAAATTACGTGCACCGCCACGACAGTCCCGGGCAGCGGCGTCAACAATGAACCCCCTTCCGCGGTGCCGGCCACCTGCAGCGCATCATCGGTGCGCGCCAATTGCAGCACGACATGCCGGCCATCGCGAAACACGTGAAGCTCCGGGCCCTGTTCGATGATCCGTAGTTGTTCGATCTTCTGATTGCATTCCGCGCGCATTGAATCCGCGCTGCGAGTCAATACTCGGATGGCGTAGTCCGAGGCGGGCTGATCCTCGCGGTTCAGGCGCACCGAGTAACAATCGCGCGCCGACTCCTCAACCCTTGCGGTATTCGGGCCAAAGCGCCACACCGTGCCGGCGGGTCCGCCCAATCGCCAACCGCGCGTGTCGCCCCACAAGGCGTCTTCGGCGGTATTCCCGGTCGCACACCAGATCGCGGCCAGCGCCAGATCGATCTCACCGGCAAGCGGCTCATCGAATCGCAATCTCGAGCGGCCGGATTCCAGAAAATCGGTCCCGACCCCTCCGCGCCGGAATTCCGCATCGTCGAGCACGCTCAGCAGCTGCGCCCGATTGAGCGTCACGCCGACGATCTCGAGTTCTCGCAGCGCATTGCGCAGCAAGGTCAGGGCGGCAGAGCGCGATTCTCCCCAGGCAATGATTTTCCCAAGCATCGGATCGTAATAACTGCTGACGGCATCGCCCTGTTCCACCCCGGTATCCAGGCGCAGACCGGGAATCAGGGCCGGCCAGCGCAAATGAGAGATCGAACCCACGCTGGGTAAGTAGTCGCGGGCGGGATCCTCGGCGTAGAGGCGCGCCTCGACAGCGAACCCGCGGCGCTCGATCTCTTCCTGGCGCAGCGGCACGCTCTCGCCTTGGGCGATGCGCAACTGCCACTCCACCAGGTCGATGCCGGTGATGAATTCCGTGACAGGGTGTTCCACCTGCAAGCGGGTGTTCATTTCCATGAAATAAAAATTCTGCGCTTCGTCGACCAGGAACTCCACGGTTCCCGCGCCGACATAGCCGACGGCTCGCGCAGTTTTGATGGCGGCCTGAGCCATCGCGGCGCGAACCTCGTCGCGCAACCCGGGCGCCGGCGCTTCTTCAATGATTTTCTGATGGCGGCGCTGCACCGAGCAGTCGCGGTCGAAAAGGCTCAAGGTCGCTCCGTGCGAGTCCGCAAAGACCTGCACCTCTACATGACGTGCCTTGGGGAAGTAGCGCTCGAGCAGCAAGCGATCATCGCCGAAGGCCGTGCGTGCCAGGCGTTGCGCCGATTCGACCGCGCCCGCCACCTGGTGCGCGGAATGCACCACTTGCATGCCCTTTCCGCCGCCGCCCGCGCTGGCCTTGATGATGAGCGGAAAGCCGATGCGCGCGGCCTCGCTCTCGAGGCGCAGAGCGGATTGATCGTCGCCGTGGTAGCCCGGGGCCACCGGTACTCCGGCCGCCGCCATGGCGGCCTTCGAGGCGCTCTTGGAACCCATCGATTTGATGGCGGACGGCGGCGGCCCGATGAAGATCAGGCCCGCATCCCGACAGGCCTGCGCAAACGCTGCGTTTTCCGAGAGAAATCCATATCCGGGGTGAATGGCGTCCGCTCCCACGCGCTGCGCCAAGGCGATCAGCTTGGGGATGTTCAAGTAGCTTTCCGCGGCCGGCGCCCCGCCGAGCAAGTAAGCCTCATCGGCGGCCCGCACGTGCTGCGCATCGCGATCCGCCTCGGAGTACACCGCGATGCCGGTGAGCCCAAGGCGCTTGGCGGTATGCACGATACGGCAAACAATTTCGCCGCGATTGGCAATCAGCAGTCGTCGGATCATGGCTGTCACATCCGGAATATGCCGAAGCGCGTCTGTGGCTTGGCTTGCGAACGGGTCAGCGCCAGGGCGAGACCCAGCACGCGGCGCGTGTCGCGCGGGTCGATGACACCATCATCCCAGAGACGCGCCGAGGCATAGTATGGATGCCCTTGCCGTTCGAACTGATCGCGGATCGGCGCCTTGAGCTTTTCCTCGTCGGCTTCGCTGAAAGTTTCGCCACTGCGTTCCAGGGCCTCCCTCTTGATCGTCGCCAGAACGCTGGCCGCTTGCTCACCGCCCATGACCGAGGTGCGCGCATTCGGCCACTGAAACAGGAAACGCGGGCTGTAGGCGCGGCCGCACATGGCGTAGTTGCCTGCGCCGAAACTGCCGCCGATGACAATGGTGTACTTCGGCACCGCGGCGCAGGCCACCGCCATTACCAGCTTGGCGCCATCTTTGGCTATGCCGCCGGCCTCCGCCGCCTGCCCCACCATGAATCCGGAAATGTTCTGCAGAAAGACCAGCGGTATGCCTTCGCGGCAGCACAACTCGATGAAATGGGTCCCTTTCAAGGCGCTCTCGGAAAACAGAATGCCGTTGTTCGCCAGGATCCCGACCGTGGAGCCGTGGATTTCGGCAAAGCCGCAGACCAATGTGGTGCCATAGAGCGCTTTGAATTCATCGAACCAGGCGCCATCGATGATGCGGGCGATGAGCTCGCGCACATCGTAGGGCTTGCGTGCGTTCTGCGGCACGATGCCATACAGCTCCTCGGGGTCGAAGGCACTCTCGGCAATCGCTCCTTGCACCAAGCGCACGGGGGGCGCTTCCGGTTTGCGCAAGTTCGCCACGGCGCGTCGCGCGAACGCCAAAGCGTGCCTGTCATTCTCGGCGTAATAGTCGGTCACTCCGGATCGACGGCAGTGGACGTCCGCGCCGCCCAGGGACTCGGCGTCGATTTCCTCGCCGGTGGCGGCGCGCACCAGAGGCGGGCCACCCAGAAATACGCGTCCTTGATTGCGTACGATGACCGCGTGATCCGACATGGCCGGCACATAGGCGCCGCCGGCGGTGCACGATCCATGAACCACGGCAATCTGAGCAACTCCCTGCGCCGAGAGCCGCGCCTGATTGAAGAAGATGCGCCCGAAATGCTCGCGATCGGGGAACACTTCGTCCTGTTTGGGGAGGAACGCGCCGCCGCTCTCGACCAAGTAGATGCAGGGCAGCGCGTTATCTCCGGCAATCTCCTGAGCCCGTAAATGTTTCTTCACCGTCAAGGGATAGTAGGTGCCCCCCTTGACGGTGGGATCGTTGACGACGACCATGCATTCGCGCTCCGCGACCCGCCCGATTCCCGTGATCAAGCCGGCGCCGGGCAACTCCTCGCCGTAAACGCCGTGCGCCGCGAGCGGCGATAGTTCCATGAACGGAGATCCCGGATCCAGCAACGCCTCAATGCGCTCGCGCGCCAAAAGCTTTCCCGACTTGGTGTGTTTATCGCGTGCCGCCTTGCTGCCGCCCAGCGCGTTGCGCTGCAGCGTGGCACGCAGATCCTCGACCAGTGGCTGCATGTTGGCCCGGTTGGCGGCAAATTCCGGCGAGCGCGTGTCTGTTTTCGAGGCGATCTTGGACATTGGCTTTGTTGTCCCAAGCGTGGCAGAATTGTCGGACAGTCCGATTATCCAACGATCCTGATCCGATGACAATGGGGGTCGGTGAAAATGTCCAGTTCCGCATACCGCGAGTTCAGTTTCGGCTTGGGCGAGGTGATCGACACCGTGCGCGATCAGGTACGTCGTTTCGCCGAGGAACGCATCGCGCCGCGTGCCAACGAAATCGATCGCAGCAACATTTTCCCGCGCGATTTGTGGCTCGAAGCCGGAGAACTGGGCCTTCTGGGACTGACCGTGAGTGCCGACTACGGCGGCGCCGGCTTAGGGTATCTCGCACACACGGTTGCCATGGAGGAAATATCGCGGGCGTCAGCCGCTGTCGGCTTGAGTTACGGCGCACATTCGAACTTGTGCGTGAATCAACTGGCGCTCAATGCCTCCGAGGCGCAAAAGCACAAGTACCTGCCTAAACTGCTGAGCGGTGAGCACGTGGGCGCGCTAGCCATGTCCGAACCCGGCGCAGGCTCCGACGTCGTTTCGATGCAGCTCAAGGCAATCCGTCACGGCGACTGCTACGTGCTCGATGGCCGCAAGATGTGGATCACCAATGGTCCGGAGGCCGACGTGTTGGTCGTCTACGCGAAAACCAGCCCGCAGGCCGGCGCCCGCGGCATCAGTGCCTTCATCATCGAGAAGGACTTCAAGGGGTTCACCCCGGCGCAGAAGCTGGACAAGCTCGGAATGCGCGGTTCGAGCACCAGCGAACTGGTGTTCGATGCCTGCGAAGTACCGGCGGCGAATCTCTTGGGCACCGAGAACCAAGGCGTCAGCGTGTTGATGCGGGGTCTCGATTACGAACGGGTGGTGTTGTCGGGAGGCCCGCTCGGCATCATGGCGGCCGCGTTGGATGTCGCCGTGCCCTATGTGCGCGAGCGCAAGCAATTCGGGCAGGCCATCGGCACCTTCGAGCTGGTCCAGGGCAAACTCGCCGATATGTATGCGTCGTTGAACGCGTGCCGCAGCTATGTATACATGGTTGCTGCGGCATGCGATCGCGGCGATCACACGCGCAAGGACGCCGCCGCCTGCATATTGTTCTGCGCCGAGGCCGCCACGCGCGCGGCGCTCGATGCGATTCAGCTGCTGGGCGGCAACGGCTACATAAACGATTATCCCACGGGAAGATTGCTGCGCGACGCCAAGCTCTACGAAATCGGCGCCGGCACCTCCGAGATACGCCGCATGCTGATCGGGCGCGAGCTGTTTGGAGAGGGACAATGACCGACCTTTTCCTGCCCTTGGACGATCATCCGGCCTATCGGCAAATCGCGAATCAGATCGAGCAGCGCATCGTTGCGCGGTCGCTGCGCGCCGGCGATACCCTGCCCTCCGAAACAGATCTGGCGCGCCAGTTCGGAGTCAACCGCTCGACCATTCGCGAGGCCATACGCGAGCTGGAAACGCATGGACTGCTCGGGCGCGAGCGCGGCGCAAAGCGTCTGCGCGTCACCCTTCCCAAACCTTCCCGCGTCAGTTCGGGCGTGAGCCGTGCCCTGGCCCTGCACGACGTGACCTTTCCGGAATTGTGGGAAGCGATGATGGCGATCGAACCGGCCGCCGCCCAACATGCGGCGACAAGGCGCAGCGCGTCTCAATTGCAGGCGCTCGCGCGCGCCAGCGCTCGTTTCAAGCGCGAGATCACGGACACCGAGGCGGCTGTCGCCGCTGTCGTGGAATTCTTTACCGCCGTGGCGGCCGCCAGCGGCAACCAAGTATTGGCCTTATCGCAAGCGCCCCTGAATCTCTTGTTGGCTCCGACCTTGACGCGCATGATTGACCGGGTGCCCCAAGCCCGCGCGCGCATACTCGAAGCCCAGGGCAAGATCATCGATGCGATCAAGCTCAAGAAAAGCGAGCAAGCGAGAATCTGGATGGAGAAGCATATTCGCGATTTCAAGCGAGGCCACGAACTGGAAGCCTCGTGACCTGCATCATGGAAGACGGCGCGTCATCGACATCCCGCCCGGCGAATCGCTCCGGGGCGATCGCGCGCATCGCCTTCGTGCTAGTCGACGGATCGCGCTGAGGTGCGCTGCGCCTGATTCGCGCGCTCGGTGAGCGCGGCCGCGACGCGCTCAATGGCGGCAGGGTTCGACCACAGGCTCGCCTGGGGCAGAAATTCGATCTTCGAGCCAAAACTCCCGAGTTCGCGCAGATTGACCGTGATGCGCCGCAAACCGCCGTCGGTCGAAACCCGCACTGACGAGATGCTCGAAAATGGAACGCTTTCCTCGGCGCGCCCGCGGCGAACCTTGAGGGAATCGTGGCAATCGACGACCTCATCGGCCAGGCGGTGGATTTGCGTGCGCCAGAAAAAGAAACTCAAAACCGCGCACAGCATCGCAATCACAGCCAGACTCGGCGCCGGGTACTGCCAGAGGCGCCCGTCGAGCGCCGCCGGCGCCGCGACGAAGGCGAGCAATGCGACCGCACTCAGCCAAATGCCGCGCCTGAACAACGCAGAGTTCCTGAAGGAAATCACTTGCATCGCGCTGCGCATCGAGGTTACAGAATTTGCTCCCGCTCGGTATCGGCTCCGCTCGGGTCATGCAGGTTGGTGCTGAACGACACCAGCACCATGGTGGAATCGCCGGTGTTGCGAAATGCGTGCACCACGCCCGGCGGGATGGTCAAGCGGAGAATTTCGCCTGCCGGCACGTCGATATCGCGCGTCGCGCCTTGCTCCTTGAGGCGCACCCGGCAAGGTCCGACAACGCTGGTGGTTTCGACGGCGGTGCGGTGCACGTGGTTGCCGCGCACCTCATTTGGCTGCGTGAGCACCACATGCACATTCTTCTGATTTTGTAGCTCGGCATCGCTTAAGGGCTCAAACAGCGCGCCGCGCGCGTCGCGATGCGCCTTCACCGATTGAATCGCTGCCTGCTTAGCGGGATCGCTCATCCTTGCGATTATAGCGCTTTGCGCCCCGTCGTCCGGCGAGCAATACGCCGCCCACCAGCATCAGATCCCACACATCGAACGCACCGCCCCCGCTCTTGCCACCCCCGCTTGCGGTGGGAGCCGCAACTGCGAGCGCTGCCGATGACGCCACGCTATTGCCGCCGGCGGGACCCGTCATTAGCGCATTGACCCCGAGCATATTGGTGTAATTGGCCGCGGTCGCGCTGTTGACACTCAAGGTGATCTGGCAGCTGCCGCTGGCCGGAATAATGGCATTCGCCAGAGTGACGCTGCTGGTGGCACCGGCCAGGCTCATGCTCGCGCCCGTGCAAGTGGTCGCGGGCGCGGGCATCGTGAGCAGCGTGAGATTGGCGGGCAATGTCTCCGTGATGCCGGATTGCGTCAGTGCGAAGGCGTTGGGATTGGACAAAGTGATGGTGAGCATCGCATTGGCGTTAGGAGCCACCGAGGCCGGTGAAAATGCCGCGCTGATAGTCGGAGGGGTCGGGTTCGGTTCGATGACCGTCGGACAAGCGGCCGTACCGGCGCTTTTGGGTCCCGCGCTGGTGCCGCTATTCGATGTCACCGTGATGGTGGCCGAATCGGTGCCGCCGTGATCGTCCGTGACCGTCAGAATAATCGTACCCGAACCGCTCCAAGTGATTTGCGAGCCGGTGGTGCCCGAGAGGGTTGGCCCGGTCGCCTGCCAGGCATAAGTCTGGATAACGCGTCCGCAGGACGCCGCACTGCCGCTTGCGTTCAGCGTGTTGCCCGCGATTGTCACCGCAGCGATGGGCTCTAGCGCCGCCTGCACGGCATGATAAGCGTTCACCATGCCGGCCCCGCATTGGCCGGAAGCCGGACAAGCGCATTGCTGCGATCCATCATTGGCTAAGGTCGGACACACCGGAATGCTTCCCGTCCCCGTGTTGGGCGGAAACGGGCTGGCGCTCGATTCCAGGCGCGCCGCCAGTTGCACCGGGGTCAAATTATTGTTGACCGCGAGCATCAGCGCGGCAATGCCGGAAACGATGGGAGTCGCGAAGCTGGTGCCCAGATTGGGGTTCGATTCGTTGGTATAGCTATTGATGCCGGGAACCGTCGTGCCGAGATTCGTGGCCGTATCGATCGAGCGTAAACAATCGCCGGCAGAGTTGACGCAGTTTCCGGCGGGCGCGGACACGCTGACTTGCGCGCCGAAGCTGCTGTAGCCCACCTTCGTACCGACATTGCGCAATCCTGCGACGGCCATGACGCCCGGCACGGTGCCGGCGCAGTTGGCGGGCAACTCCACCGGACCACTGGCATTCCCGGCCGCGATGACCACGAGGATCCCCATTTGGGTGATTTGCGTGAGCGCCGTTTGATAGGCCATGCCGTTCGAACTCGAACAAGCATCCGTGCCGCCGCCAAGACTTAGATTGATGATGTCAGCGGGGTAAGGGTTTTTGGGGACGGCTGAGCCGTTCGGATTCGTGACGGTCAGACCGGCCGCCCATTGAATCCCGGCGAGGATGTCGGAATCGTAGCCACCGCCCTTGCCGAGCGCCCTGACCGGAAGAATCCATGAATTCCAAGTCATGCCGGCCACGCCGGTTGAATTGTTGGTGATGGCGCCGAATACGCCGACCACACGCGTGCCGTGCCAGGAACTCGATTCCGCGGTGTCGCCGGTAAAAAGATCGTTGGGGTTGCTGATGTCCGTGGCGCTGACCCAATCGCCGGGATCCGAAGGGTCGGGGTCCCAGCCGTCACCGTCATTGGCGATGAGATAAGTTCCCAGACCGTTGAACGGACTGTTTGGATTGAAGTCTTGGCCGACGAAATCATAGCCCGGCAGCAGGCGGCCGCCGAAGCCCGATCCCAAGGATGTCGGGCCCGCGCGCAGCAAGTCCGGATGATTGAAGAGAATGCCGGAGTCCACATCGGCAATGACGATGCCATCGCTGCCCTTGGTGATGGTCCAGGCATCCACCGCATCGGTTGCAGAGAAATCCGAGGTCGGAACGCCCTCGACGAGGATCGTCTGGCCGCTGGGCGTCGGCGCCCCCAAGTACCACTGACCGCTCTGGACATTGGCCGTCGCCCCGAACGCCGGATCATTGGGCAGCACTTGAAGCGCGTAGCGACGCTGATCAACGACTGCGAATTGCACCGCCGGATCGGCACGCAGCTGCGCCAACGCGGTCGTCACGTCCACGCCGTACAAAGTCCTTGGCAGAAAAAGCACGTGCATGCTGGGCGTGATCTGGCGCGATACCGCCAGGGCGATTCCGGCCCGCTGCGCAAGACTTACAACGTCAGCGGCCGACGTGTGCGCTTGGGTGAAGCTCACCGCCTGACTCCGCGAATGCTGTTTGATGGACAGGATCACGGCGTTTTCCGGGGTTGCCTTGAACCCCACCAACAAGCGGTTTGCCTCGGGTCCGATTGACACCGGATCGGATTTGACCGGATTCCATTCTGCGGAAACCGCTGGGCTTGATCCCCATGCTGCCCACAATAAAGCAGCAAGAGCAGGCCCAAAACGCGCGGGAGTGGTCATTTTCATGGGCTAGAGCCTAACAACTCTGTGGAGGTCAAAATGCGAACCATGACCGCAAAACCTAGCGGAAATCATGGCGATTGCGCGGCATCGAGCAATAGTCGGTCGCCGGCGACAATAATTCACCGGCGCGCAGCCGTCCTAGCCGGTCAGCCTGTAGAATAAAGCAACGATAAACGCGTTCCTGAAGGGGCATTGGCATGACCTACGACAATCGGCAGTTCTACATTGATGGCGCTTGGGTCGACCCGGCTGAACCCAAGGAATTCCAGGTCATTAACCCTGCGACCGAAACGGTTGCCGGGATCATCTCCATGGGAAGCGCCAAGGATGTCGACCGCGCCGTCGCCGCGGCGCGCCGCGCATTCGATAGTTATTCGCGCACCTCTCCCGCCGAGCGCCTGGCGCTCATGGAACGCATCCTCGTCGCCTATAAGGCTCACTACGGCGAAATCGTACAGGCCATATCTACCGAAATGGGCGCTCCCATTACGCTGTCGAAGGGCTCGCAGGCGGGCGTTGGCGTCGGCCATATCAGCGCCATGATCGAGGTATTAAAAACCTTTAAATTCGAAGAGATGCGCGGCAAAGTTCGCCTAGTACAGGAACCCGTTGGCGTGTGCGCTCTCATTACCCCGTGGAACTGGCCGATCAATCAGGTCGCAGCCAAAGTGGTGCCGGCGCTCGCCGCCGGCTGCACCATGGTGTTGAAGCCCTCCGAGTATTCGCCGTTCAGCGCCATCCTCTGGGCCAAGGTCATGCATGAGGCCGGCGTACCCAAGGGGGTATTCAATCTCGTGAACGGCGATGGCCCCAGCGTGGGCGCACCGCTGTCGTCGCACCGAGAAGTCGACATGGTCTCCTTTACCGGATCCACGCGAGCAGGCTCCGAGGTTGCCAAGAACGCGGCCGCCTCCGTGAAGCGCGTGCACCAGGAACTGGGCGGGAAATCGCCGAATGTGCTGCTCGATGATGCGAATTTCGAACGCGCCGTTACGAAAAGCGTCATGCATGTATTCCAAAATTCCGGCCAATCTTGCAACGCACCCACGCGCATGCTGGTCCCGAAGGCGAAAATGGCGGAAGTTGAAGCCATCGCAAAAAGGGTCGCGGAAACAGTGGTGGTGGGCGATCCGACCGACGAGAAGACCGCGCTGGGTCCGGTGGTCTCGAAGATCCAATTCGATCGCGTCGAAGGGTATATCGCCAAGGGCATCGCGGAAGGCGCGAAAGTCGTCGTTGGCGGTCCGGGACGCCCCGAGGGCTTGAGCAAGGGCTACTTCGTCAAGCCGACGATTTTCTCGAACGTGCGCAACGATATGACCATTGCCCGGGAAGAAATCTTCGGACCGGTGCTGTGCATCCTGCCCTACGAGAACGAGGAAGAAGCAGTGCAAATCGCGAATGACACGCCGTACGGTCTCGCCGCCTACGTTTGGTCGGAGGACAACCTGCGTGCGCGACGCGTGGGAAGCCGCATTCGAGCGGGCCAAGTCACCTTGAACGGCGCCGCCGGAGACATGAATACTCCTTTTGGCGGATTCAAGATGTCAGGCAACGGCCGCGAATGGGGAGAGTACGGCCTGCGCGACTTTCTGGAGGTCAAGGCAGTGATCGGAGTCGACGCCGCTTGAACAGCGGGCTGCGGCCCGTCTGATGGCTGAGTCGGTCCTTCGGCTTGAAAGTCTAACCAGGCGCTTTTCGCAAGATCGGCCGGCGCTCTTCGATGGCGTCGATCTGGAGTTACGGCAAGGCGAATATCTTGCCGTGATGGGCGAGTCCGGTGTCGGCAAGTCGACGTTGCTCAACTTGCTGGCAGGGCTTGATAAGCCGGACGGCGGTCGCGTGTTGTTGGAGGGGACGGAGCTGTCTTCCCTGGACGATGATGCCGCCACGCTTCTCCGCCGACGGGCCATCGGTTTCGTTTTTCAAGCCTTCCATGTGCTGCCGTACCTATCGGTCGAGCAAAACGTGGCTCTTCCGCTCGATTTATTAGGGGTCGCGGAGCCCGAGCGCAGTGCGCGCACCCGAGAAATGCTGAACGGCGTGGGAATCGAGAACTTGGCGCAGCGACACGCTCGCGAGCTCTCGGGCGGCGAAATTCAACGCGTCGCCATTGCCCGGGCGCTGGTGCATCGGCCGCGTCTGCTGCTCGCCGATGAACCCACCGGCAATTTGGATCCGCGCAGCGCGGCGCAAACGCTGGCGCTGCTGCGCGCGCAGGTCAAAGCCAATGCCGGCGCCGGCATCCTGATCACGCATTCGCGCGCAGCGGCCGACACCGCGGACCGAATTCTGGTGCTCGAGTCGCGCGGATTGCGGCCGCTCGAGGGTGGCGCATGAATCTCTGGCGCATTCTGTTGCTGGCACAGATCCGCGAGCAGCCGGTGCGCTTCTTCATCACTCTACTGGCGCTCGCGCTGGGCGTCGCCTTGGGCTCCGCCGTGTTCCTAGTGAACACCTCGGCCCTCAATGAATTCGGCCTGGCGACCAAGCGCCTGGTAGGCGAGGCCGACGTGGTCATTCGCGGACCGCGCGAGGGTTTTGACGAGCGGCTGTTCGTGGATCTGGCCGGCAGCTCCTCGGTCAGTTCATTGAGCCCGGTTCTCGAACTCGATGCCGCACTCAACGGACACCAAGGAACATTGAAAATCCTGGGTCTTGATCCATTTCGAGCCGCGGCACTGCAGCCCGCACTGATCGGCGATGTGGGCGATGGCATATTTCAATTGTTCGAGCCCGATGTCATTTATTTGAGCAGTTCGGCTGCTCAAGAGCTCCATGTGGCGCGCGGGGGATTGCTGCGCGTCACTGTGGGGAATACCGTCAAATCGTTGCGCGTGCTCGGCCTGCTATCGCCGAGCACCTACCCGCAGCCGCTGGGCTTGATGGACATCGCCTCGGCCCAATGGGCTTTCAATGCAGTCGGCAGGATCAACCGCATCGATCTACGCCTGCTGCCCGGCACGGACGTCGAGGCGTTTCGCCGTCGCTTAGGCAAATCACTGCCCGTCGGCGTTCTTGCCATCGCACCGCAAGTAGAGCGGGATCGGGCGGTCAGCGTGACGCGGGCTTATCGGGTGAACCTCAACATGCTGGCGCTGGTTGCCCTGTTCACCGGGGCGTTCTTGGTGTTTTCCACGCAATCGCTCTCGGTGCTCAGAAGGCGCCAGTCGCTTGCCCTGCTGCGGGCGCTCGGTGTCACTCAAGGGCAGTTGCGCAGGGCCTTGTTGGGCGAGGGCCTGACTCTCGGCGTCGCAGGCTCGGCAATCGGGGTGATTTTAGGCGCGCTCATTGCCGCCGCGATCCTCAAGTATCTAACCGCCGATTTGGGCAATGGCCAATTGCGCACCGAAGGTGCATCGCTGCACCTACCCTCGCTGCCCATGCTGGGGTTCTTCGTTGTCGGTACTCTCGTGGCCGGCATCGGCGCGTGGGTCCCGGCGCGCAACGCCGCGCGCCAGCCGCCGGCACGCGCGCTCAAGGGCGGCGACATGAATTATTCCGTGGCAGCGAAGGCCGGTTGGTACTTGGGAGCCTCGCTGTTGATCATCGGCTCGGTGCTGGCCTGGCTGCCGCCGATCGGCGGGTTGCCGGTGTTCGGCTACGGCGCAGTGGCCGCATTGTTATTCGGCGCAGTTCTGTTGGTGCCCGCCATCACCATGAAGGGACTCGCGCTGGCGCCGCGGACGAATCGTGTCGTTCTGGATACGGCGGTCGCACAGCTTCGGGAGAATGTCGGCTTGTCGGCCTTGAGCTTGGCTTCCATCATTGTCAGCTTCAGCTTGATGGTGGCCATGGCCATCATGGTGTATTCATTTCGGGTGTCCTTCGATCATTGGCTCACCAAGCTCTTGCCGGCGGATCTGCAGCTACGCGAGCCCTTCGGCAATGACACGGCATTCTTGTCGAAAGACGACCAAGCGGCCTGCGCGGAAATCGCCGGCGTGTCGCGGGTGGAATTTCGGCGGACTCGCCAACTGCTGCTCGACCCGAAGCGCGCGCCGGTAACGCTCATCGCCCGAGGCCTGGACGACACGCGCGCGGGGGCCGAACTGCCGCTGTTGCAAACGGCGCCCGCAGCGTCGCTGCGGCCGCCGCTCGCCTGGATTTCCGAGGCGCTGCAAGATCTCTACGGCTACCGTATCGGGGACACGCTGGCGGTTCCCTTGGCGGGGAGCTTGCGGGAGTTTCGCATCGCAGGCGTCTGGCGCGACTACGCGAGGCTGTCCGGTTCCATCGTGATCTCAATGCAAGCCTACCAGCAAGTCACCGGCGATCTGACTGCCAATGAGGGCTCCATATGGTTGACCGCCGGAGCCTCCGCGGAGACGGTGGAGAAGCGGCTTCGCAGCAGCATCGCCAATGGCGATTCCTTGGAGATAACGAGCACCACGACACTTCACGAGAAATCGCTGCAGATATTTGACCGGGCCTTCGCCGTTACGTATGCACTCGAGTTCATCGCCGTCATCATCGGGCTCGCCGGCGTGAGCTTTGCCGCCAGTTCGACCGCCCTCGCCCGCCGCGCCGAGTTCGGAATGCTGAGACACCTAGGACTGCTGCGCAAACAGATTGTGCGCATGCTGGCCAGCGAGGGGGTGCTGACCAGCGCCTTTGGCGTGATCTACGGACTCGCATTGGGCGTCGCGCTGAGCCTGGTGCTGGTGTACGTGATCAACCGGCAATCCTTCAATTGGAGCATCGATCTGTCCGTACCTGGCTGGCAGCTGGCGTTCTTGAGCCTGGCATTGATCGGGGCGGCAGCGCTGACGGCGGTCTGGAGCGGCCGCGCCGCCATGAGCCAGGACGCCGTGCGTGCAGTACGCGAGGACTGGTGAAATTCCTCGCCCTGCTCCTCGCTTGCGCCTTTGGTGCCAGGAGCGCTGCGGCCGGCGACTACGCGCCGGTCACACCGGGCCGCGCCCTGGTCTTTCCGGCGGACTTCGGCAGTCATCCGCAATTTCGCACCGAGTGGTGGTATGTCACGGGCTGGCTCAGCACGCAGTCCGGGGAGTCCTTGGGCTTTCAAGTGACTTTCTTTCGTACCAAGCCGGACATCGATGAAGCGAATCCCAGCGCCTTTGCCGCGCGTCAACTCATCATCGCGCACTGCGCGCTGAGCGATCCCAAGCACGGCCGACTGTGGCAGGACCAACGAATTCGCCGCACCGGATTTAATTTGGCCGGGGCGGCTGAAGGCGATACCAATGTCTGGCTGGAGCAGTGGTCTTTAAAACGGGACGGCGAATCCTATGCGGCCAGGATCGACGCGGAGGATTTCTCGTTCGATTTGAAGCTCGCCCCCCTGCAGGCGCCTCTGCTCAACGGTGATGCGGGCTTCAGCCGTAAGGGGCCCAAGCCTCAGTCCGCAAGCTACTACTACAGCCTGCCGCATCTTAAAGTCGCCGGTGAAATCGCACGCAAGGGCATCCGCGCGCCGGTGACCGGCGAGGCGTGGCTCGATCACGAATGGTCGAGCGAGTACCTGGATACGGAGGCAGTGGGCTGGGACTGGATCGGCATCAATCTGGATGACGGCGGCGCCTTGATGGCCTTTCGCATCCGCGGGCCTCAGGGCGCGCAGCGCTGGGCCGGAGGCAGCTATCGCAATGGCGCGGGCGTGCTGCGGATACTGGAACCGGCCGATTTGGACTTTCGTCCCGGCCGGCGCTGGCAATCGCCGCGAACCAGCATCTCCTATCCGGTCGAGTGGCACATTCACGCCGGCGCGCGCGAGTTCGATTTACAGCCGCTCATGGATGATCAGGAGAATGACACCCGCCTGAGCACGGGCGCAATTTACTGGGAAGGAGCGGTTCGGGCCCTGGACCACGGCAATGCAGTCGGCCGAGGCTACCTGGAATTGACCGGATACGGAGAAAAACTGCGCCTCAGATGAGCCACCCGCATCACTCGTGCAACACGCGGTGCACCTGCTGGATGCAGGCTGAGCCCTCCCCGACTGCAGCCGCGACCCGCTTCACGCTGCCGCAACGAACGTCGCCCACGGCGAAAATCCCGGGAACGTTGGTCTCAAAAAATTCCGGTTGACGCGCACTCTTCCACAGCGCCGGGGGCAAGTCCTCGCGGCGCAGATCGGACCCCGTCCGCACGAACCCCTTGTCGTTCAGTGCAATGCAGGAGCCCAGCCAAGGCGTGCAGGGCAACGCACCCGTCATGAGAAACACATGGCCGATGTCGTGTTTTTCCGGCGCGCCATCCGCCGTCCTCCAGGTAACGCTTTCCAGGAGATCGGTACCATCGAGTTCGGTGATTTCCGTCCGCACATGCAGCGTTACATTGGGCAATTCGTCGATTCGGCGAATGAGGTATTGGGACATGGAATCGGCCAGGCCTTTGGAACGCACCAACAAGTGCACCTTCTGGCAACTGCCCGATAGAAATATCGCGGCTTGGCCCGCAGAGTTGCCCCCGCCGACCACGATGGCCTCGCTGTGGCCGCAGCGCCGCGCCTCGGTGCTGGTGGCCGCGTAATAAATCCCCATGCCCAAGAAGCGCGATGCATTCGGCAAGGCCAGCTGTCGATAGTCCGCGCCGGTGGCAATGACGACGGTGCGGGCACGCGCGACATGGCCGTTGGTGAACTCGATGGCATAGGGGCGTTGCGTGCAGTTCAAATGCAGCGCCGAATACGCGGTTCGGATTTCGGCGCCAAATTTCTGCGCCTGAATCAAGGCCCGCGATGCCAGCGCCAACCCGGAGATCCCGGTCGGGAAACCGAGGTAATTCTCGATCTTGGAGCTCGACCCGGCCTGGCCGCCGGGCGTTCCCGTTTCAATCACCAGCGCGTCCAGCCCCTCGGACGCAGCATACACGCCGGCGGCCAAGCCGGCGGGCCCCGCCCCCACCACGATCACATCGCGAATACGATCATCGTCGATCTGCTGATTCATCCCAAGACAGGCCGCGACTTCTTCGTTGCTGGGATTCTTGAGCACCACCGATCCGCGGCACACCACCACTGGAATATCCTCGACGTTGACGTGGAAGCGCTCCAGCAGATCGCGAACCGAAGCGTCGGCGTCGATGTCGAGATTCATGAATGGGTAGGTATTGCGCGTGAGAAACTGCTGCAAACGCAGCGTGCCGGCGGAGTGCGCGGAACCGAGCAGGATGACATCGCTGGCCTGAGAGCTGATCAGCGACACACGGCGCAAAATGTAGGCCCGCATGAACAGCTCGCTCAGCTCGGGATCAGTCTGCACGATGACGCGCAGATGCGCCTCATCGATGGCGAGCACCTCGCCGTCTTCCCGCGCGCGCATGCGCACCACGCTGCCGATGCCGCGCAACGTCCCGACGTCGCCCGAGAATTTCCCGGCCGTGTGCACCACGATCAGCGTCTCGCCGTTCAAGGTCGGCTGGAAGATGTCGATTGCGCCCGACAGCACCACGAACATCGGCGGACGATCGCCGGGCTCCGCGAGTACCTCGCCCTTGCGTACGGTTCTTCTGCTGCCGTGCGCAGCGAGGCGCGCAATTTGCACCGGGGTGAGTTGCGGAAACATCTGCGCGCTGCGTCCGGCGTAGGCTGATTCGAAGGCGGTCCCCTCCGGATTGATCTGTGTATTCATCGGACCGATCATGTACTGCCGCTGTACGCCCGACAAGGGGCTGGGCGACTGCTCCCAAAGCGCATTAACAATTCGGCCACGTGTTCGTGCTAGGCTCGGCCGCCGGCTGGATAAGAGGTGCCACAATGATCGACAGCAAGGAACTCCTCACGACCACGCAGAAGGCGCGCACCTTGAATTTCGACGCGCCGAAGTACGGTACCTTCGCCGAAATCGGCGCCGGACAGGAAGTGGCACGAGAGTTCTTTCATGCCGGCGCGGCCTCGGGCACCGTTGCCAAAACCATTTCCGCATACGACATGCTGTTCAGCGACGCCATATACGGCAAGGCGCCAAGATATGTATCCCGCGAACGCCTGAAGCTCATGCTGGATCACGAATACGATCTGCTGCTGACTCGGCTCTCGGCGAGTCGCGGCGACCACACGACCTTTTTTGTCTTTGCGGATACCGTGGCGACCGGAAGTCACAAGGATGGTCGCGATGCCCACGGCTGGATGGGAATTCGATTTCAGACGGAGCCCAAGGGCGAGCCCAGCGAGATCCTCCTGCATGTCCGCATGTGGGACAAGGATACGGTTCTACAGCAGCAGGCGCTCGGCATCGTCGGCGTCAATTTGATCTATGGCGCCCTCTACTACGGCTCCGATCCGCGAAAAATCATTGAATCCCTGTCGGACAATCTGGATCCCGACAGAATCGAAATCGACATGCTGCGTATGTCGGGGCATTGCTTCGATCATGTAGACAACCGGCTGATGGCGTTGCATCTCGTGGAAACCAAGCTCACGAACGCGGTCATGTTCGCCCCCACCGGCGAGGTGCTGCAGCCCTCCGAAGCGTTGTACAAAAAGGCGATTCTGGTTGAGAGGGGCAGCTTCAGGCCGGTGACACACGTCAATGTCGACATGATCAATTGTGCTACTTCGCAGTTCGTGCAAGAACCGCTGGTGAAGGGCAAGGAAGTGGTGATTCTCATGGAAATCACCATGAACAATCTACTGGCCGGGGGTGCGCTCGACCCTCAGGATTTTCTCTCCCGTGTGGATTTGTTGGCCGATATCGGCTTCACGGTGCTCATCTCCAACTACTCCGAGTTCTACCGGCTGACCTCGTACTTTAGGCGCTATACCAAGGAAATGATCGGCGTCGCCATGGGGATCAACAATCTCCTGGAGATATTCAACGAAAAGTATTACCAAGACCTCGAGGGAGGCATATTGGAGTCGCTCGGACGACTCTTTCGCTATGCGGTGAAGCTGTACGTCTACCCGATGCGGGAAGGGGCGTACGAGAA
>DASXNX010000175.1:0-14513 GCA_036494725.1 Steroidobacteraceae bacterium
CGGGCGTCGTGTTCGCGACGGTGCGATCAAGGCCCTCCGCCTCAGGCCGATCAGTGAACGGGTTGCGATACTTGCCGAACAGCGCGCGCCCGGCCGCGACTTCGGCCCTATGCCGTTCCGTTTGCACGTAACGGATGGCGAAACTCGCCTTGCCGCCCGCGATGCGGGTCGCCGAGACCATGCCGTCGCCCGAGAGCACCGCCGCCCCATCCTCCATGAAGGGCGGAAAGGCGGGATCGGGCACGGCGCGGAAGAAGTCCCCTTCGACGTCGCCCGGTATTTCGCCCTCGAGCGCTAGATCCGAGATTTCGTACTCCTCTCCGAGCGGCGTATTCAATCCCGTGAATTCAGGCGCGTCCGGATAGCGATTCATCTCTTCCCCGAATATACTAACAATTGTTAGTAAGATATTGCGCCAGCGCCGCGGGACTTGGCAAGCCGCTTAGGCGAGCCACAGCGCGATGGCACGCATCTCGATGCTCGCGCGCGGCGGCACCTGGCCGCCTGCGCCGGGGTTGTCGAACGCCACGTGCGGCACGCAGTGCGCCACACCGGGATCGCTGTCGTTGGTCTTGAACACCAGCGCCTCATCGCGCGTCATGTCGGAATACCAATGCCACCGATGATCAGGGTGATGCGCCACGACAATGCCTTCAAACGACCACTCAGGCCGGTTCGGTGCGTTGAATACGGCATCCGCGAGGATCAAATCGGCCGGCGTCACGGTGCGTGCGTCGCATACCGCCAGCGGAACGTCCTGGGGCGGATTCGAAATGACCCGCCAAATGTTGTAGTGCACGAACCGCTTGAGGGTGCGGCCCTCGGGGGCCGCCCGATTCGCGAAGACGGCGGCCGTGGCGTCGCTGATGTCGACATGCGCAAAACGGGCCGGCCGCGAGTTGTCGAGCTGTCCGGACATGGCCGACCGCTCGCTGAAACGCAGGACACCGGGACTGTTGACCAGCACCAAATCCGCGCCGGAGATATCCTCAACGAACGCAATGATCTCACGGCGATAAATCGCGTCCACTTCGGTGCGGTCGGTAAAATCGGCGACCGCACTGCAATGGCCACGCAGGGTGAATCCGGAGTCGTCGAGCGTCATCTTGAGCCCGCGCGCATCCCGGATGTCCATCGGCACGGACTTGATGTCGAGTTCGTCCCCGCTGGTGTCATTGGAATGATAGCGCGGCCGGGCGACCGCGCGGCCCGCGTAAGCTATTGCAGCAAGCGTCATTGTCTGTCGCTCCGATCTGATTTATATCTATGGTATTCCAAAAGCGGGAGTCGATCATGAGCGAGCGAGCTGAATCCGATACGGTGGCATGCGAAGTCAAAGGCGCAATCGCCTGGGTGAAGTTCAACCGCCCCGAGAAACGCAACTGCATGAATCCCAAGCTCAACCGGCAGATGTTGCGGGTGATCGAGGATCTGGAGTTTCGCAAGGATGTGGGCGTGCTGGTGCTCACCGGCGAGGGAACTTCGTGGTCGGCGGGCATGGATTTGAAGGAGTACTTTCGGGAATCCGAAGCCCTGGGACTGAAGGGAGTGCGCGATTCGCAGCGCGGGGCTTACGCTTGGTGGGAGCGGCTTCGTTGGTATCAGAAGGTCACAATCGCCATGGTCAATGGCTGGTGCTTCGGGGGCGCCTACGGACCTTTGTTCGCCTGCGATCTGGCTTTCTGCTCAGATGAGACGCAATTCGGTCTGTCAGAAGTCAATTGGGGCATTCTTCCGGGCGGGGGCGCTACCAAGGTCGCTGCTGAGCTGATGAGCATGAGAAAAGCCATGTATCACGCCCTGCTGGGCGAGAACCTTTCCGGCAAGGAAGCCGAGGCCGCCGGCCTCGTCAACGAATCGGTTTCTGCCGGCAGACTGGAAGCGCGAGTGACGGAGGTGGCGCAGAAGCTGCTCCAGAAGAATTGGGAGACACTCAAGGCGACCAAGGACGCGATGCGCCGCGTGCGTGAAATGACCTACGACAATGCCCAGGACTATCTCATCCGCGCCCAGGAAGCGCTCAACTGGCACGACCGGACCGACGGCCGTCACGCGGGAATGAAGCAGTTTCTCGACGATAAGACCTACAAGCCCGGACTTGGCCACTACGACAAATCGAAGTCCGCCCGATGATGCGCTCGACACGAATCCGGCGCGGCCTACTCGTGAATTCGCGTCAATAGCTCGATTAGTTTGGCAATCTCGCGGCCGCTAAATCGCGACTTCAACCACCGCTCATGTTGACGGATCGCCGCCTTGGCAGTAACCAGCGCCCTGCGGCCGGAATCGGTCAAGTTGAGCGTTTGCTTGCGCCCGTCGCTTTGCGACTTGCCGCGAACGAGAAATCCACGCGACTGGAGCCGATTGACGATGGCCATGGTGGTGGCGCGATCCATGCGCATTCGATGCGCCAGATCGGTTTGCGCGATATCGGGATGATCGTCGATGAGCCAGAGCACGGATACCTGTTTTTGAGTGAGATCCAAATGCGCAAAGGTCTCGCTAAAGTGGCGATACACGGCACCATGTGCCAGGCGGATGTGAAATCCCACGATATTGCGTATCTCGCCTATGTCCTCATCGCCCGCGACGTGCGGCGTGGTGATTGTCAGCGTCTCTTTTTGCCTTGCCATCCGAACCCCTTGTTATAATTCAATACTATGGCCCATTTCCCTAGTTCGTTCAGCTTCACGGGTTTCAATACCCCGTCTCGTATCGAAGCAGACATTATGGGGCTCGTCCACCATGGATCCATCCCCACGGGTTTGAACGGCGCTTTTTACCGGGTCCAGCCTGATCCGCAATTTCCGCCCCGCCTGGGCGATGACATCGCCTTCAACGGCGACGGCATGATCACGCGCTTCCATATCCACGACGGTGAGTGCGACTTTAAGCAGCGCTGGGCGCAAACGGACAAATGGAAAATTGAAAGGGCCTCCGGCAAGGCACTGTTCGGCGCTTACCGAAACCCGCTCACCGATGATGAATCGGTCAAGGGCAAAATACGCGGCACCGCCAATACCAATGCCTGGATTTATGGCGGAAAGCTGTATGCGCTAAAGGAAGATTCGCCAGCACTCGTCATGAACCCGGTCACCCTCGAGACCGAGGGCTACACACGATTTCACGGCAAGATGACGGGCCAGACTTTTACTGCGCACCCCAAGGTGGATCCCAAGACTGGCAACATGATTGCCTTCGGCTATGCCTCGTCCGGACTATGCTCCAAGGATTGCACCTACTACGAAGTAGCGCCCGACGGCGATTTGATCCGGGAAGTCAAATTCCAGTCGCCCTACTACTGCATGATGCACGACTTTGCGATCACCGAGGACTACGCGCTCTTTCACATCGTCCCGTCGATCGGCAGCTGGGAGCGTCTGCAGAAGGGGCTGCCCCATTTCGGATTCGACACCAGCCTGCCGGTGTATCTGGGCGTCCTGCCGCGGCGCCCGGGAGCAACGGCTGATGATATCCGCTGGTTCGAACGCGGCAATTGCTTCGCGAGCCACGTCTTGAATGCCTTCCAGGACGGCAAGAAAATTCATTTCGACACGCCGGAAGCGAAGAACAACATGTTCCCCTTCTTCCCCGACATTCACGGGGCTCCGTTCAACGGCATGGAAGCCATGAGCCATATCACGCGCTGGACGGTGGACTTGGGATCGAAGTCGCCGGAATTCGCAGGCATCGAGCGCCTAAGCGAAACGGCAAGCGAATTCCCGCGCATCGACGACCGCTTCACGGGCCTTCCATATCGTCACGGGTGGATGCTGGAAATGGATATGCGCCGCCCGGTGGAACTGCGCGGCGGAAGCGCGGGCGGATTACTGATGAATTGCCTGTTTCACAAGGACTTGGAGTCCGGCGCCGAACAGCATTGGTGGTGCGGACCGGTATCGAGTCTGCAGGAGCCTTGCTTTATACCGCGCGCCAAGCATGCGTCGGAAGGAGACGGCTGGATCGTTCAAATCTGCAACCGGCTCGATGAGCAGCGCAGCGATCTTTTGATATTTGATGCGCTCGCAATCGACAAGGGTCCGATTGCCACGATCAATATCCCCATTCGCATGCGATTCGGGCTGCATGGCAATTGGGTAGACGCGGCAGACATCGGACTTAGCTAGCTACCGATCGTGCCCGCTCCAAGTCCGCAGACCCGGGGCGGTACGGTCTTCCCCGGCGAGCGCCTTGGCCACGGCCGGCCGCGCGGTGACCGCCTCGCGCCATTCGACCAGCCGCGGGCAGCGCGCGGCGATCTTGAGATCCGGGAACATGCGCTCCACCATCATCCCGCACATCGAATAGAAGTTGATGTCGGCGAGCGTGTAGCTGTCGCCCGCCAGCCATTCCGTTTGCGCAAGCTGCTTCTCCACTTTGTCGACCGCGTAGATGATCTTGTCGGTGGCGTTGGCAAGATCCGCCTCGCTGAAGCCTGAGCGCGCTGTTTTCCACTTTTTGCGTTGGTCCGGCAGCGGGATATGCTCCATCAGCTTCTCGAACTCCCCGCTCTCGATTTTACGGGCGATCACTCCGACCATGCGGTGCCAGCCGTGCATCGAAACGTGGTTCATCACATGCTCATCGATGAACTTGTTCCAGTAGCGCATTCGGGCCGCGCCGACCGGATCACGCGGACGCAGCGGTATCTCGGGAAAAACATCCTCGAGATATTCGTTGATCACGGTGGTGTGCGTGATGATGATGCCGCTGTGGTCCAGAACCGGAACCTGGCCCTCGGGGTTGATCGCCACGAACCAGTCTGAATGCTGCTCGAACTTGTGCAGATCCACGTACACACTCTCGTATTTCAGACCCTTTTCGACCAGCGGCACCATTGATTTCAGCGAGTTGGCGAGCGGCTCTGCATGGTAGTACTTGAGAGTCATGGTCAATCCTATTTATCGTGTCATGTGAGTGCCAAGAATACCGCCATCCACCGCGATCGATTGGGCGGTGATGTGACTGGCGAGATCCGAGAGCAGGAAGCAGGCAAGCTCGGCAAGTTCCTCGGCCGTACCGATTCGCCCCATGGGCACCCCCTTGCCCAGCAGGTCGCGTAGCTTCTGCGGGGTTGAACTCGGATCGAGCTGCATCAGCATGGGCGTCTCGATAAGGCCGGGGATGACGCAGTTGACGCGCACATTGTGAGGGGCCCCTTCGATTGCGGCGGCCCGAGACAGCCCGAGCGCGCCGTGCTTCGAGGCCACATAGGCCGCGTTGTTGGCCATTCCGCGTTCGCTCGCGAGACTGCCCGTCACCAGGATGCTGCCTCCCTTTCGCGCGATCATCCCGGGCATGATGCGCTTGATGGCCCAGAAAACACTGGTGAGATTGATCCGAAGCACGGATTCGAAGATCTCATCATCATAGTCTGCCAGGGGTGCGAACCGGCCGCCCGTGCCCGCGTTGGCGAACAGGCCGTCGATCGCGCCGAAGTGGCCTTCTGCCGCATCGATGGCCGCATTCAATGCCGAGCGATCCGCGACGTCGCATGGCGCAAATGCCGCGGAACCTCCCTCGCGCACGATGGCGCTGGTCGCTTCCTTCAGCCGAGACTCGTTGCGCGCCACCAGAAACACCTTCGCGCCCCGGCTCGCCAGCAACGAGGCGGTCGCCCGACCGATCCCGGTGGAAGCCCCGGTGACAAGCACGTGATGTCCCTGCAATCCGCTCGTCACGCGATTACTTCAAAACCTGGCGAACCGCAGCCGCAATGCGTGCCTCATCGGGAATGACATGCGCCTCGAGGGGCTCGCTGTACGGAATGGTGGTGTCGGCCGCGGTTACCTGAATGATCGGAGCCTTGAGTGATTTGAAGCGGTGCTCGGCAATGTCCGCGGCGATCATGGCAGTCACCGAGGCGTGCCGCGGCGCTTGATCAACGAGAACCACGCGGCCGGTCTTGTCGATCGACTTCAGTATCGTCTCCAGGTCCAACGGCGATACGGTGCGAGGATCGATCACTTCCGCGTGGATGCCTTCTTTGGCGAGCAGCTCGGCCGCAGCCAGCGAGCGCGGCACCATCCATCCGGTTGCGACAATGGTCACATCGCCGCCCGCGCGGCGAATCTCGGCCTTCCCAAACGGCACAAGATGTTCACCGTCCGGCACCTCGCCATGCTCCAACGTCAGCATATAGTGATGCAGGTACACGACTGGATTGTCGTCGCGAATCGCAGTGGCCATCAGTCCCTTGGCATCCGCGGCGGTCGAGGGCACCACAACCTTGAGCCCCGGAACACCCATGAAGAGCGCGGTAAGCGAACCGGTATGCTGCCCCGCCCAGCCGGCGGTAAAACCGTAACCGGCCTTGAGCACGATGGGAACCTTTACTTGACCGCCCGACATGTAGCGAAAGCGCGGTGCCTCATTGACCACCTGATCCATGGCCACCAGCATGAATTCCGCCATGTACAGTTCCACCACCGGACGCAGCCCGGACATCGCGGCGCCGATGGCGATGCCGATCTCCGCCGTTTCCGAGATGGGCGTGACGCGCACGCGATCCGCGCCGTAGGCAGCAACGAACGCGTGATTTTCCGTGGTCGCGAGATTTTGGCCGAAGTACAGCACACTCGGGTCGCGGCGCATTTCCTGATGGATTCCGGCATCGACCGCAGCGATATAAGGCATGTTTGCCATGACAGTCTCCCCTTAGGCGTAGTTGTATTCGAGTGCGGACTCGAGCTTCGGGAAAGGACTCTTGACTGCGAAGGCCACCGCCTCCTGCATCTCTTTCGCGATTCCTGCCGCCAGATCGTCCGCCATGGCCGCAGAGAGCGCACCGCTCTTCACCAGGATGCCGCGAAAGCGCGGCACGGGATCGCCGCGCAATGCCGCTTCGTACTCCTCGCGTTTGCCGAAGACAGCGATGGCCTCGTGCTCCGGATAGTGCAACGGGACGCCCGGCGGAGCGATGATATTGCCGTGCGCGGATAGGCGATACACCTTGGACTCGACCAGCGTCGGGCCCTTGCCCGCTCGTGCACGCTCAATGGCATCGCCCACCGCCGCGTGTACGGCGAGCGGATCGTTGCCATCCACAGTCACGCCCGGCATGGCATAAGCCTTGGCCTTCACGGCGAGCGGCTCGCCGGCCGCCGCATTCGCGTCTTCCTGCACCGTGGTCGTGACCACGTTGTAACCGTTATTTTCCATCACAAACACGACGGGTAATTTCCACAACGAGGCGATGTTGAGCGTTTCGTGAAACGCTCCCTGCTTGGCGGCTCCGTCGCCGAAGAAGCTCAAGACGACGTTGCCTTTCTTGCGGATCTGCAATGCCCATGCCACGCCTGCCGCGTGCGGGATTCCCGCGCCGACGATGCCGGATGTGCCGAGAAAGCCGCGCTTCACATCGGTCAGGTGCATGGAACCGCCGAGCCCTTTGCACAGGCCATCCGCTCGCCCAAATATCTCTGCCATCATGGCTTTCGGATCACTGCCGAGAACGAGCGGGTAGCCATGACAGCGATAAGTGGCAAGTGCCGCATCGCCCTCTCGAAAATGGCTGAGGGAGCCTACGATGGAGGCCTCGGCGCCGTCGGCCAAGTGAGTATGGCCGCGGATCACGCCTGGATGTTCGGTAAAGGCGCGCTTGACGGATTCCTCAAATGCGCGAATGCGAAGCATCTGAGTGAACATCCAGATCTGGCGCTCGGGGGTTGGGGACTGGCTCATTTCATTCTCTCCTGTGGAGTCGTGGTCGGTCGTCCTTGGCCCGCTTCCCAATGCTCGCGCGCCGACGTGACGACTTTCATTGTCTTGGCATAGGCCTCGGTGGCCGCTGTCTGCAACGGCCACAGGCGAATGTATTCGTTCAGCACTTCGACGCCGATCGGCCCGTCATAACCGTGCGTCCAGACTGCATGCAGGAACGCTTCGATATCGAATTCGCCGTCGCCCGGCAACAGGCGCTTGTTTACCACGGAGTCCAGAAAATTCACTGGCGTGGCGAGCATTCCATCGTTGATTTCAACGCCGAGCGGAAGCCCGCGCGGAATTTTGCGCACGATATCCTGCGGATCCGTTGCGGTGCGCTGCAAATGAAGGTTGTCCAACATGATGCCGCCGTTCGTGGTGCCCGATCCCTTGCAAATCGCCAGCACGGCGTCGAGCGAAGGCGCCTTCGAGAACGCGGCGGGAAGCATTTCGAACAGCACATTCGTGCCTCGCTCTTTGGCTTGGCGGCATAGTAAGGCAAATTCTTCGGTCAAGCGCGGTACCTCGGCGCAATCATTGCCGAGGTCGCCGATTTTGATGTGGCGCGCGCCGAGTTCTTCGGCCGCGTCGAGCAATAAAGCACGGGTCTCATCCGAAGCCGCTCTACGGGCGTCTGTGCAGAACCAATCCAACAGCCACTCGACTTCGATCTCGCTGATGCCATTGCCGTCCAGAATGCGCTTCATCTCCCGAAAACCCAGCTTCCTGCGGTTCGCAAGGAGATCGGTGTGCCAGAAACCCATGGCCCTGAATCCAGCTTTGGCGGCCGTCTCAACACGCTCTTGAAAGTCGTGGACGCACAGTCGCTCGCCCAGGGGCTCCGCCCCGACTGCCAGGGTCCAATACGAACCGAGAAGCTCCGCAGGATGCGTCATGCGTCTGTTTCCCCCTCGAGGATGGCAACCAGAGACGACAGAAATTCCGACGCGAGGCGGCCATCGGCGACGCGGTGATCCACGGTAAGCGTGAGCTCGGACATCGATCTCACATGCATGCTGCCGTTTTGGGCCACGACACGATCACGCCGACGGCCTACTGCGAGAATGGCCGATTGCGGCGGATTGATGATGGCGTTGAAGCGATCCGGGCCACCGGCTCCCAAATTGGAGATGCTGATCGTCGCGCCGTCCAGCTCCTCCCGCTTCAACATACCCTTGAGCGCACGCTCCACAATTTCCTTGCGTCGGCCCGCCAGTTCCGCAAGTTCGAATTGCTCGGCACCGTGAAAGACCGGGACGAGCAAACCATCTGCTACCGCGACCACCAGGCCGATATGCGTGCCATTGGCCGGCACCAGGCCGGCGCCGGGCGAATTGGCATCACCCCAGAAAGTGGTATTCAGCGCCGGAAGCGCCAGCAACGTTCGCGCAATGCCCTGTAGCAGAAAGTCGTTGATTGATGGCGCGGACGCCGCCGGCATATGCGCGGCGAATTTCGCGCGCCGCCTGTTGATCACCGTCCAGTCGACGGCGCGCTCAACCGCAAATTGCGGGATGGTGGCATTGCTCAATGTCACAGAACGCGCCAAGGCGCGCCGCATGCCCGATAAAGGCTGCAGGCCGGCGGGCGCGGAAGCCTCTGTGCCACGCGCGTTTTGGGTTGCAGCGGCACGCTGGGCATCAATCAACTGTACACGTCCGTGGGGACCCGTTCCCGTCACGCGATTCAGATCGAGCGCATGCTCTGCAGCAAAACGCCGCGCAACGGGTGAACTCTTGATGCGATCCGCAGCGGCAGGTAACGCGGGCTTGGCCGCCGCGCCGGGCGCATTATTCTCCAGCCATGCGATCCGGTCGCCAACGCGCGCTTCCTGATCTGCCTGCAATAGAATCTCGACAAGCCGCCCGCTCTCCGTGGACTCGATTTCAACGACCGATTTTTCCGTTTCGAGTTCGAGCAAAGGCTCTCCCTGTTGCACCATATCGCCGACACCTTTCAGCCAGCGCACGAGCCGTGCGTTCTCCATCACGAGACCGACCTTCGGAATTTCCAGCGCCACCAAAGCCACTCTCTGTTCTCCTAGGTCAAGCGCTCTCAACCACTGCGCGCACTGCGCGCACTATCTCCGGCGTGCCGGGCAAGAGCGTCCGCTCCAACTCCGGCGCGAATGGGATGGGCGCGAAAGGACAGGCGACGCGCAATACGGGCGCATCCAACTCGTCGAAAAGGTCGCAGCCGATGCGTGCGGCAATCTCTGCGCCAACGCCGCCATTTTGCACCGCCTCGTGTGCGATCACCACGCGATGGGTCTTCGATACCGAGGCCGCAATGGTGGCCATGTCGAACGGCTGCAAGGTGCGCAGATCAATCACTTCCACGGATAGACCTCCGTGGACGAGTTCATCGGCCGCCTCCAGTGCGCTGCGAACCATGGCCGAATAGGTGATCAGCGTGACATCGGTGCCGGCGCGTGCAATCCGTGCCCGGCCGATTTGCGGTAGTTCGCCGTCTGCGGTCAATTCCCCTTTCTGCGCATAAAGACGCTTGTGCTCAATGAAGAGCACAGGATCGCCGAGCCTGATGGCACTCTTCAGTAGACCATAGGCTTCGGCCGGCGAGGACGGGGCAACGACGACGAGCCCAGGCACATGAATGAACCAGGCTTCGAGACTCTGGGAGTGCTGGGCGGCGGCGCCGCCGGCCGCCCCCGCCTGAGTGCGCACCACCATCGGCACCGCCAGTTGCCCGCCGGACATGTAGCGATACTTGGCGGTTTGATTGACCAGGCAATCGAGCGCCAGCGTTGCGAAGTCGATGAACATGATCTCAAGCACCGGCTTCAGGCCGCAGAGCGCGGCCCCGGTGGCCATGCCGGTAATCGCCGCTTCACTGATAGGTGTGTTGCGCACGCGCTGCGTGCCGTATTTCTGAGCGAGGCCTGTGGTTACGCCGAACGCCCCGCCGGCCGCGACATCCTCGCCCAGCAAGTGGACTGCCGGATCTCGCTGCAGTTCTTCATCCAACGCGCGGCGCAGAATTTCGATGAATGTCCGGCTCACGAATTCGCACCGGACGTTGCCGCCAGGAAAGGGGCGCTGTAAACGAATTCGAGTACCGTTGCCGGATCCGGCCGCGGCGCGCCGCGTGCGCCCGCAACGGCCTGCAATACTTCCTGTCTCGCCTCCTCGCCTATGGCATCGAGTTCGCTTTCGTTTGCGCCGCGCTCGACCAGGTAACGCTTCAGGCGCTCGATCGGACATTTCTCCTTGATGTCAGCAAGTTCCTCCTTCGCGCGGTAGTGCTGGGCATCTCCCACGAAGTGGCCGGCCATGCGGTATGTCATGCACTCGAGCAGATAGGGTCCCGCGCCGCGGCGGATCGACGCGATGGCCTCGCCTGCCGCCGCGTGCACCGCCAATAAATCATTCCCGTCAATGGTGCTCGCCGGCACACCGTAGGGGACTGCGAATGCGCTCACCCGGGTTACGTTCGAGTGTTCCTCGCGGCTCGTAAACTCCGCATAGCCGTTGTTCTCGCATACGAACAACAATGGAAGTCTCCACAGCGCCGCGAGATTCAGGGTCTCGTGGAAGACGCCTGCTCCTGTGGCGCCATCGCCGAAGAAGACCACACTGATCGCAGTCTCACCCTTCGCCTGAAATGCCCAGGCTGCGCCGGCGGCCAGCGGCAGATTGCCGGCAACGACACCGGTTGCTCCCAGCATGCCATTCGCAGCATCGACCAGATGCATGGAACCGCCGCGGCCGCGGCACAGTCCCGAGTCCCGGCCGATGATTTCGGCAAAGGTTGCCTGTAAATCGCTGCCCTTGGCGAGCGTGTGGCCGTGGCCTCTGTGGCTTGTGAAAAGAACATCCTCTCGCGTGAGATGTGCGCATACACCGACAGCCACCGCCTCTTGACCGGTCGACAAGTGCGGGAAGCCGGGTACCTCGCCCGCGGCCGCGAGGCGCTGCACTTGGCCTTCGAATGCGCGGATGCGCGAGAGCGCGCGATACATCTGCTTCCAGTCGGCCAGACTCGGTACGGCGGGGTCGATCACGGGCCGTAACAATACCACGGTAGATCCACTACACTTTCGCATATGAGGGAAGTGAGCGCCGTCCGACGATGAAGCGCATTGAAGTCATCGATTCGGACCACGAGGCACCTCCTCGCCGGCCCGGTGCGTTGCGGGAGGCGATGACACGCAGCCTGGGAAGTTGACCCGGTGCTGATGTATGGTGGCGCGGACGCGCTGCGTCGGCGTGGTCGGCGGAGGAATGATGCCAACGACATTCGATCTTTCGGGAAAATCAATCCTCATTACCGGAGCGGCCAGGGGACTGGGCAAGGCGCTCGCGATCGGCGCTGCCGAGGCGGGCGCCCGAGTCGCCGCATTTGACCTCGATTCGAAATTGCTCGACGAACTGCCCAAGTCTCCGTCGATAACGCCGTACCTGGTGGACGTTGTGGATCGGGCGGCATTCATGGCGGCGGCAAACCAGATCGGCCGGATCGATGCCGTCGTCAATAATGCCATGCTGATTCGTTACGATGCCATCGAGGCGGTCGACGAGGCCGTTCTCGATCGCATGCTGGCAATCGGAATCAAAGGCGCGGTATGGGGCGTTCAGGCATTGCTGCGCCACATGGATCCTGCGGCCGGGGGCGTCGTGCTCAATCTCGCCTCCCCCACTGCCGAGCGCGGCTTCCCGACGACAGCTGTCTACAGCATGGTGAAGGGCGCAATGGGCACCTTCACCCGAACCCTGGCCGCAGAACTCGGTCCGCGAGGCGTGCGTGTCAATGCTTTGGCACCCGGCTCAATTCCCACACCCGGCGCGGTCGCCATTACTCCGCGGGAAGAATACGAACGGCGCGCGGCGCGAATTCCTTTGCGCCGCCTGGGACGCGAAGAAGATGCCACGTGCGCTTCGCTGTACTTGCTGAGCGACGCCGCTTCCTTCGTGAGCGGTGAAATTCTTCATGTGGACGGCGGCTTCCTGGCTTCTGCCTAAGGCGATGGCACCGGTGACGAATCGTATCTACGCCATCCGTTATGCGCATCTTGATCGCACCAGCGACAAGAATTTCCTGGGTGGCGATGATCATGCGCACAACATGCCTATCGATTACTACGTGTGGGTCATCAAGGGAGCCTCACACAATATCGTCGTAGACACCGGCTTTGACTCGGCCGCAGCCGCCAGCCGAGGACGTGAATTGATCCGCTCTGTTGCCGACGGGCTCGCTGCCATTGATGTCGACCCAAAGGACGTGGCGGACGTGGTGATCACGCACATGCATTACGATCATGCCGGAAACGTGGCCCTGTTCCCGCAAGCGCGCTTTCACGTGCAGGATGCTGAGATGGCTTATTGCACCGGCCGCGCGATGACTCATCCGCACCTGTCATCGTTCTTCGAAGCGGAAAACGTCGTGGCGATGGTGCGTCGCGTGTTCGACGGACGCGTGGTCTTTCACGCCGGCGATTCGCAGCTATATCCCGGGATAACGCTGCATCACCTGGCCGGCCACACGCTGGGGCTGCAGGCGGTGCGGGTACAGACTGACCGCGGTTCCGTGGTGCTGGCCTCGGACGCCGCGCATTTCTGGGCCAATCTGGAGCGCGAGACTCCCTATCCAATCGTTGCGGACGTGCCGCAGTATCTTGAATCGCTGCGCACCTTGCGATCGCTTGCATCGTCGATCGATCACATCATTCCGGGGCACGACCCGCTGGTGTTGGCGCGCTTCCCGCCCGAGGCGGGTGTCCGTGACATCGTTCGCCTCGACTTGTCGCCCCGGGCGCGAGCCACCCCATGAGCGAATGCGGCTTCATCGGTTTGGGCCGCATGGGCGGCGCCATGTCGCGGCGCCTCCTGCAAGCGGGCCACCGCGTGGTCGCGTTCGATGTGAACAGATCCGCGCGCGATGCGCTCGCCGCGCAGGGAGCGAGCATTGCATCAAGTGCCCGCGCCGTGGCCGACGCGGTTCCCATTGTGTTCCTGAGCCTGCCGAATCCTGAAATCGTGACGGAAACGGTGCTCGGTGCCCACGGTGCAATTGCCGGCGAGCGCTTGGAAATATGCGTAGATTTATCAACCTCGGGTCCCAAGACCGCGATCAGACTTGCAGCCGCGCTCGCCGAACGCCACATTGCCTCGCTCGAAGCACCGGTCTCCGGGGGCATCAAGGGGGCCCGCGAAGGCACGCTGTCCTTGATGATCTCGGGTCCGAATTCCGCCTGGGAGCAGGTTCGGCCGCTGCTCGAGGTTTTCGGCCGGCCGTTCTTCATGGGAGAAACCGCCGGCGCAGGCCAGACAATGAAGCTCGTCAACAACCTGCTGGGCGCGTGCGCGATCGCCATCACCGCGGAAGGCATGACCATCGGCGCAAAGGCAGGCCTTGATCCCGCGCGCATGATCGAAGTGCTGAATGTATCCAGCGGCCGCAGCAGCGCCACCCTCGACAAGTGGCCGCGCTCGGTTCTGCCACGGACCTTTGATTTCGGCTTCGCGGCCGGACTCGCCTTGAAAGATGTGCGGCTGTGTCTGGCCGCGGCCCGCGCCCTTGGAGTGCCGCTCGGTGTCGGCACCGCGGTAGGCGAACTGCTGGAGCGCACCGTCAAAGCGTTGGGAGCAGACTCGGACTTCACCGCAATGACAAAGATAGTCGAATCCGACGCCGGACTCGATCCGGAGCGTCCCCCAATTTAAGTTCTTGGAGAGACAACATGAGCGAACTGTTCGACAAAGGCATGAAGATCCGCACCGAGGTGCTGGGCGAGGCTTATGTCAAGAAGGCGATGGCCGGCATGGACGAGTTCAACAGACCCCTGCAGGAAC
>DASXNX010000176.1:0-13113 GCA_036494725.1 Steroidobacteraceae bacterium
ACCGGCTGCTTCTGTCCCGGCAACAGGGTGATGTGCCCGCCGTTCAGGTCATGCTGGGATTGGCGCACTCCGTTGTAGGTCGATTCGCTGAAGTTTTCGGTCGCATCCGCGTCGCGCATGATGCTCGGACGGATAAACACCAGCAGATTCTTCTTTTCGCGCGAGCCACTGCGCGATTTGAATAAATTGCCGATAATCGGGATCGCGCCGAGTCCCGGCACGCGATCCTCGCTCTCCGTCACGGTATCCGACATCAAGCCGCCGAGCACGACGATGCCGCCGTCCTCGATGAGCACCGTGGTCTTGATCGAACGCTTGTTGGTGGAGATATCGGCGGAATCGGCCAGTTTCGCGCCGGGCGAGGAGTCCTCTTGCTCGATCTTGAGCTGTACCGAATTGCCCTCGTTGATGTGCGGCGTGACCTTCAAGATGGTGCCCACTTCCTCGCGCTGAATGGTCTGAAACGGGCTGGTGGTTCCCGCGACGCTGGCGGTGGTGCCCGCATAGGAGCCCGTGATCAGAGGAATTTCCTGCGTGACCTTCACCTCCGCCTCTTCGTTGTTCATCGTGATGACGGAGGGGGTTGAAATAATATTGCTGCTGCCGTCGCTGCGCAGCGCCTGAACCAGCGCGGCAAAGCTCACGCCGTTATTGACCACGCGTCCGATGGCAACGGTGGCGCCGGTGCCCACGGTCGAGCTGGTGATGGTGGGCGTGGTGGTGCCGGGGACAATACCGCCGGAACCGCCGCCCGAAGTGGCGCTGAGAACCGCCGAGGCGAGGTCGACGATGCTGGTGCCGGAACCGGGCAAGTTGACCACGCCCGCGGGCACCGTCGAGCCGCCTTGACCCCATAGGAGCCACTGCACGCCCAGGTTCGAGCTCTTATTGACGTCGATTTCGACGATGATGGCCTCGACGTGCACCTGCGCGCGTCGGATATCGAGCTTGTCGATGACCGCCATCAGGGACTTCATGATCTTAGGGGGCGCCGTGATGATGAGTGCGTTGGTTGCCACGTCGGCCCAGATGGTGACGCTGGCATCGACATTGGGAGTGCCGCCGCCTCCGCCGCCGGCAGCAGCGCCCGCTTGGCCGCTGGGCGGCGCGCCGAGAGCCTTCGCCGTGGCCGTGGCCTGGCCCTTGAGTTTTTCGGCAATCTTTTCCGCGTCCGCATACCGCAGATATCGAACCTGCGTATCGCCTCCGGTGGTATTGGGCGTGTCCATGTTGAGGATCACAGCCTTGACCCGCAGCCGTGCCGAGCGTTCGCCGGTCAACAGCACGCTATTGGTGCGCTCGTCGGCCACCACCTTCACGATGGCGCCGCCGGCCTCGGCCCCGGCGCCCGTATTCAATGAATTCACGATGCGCACCACCTCGGCGGCGCCGGCATTGTGCAGCGGAATGACTTCGATGGGTTCGTCGCCGCTTTCATCCATGCGTTGAATGATGCGCACGATACGGCTGACGTTGCTGGCACGATCAGAGATGATGAGCATGTTGCCGGGAGCGTAGGCAGCGAGTTGCCCATAAGTCGGAATGAGGGGCCGCAACATGGGCACCAGCGCGGCCGCGCTGACGTTCTTCACGGTGACTATCTGCGTCACGATCTCATCGGACGATGGATTCACGTTGTTCGGCAGATCGTTTGCGGGCAGTTGCCGCAGTTCGGTATTGGGCACGATTTTGATGATCTTGCCGGCCGGCACCGCTACGAATCCGTATACCTGCAAGACCGCCAAGAACGCTTCGTAAAACGCTTCCGCGGACATCGGCGTGGACGACAACATCGTGACCTTGGCATTGACACGCGGATCGATGATGAAGTTCTTTCCGGTTACTTCGCTCACCGCCTGGATGATCTGGCTTAGGTCCGCGTCCTTGTAATTGGGCGTGATTGTGGCGCCTTGCTGAGGTTTGGCGGCCGGAGCGGCGGGCAGCGTTGAACACAGAAGCAATCCCGAGAGCGCGAACACGACGGCGAGGCGGCCCATGGATTGCGGGTGAGGCGATGAGGTTTTCATTTTTTGCATATTGAACGGCTTCGACCGGCTGTGCCGCTATTGGTTTTAATTTTCATTGCTGTTATTTGGCGACACTGTCGGGGGCGTGGCGGGAGGTGCGGCTTCGGGCGGCACCGGGGGCGGCGGCGCGCCGGTTCCCGGGGGCGCCGCACCGCTTGCGTCGCTTTCCAGCTCGTGAGTGGCTTGGGCAGCGACCTGTGCGATGTTCAGCGTTATGTCTTGCTTCTGACCGCCGCGCTCAACGGTCACGGTGACGTGATCCGAGGTCTGAATCGTATTGAAGACTTCCTGGCTGTGCTGGGGATCGTCGAGCGATGTGCCGTTGATGGCGGTGACCAAGTCGCCGGCCTTCAAACCCAGTTTGTTGAAGATTTGCCGATTTCGCCCGGGGTATGCACGAAAACCCCTCAGCTTGCCGGCAGCATTGTCGTAACTCGGCACCGTGCGCATCACCTGATCGAGTATGCCCGGATCCTGTTGCACCATACGCCGGATGTTCTCGACCGCCTGGGCGGTGCCCGGATCCGCGGCTTGACGTTGCGGAAGCGGCGCTGCGCCGTTCGAGGCGAGAATTTGGCGCGGCAACTGCAAGGTCTCCAATGCGCCGGCGCGATCCAGAATGACGCGGTCCAAATAGACCGAATGCAGCGAGGCACCGCCAACGCGCTCGCCAACCGCATAGACCTTGGACGGGCCTCCGCGCTCGGCAATGATGGCGACGCCTCGTTTGGGGTCCTGAGTGGCAATAGTCCCGGCGAGGATGAGATTCGCGGAACTCTGCGGGGCGGTGGCCGGGTCCTGAGTCGGTGCCTCGGCAAGACCGAACAAGTGGGCGGACGTCACAGTTTGCAGGTCGAAACCCGGGCGCGGCGGCCGTAATGCCGGTGCCGCCGGCACCGCTTGCGGCGACTTCAGAGGCTTGGCGAGCAGCGAATAGCCGATCTGTACCAACTGCAGCAGGATGAGCGCCGCAATAACCAGCGACACCAGTTTGGGGCCGTTGGCTTGTAATCGAACCAGCCATTCATTTGTGCGTGTATCGAGCATCTCGTGTGCGTCGGGCAATGCTTGCGCGGCAATCATACGGGCTCTGCGCTTGGCCGCTCAAGTATTTGTTTTTACTTGTTAAAATAAAGTGACATCGTTTGGCGACAACGCGGGCAAAAGGTGTTTAATAAGTCTCATGATGCAGATTACCTCTTTGCGGCGATTGAACAACATGTCTTGTAAACCGAGCAAACGCGCCCTATAAACTGAGGACTCATGAGCGATATTGAACGCGGGCGGGATGGAACGGGCTTGGTCGTCGAGGAAGCGGCCCCCAAGCTCAAGAGACCGCCGCTCTATCAAGTAGTTCTCATTAATGACGACTACACCCCTATGGAGTTCGTGGTCGATATCTTGCAGCGCTTTTTTGCGATGGACCGCACCAAAGCAACTCGGGTTATGCTTGAGGTGCATACCAAGGGCAAAGGGGTCTGTGGTGTCTTCACTTATGAAATTGCGGAGACCAAGGTGGCTCAGGTGATCGCATATGCGCGACAACATCAGCATCCGCTGATGGCAACGCTAGAAGAGGCGTAAAGTGCTAAGTCAAGAACTGGAATTTTGTTTGAATGATGCGTTTGCGGGCGCGCGCGAGTCGCGGCATGAATTCATGACCGTCGAGCACCTGTTGCTTGCGATCGTCGATACTCCGAAGGTCCGCGAAATTCTCAAATCCTGCGGCGCCGACACGGCAAAGCTCAAGACCGAACTCAAGCAATTCATCGATCAAACCACGCCGCGTCTGCCGGCCGGCGAGGACCGCGACGTGCAACCCACCCTGGGTTTTCAGCGAGTCCTGCAAAGAGCCGTGTTTCATGTGCAATCAAGCGGCAAAAAGGAAGTCACCGTCGCCAATGTGCTGGTGGCGATTTTCAGCGAGAAGCAGTCGCATGCCGCGTACCTGCTCAGCATGCAGGATGTATCGCGCCTGGATGTCGTGAATTTCATCGCACACGGTCTATCCAAGGCCGGCGGAGAGGAACGCAGCGAACGGGACGATTCGGCCTCCTCGCCGGACGCCGAGCGCGAGGGCGACGGCAGCGGCAACGCGCTCGAGAAATATGCGACGAATCTCAACGAATCCGCGCGCAAGGGCAAGATCGATCCGTTGATCGGCCGCAAACTCGAGGTCGAACGCACCATCGAGATTCTGTGCCGCCGCCGCAAGAACAATCCGCTGTACGTCGGCGAGGCGGGCGTGGGCAAAACCGCGATTGCGGAAGGGTTGGCCCGCATGATCGTCGAAAATCAGGTTCCGGACGTGCTGCTCGACGCCACCATATTCTCGCTCGACATGGGTTCGCTGGTGGCGGGCACGAAGTACCGCGGAGATTTCGAAAAGCGCCTGAAAGCGGTCCTGGCAGAGGTCAAGAAGCTGCCCGGCGCGATCTTATTCATTGACGAGATCCATACGGTGATCGGCGCCGGCGCGGCTTCCGGGGGCGTGATGGATGCGTCCAACCTGATCAAGCCGGCGCTGGCGAACGGCGATTTGCGCTGCATCGGTTCGACCACCTACAACGAGTATCGCGGGATCTTCGAGAAAGACCATGCGTTGGCGCGGCGTTTTCAGAAGATCGACATCAGCGAGCCTTCGGTGCAGGACACGGTGGACATTCTGCGCGGATTGAAATCGCGCTATGAAGAACATCACGGCATCAAGTACGAAGATGAGGCCCTGCGCGCAGCCGCGGAACTCGCTGCGCGCCATATCAACGATCGGCACATGCCCGACAAGGCCATCGACGTGGTGGACGAGGCGGGCGCGAACTTGCGCTTGCAGCCGGTCGAGAAGCGCGCGCCGACCGTAGGCGTGGCGCAAATCGAGAATGTCGTGGCGCGCATTGCACGCATTCCACCGAAGAATGTTTCCATGTCCGATCGCGACGTTCTTAGAAATCTGGAACGCAATCTGAAGCTGACCATTTTCGGGCAGGACAAGGCGATCGAGGCATTGTCGGCCGCGATCAAAATGTCGCGCTCGGGATTGGGGGATCAACGCAGGCCGGTGGGTTCCTTCCTGTTCTCCGGGCCGACGGGCGTCGGCAAGACCGAGGTGACGCGGCAGCTGGCGCTGGCCATGGGTGTGGAATTCGTGCGCTTCGACATGTCGGAATACATGGAACGGCACACGGTCTCGCGTTTGATCGGCGCGCCGCCGGGGTACGTCGGATTCGATCAGGGAGGACTGCTGACCGAGGCGATTGCCAAGCATCCGCATTGTGTCCTGCTGCTCGATGAGATCGAAAAGGCGCACCCCGATGTGTTCAACCTGCTGCTGCAAGTCATGGATCACGGTACGCTGACTGACAACAACGGCCGCAAGGCTGATTTCCGCCACGTCATCATCGTCATGACGACGAATGCGGGAGCGTTCGAAATGAGCAGACCGAGCATCGGATTCACCCAGTCCGATACCGGGGCCGATGGCATGGAGGCGATCCGGCGGCTGTTTTCGCCCGAGTTTCGCAATCGTCTCGACGCCGTCATTCAGTTCGGCAGCCTGGACCAGGATACGATCGAGCGGGTGGTGGACAAGCTGCTGGTGGAGGCCGAGGCGCAGCTCGAGCAGAAGCGCGTGTCGATCTCGGTGGATGAGCCGGCGCGGCGCTGGATCGCGAAGCGCGGCTATGATCCGAAGATGGGTGCGCGGCCCATGGCGCGCATCATTCAGGAGTTCATCAAGCGGCCGCTTGCGGAAGAACTGTTGTTCGGCAAGCTCGTGAACGGGGGCCACGTCGAGGTGTCCTTGAGCGAGGACGGCGAGAAGCTCAAGCTGGAAACGCGTGCCGCCGACAATACGCCCGCATTGCTATCGCACGAGGGGAGTGCCTAGCCCCGGGATTGGCTCGGCGGTAGTTTGTCGACCGGGACCACTCGGGCGCTGCCCGTGGCCGAGGCAAGCTTGGTGCCGCCGGCATCGCTGATGGTCGCTTCCATGAATGCGATGGTCTTGCCCATATGCAAGACGCGGCCCTCGGCGAACAGCCTTCCCGGTTTTGCGGGCTGAAAGAAGCTGACGTTCAGGTTGATCGTGGCGGTGAAGATCGTGCCGCCGGAAACCAGCAAAGCGGTGGGGCCCATGGTGTCATCGAGCATGGCCGCCAGTATCCCGCCCTGGATGAATCCGGCGGGGTTAAGGAACTCGGCTCGCCCTTCAAATGAGAATTTTGCCCAGCCCTGTGCCGGATTGTGATCCAGCAGCGTCAAACCCAGCAGCTCGGCGCACGGCGGTCTGGGAAACCTCCCAAACAGGTTATCGGGGGCGGAACCGATTGACTCGGGCAGGCGAAATCCCCCTAGCGGCCTCGATAGACGATGCGGCCCTTGGTCAAGTCGTAAGGAGTCATCTCCACGGTGACTTGATCGCCGGTCAGGATACGGATGTAGTTTTTGCGCATCTTGCCTGAGATATGTGCGGTAACTACATGGCCGGTCTTGAGTTTGACGCGAAATGTCGTATTGGGCAGAGTCTCGACGACTTCGCCCTCGAACTGAATAGCCTCTTCTTTTGACATGCGTCCTTAAGGTATGCGTGAAACCGCGCGCATTGTGCATAAAGCACTGTGTTAATGCAATTTACCAAGGAAGCGGTCCGCCTCCGTCAGGGGGTATTCCACTTGCCGCGCGGCGCGCGGCTGGTGTGCTGTCGCAGTAGGGCGACGAACTGATCGCGCGAGACTTCGCGTGCACCGAGGCTCGCCAGGTGGTCGCTGGCCACCTGGCAGTCGATTACCTCGATGTCGCGCGCGCGACACTCATGCACCAGGCGCGCCAGCGCTACCTTCGAGGCATCCCGCTCCAGACTGAACATGGATTCACCGAAGAATACCTTTCCCAGTTGAATCCCATACACGCCGCCGACCAGCTTCTCGCCATGATAGGTCTCGACCGAGTGGCCATACCCCAATTCGTGCAGCTTGTCGTAGGAACGGATCATTTCCGTGTTCAGCCACGTATCGGGTCCGGAACGACGCGGGGCAGCGCAGCCGCGAATCGTTTCCCGGAAGGCACGATCGAGCTCCGTCGTGAATGGGCCGTTGCGCAAGGTTTTGCTCAAACTGCGTGCCAACCTGAATTCAGGGGGAAACAACACCATGCGCGGATCGGGAGACCACCAAAGTATGGGTTGTTGCGCCGAGTACCAGGGAAACACTCCACGCTCGTAGGCGGCGAGCAGCCGCGTCGGGCTCAAGTCGCCGCCGGCGGCAAGCAGGCCCGGCGGCTCGCTCAACGCCTGATCCAGCGGCGGAAACCAATTAGGATCCGTCTGCTCCCCGAGCCATACCAGTCTGCTCAGAGCTGCAACTCCTCGTCTGACACCGACCGGTGATACGGAATGTGCTCGTTGACGGCAGCCGCGTAAGAGTCGACGCCCCGCGCCTCGCGCCGCGCAAAATCGCGAATGGCCGCGGCAAATCGCGGGTCGGCGATGAAGTGGGCGGATTGAGTCAAGGTCGGAATGAAGCCCCGGGGAATCTTGTGCTCGCCCTGCGTGCCCGGTTCGAAGCGCTGCAGCTTCTTTTCGATGCAATATTCGATTCCCTGATAGTAGCAGGCCTCGAAATGCAGACTGTGATAGTTGCCTCCGGCGCCCCAATAACGGCCGAACAGTGCGTCCCGACCTACAAAAAATATCGCCACGGCAATGGGCTCGCTGCCGAGACGCGCGATTTTGAGCATCAGTTCATCGGGCATCGCGGCGCTGATTCGTTTGAAGAAATCCAGGTTCAGATAGGGTTCATGACCGTGACGATAAAAGGTATCCGCGTAGAAGCTGAATACCGTGTTCCAGAGCCTCGCATCCATGTCGCCGCCATGGCGTGTGTCGAAAGTGATGCCGGCCTCAGCGACCCGCCGGCGTTCACGCTTGGCCTTCTTGCGCTTCTCTGCGGTGAAAGTGGCCAGGAAAGACTCGAAGTCTTCGTAACCTTGGTTGAACCAATGGAACTGGCAATCGCGGCGCAGGATCAGTCCCGCGTCCAGGAGACGAGCGGCGCTGTCGTCGGTCGGAAACAGCACATGCCACGAGGATAGTTGCTCATTTCGCGCATAATTCAGTGTCGCGGCAACCAGCTCCGTTGTCATGGCGGCGACATCGGCCTGAGGGTGCATTAGCAGCCGTGGTCCTCCCACCGGAGTGAAGGGCACCGCCGTGAGCAACTTCGGGTAGTACTTGAGGCCGTGCTCGGCATAGGCGCCGGCCCAGGAAAAATCGAAAACAAATTCGCCGCGCGAATGCGCCTTGCGAAACAGCGGCATGGCCGCCGCCGGGCGGCCGGCGGCATCCTCGATGATCAGATGCTGCGGCGTCCATCCGGTGCGAGGCGCAGCACATCCGGACTCCTCCAGCGCCAGCAGAAATTCGTGCCGCAGGAAAGGCTGGACTGAACCTGCCAGCGCATTCCAACCAGGCGCGTCAATCTGCGCGATACTTTTGAGAAATCTCGCTTTCGCGTGGGTCACGCGTGAACAACGCGCGGTTCGGCGTGGGACTCCGCTTCAAGGCGTTCCAGATACTTGTCGGCATCGAGCGCCGCCATGCAGCCGGTGCCCGCCGAAGTCACGGCTTGGCGGTAAACGTGATCGGCCACATCCCCGGCCGCGAACACGCCCGCAACGCTGGTGCCGGTCGCGCCGCCTTCGCTGCCGCCTTTCACCACGATGTATCCGCCCCGCATGTCCAGTTGGCCGTCGAAGAGCTGCGTATTGGGCACATGGCCCACCGCGATGAACACGCCGTCAACCTTGATGGATCGGGTGGCGTTACCCTGCGCCGAGCGCAATCGCGCGCCCGTGACCCCGCTGTCATCGCCCAAGATTTCATCGACGGTATGATTCCAAACGATGCTGGCTTTACCGGCGGAGGCGAGCGCAAACAAGCGATCCTGCAGGATTCTCTCGGCGCGCAGCTTGTCGCGGCGGTGGACCAACGTGACGTGCGACGCGATATTAGTGAGGTAGAGAGCCTCCTCGACCGCGGTGTTGCCGCCGCCGACCACGGCGACCGCCTTGCCGCGGTAGAAGAAGCCGTCGCAGGTCGCGCACGCGGATACTCCCTTGCCCCTGAAGGTTTCCTCGGAGGGGAGGCCGAGGTATTGCGCGGAGGCGCCGGTGGCAATGATCAGCGCGTCGCAGCTGTATTCGCCGTTATCGCCGTACAGATGAAAAGGGCGCTGGCGCAAGTCGACTCGGTTGATGTGATCGGGCACGATCTCCGTGTTGAAACGCTCGGCATGCTTTTGCATGCGCTCCATCAATGCCGGTCCTTGCAGGTGCTCAACATCTCCCGGCCAGTTGTCCACGTCGGTGGTTGTCATGAGCTGGCCGCCTTGCTCCAAGCCGGTGATCAGCAGCGGCTTGCGATTGGCGCGGGCCGCGTACACCGCGGCGGTATAGCCTGCAGGTCCAGATCCCAGGATGAGGAGACGACTGTGCCTGACAACGCTCATGTATAATTTGCCTCTCGTCTTGAAAACTCAGCGGCGGTAGGGCGCCGGCGATCGCTTTAGGTTAACTGACCCATGGTAAGTAAATCTGTGGGCTCCAGCCAGTTCCAACAAGTCCAGCCAACAACCTTTTCTCCCTGTTGTTGCTTCCTGATTGACAGGTTACTATTGCATACTATTCAACTAGTTAAGAAGTAAATATCATTAAAGATCTAGATCTAGCCGAGGCGGGTTCGCAAAAGAAGCCCGCACGACGGTCGAAAGTCTCTGCGGCGGTCGCGCGCTCGTTGCGCGAGGGCACGCTGTGGGTCTTAAGCGCGATCGCGTTGATTTTGCTGCTCGCGCTCATCTCCTACCACGCACATGACCCCGGATTCGCGGACACCGGCGAACCCGGGCCGGTCGGCAATTGGATCGGCCCCATCGGCGCGTGGCTCGCCGAATTCTTTTTGTTTCTGTTTGGGCGCCCGGCCTATCTGTTTCCCGTGATGCTGGCGTACTCGGGTTGGTTGGTCCACACGGATCAGGCGCTGCCGGAGCTCAAGTCACGCGTGAATACGCTGCTGCGCGCGGTCGGCTTCGTGCTGACCTTGCTCACCAGCTGCGGGCTGGCCACGCTGCACTGGAACGGAGCGGCGCTGCCGAGCAGCGCGGGCGGGGTGCTCGGTGAACTCGTCGGCACCGGTACCGCCGGGGGTTTAAGCTTTCTCGGCGCCACGCTGTTGCTGTTGGGATTGTGGCTGGCTGGGGTCGCCTTGTTTCTGGGCGTCTCATGGTTCCAAGTGATGGATCAGCTCGGTTCGTGGGTCTTAAGCGCGATCGAATGGGCCCGCGCGCGAATCGAGCAAAGGCGCGAGCTCGCCTCGGGGCAGCTGCGCAAGCAGGCTCGCCAAGAGGTCGTGCGGGAAGAGCAGAAGAAAGTGGCCGCCCGGGTGCCGCCGCGGATCGAGGCTCCGGCGCCGCTCCCGCAAAAGAGCGAGCGTGTCGAGCGCGAGCGGCAAGTACCGCTGTTCGACGTGCCGGCATCCAGCGAGCTGCCGGCCCTGTCGCTGCTCGATGAGCCCGGCGCGCGCGAGCAGTCCTACTCCGACGAAGCCCTGGAAGCGATGTCGCGCCTGGTGGAGATCAAGCTGCGCGATTTCGGCATCGAGGTCGAGGTCGTGGCGGTGCAGCCCGGTCCCGTGATCACCCGCTTTGAGTTGCGGCCGGCGCCCGGCGTGAAGGTGAGCCAGATCAGCAATCTGGCCAAGGATTTGGCGCGCGCGCTGTCGGCAATCAGCGTCCGTGTGGTGGAGGTCATTCCCGGCAAATCGGTCGTAGGTCTCGAAATTCCCAACGAAAAGCGTGAAATCGTGACCCTGGGCGAGATCATCAAATCCAAACCCTACGACGAGGTGGGCTCGCCCCTGGCCCTCGCCCTGGGCAAGGACATCGGCGGCGTACCCATCGTGGCCGATCTGGCACGCATGCCGCACTTGCTCATCGCGGGCACCACCGGATCCGGCAAGTCGGTTGCCATCAACGCCATGGTCTTGAGCTTGCTGTACAAGGCGACGCCCGAGCACGTGCGCATGATCATGATCGATCCGAAAATGCTCGAGCTTTCGGTGTATGAAGGCATCCCGCATTTATTGGCCCCGGTGGTGACCGACATGAAGCACGCGGCCAACGCTTTGCGCTGGTGCGTGGCCGAAATGGAACGGCGCTACCAGCTGATGGCCGCGCTCGGCGTACGCAACATCGGCGGATTCAACCGCAAGGTCAAGGAGGCCGCGGACAGCGGCAAGCCGATCAAGGATCCGATCCGGATGGAAAAAATCGCCCAAGGAGTGCCGGGCGTGGTGGCGGAAGATGTTCCGGACTTGACCTCCTTGCCCTTCGTCGTGGTCATCATCGATGAACTGGCCGACCTCATGATGATCGTCGGCAAAAAGGTCGAGGAGCTGATTGCGCGGCTCGCCCAGAAGGCCCGTGCGTCGGGCGTCCACCTGATATTGGCGACGCAGCGGCCCTCGGTCGATGTGATCACGGGTTTGATCAAGGCGAATATTCCGACGCGTATCGCCTTTCAGGTATCGGCCAAGGTGGACTCGCGCACGATCTTGGATCAAAGCGGGGCGGAGTCGTTGCTGGGGCACGGCGACATGCTGTACCTGCCTCCCGGCACGTCGATTCCGACTCGCGTTCATGGCGCATTTGTCTCGGATCAGGAAGTGCATCGCGTCGTGGCCGGCTTGAAGACCGCGTCCCCGCCGGTTTATGTCGATGAGATTCTGGAAGGTCCTCGCAATCCCATACCAGGATTCCCGTCGGATGAGGAAGAGGCCGCCGAAAATGGCGCCGCCGACGCGGAAGCCGATCCCTTGTACGACGAGGCGGTGCGCATCGTGACCGAGACCCGCAAGGCATCGATTTCCGGCGTGCAACGCCGCCTGAAGATCGGCTACAACCGCGCGGCGCGCCTCGTTGAAGCAATGGAAGCAGCGGGCCTGGTGGGCCCTCTGCAGTCCAATGGCAATCGAGAAATCTACGGCGCCGCGCCGCCCGAGGAATGAGTATGCTTAAACTGGCCCTTGCACGATCCGGTCTTGGCGGCGTGCTGATGTTGCTGGCCACGGTCAGCACAATGGCTTCGCCGACGACCGAAATCGAGGGTTATTTGAACGGCCTGGCGACCTGGTCCGCGGACTTTACGCAGACCATCGATGATGGCCACGGCAAGATCATGCGCAGCGCCGCGGGCAAGCTGTACTTGCAGAAGCCCGGCCGATTTCGCTGGGATTATTCGCAGCCTTCCGAACAGTTGATCCTGGCGGATGGGAAAAAGATCTGGTTTTATGACAAGGATCTCGCCCAAGCCAACGTGCGCGACATGGACGCCAGCCTCTCGAACACACCCGCGGTACTGCTGTCCGGGAATGGCTCGGTCAGCAGCCAGTTCGACGTTACCGCGTTGCCCCCGAGCGATGGACTGGATTGGTACCAGTTGATCCCCAAACGCACCGATACGGATTTCCAACTGGTGCGTCTCGGATTCCGCAAGGGTGATCTTGCGTCCATGTTTCTCGCCGACAAGCTCAATCAGATTACGCAGCTCACATTCAGCAATTCGAAGCGCAACGCCAAGTTCGCAGCGGATCTGTTCTCGTTCGTGCCGCCGCCGGGGGTCGATGTGATCGGGCGCGGCGGCAAGTGACGGTCGGCGACGGCACCTATCGGCCCCTCGCTGATCGGCTGCGGCCTCAGTCCCTCGATGAATACGTCGGGCAAGCCCATTTACTGGGGGCCGGGGCGCCGTTGCGGCGCGCCTTGGAGTCGGGTCATCCTCATTCCATGATTCTCTGGGGTCCGCCCGGCACGGGCAAAACCACGCTGGCGCGCCTCGTCGCCAATGGCGCCAACGCCGAGTTCGTGGGCCTCTCGGCGGTGCAGGCGGGAATCAAGGATATCAGGGGCGTCGTGGAGCAGGCGCGCGCTTTGCGCGGAACGCGCAACACCGTGTTATTCCTCGACGAGGTCCATCGCTTCAACAAGGCGCAGCAAGACGCGTTCCTGCCCTATGTCGAGGACGGCACGCTGATCTTCATCGG
>DASXNX010000177.1:0-2010 GCA_036494725.1 Steroidobacteraceae bacterium
TCGGGGGAAATGAAACCAGGGTTATGCGGCCGATATCTCCTGCACTTCGTAGCCCACGACCGCAGAGGTAGTCGGGTCCACGATCGGCGATCCTTGGCGAAACCAGGTTGCGGCAACTCGCGTGGCGGAGGCTACGCGGGCGTCGATTCCTTCGAGCGCAAACTGGCCGTCGCCGCGGCGCACCAATAACGTCGCCCGGCGACTGCCCTGAGGGACCAACAATGCGATGACTTGCGATTGCATGCCCATTCCCCTTACCGTGGCCTAGGAACCCACCTTAAGGGACGAAGCAAGCAGCGTGCCAGAGAGTAAATTCAACGCATTCAGAGAGTTACGCCGAAGACTCGCTCACGCAGCTGACAAGAATTGTCACTGGTGACGCGTACCGACGGATTCCGCCGTTCGGGTCCGAGCCTGATCGCCCCTAACCCTATTGATGGGTGGGAAGAAGCAGCACGCACGCCTGCGAGCTGGTTTTCAAGGAATTGCAGATTGAACGCGCATGTTTCTCAGTGAGCCCCGCAACCTGTAAACGATACAGGGTCCCGGTCTTGATCTTCTTCGGCGACACCGTCGGCGTGAGTCCGTCCAAAAGCTTGGGGTAGGCCTTGTCCAAGCTCGCCCAGCGCCGGTTGGCAGCATCGGCGCTCGACTTGAACGCGCCGAGCTGTATGCCAAAGAACCCCACTGCTGCCGCGGTGTTCGCGGCCTTGGGCGGCGAGGCGGTCGGTGCTGCGGGCACCGGAGCCGCAGGCGGCTTTGCCGCTGGCGCTGGCGCGGATGCGGACGCTGACGCTGGCGCGTTGGCGGCCCCTGGATTACCGGGAGTATTCGCGGCTTCCGCTCCGGAAGGTGTCGCGTTCGACGGTGCCTGAGCCAGTGTGAAGTTCTCCACGCGGATGCGGGCTTCCTCAGTCCATTTGCCTTCCGGATACTGCTTCAAGAACGCTTGGTAAGCCTCTTGGGTATCGGCGTCGCGCGCCTTTTGCCAATCGCGTTCCTCGTAGAGTTCCTTGACGCGCGCCTGGGCCTGAGCGGTGAATTCGCCGCTCGGATATTTTCTGATGAATTGCTCATAGGAATCGGCGGTGTTCGCCGCCCGGGTCTTTTCCCAGTCGCTTTGTTGACGGCTGCAGCCGGAGATGCCGAGCAGCAGCGCAAAACAGAGACCAATGACCGCTTTATTCATCATTATTTTCATACTCGAGAAGGATTTCCGACCATCATACATTCTACTTCGATTCGCGATGTCGCCGCGACGCCAAGCTCGTCACATCACGGCCGGCCCCGGATAGGATAATAGCCTCCCATGAGCGAGCAAAAACGGCGGTTTTTCGAAAGTACTTCGGCAACCCCGACTTTCATCGGCGCCGAAACCGTGTTCGTCGGCAATATCCGCGGCACAGGTCATTTCGTGGTGTCGGGCGAAGTGCATGGCGACGGCGATTTGCAGGGCGGCCTCAATCTGTCCGCCACCGGAAGCTGGCACGGCTTCATCCAGGCGCAGCAGGCGATCGTCGCCGGCAAGATCACGGGAGGCCTCAACGTCAGAGACAAATTGGAGATCGGCTATACCGCGGTGATACGCGGCAAGGTCAGCGCCCGAACCATCGCCATCGCCAAGGGCGCCATCGTCGATGGCGAAATCGAAGTCACCTCGGGCGCGCCCGTGCTGCAATTCGAGGAAAAGCGCGAAGCGTGAGGCGCTGGGCGCTGAATCGACAGGACCTGTCGCCATTCGCGGACAATCAATGCTCACGCAACGCCTGAACTGGTGTGTTCAAGCGTATTCCCGCATCCTAGCGCGATTTCAAGCAATTCAAAGGCAATGAAACAATACGATGTAGTCGTCGTCGGCGGCGGCATTCACGGTGCCGGGGTATTGCAGGCCGCCGCCGCCGCGGGTCACAGCGCGCTGCTCATCGAACGGCTCGGCCTCGCCAGCGGCACGTCCAGTCGGTCGAGCAAGTTGATTCACGGCGGCTTGCGCTATCTCGAGTCCGGCCAGTT
>DASXNX010000178.1:0-67980 GCA_036494725.1 Steroidobacteraceae bacterium
CGGGCTTGATATGCTGGTTCTCAGCCGACGCGCCGATGAGTCGATCGTCATACAGCCCGCGGAAGGCGTGGACGCCAACATGACCATGGCGCAATTATTTGCCAATGGTCCGATCCAGATCACTCTGCTGGGGGGCACCGGCAGGCGCGTCAAAATGGGTATTGACGCACCGGAGCAGCTCGCCATTCGGCGAAAAGACGCCTCCGAAGATACTTGACCGCACTGCGGTCAGATTTTACTTAACTCGATCCGGACTTACATATCTTTGCGGCGGCTGTCGACCCCTTCCGCGCGCCACGGCGATGTGCATAATGGGTTGTCTCAAAACAATTCAACCAAAGAGATCGACCGGATGGAGCGTCGTTTGCACACCCGCCACCGCGCGCGCACCACCGTGTACGTGGTCATGTCCGGTCGAAAGAGCCGAATCTGCAAGGCTAAAAACCTGAGCGCAAACGGCGTGTTCGTCGAGACTGAAAATCTCGGACTGCGCAAAGGACAGCAAGTGCAACTGGCCTTCGCGATCAACCTAGGATTGGTCACAAAAATCCATCGCCGAACCGCCATTGTCGCGCACGTCACCCGCGGCGGCACCGGCCTGATGATGGAGCAGTTTGCCGGCCGCTGAGCGCTTGCCGTTGAGGGCTTGACGCATCCTGTAAACTGACAGGTATGCCACCCTTCGATCCTGCCCGCCCGGATGCAATCCGGATTCTTGGCGCTCGCCAGAACAATTTAAAGAACCTGGACCTTGAACTGCCCCTCAACGAACTGATCGTCGTGACCGGGGTCAGCGGTTCCGGGAAATCCTCGCTGGTGTTCGACACTCTGTACGCCGAGGGTCAGCGCCGCTACGTCGAAACGTTCTCGCCGTACGCCCGCCAATTCCTGGATCGAATGGACAAGCCTCAGGTCGATCGCATCGAGGGCATTCCGCCCTCGATCGCCATCGATCAGACCAATCCGGTGCGCACGTCGCGCTCGACCGTCGGCACCATGACGGAACTCAACGACCATTTGAAATTGTTGTATGCGCGCGCCGCCGTTCTTTACTGCAGAGGCTGCGGCCATGCGGTGCGGCGCGACACGCCGGCCAGCATTCAAGATCACTTGAACACGCTGGCGCGCAGTCACGGCGACCCGCTGCTGCTGCTGAGCTTCCCGGTGCCCATACCGAATAATTTCACGGAAGTGGAAATCAAGGCATTGCTGGCCGGTCAGGGCTACACGCGCATTCATGAGAAGCGCGGCGACACGCTGCAGGTGATTCAGGATCGGTTTCGCTGGTCGGCGGTCGATCGCGCGCGTGCGGGCGATGCCATCGAGGCGGCGCTGAAAGTGGGCCAAGGCCGCATTGACGTGTATGCGATGCGCGATGACGGGGCGCCGGATGTCCAGCCGGCGGCGCCATGGCGTTTTTCCACCGGACTGCACTGCCCGGACTGCGACATCTTCTACAAGGAACCCAGCCCCAGCACGTTCAGCTTCAATTCGCCGATCGGCGCCTGCGAAACCTGCCGCGGATTCGGGCGCAGCATCGGCGTCGACTACGGCTTGGTCATCCCGGATAGCGCGTTGAGCCTGAAGCAGGGAGCCATCAAGCCCTGGCAGACCGAATCGTATAAGGAGTGCCAGACGGATCTGTTGCGGTTTGCGCGAAAGCGCGGCGTGCCGATCGATACGCCCTGGCGCGATCTCACCGATGCCCAGCGCACCTGGGTGATTGAGGGCGAAGGCGAGTGGACCAAGAAGGTCTGGTACGGCGTGCGCCGTTTCTTTGCCTGGCTGGAAACCAAAGCCTACAAGATGCACATCCGGGTGCTGCTGTCGCGCTATCGCTCCTATACCGAATGCACGGCCTGCCGCGGCTCGCGCTTGAAGCCTGACGCCCTGTTATGGAGAGTTGGAAGTCCCGGCATCGGTATTCGCGAGCTGATGTTGCTGCCTATCGACCGGTGCCGGCGTTTCTTCGAATCGCTGGCGTTGCCGGCGCCGCTCGATGAGGCAACGGATCTGTTGCTGCGCGAAATTCGCGCGCGCCTCGCGTATCTCTGCGATGTGGGTTTGGGATATTTGAACCTCGACCGTCAGTCGCGCACTCTATCCGGCGGCGAGGTGCAACGCATCAACCTCACCACGGCGCTGGGAACGTCGCTGGTCAATACGCTGTTCGTGCTCGACGAGCCGTCGATCGGATTGCATCCCCGCGACGTCGAGCGCATCGTCGGGGTGATGCATCGCCTGCGCGATGCCGGCAACACGCTGGTGGTGGTCGAGCACGACCCCAAAGTGATTCGCGCCGCGGACCGGATACTGGACATTGGTCCCGGGCCGGGTGAGCACGGCGGCGAGATTGTGTTCTATGGACCCTTGCGAGAACTGCCTCGTGCCAAGGGTTCCCTGACGGCCGACTATCTGTTTCACCGCAAACGCACCGAGGTTCCTCGGGCACCGGCTGCCGGCGCGGCGCCCGCCGGCCGCCGTTCTGCCGATGTCTTGCGCATCGCAGGCGCCGCGGAGCACAACCTCAAGCACATCGATGCCGCGATTCCGCTGGGGCGCCTCGTCTGCGTGACCGGCGTCAGCGGCTCGGGCAAGTCGACCTTGGTCCACGATGTGTTGTTTCCCGCGCTGCTGCGCGCCAAGGGAAAGCCCACGGAGAATCCGGGCAAGCATCGCTCGCTCTTCGGCGCCGAGTTGATCGACGAGGTGATCATGGTGGATCAGAACCGCATTGGCCGCACCACCCGCTCGAATCCCGCGAGCTATGTGGGCGCGTTCGATGCCATCCGCGATCTATTCGCCAAACTGCCGCAGGCCCGCGAGCGCAAATACACGGCCGGCACATTCAGCTTCAACGCCGGCAACGGCCGTTGCCCCGGATGCGGCGGCAACGGATTCGAGCATGTCGAGATGCAGTTTCTTTCGGATGTATACCTGCGCTGCCCCGACTGCGACGGCCGACGTTATCGGGCCGAAGTGCTGGAAGTGAAAATCACTCGCGGCAATTTTCCTGCGAAGAGCATCGCCGATGTACTGGAATTGACGGTATCCGAGGCCCTGGCGTTCTTCTCCGGCGATTCCGAGGTCGGCCTGCGCCTGGCGCCGCTTGCCGAGGTCGGCCTCGATTATCTGCGTCTCGGTCAGCCGGTTCCGACGCTGTCCGGCGGCGAAGCACAGCGCCTGAAGCTCGCCGGTCATTTGGCGAATTCGGCGGTCCGGCTGCAAGACCGCGGCGAGCGCGGATCGTTGTTCCTGTTCGATGAACCCACCACCGGTCTGCACTTCGACGACGTCGCGAAGCTGCTGCGTGCCTTCAGGAGACTGATCTACGCGGGGCACTAGCTGCTCGTCATCGAGCACAATCTGGATGTGATCCGCGCTGCGGACTGGATCATCGATTTGGGTCCGGAAGGCGGCGAGGCAGGCGGCACGATCGTCGCCGCGGGCACGCCGCAGGAGATCATGAAGGTGGCCGTCTCGCATACCGGCCGCGCGCTCATCGCGGAGCAAGGCGCCGGTGCGGTAGTGCATGATGCGGTCGCACCGCGCTATGCGGATTCAGCGCTGCACCGGCCTCGCGCGCCTTCGCATATCGAAATTCGCGGCGCACGCGAACACAATCTCAAGAACGTCGATGTGAACCTGGGTCTCAATCAATTCACCGTGATCACCGGTGTCTCGGGAAGCGGCAAGAGCACCCTGGCATTCGACATTCTGTTTGCCGAAGGCCAGCGCCGTTATCTTGAATCCCTGAACGCGTACGCGCGGCAATTCGTGCAGCCCGCTTCGCGCCCGGATGTGGATGCGATTTTCGGCATTCCGCCCACGGTTGCGATCGAGCAGCGCACCAGCCGCGGCGGACACAAAAGCACCGTTGCCACGCTCACCGAGATCTACCATTTCCTGCGTCTGCTGTACGTCAAGCTGGGTTTGCAGTATTGCCCCACCTGCGAATCTCGCATCGAGCCGCAGTCGGCGGATGCCATTGCCGCGCGCCTGCTCAAGGACTATCGCGGCAAGACCATCACCCTCCTCGCGCCCTTGATTGTCGCGCGCAAGGGGCTGTATACGGCGCTGGCGAAATGGGCGCGCGGCAAGGGTTTCGGCCAATTGCGGGTGGACGGCAGCCTGCTGCCGACTTCGAAGTGGCCGCGCCTCGATCGCTTCGTCGAACACGATATCGAGCTGCCGGTAGCTGAACTGAAAGTGAACCCGGCGGCCGAGGATGAATTGCGGCGGCAGCTGGACATGACCTTGCAGCACGGTCGCGGCGTGCTGCATGTGCGCACCGGCGCGGATTCCGAGGCCGGCGTGTTTTCGACCAAACGCGCCTGTCCGAAGTGCGGCACCGGATTTCCGGAACTCGATCCCAGGCTGTTTTCGTTCAACTCGAAGCATGGCTGGTGCAAGAGCTGTTTCGGCACCGGGCTCAAGTTGCCGCAGTTCGACGCCGAACAAAGCGGCGAGGAATCGCAATGGCGCGACGATGCGGCGGGGCCACCCGAGGCCTGCCCGGACTGCGCGGGTCAACGATTGAACGAGGTCGCCCTGCACGTGCTTTTCCGGGGCCAATCGATTGCGCAGCTCACGAACCTTCCGGTACAGGAATTCGCCGCGCAGCTTGCCAAGCTGAAGTTGGTGGGCCGGGAAGCCGACATCGCGCGTGATTTGCTCGAGGAATTGAGCGCGCGCACCACATTTTTGTGCGACGTCGGCTTGGGCTATCTGCAGTTGAACCGCGCCGCGCCCTCCTTGTCCGGCGGGGAGGCACAGCGCATCCGCCTGGCCGCACAATTAGGATCCAATCTTCAAGGCGTCTGCTACGTGCTGGATGAACCCACGATCGGGCTGCACCCGCGCGACAATCAGATATTGCTGAACACCCTGGATCGGCTGCGATCCAAGGGCAACACTCTGGTGGTGGTCGAGCACGACGAAGACACGATTCGGCGCGCCGATCATGTCATTGACCTCGGTCCGGGCGCCGGTACGCGCGGCGGAGAACTGGTGGCGCAGGGCACAGCTCTGCATCTCGCGCAGCTCAACAATTCCGCGACCGGCCGATGCCTGGCCTCGCCGCTCAAGCATTCTCGTTCGCGGCGTCGGACGATTGCCCGCGAAACGCCGATGCTGGAAGTTCAGGACGCGGTGCTGCATAACCTGCGCAAGATCGATGCACGCATTCCCTTAGGGAGGCTCACCGTCATCACCGGCGTTTCGGGTTCGGGCAAATCGTCGCTGGCGCGCGATGTGCTGCTGAATAACATGAAGCGGTTGATGCCGCGAAATGGCAGCCGCTCCGCTGCGCGCAACGCCGCGCGCGCCGCCGAAGTGGAGCTGCAGGGCTGTGCGGCGATTGGCGGGTGGCAGTCGATCAGCCGCGTGCTCGAGGTCGATCAAACGCCCATAGGCAAGACGCCGCGCTCTTGTCCGGCCACCTACATCGGCTTTTGGGATTCGATTCGCCGTCTCTACGCCGATACCACCGAGGCGCGTATGCGCGGATTCACCGCCAGCCGCTTCTCGTTCAATACCGGCGGCGGCCGATGCGAGGCCTGCGAAGGACAAGGCATGCAACGCATCGAGATGAGCTTCTTGCCGGACGTCCAGGTACTCTGCGATGTTTGCGGCGGCCGGCGGTTCAACCCGGAGACCTTGGGCATTCTCTTCAAGGGCAAAAATATCGGCGAAGTGCTGGCGATGAGCGTGGAGCAAGCGCTTGAATTCTTTGCAGCACAGCGCAGCGTGCATCATCCCTTGAGCCTGCTGGCCGACGTGGGTCTCGGATACCTGAATTTGGGGCAGGCTAGTCCGACCCTCTCGGGAGGAGAGAGTCAGCGCATCAAGCTGGTGACCGAGCTCGCCAAAGTAAGGACCGATGAGCTCGGCCTCGATATTGCGCGTCGCGAGGGCCAGCATACTCTGTACGTGCTCGACGAACCGACCGTGGGTTTGCACATGGCCGACGTGGAAAAGCTGCTGCGCGTTCTGCACCGCCTGGTCGATGCCGGCAACACGCTGGTGGTGATCGAACACAATCTGGATGTCATGGCGGAAGCGGACTGGATCATTGACCTGGGGCCCGAGGGTGGATCGGGCGGCGGCCGGGTCGTCGCCCAGGGCCCGCCCGAGACCATCGCCCGCAAGAGGGATCTCAGCCATACGGGCCGGATCTTGAACGAGTTTCTCGAGGAGCGCGGAGTCGCATGAATACCGCCGCGCGCAATCCTCGTCAATCTTCGATAGGTTCCATCAGCTCGATGCGATTGCCGAAGGGATCATCGACGTAGACACGATGATACCCTTCGAGCAGCTCGTCTTCCTTCAGCGCATATCCCGCCGTCCTTAGCCGCTCCTTGAGCGCCGCCAGGTTCGACACCAGCAGGGCCACGTGTGCTTTGCGTGCAGGCCGAAAATCGGCCTCTACGCCAAGGTGTATCTTTAAATCATCGCGCTCGAACCAACAGCCGCCGCGCTTTGCCAGATTGGCGGGCTTGGGGGTCTCCGCGATTCCAAGGGCGTCTCGGTAAAATGCCCGCGCGCGGTCCTCGCCGCCCGCAGGCATGGCCAATTGCACATGTTCGATGCGTGTGATTCGCAATGAGCTAATTCGCTTCCGGCGCCGCCGCCCGAAATGCAGCCAATTCGCGGCACGCGGCATCGATTGCCGCGATCCGGGGATAGGGATTCATATCGACGGCAAAGCGCCGTGCGTTGAAAACCTGTGGCACCAGGCAAATATCTGCAAGCGTCGGTGAGTCGCCGTGACAGAAGCGGCCCGTGGCGGCGTCCCGAACCAGCCAGCGCTCCAGTGCCTCGAATCCCACCTCGACCCAATGCCGATACCACGCATCGCGCGCGGCCTTGTCGACAGTCAAGTTCTCCTCGAGATAGCGCAACACCCGCAGATTGTTCAAGGGATGAACGTCGCTCACGATCGCCTGCGTCAGCGCGCGTACCCGCGCGCGCGCCAAGGCTGTCGCCGGCAGCAGCGGCGGGTCCGGGTAAATTTCATCGACATATTCAATGATGGCCACCGACTGCGTCAGCACCGCGCCGTCGTCCAGGCCCAGTGCGGGGACGAAGCCTTGAATATTGACCTCCAGGAATTCGGCAAGCCGGTGCTCGCCGGCCCGCAAATTCTTGATGATGGAGGTGTACTGTAGATGCTTGAGAGCGAGTGCGATGCGCACCCGGTACGACGCGGAACTGAGGCCATAGCCGTAAAGGATCATCCTTTGGAGTATATTGCAGGGCGCTCCCACTTAAGTTCTCAGGATACTTTTATGCTCAAACGAGTGGTCTTGGCGCTAAGCTTAGGTGCGGCGATCCTGTCCGGCCCTTGCATGGCGCATGCGAAATTGCAGAGTTCCACCCCCGCCGCCGGCACGCAGTTGGCTGCGGCACCCAAAACCCTGACGCTCAATTTCAGCGAAGCAGCTCAACTCGCCGTCTTGAAGTTGTCCAACAACGGAACGGATGTTCCCGTCACCGTCGACAAGACCGCAAAGGCAAGCCAGACCTTCACTCTGGCGCTGCCCGCACTCGCGCCTGGCAAGTACACGGTGCAGTGGTCCGCCGTGGCCGCGGACGACGGTCATGTCACCAAGGGTTCCTTCAGCTTTTCCGTGACCGGTTAGGCCACGTCGGCCGGACGTAAATCGTGGAATTGAGCGGCTGGGATGCCGCTACGTTGGTGGCCAAGGCGATCACCTATGCCGCCACCCTGGGCGCGGCCGGCGCCGTTTTCTTTCTGGCTTATAGCGGTTCGTTGTTGCAGGAATCGCAGCGCGCCCGTATTCGACGGCTCAGCGGCGTCTTGGCCGTTTCCGCCGCGGCTATATGCTGCGCGAGGATTTTGTTGCTCGCGGGTTCGATGAGCGGCGACCTTGCAGGGATGTTCGACATCTCGCTCCAGCGCATGATCCTGAACCATGGTGAGGGCCGCGCCTCGGGGCTTCGCATCGCGGGGCTGGCATTGACTGCATTGGCGCTGTCCTCAAGCCCTCGCGCGCTCAACTATGCGCTCTTGGGAGCCATCATCGCCTCAACCTCATTCGCGTGGGTCGGCCATATCCACGCATTGCCGCACTGGTATCCCGGATTGGTCCTGAGCCTGCATCTGACGTGCGCCGCTTTTTGGCTGGGTGCTTTGCTGCCGTTGCTCATCGTTGCGAACGACGGCACCGAGCCGCAGGTTGCGGCGGTCGTCGGGCGTTTTGGAAAGTTGGCGCTGACGGCGGTGGGGCTGCTGCTGGCGGCCGGCGCCATCCTTCTTTGGACCCTGATCGTCGATGCATCGACGTTCTGGAGCAGCGCTTACGGCGTGATGATGGCGACCAAGCTGCTCGCGGCAGGCATGCTGCTTTGCATCGCGGCAGTCAATAAATTGCATTTGACCCCGCGTCTGATGAACCGCGATCCGAAGGCGGTTGGCCTGTTGCGACGCTCGATCCGAGCTGAAATTGTGTGTGCCGCTCTGATTCTGTTGATCACGGCTGCGTTCACCACCCTCACGGGGCCGCCGCACTAGAGAAATCCACGTACGCGTTTCCGCGGGTTCCGCCGATGCACGCCGCCACATCGAACGCCGAGCGAATCAACGCGGGAGTCAGCGTGGTCTCCGTGGGTCCGTCGCCCTGCACCCGGCCATTCCATAACGCGAAAATTCGATCCGAGTAGCGCGCCGCCAGTGTCAGGTCGTGAACCGACGCGATCACCAGTTTTCCGCTCTTTGCCAGTGCGCTCAGGCGCTGCGCCGTATCCAGGGCATGTTTCGGATCCAGGCCGGCGATGGGTTCATCGACGATCAATGTGTCGGGATCCGCGACCAGGGCTCGAGCCAGCATGGCGCGCGCCAGTTCTCCCCCTGATAGCGTAGTCGCGGACTGCCGCCGGTGGTCAAGCAAATCGCAGGCCTGCAGCGCGCGCGTGATCATCGGCTCGAAGTTTGCCGGCAGACCGCCAAAAGCCGGCAGAGTGGGCGTCAAACCCAGCGCCACCAACCGTTCGACGCTGATGGGCCATTCGCAGCGCGGGTTTTGCGGAAGATAGGCGCGCCGGCGCGCCAACTTCATCCCGGACAAATGTTGAATCGGGACGCCATCCAGCGTGACTTTTCCGGCATCGGGCCTGAGCAGTCCCGCCAGCACCGACAGCAGGGTCGACTTGCCGGCGCCGTTAGCGCCGATGACGGCGATGAATTCCCCGGCTTCGGCGTGCAAGGAAACATCGTCAAGGATGCGCCGCTGTGCGCGCTGCACGCGGATTCCCGAGGCGTTGAGGATGCTCATGATCCGCCGCGCATCGCCTGGAGCAGGCTGACCCGCAATGCCGCCGCGGCATTCGCGCTTTCAACCACGCCGCAGCTGTACAGCGCCCCCGGATAGGTCACGGTGCGCCCCGCGTAAAGCTTGCGGATCAGAGGATGCCGGGCCAAATCGGTATTGAGCCCCGGGGTGTCCGTGACATTTCGGGCATAGGCGAGAACGTCGGGATGCGCGAAGAGCAACTGTTCTATATCAAAGGACTCGTAAGCGCCGCCCTCGGTTCTCGCCACGTTGACACCGCCGGCTTCCCTCAATATGGAATCGAAAAGCGTACCCTTGCCGGGTATGGATCCGCCTTCGCCCCAGGCGGCCACGCGAATGGTCAGCGGCGGCTTGGTGGCGTCCAGCTCGCGAAGCGTCGCGTCCATTTTGGCGATGAGCGCCTCGCCCACCGCATCCCGCCCGAGCGCGTGCGCTACCCGGCGGGTCGCGGCGCGAATTTCATCGAAGTCGGACGCGGGCGCAACCTCGAGAAGCGGCATGTTCAATTTCCGAAGCAGCATTCTCGCCGCGGGTGTCGTGTAGCTCCCCGCGAGCACCAGATCGGGCTTCTGTGCAAGCACCTCCTCGATCGTGCCGAAATTGATCGGCACCTTGGCGGCCAGCGGCCAGAGCTGAGAGATGCTCGGGTCACGCGAGTAATACGTCACGGAAGCGATTCGCTCCGGAGGCAGCAGCTCGAGCAATAGATCGTCGGTGCACATGCTGAGCGACATGACATGCCCGGGTGCGCTCGTCGCTGCCGACGCCCACAACAGGCTCAGCACCGGCCACGAGAGCAAGGCGAGGCGCATCGCGATGATCAGCCAAATTTGCTGAAATCCGCGGGCCGTCGTTCTGCAAAGGCCGCGAAGGCCTCCTTGAACTCCGCGGTTTTCAGCTGGCGGGCGAAGTGTCCGCCTTCCTCGCCCATGCGCTTCAACATCGCCGCCTCATCGCGCATCAGCGCCTTGGTTGCGGCGACGGCCGCCGGGGCGCGTGTCGCGATCGCGATGGCGGCAGCTCTCGCGACTCGATGGAGATCGGCGGCCGGCACCGCGCGATTCGCGATTCCCCAGCTGACGGCTTGCTGCGCGTTCACCGCTTCACCCAGCACAAACATTTCAAATGCGCGCACGTAACCGATGCGCGACGGCATCAAAATGCTGGAAGCCGCTTCCGGAACCAAGGCAAGATTGACGAACGGCGTCGTCAACAGCGCATCTTCCGCGACGAAGACCATGTCGCAATGCAGGAGCATGGTGACGCCTATCCCGACCGCCCGGCCATTGACGGCTGCGACAATGGGTTTTCGCGAATGCGCGAGCGCCGGAAGCAGTGGATTCGCATCTCCCGGCTGCGGCGCGGCCGTGGAATTACCGATGGCGGCGAAATCGGCCAAATCGTTTCCTGCGGTATACATGTCGCCCTTGGCCATGAGCAGGATGCAACGGATGTTGGCATCGGCATCCGCATTCGCGATCTCGGTTGCCAGCGTTTTGTACATGGCGCGAGTCAGCGCGTTCTTCTTCTCCGGACGATTCAAGGTCAGCGCCAATATCTTTTCTGCCTTTTCGACCAGAACATGCTCTGTCACGATAGATCTCCTTGTTATGGCGCCGTCTTGCGCAGGCGCACGACCAGCCAAAAGAAAAAGGGTGTCCCAATCAAGCTGGTCAATACCCCAAGCTTCATTTCCGCGCCAATGTGCAGCACTCTGGTGGCAACGTCGGCCAACAATAGCAGCATCGCCCCGCACAATGCCGCCGGCACCAACACGCGGCTGGGTTGATGTCCCATCAAAGGACGCACCAGGTGAGGTGCGACGAGACCGATGAATCCAACCACTCCGGTCACCGAGGTCGCAGCACCGACCGCCAATGCCGTGCCGAATACCGCGAGTATCCCCAGATGGCGCAGGTTTACACCCAGGCTTTGGGCCTGTGCCTCGCCCAACGCCAGCGCGTCGAGTCCGCGAGCGGTAATCAAGAGCATCGCAGATCCTAATACAATGAAGGGCGTCACCAGCAGAACCTGCACCCAGCTGCGATCCGCAAGCGAGCCCATCAGCCACGTCATGATCTCGTACGCGGCGTATGGATTGGGTGCAAGATTGAGCGCCAGCGCGATGCCGGCAGCGGCCAGCGCCGATACGGCGGCGCCTGCCAGCACCAAACTGATTGTTCCGCCGCCTCTACCCAACGCGAAGGTCACCAGGCTGGCAAGCAAGGCGCCGCCCAGCCCGAACAGCGGCGCCGCGCTCGCAAGATGCGCGGCGAAGCCAAAATAGACGGCGACCACTGCCCCCAGTGCGGCGCCGGCCGATACGCCCAATAGTCCCGGTTCCGCCAGAGGATTGCGCGTCAATCCTTGCAGGACTGCCCCCGACAAACCGAGTGCGGCTCCCACTTCGATCGCCAGTATGGCGCGGGGCAGCCGCAGCTGCGTGACAATGGCCGCCGCCAGATTCTCATCATGAGACCAAATGCCATGCCACACATCGCCTGCCGGCAGCCATACACGGCCGGCCAGCAGCGAAACGGCGAGCAATACCCCGAGCAACGCCAAAAGAGCGCCGCTTATGATCCAGTCCCTGTGCATTGGTCACTCCATGATAGCGCACGCCGACGCGGCCGGATTCCGTGTACGCTTCGCGAGGAGTCATGCGCCTCGTCCTTCTGTTGCACCGTTATCTGGGAATCGCCGTCGGCGTGTTGATGCTCATGTGGTGCCTGTCGGGCATCGTCATGATGTATGAGAGCTACCCCTCATTGGACGAGGGCGCGCGGCTCAAGCATCTCGAGCCGATCGATTGGAGCGGCTGCTGCAAGCTCCCGCCGCCTGCCGTACTCGATACGCAAAGCGTCAGTCAAATCCAAGTCGAGATGCTGGCCGGACATCCGGTGTTAACATTTGGCCGGGGCTCGACGTTCCGTTCAATCGACATGCTGACAGGATCTCTTCTCGGCGGCGTTTCCACTGCGCAAGCCATGTCAGCAGCCGTACGTTTTGGCCCAGCCGGGCCTTCATTGCTCGGCTTGATCGACCATGATCAATGGACCGTCGGCGGCGAATACGAATCGCAACGCCCGCTATACCGCTTTGCCGCAGGCGATGAGGCTCGCTCCGATATTTACGTGTCGGGCATTACCGGACGGGTGGTACAAATCACAACTGCGCACCAGCGGTTCTGGAACTGGATCGGTTCGGTGCCGCATTGGCTGTACTTCACGCAGCTCCGGCGTCACGCCGTTCTTTGGAGCCAGGTCGTGATCTATACGTCCCTGCTTGGCTGCTTTCTGGTCGGGGTGGGGCTTTATCTCGGCGCTTACCAGCTCGCGGTCCAACCCAGAGGCAGCTGGTCGCCATATGGCGGGTTCAACCGCTGGCATCACCTCGTCGGACTCATCTTCGGAATTTTTGCGCTGAGCTGGGTATTGAGCGGACTCTTGTCGATGAATCCCTGGGGTTGGCTCGAGGGCGCCGGCGCCCAGGCCGAAAACTCGCGCTTGCGCGGAACCGTGCAGCCGGACGCGACGGCCCTGACCACCGTCCTGCGAGCACTGTCGGACGCGCGACCGACCGACATCGTGTCGATCAAGGGTGCACCCATGGGAGGCCGCCTCTATTTCATCGCAACAATGGCGAGCGGCGAGCGGCGGCGTCTCGATGCCGCCGGCCTGCCGGCGCCATTGACCGGCGCGGACTTGATGTTTGTGGCAAAAATTCTGGATTCGTCCGGTGCGTCGTCCGCGCCGCAATTGATGACGGAAAACGACGACTTCTACTTCAATCACCACAGCGCAGCCGTTGCACTGCCGGTCTACCGTGTGGTCGATGGAGTTTCGGGAACGCGCTACTACCTGGATCCGGTATCGGGAATGATCTTGGCCAAGATCGATCGCAGCGCTCAGGCGTATCGATGGCTGCACGAAGGGATGCACCGCCTGGATTTTGCGGCCGCGCTGCGCGACCGGCCGCAGTGGGACCTGATCATGCTGCTGCTGATGACGGGCGTGACCGCGGTGTGCGGGACGGGTGCGTATCTGGGATGCCGCCATGTGGCGCGCTTGCTGCGCTCGTCTAGGTCGTGAAGCCCACCCAGCGCCCCAAGGCAACGATGGAAATCCACAGCAGCAACGACGTGCCGCCGGCGAGCTTTGCCGGCAGAGGCGCCTTGCCGCTGTCCCACTCCTGAAGCCGGCGCGTTCCGATCGAATGAAAAAACAGCATGTTGGCGCCGGCCAGCAGCAGACACAGCATCTTGAAGCGGAAAGGAATGTCGCCGTAGTAAGTGAGTGCCTTGGATGAAAACATGAGAAAGCCGGCGAGGGCCGCTACGGCGAATGCTCGCCGGGTCCACGGCAGCATCTCGCCGGCCACCTCACTGAAGGGTCGTTCCCTATTGGCCAGTCCCAAAAGGCGCAGATCCACGGTCATGATTGATCCCACGAGCAGAACCAAAGCCAGCACGTGCACGGTCTCGATGGTCGGGAATAGCCACTCGGATTCGCGAATTTGCGTCGGGAAATTCAGGTTCTGCAGCCACGTCAGGACGCTAGACATAGGCGATCCATCGCCCGGCGATCACGATGCACGCGCCGATCGCCACGCAAAGCAATCCGATGGCCTGTCCCGCGCGGGTTCGTGCCGGCGACTCGCTCCAGTATTCTGGACTGCGGCGCAAACGCAGCTGGACGCCGGCCAAGATTGCCGCGAGCAACAATACCAGCAGCATTTTCGTGCGAAATACCCAATTGAGCAGTTCGCGTGCCGGCTCGGTGATCGTCAGAAGCATGCCCGTCGCGAGCAGAACGCACAGCGATGCCCATATCCAGGGCGTGAGCCGGGCCGCGACCGTCGCCAGCGGCTGGATTCCCTTGGATAACCCGATCAGCCTGAAACTGACCACGTAGACCGACGTCAACAGAATCGAAATGGAGATGATGTGCGCGGTCTGCACCAGCGGCACGAACCAATTGACGGATTGAAATGCAACGCTGATTTGCGTCGCAGATAGCCAGTCGCAAAACCGTTCGATCAAGGACGCTCCGATAAGCTCACGGCGCCGCATGGTCACGGCGGCTCCGGCGTGAAGTATAGTCAGCAAATGCGCAGCAGTCTTGCCAATCCCAAGGTGGTGCTCGCGTGGCTCGCGGGCTCCCTGTTGCTGATATGGTTCGTCGGGATGTTTTGCCGCGGCTACTGGACGCCGGACGAACCGCGCGAGGCGGACATTGCTTGGCGTATGAGCTGGCAGGACGGCAAGGCGGTCCCGCAGCTGGCGGGAGAGGCCTTCTGCGAAAAGCCGCCGATGACTTACTGGCTCGCCGCGATTCCCATCAGGCTTCTGGGCACGCAAGCCTGGGCCGCGCGGCTGCCCAATTTCCTATATGCGTTGATCACCGCCCTGGCGGTCGGGCTGACGGCGGCAAGAAGTCTCGGACGCTTTGGCGGTCTGGTGGCGGCCGCCGTCATCGGTACGTTCCTGCTTTCGTACCAAGTCGCCATCTGGCTGGCCACCGATGCGCCGTTGCTGGCCGCCGTCGCGGTCGCGCTGCTCGGCGCGTACAAGGGCTTCTACGCCGCCTCCAGTCCCGAACGTTTGCGCGCCTACCTATTGATGCACGCTGCCTTGGGATTCGGATTTTTGAGCAAGAGCGCCGTCGCCTGGATGGTGCCGGCGCTGACGATTCTCGCGTTGAGCCTGTGGGAGAAACGCTGGCGCGAACTGCTGCGCTGGGAGTTGTATGCCGGAATACTGCTGCAGGCAGCGATGATTCTCGCCTGGGTGTGGTTCGTGTACGCGGGGCAGGACGGTCCGGCGCATCTGCGGGTGTTCTTCTGGAACAACCTGGTCGGCCGTTTTGCGGCGGTGGATGCGCCCCCTGAATTGCAATACGCCGCGGCGCACCGGAACTATCCGGGAAAGTACCTGGTCGAGCTCCCCATTTACCTGTTCCCGTGGACCTTACTGGTGATCGCGGCGGCTCGCCGAGCGTGGATCTCGCGGCGCTCGCAATCCGACAACCGCGCCCTGCGATTCGCGATTGCCTCATCGGTGCCGGCCATCATCATCCTTTCATTCGCTGCCACTGCGCGCAATGTCTACTTTGCGCCTGTGTTGCCCGGAATCGCCTTGTTGGTTGCGTGGTGGGCACGCGAGATTCGGCCCGCTCCCGACCGCTGGGATAGGCGCGCACTGCGCGCGACCGCCGTCCTGCTGCTGCTCGGCGTCGCAGCGTTCATCGCGGCCTTAAGCGTGGTCGGCATTCAATCCTGGAGCACCCTGGGCGATCGCGCGGGCTTCATCTTGATTTCATGCTCAGGATTGCTCGCGGCCGCGGTGCTGGCGCTGCGTAGCTGGCCCGTCTCCCGCAACGAAACTGCACATTCACTCTGGTTTTTGTATCTAGCCTACTGCGCTCTGCTGACAGCTCCCGCGTCTCAAGTGTATCGGCAAGTCGACATGTGGCAAGACTTGGCCAAGATCAGCCGCGCCGTTCAGCATGATGCCGTGGGAAGACCGCTGATACTGCTGGCGCCGGACGAAACCACGCGAGCGATAGTCGACATGTACGCGCGAACTTCCGTGGACAAAATAGACGGCCCCATCGACGCGGCCGCTCTGCTGCGCGTGAAGACGGCAGCCGCCGCGGCGCCGAACACCCTCTTCCTCGTCCAGGTTCGATCAGCGGCGGATCTCGAGTCATCGCTGCCGTGGATGAACGCAGCGGCACTGCGGCCGCTGCAAAGCTATTCCCTGCCTCATGGCCGCCGCTATGCGCTGCTGCAGGTCAGCCGGTAGCCAAACCGGCCAGGCTACGGTACAGCGAATCGTATTCGCCTATCTGCCGCGCCCAGGAAAAATCCTGTGCCATCGCGTTCTGCATCAATTTCGGCCAGTGCTCCGCGTTCGCAAACCAACCGAGGGCGGTTTCGACCGCCCAGCGCACGGCCGGCGCGTCATAGTCGTTGAAAACGCAGCCGGTACCGCGGCCGCTCGACGGATCGAAATGTTCGACCGAATCCGCCAGCCCGCCGGTCTTGCGCACGATGGGAATGGTTCCGTACCGCAGACTGTACATTTGATTCAAGCCGCAGGGTTCATAGCGCGACGGCATGAGAAACATATCGCTGCCGGCCTCGATCAGATGCGCCAGCGGCTCGTCGAAAGCTGAACGAAACGCCACACGGCCTGCATGACGCTGCGACAAGCCCTCGAAGAACGCGACATACCTGGGATCGCCGCTGCCCAGCACCACCAGTGCAAAATCGCGCGCTTGTAAAAGCGCGGGCAAGGTATCGAACAAGAGATCGATTCCTTTCTGCTCGGTGAGCCGCGATATCATGCCGATGAGCGGCGTGGACGCCGGCACCTTGAGCCGGGCGGCCGCGATCAGCGCGCCCTTGGCTTCGCGCTTGCCGCGCAAATCCTGAGGATCAAAGTGGGAGCTGAGATAGGGATCATGACGAGGGTCCCATTCTGCATAGTCGACGCCGTTCAATATTCCAACGACACGGTCGGCGCGCGCGCGCAGCGCGTCCTGCATTCCCATGCCGAGAGGCGTTTCGCAGATCTCGCGCGCGTACGTCGGGCTCACCGTGCTCACACGATCGGCAAATTTTATGCCAGTTTTCAAGGAGTTGACCACGCCGTGGCGCAGGTCAACCGCATCCAGCTGCGACCAGGACGAACCCAGGCTCAGATCGGCGGCGGCCGAGCTCGACATGGCGCCTTGATAGCCGATGTTGTGTATGGTCAGCAATGATTTGGCACGGCCGATAAGTACGTCGCTGCGATACAAGGTCTTGAGGTACAACGGCAGAAAAGCGGTATGCCAGTCATTGCAATGAAATAGTTGCGGCGCAAATCCCATCAAGCGGCAGCTCTCCAAAGTTGCGCGCGTGAACAGCAGGAAGCGCCGATGCTCATCGGCATCGTTGGTATAGAGTCCCTCGCGTTCAAACAGAGCCGGACAATCAATGAAGTACATCGGGATGGCGCTTCCGGGAAGAAGGCCGGTTTGCAGCGCGAACGAATATTCTCTGTCGCCGATGGTCAGCGCCGCCGCAGGCAGGCCCGGCAGGGGCCGAATCTCGGGATGAGTACGCCGCACGGCGGCGTACAGCGGCATGAATGCGCGGACCTCATGGCCCAGAGCGCTCAAATTTCGCACCAACGCCCCCGCGACATCCGCGAGGCCGCCGGTCTTCGCGTATGGCACGACTTCCGAACTCAAAAGACACAGCTTCAACGCGGGCATGAAACGCAGTCTAACAAAGGGCAAACTGGCACCGCGAGAAACTGCTGCAGTCGATTGCCGAGTGTGTCAGGCTCCGCTAGATGCGACACGCTGCCCGTAATAATACCGGACGCTATGTCAGCCGTCTGACCAGCGGGACCATGGCAGTGATCATGGCCGGGGGACGCGGCGAGCGCCTCAAGGCCCTCACTCAAAATCGCTGCAAACCGGCGACTCCGTTCGGCGGAAAATTCCGCATCATCGATTTTGTACTCTCGAATTGCGTGAACTCGGGCATCCGGCAGATTGCCGTGTTGACTCAGTACAAGTCGCAATCCTTGATCCAGCACATTCAACGCGGCTGGAGTTATCTGCGCGGTGAGCTGGGCGAATTCGTGGAACTCATTCCCGCGCAACAGCAAATCGGCGCCCACTGGTATCGCGGCACCGCCGATTCGGTGTATCAGAATCTCGACTTCATCCGCTCGCACCACCCGACACATGTGTTGATCCTGGCGGGAGATCACATTTACAAAATGGATTACGGTCCGATGATCGCCTATCACGATCAATGCGAGGCTGACGTCACCGTCGGCGTGGTGGACGTGCCGATCGAACGCGCTCATGAGTTCGGAATCATGACAACCGACGACACCAATCGCGTGCTCAAATTCGCCGAGAAACCGAAGGATCCGGACCCCATCATCGGGCAGGAGAATCTGGCGCGCGCCTCCATGGGAATCTATGTCGTCGCCATGGATCGCCTGGAGAAGCTCTTGGCCGAGGACGCGGCCAATCCATCAACCAGTCACGATTTCGGCCGCAACATCATTCCGCCCGCCATTTCACGATTGCGGGTGTTCGCCTATCCGTTCCAGGACGTGGAGACCCGCGCGCAAAGCTACTGGCGGGACGTGGGCAACGTCGACGCCCTGTACGAGGCCAACATGGAGTTGGTGGCGCTCGATCCCGAACTGAATATTTATGATCATCAATGGCCCATCTGGACCTATCAGGCGCAGCAGCCGCCCGCCAAATTCGTGCTCGATGATGACGGTCGGCGCGGCATGGCCGTGAACTCGATGGTGGCCGGCGGCTGTATCATTTCCGGGGCCTATGTGAAGCAATCGCTGCTGTCGAATGATGTGCGTATCGAGGATGGCAGCGTCATCGAGAGTTCCGTGTTGCTGCCTGGCGTCACGGTCGGCAGGCGCTGCAAGATCACCCGTTGCATTCTCGATGAGGGGTGCGTGATACCCGATGGATTGACCATAGGGCAGGACCTGGCCCTCGATGCCAAACGCTTCTTCGTCACCAAGCGCGGCGTGGTCCTGGTGACGCAGGACATGCTGCGCTCTCCAATGCCAGTGGCCGCCGCTCCGGCGGTTTAGGCGTTGGCGGTGCCGCGCAGCTCGAGCTGATTCCAGGCTGCGATCACGCTGCCTGTTTCTATGCCGAGCATGTTGGGTTCGCCGTCAATTTGGCCGCATAGCACGCGCACATCCGCGCCCGCCGTGCCCCACGGCCTGTATAGCGACGGCAAAGCCTTGCCGAACAACACCACTTGCGGACAGCCCACTGCGGCTGCGGCGTGCGCGGGACCCGAATCGACTGTGATCAATCCCGCAGCACGCTCCAACAGAGCCACGAGACGGGGAATTGCCAGTGCATCCGCGCCATTGTGCAGGCCGCTGATATCGGCGAGCGTAGCCAGTTCCTGATTGAGATGATATTCGGGACCGGTACCGAGCAAGATAATGGCATGTCCCGGATGCCGTGCGCGCAGGAATCGCAAGACCTCCGCCCAGCGCTCGATCGGCCAGTGCTTATGGTTGACGGCGAGGCGGCGCAAGCCCCGCCGCATCGTGCGCTTGTTGCCGATCTGCAGCAGCAGCAACGGGCGATCGTCGAGATTGAGCGATTTCAGCCAAGCGTCCAGATCCATGCGTTGCGCATCGCTCACGGTGAGCTCGCAACCCTCGGCGATCGACCCTAGATCAACAGGATGAGGATCGTGGATCGCGCTCGGCATGATTTGCGCCAGCCGCCGCCATTGCTCCGTCGCATGTTCGCCGGGTAACAGCTCGTGATCTCTGACAGTAACGATGTAGTCGTCCGGAATTCGGGCGCGGCTCAAAAGAGGCCTCGCCGCATCGTTGCCGTCGCAGAACCAGGTAGGACCGATGCCGCGCGCCCTCAACTGACGCACCACGCGCTGCTGATCGAAGCTCAGCCAGTATGGGGACCTGCGGCTGCGCACGCTGAGAATCTCGCCCACGCCCGGCTGCCCGTGCAGCAGCGGTTCGCTCCAAGGACCGGAAGTCACAACATCCACGTCGCAGCGAAATTCAGCCTGCAGCACTCGGATCAACGCCGTCAGCAGCACCATGTCGCCAAAAGCCCCGCAGCGTACAACCAGCGGGCGCTCGCAGCGCGCGCCGTCAGGCGCCATTTCGGCGAATGACGCTGTCGCTAAATTTTTCCATCTCTTCCAATTGCGGGCTGAATTGCAACAGCAGCAAATCGACTCCAACCTCTTCGAACTTGCCGACCTGTTCCTGAACTTGCGTCGGAGTGCCGACCAGCCCGGAGCGCAATCCGCGGTTTGAAACCGAATATTCCTGAATGGACATGCTCTGTTCCAATTGCGTGCCCTGCAGCCATTGCTGGTAGTTGGCGAATCCTTTGGCGTTCTGCTTCACGTCGGTGATCCGCGCGATCTCCTGGGTCACCTCGCGGTCCGAATCGCGCGTGTAGGCATAGCCCGCGACGCCGAATTGCATGCGAGGCAGTCCCAGCTTGTCGCGCCGCTCGCTCATATCGGCAATTTTTGCGGCCACATGCGCCGGGGCATCGCCGTGCATGACGTAGGCGTCGCATTTCTGCGCGATCAGATTCTTGGCGGCTTCCGATTCGCCACCCGCATAGATCGGCGGCCGCGGCGTGCGAACCGGTTTGGGCTCGAGCACGGTATTTTGGGTATGGTAGTACTTGCCCGTGTGGTTGAAGCTCTTCTGCGACCAGACGCCGTTCACCACATCCAGCCATTCCGAGGTTCGCCCGTAGCGATCGTCATGCCGCTCGAAATCGACGCCGTACATCCGCGCTTCCTGTTCCCACCAGGAGGACACGACATTGAGCGCGAGACGGCCGCCGCTGATGTGATCGATGTTGGAGGCTTGCTTGGCGAACAGCGCCGGCGAGTGGAAGGTCGGCCGCACCGCGACCATCAATTCCAATGTGTTGGTCACCGCCGCCAGCGCGGCGGAAGTCGACCAGGCATCGAGGCTGGGTGCGTCCATACCCTTGATATCATTCAGGTTGAGTTCCGCGATCAACGAAAGATCGAATCCTATCTGTTCGCTGCGCTGCGCGAGCTTGCGGGTATAGTCCCAGGTGGCCGCCATTTGCTCGTCTTCCACGTTGCGCAGCCAGCCGCCGAACACCGGCATCCAGTAGCCGTAGCGAATCCCTTTCTTAGCCGGCACGGCGCACCTCGTCCTGCAGATAATCGGCCAGGTTCTCGACCGGGTTGAAGCCGATGACCCGCTGCGCGTCCGCGACGAAGTTCGAGAGCGCATTGATGTCGTAGTAATAGATGTTGCCGTCGCGGTCATCGACGATGTATTCGATGCCGCCCACATCAATGCCGGCGGCGCGCACGATGCGTTCTATGTCTTGGATCACTTTCGGCGACGCATTGAATCCCTCGACCTTGAGTCCCGCCTTCGACGCTTCCACCACACAGGCGTTATCCAGCGTCTGTCCGCTCCATGTCTGACAAATGTCGGCCGGGCACAAGTCGAAAGTTTCGCCGCTCAGGTGCACCTTGATCGCGTACAGATACTTGAAGCCCAGGGTCTCCACTCGCGTGATGAAGCCGCCGCGCGCCGGAATGAATTCTTGCACCAGCGCGACATGGTCGTAGCCCAAATCCAGCCCGCCTGCGGCAACCGCCGCGGCCAGTTCAGCTTTCGTGTTGAATCGGGTGATTCCCTTGCCGCTGCCGCCGGTATTGGCTTTGACGATGATGGGATAGCGCAGGCCTTCGGCGGCGGCAACGGCCTGATGGGCGGAGTGGATGACGCGCGAGGGCAGAAACTTGAGGCCCAGCGAATTCAGCAACGAAGCTTGCCCGGCCTTGGAGATCTCATAGCGGAACGCTTTGGCGCCGTTGATGACGCGCAAGCCCTGCAGTTCCAGATGATCAAGATATGCCAGCGTATGGAAAATTCCCGATCCATGCTGGCGGCTGTTCGCGGAAGGACTCATGCGATTGAACAGCACCTTGAACGCGGCTTGCTGCGGACCCACCTCGTAGAAATGATCCGGAATGAAAATCCTTTCAAACGGGAACTTGCGCCGCTCCAGCTCCGCGAATATCGGCGCAAACCACTGCGGATGCTCGTACAGGAACGCGAGCGCCGCGCGATCCGGGCGCACGGCTTGAGATAGCGCCACTGCACCGCTCGATACCGACATGAATCACTCCTAGTCACGGGAAAGCCAACGCGAGCCGAAAATAATGCGCCAGCAGCAGCCCGTTAAGCAAACAGGGCGAATTATCGTCCGCCGGGGGCCAGAAATTCATTGATTGACTTGGCCACTGCGGCCGGACTTTCCCAGAAAGGGTTATGGCCCAGACCATCGAAAATCCGCACCTGCGCCTCCGGCAAGCCGGCTCGCAGACTGGCGCGTGCCGCTTCTTCGATGATCGGATCTTTACTGCCCCAGATCAGCATGGTAGGGGCTTTGAGGCGCGGGAGCGATCCTTGCAACTCGTCATACTGATTGCCGGACAGGGATTCATCGAGGATTGCCAGCCAAACCCGCAACGGAATCGCGGCCGAATCGATGCGTTGGCGACGGATGAAGTCCGCGTCGACCGGGGTGGGAGAGTCCCACCAAGCGATCATAAAGGGCGAATCGGGCTCGATCGGCTCCTTCAGTTGACGAATCTGCGCCGCAAAATCAAACTGCGCCGCCTTTTTGGGTGAGTCGGGCGGAACGCCGCCGCTGGAGGAGATGAGGACGACGCGCCCGGTGCGCCTCGGCCAGAACTCGGCAATCGTTTGCGCGACGATGCTGCCGAGCGAGTGCCCGATGAAATCGGCTTTCTGAATCTTGAGCCGGTCGAGCAACAGCACGATGTCATAGGCAAAATCAAAGCGCGTATAGCAGCAATCCGGTTTTCCGGATTTTCCGTGACCGCGCAGATCAACCAAGATCAAGCGGAAATCCTGCGACACAAAGGGAAGCATCGGCACCCAATCACGGGCATTGTCGGTGTAGCCGTGAATCAGAACGACCGGCATCCCTATGGGATTTCCCATATCGATGTACGCCAGCGCCTCGCCGTTTTCCAGATGAGCGATGCGTTTGCGGGCATCGAATTCGTCGAGATTGACGGGCAATGATGGCGATGCATCGACAGGTAAGGCTGTGCCGAACGCACCGGACAGAAAAGCCGCGACCATTCCCAGCATTAAGGACCGCATTGGCGTGATTGTACCGGGTCCAACCCAATATCCGCGGCCTCGGCGAGCCGCCGATCCTCGTCAATGTCGAGCGAGCGGCACGCCGTGACGTACACCATCGCCGACACAGGTAGTCCCACCAGCATGGCGACGTCGGCGCCGCCAAGCGCGGCGGCGATGGGACCTGTGTAGAGGGGCGTGCTAAAGAAAGGGATCATCGCAACGAACCCCACGCCGTAGGCCAGCAGGCCGCGCCAATTCCATCGCCCGTACATGCCATGCGCATTGAAGATTTCGCGGACTGAATAATGTCCCTTGCGGACCCAGTAGAAATCGACAAGATTGATTGCAGTCCAGGGCGTGAACAAGTAAAGGAGCACCGCCAGGAAAGCGCCGAACCGCTCTACGAAATTCTGCGATGAGACGATGGCGATCGCGATTGCAGTCGCGGCGACCGCCGCGAACAGCAATGTGAGCATGCGTTTTGCCGGCGTCGGACGGCTCGGCGTCAACGAATCCATCACGCTCATGAGCGTAAGCGAAGCGCCGTAGAAGTTGAGCGAGGTGATGGTGACCAAGCCGAGCAAGAAGCAGAGCAATAGCGGCTTGCCGAAGCCCGGTACGACCCCGTCAGCCACGGCTCCCAACGCCGCGGCCAGGTCCATCTTTGGGTAGACTGCCGCCGCGACCGTGCCTGCCAGCATCGTCCAGGCACCGCCGATGGCGGCGCCGAGATACGTCCACCAAAAGGAAGCGCTCACGCCCACGCTGCGCGGCAGATACCGCGAATAGTCGGACACATACATGGACCATGAAATCTGGTAAGCCGCTGCCGCAAAGAACTGGGCGAGAAATGCGACCTTGTGAAACCCACCCCAGGCCAGCAGCGCCGGAGAAAGAGGCGACCTCGCCAGCACCGCCACCGTGAACAAAATCAGTGCCGCGATGACCACATACGCGGTCCAACGCTGCGCGATATGAATCAGGTCATAGCCGCTGACGGCCAGGGCCAGCGACAGCATCGTAAAGCCCACTATGACCGAGCTTTCGGAGTCGATTCCATACAGCGAGTGCGCGGTTTGGGCGGCCAATACCTGGTTGAACGCGTTGAAGCCGATGTAGGCGACCAGGGCAACACCCCACACCAGCAACGCCCCCAAATATCCGAATTGCGGGCGGGATTGAATCATCTGCGGCAAACCCAGCTGCGGGCCCTGGGTGGAGTGAAACGCCATGAAAAACGTCCCGAACGCGCAGCCGAGAATCACGGCGACGGCCATCCAGGCGAAGCTGCCGCCGAGTGCAATCCCCACCACACCGGTGGCAACCGTCGCCAGGTGCGCGTCGCCGGAGAACCACACCGGCCATAGATGCCAGACCTTTCCATGGCGCTCCGCGAGAGGGACATAATCAATCGATCGTTGCTCGATGAATTGCAGGCGCATGGATCGCCATCAGATAGTGAATACGCGGCTGCGTCAACGGATATCCCGCGACAGCCGGCTACCCGGCCCGGGCAGCTCCCGAGGGTCCGGGTTGCTCCCGGTCTGTTTAAATATTATCATCAAGATAATAAAACATGGTTTGTCATCCGGCGGAGAGACCCACATGAATCAAGATGTCATCATTTCCTGCGCCGTCACCGGTGACGACACCAAAGTGACCAAAAGCCCGCATTGCGCGATCACACCCGCGGAAATTGCGGCCACGGCCATAGCCGCGGCCCAGGCCGGCGCGGCCATCGTTCACATTCATGTTCGCGAACCGGAAACCGGCGAGTTCAGCATGGAGACCCGCCACTACCGCGAAGTCGTCAAGCGCATCCGCGACAGCAAGGTTGACGTGATCGTCAATCTGACCTGCGGCATGGGCGGCTACATTGTCGTTTCCGATGATGGCCTCAATGGCACCCCGGGTCCCGGCAGCGATTTCGTCAGCCAGGAGGATCGCATGCGCCATGTCATCGACCTCTGTCATGAGGGTCTGTACCGGCCCGACATTGCGACACTGGATTGCGGCAGCCTGAACTTCGGCGACAGCAACCGCGCCTATGTGTCGACGCCGAATTACCTGCGCAAGGGGGCCGCCATTTGCAAGGATCTGGGCGTCAAGCCGGAATTGGAAGTATTCGATACCGGCAATCTGTCTTTCGTCAAACAGATGATCAAGGAAGGCTTGCTGGTTTCGCCGTCGATGATTCAGCTGTGCATGGGCATTCCCTACGGGGTGCCGGCGGACGTGGGACACCTGCTCGCCATGGTCAATGCCCTGCCGGATGATTGCAATTGGGGCACCTTTGCGATCAGCCGCATGCAAATGCCCTGGGTGGCCCAGGCCGTGCTGCTCGGCGGCAACGTCCGTGTCGGGCTCGAGGACAATCTGTACTTGAGCAAGGGCGTCTACGCCAGCAATGCTCAATTGGTGGAAAAAGCCCGCACCATCATCGAGGCCATCGGCGCCCGGGTGCTCACGCCGGCCCAAGCGCGCGAGCGCCTGCAGCTGCATTGAACGCCGGCATGACGGAACTTCCGGTCTATCGCGTCAAGATCGAACCGGAGTGGATCGATTTCAACGGACATATGCGCGATGCCTATTACGGGCTCGCCGCAAGCTACGCCGTCGACGACTTGATGGATCAATTGGGTCTGGATGCGGCCTACCGCGAAGACACCCGCTGCACGTTGTACACGCTCGAAATGCACATTCATTTTCTTCACGAGGTGAAGGATTCGGACGATCTCAGGATCGTCACGTCCATCTTGGATGTCGATCGGAAAAGAATTCATGCCGGCTTCACTTTTGTCTGCGGCCGACTTGCCGGTCCGGCGGCGACTGCCGACATGATGCTGCTGCACGTGCACCAGGGCGAGAAGCCCGCCAGCGCGCCGCTCCCGGAGGGGGCGGTCAAAATTCTAAGCGCGCTTATATTGTCGGACGACGCGCGCGACGCATTGGGTCCCCTGTCGCGAAAGATCGAACTGAAACATCGATAAAGACATGGGGTCGATGGACATACGCCGATTGATTGCGCCCAAAAGCATCGCCTTGATCGGCGCCGGCGCATGGACCGATGCCGTTGCCTTGGGCAATGCCGCGATCGGCTACTCCGGCACGATTTGGCGCGTGCATCCGTCCAGGCCCTCAACCGAGGCAGCGACCTACTACGGTTCCATCGACGAACTTCCGGGCACACCGGACGCGGCTTTCGTCGCCGTGCCCAACCACGAGGTCCCCGGAGTGGCGAGTTCTCTTGCGTCGCGGGCCGCAGGCGGCTTCGTGTGCTTCAGCGCGGGTTTTGATGAAACAGGCTCGGACGCCGGCCGAGACTTGACGCAACAGCTGACCAGGAGCGCCGGCTCCCTGCCCTTCTTTGGTCCCAACTGCTACGGCTACGTCAATTTCTTCGATCGGGGTGCCATGATGCCCGATCAAATCGTGGGCACGCCCGTGGATCGCGGAGTGGCGTTGATCTGCCAGAGCGGAACCATCGCGCTCACGTTGATGTTCAATGATCGGTCGCTGCCGATCGGCCATCTCTTCACTGTGGGCAATCAAACACGGTTGGCGGTCGAGGATCTGATCGAAATCTTGAGCGAAGATCCGCGTGTGACTGCGTTCGGTCTGTACCTCGAGGGCATCAAAGATCCCAAGCGATTCGCGCGCGCCGCCGACGTGGCGAGAGCTGCCAACAAACCCATTGCGGTGATCAAATCGGGGCGCACCGAGGCGGCTGCCCGTACGGCGCGCAGCCATACAGGCGCACTGGCCGGGGCGGACCAGGTATTCGAGGCTTTCTGCCGGCAGGCCGGCATTGCACGTTGCGATACCTTGGGAACGTTGTGCGAGACGCTGAAACTCTTTCATGTCGGCGGCCCGATGACCGGAAAGAGAGTACTGATCATGGGCGCCTCCGGCGGCGATATGGCGATGACCGCCGATATATCGCGCAACCTGGACTTACAGTTCTCCGAGATTCCAGCCGCACCCGCCGCGGCGCTGGGCGCGCTGTTGACCGAGCGCGTCACCATCGCCAATCCCTTCGATATCCATACCTACCTGTGGTTTGATCCGCCCGCGCTGAAGCGGGTGTTTTCCGAGGTTCTGCACGCGGGTTACGATGCAGCGGGCTTCATGCTGGACTGCCCGCCGGCGCAGAAGTCCGACACCGCCTCTTTCGACGCCGTCATCGATGTGTTCATCGAAGCCGCACGCGGGGCGCCGACGCGCGCCGCTTTGATCGCCTCGCTGCCCGAGACCTTAAACGCGGGCGTACGTGAGCGCTGCTTGGCCGGGAGTGTCACCCCGCTGCAGGGACAACGTGAGGCGCTCGAGGCCTTGGCGCTCGCCGGCGGTGTGGGCGCCGCGTGGCGTACCGGCCCGATCGTGGAATTGAATTTGCCGCCTGTGCTCGAGGCAGAGGTGCAAGAGGTGGAGACGATCGGCGAGCAACAAGGCAAGACCGAACTCTCCGCCTTTGGGCTCACGATTCCACGCGGCAGGATCGTGCCGGCTGAAGAGGCCGCGCAAGCCGCGGCCCAACTCGGATTTCCGGTCGTCATCAAGGCTGCAGCCGCGAACCTGGAGCATAAGACCGAGGCGGGTGGCGTCGTACTGAACATTCGATCTGCAGCCGAGGCCTCGGCGGCGGCCGAGCGATTGGCAAGACTGTCGCCCTTGCTCTTGGTGGAAGAAATGTTCACGGATGGCGTCGCCGAGATTCTGGTCGGGATCATCCATGACCCGCAATTTGGCCAGGTGCTGGTTCTGGGAGCGGGCGGGGTTTTTACCGAGATCCTGGCGGACACCGTCAGTCTGCTGCCGCCATGGACCAAGGAAACGATCGCCGCGGGGCTTCGCCGGCTCACGATTGCCAAACTATTCGGCGGATATCGGGGCAAACCGGCCGCGGATGTCGATGCGTTGATCGAGGCAGTCTTGAGCGTGGCACGCTATGCGGCCGCAAACGTCTCGCGATTGATCGAACTCGACGCCAATCCCATCATCGTTCGTCCGGCGGGTCGAGGCGCGGTCGCGGTTGATGCCATGATACGGGCGAGGAAACTCTAGCTAACGGGGGGAACATGTCCGACGGAATCCGCACCGCCACTGAGGGCGCCACACTCGAAGTCACGATCGATCGGCCCAAGGCAAACGCGATCGATTTGAAGGCCAGCCGCCGGCTGAACGAGGTATTCACCGCGTTTCGCGACGATCCGGCTCTTCGCGTGGCCATCATCACGGGGGCCGGCGAGCGATTCTTCTCTCCCGGATGGGATTTGAAGGCCGCAGCCGCCGGCGAGAAGTCCGACGAAGACTGGGGCGTGGGCGGCTTCGGCGGCTTGAATTATCCCAAGAATCTCAACAAGCCCATCATTGCGGCGGTCAACGGTATCGCCTGCGGCGGGGGCTTCGAAGTGGTCTTGGGTACCGACATCATCGTGATGGAAGAGCATGCGCAGTTCGCCTTGCCGGAGATACTAGTGGGGGTGCTGGCCGATGCGGGCACCGTCAAGCTACGCCGCCGCATCCCCTATCATGTCGCCGTGGAGTTCCTGATGACGGGCCGATGGATGGATGCAACGGAGGCCAAACATTGGGGGCTTGCCAATCACGTCGTCCCCAAAGGCCAGGGAATGAACAAAGCCCGAGAAATCGCCGCGCAACTTGCCGCGGGCCCTCCGCTGTTATTTCCTGCAATCAAACAACTGTTACGGCACACCGAGATGATTCCCGAGCACGAGGCCTTCGAACTGCACGATGCGCTGGACGCCGTGCAACGCGTGATTCGATCCGAAGACCTCAAGGAGGGTACGCGCGCCTTCACCGAGAAGCGCGCTCCGCGCTGGAGCGGCCGATAAGGCAGTTTTGCGGGCATCGGCCTGCCTGGGCTTTGCTGCATGGCCGTGATAGCGTTATACATGCGCGATGAGGGGACGCTCCTCGAGTCCGACGTTTGGACGGCGGACCTGGGGGCCTACGAATGGGATATCACAAACGACCGCGTCCGGTGGCTGAACCGTTGGTGTGAATCCCACGGTATCGATCCTTGCGACGGCGAACGTCACGGCGAGCGTTGGCGGGCGCTCGTTCATCCGGAGGACCGGACCTGGGCGCGGCGCGAGTTCGACGAGCACATGGCCGGGCGCCGCGAGCGCTACGAAGCGGAGTACCGGGTCCGGACAGCGACGGGCGACTGGTTGTGGATCCGCAATCGCGCCTACATCATCCGCTCGTCAGTCGATGGTCGCGAGGAACGCATGGTCGGCGTGTGCGTCGACGTCGACGAGCGCAAACGCGCCGAGCTCGCGCTCGAGCGCACGCAACGTAGCCTGGAAGCTTTGGCGGCGGCAGCGCCGGTGTGGATGATATTGACCGACGCCCAGGGGGTCGTCGAATTCGTGAACCGGCCGTTGCATTGTCTGACGGCCGCGACGGCGACGGGCCGCAATATCCTGAGCTTGTTCGCGGACCCCGCAGAAGCGGCCCGACTGGACGAATTTCGCAAGAGCGTAATCGAAGAGTGCACCACACAGATGCACACCATGATTCTCGAGGACGGTCGCGCGCTCGCGACCTGGGCAAGGCCGATCATGGAAGATGACCGCGTCGTCGGCATCGCCTCTGCAACGGCCGACGTCTCAGAGCGGCAGGGCCGCGAGCGGCAACTGCTTGCTGCCATCAATCGCGAGCAGCGGCGCTTCGGCCGAGATCTGCACGACGGTCTCGGTCAGGAGTTGACCGGCATCGCGCTGCTCGTGAAATCCTTGAGCAACCGTGCCGAAAAGGAATCGCCGGCGCTGGCCGCCGCTCTCGAGGAAATTCTCTCTCACGTAACGACGGCCATCACAACGACACGCGCCGTCGCGCGCGGCGTCTCGCCTGTCGGACGCGAGCAAGGCGGCCTCGCCCATGCCCTGCAAGACCTCGCGCGCCAGTGGCGCGAAACGCGAGGCGCCAATATCAAGTGCCGCGTGGAAATATCCCACGCACGCGAGCTCGAACCCATGCTCGCGGACAATTTCTATCGTATTGCGCAAGAAGCGCTCACAAACGCGATGCAGCACAGTGGTGCCAGCGAGATCTTGATGGAATTGCGACACTCCGAGCGGCGGCTGAGCCTGACGGTCACCGACGATGGCCGCGGGATCACGCCGGCCGCGGATCGTGGCGGCGGCCTTGGCCTGCATATCATGCGCGGCCGCGCCGAGCTCGCCGGAGCACAGCTGAAAGTGGGGACCTGCGAAGGAAGCGGAGGCACCCGGATCGAGTGCCATTACATCTGGCGCGGCCCCGGCCGCAGTAAGCAAGCTTTCGGCTAGCCCCCGAGGGGACGCAGCAGGCCGCGAGAGATGATGTGACGCTGGACCTCGCTGGTCCCGTCCCAAATTCGCTCGATCCGCGCGTCGCGCCAAATCCTTTCGAGCGGCAAGTCGCTCATCAAACCCATGCCGCCGTGAATCTGCAGGGCTTCGTCGGAAACCATGGCGAGCATTTCGGTGGCCTTGAGTTTGGCAATCGCCATATCCATATCGGTGGCGATCTTTTGGTCGCGCTTCCAGGCGGCCTCGAGCACCAGCAGCTCGGCGGCCCGCAGTTCCACCGCCATGTCGGCCAGCTTGAAGCTCACGCCCTGAAATTTTCCGATCTGCTGTCCGAATTGCACGCGATCGACCGCCCACTGCTTGGATAGCTCGAGGGCCCGTTCGGCGCGCCCTAAGCAGGTGGCTGCGACTTGCAGCCGCGTCGCGCCGAGCCAGGTATTGGCAACATCGAAACCGCGGTGCAGTTCGCCGAGGATTGCCGATTTGGGGACGCGGCAATTATTGAACTCGAGAATGCTGTTGGTGTAACCGCGGTGCGAAACATTCTTGTACCCGGGCCTCACCTCGAAGCCGGGATGCCCCATATCGATGAGGAACGCGGTCATTTTCTTGCGGCTGCCGTGGGCAGCGGACTCCTCGCCCGTTGCGGCGAACAGGATCACATAGTCCGAATGATCCGCGTGGCTGATGAAATGCTTGGTGCCGTTGATGACGAAGTCATTGCCGGCGGCAACGGCCAGCGTTTTCATGCTGCGCAGATCCGATCCGGCATTGGGTTCGGTCATCGCCAGGCATTCGGTTCGCTCGCCGCGCACGGTCGGCAAGAGGTATCGCTCTCGCTGCTCGCCCTCGCAGGCCAACAGGATGTTGGAGGGGCGCCCTACGCAGGAGTAATGCAGCGCGTAGTTGGCAAACCCCAGTTCCTTTTCGTAGAGCACCCAGGTGACGGTGTCCAGTCCCGCACCGCCAACGTCCGCCGGCATGTTCGCTGCATACAGGCCGGCATCAATGGCCTTTGCCTTCAGCTCTCGTTGCAGATCCGCCCGCAAGACTCCGGTCTCTTCCACCTCTTTTTCATGCGGATAGAGTTCATTGCGCACGAAATCCCGGGTCGTTTTGATCACCAGCTGCTGTTCGTCACTCAGTGAAAAATCCATGCCAGCTCCCTAACCGGTTCGACTCTTGCGCTTTTCTTTGGCCCAGCGGTGCAGCAGTTCCAATTGCAGGCGCAATTGCTCGACTTGAGCCGCCGCCGGCCAGTCGCGCGGACTGGTGACGGCTCCGGCCGTCAGACCATTGATGAAAGTCACCACAGCCCTAAGCACCGGATCGCGGACGGCGGGCGGCCAATGCCGCCACTCCGGCCAATGCTCGGCGAAGCAGCGCTCGTAGAGCCGAAGGTACTCGCGATGTACCCAGACGTTGAGGCGCCTGAGTTTCTTGTCCGCGGACACCTGTCCCCAAAAAGCCATCCAGAAGGCGCATTCCGCCAATCGCTGCTCATCGATGGCGAGCGCTTCGGAAAGCACATCCAAGAGAGTCGTTTCCACGCCATTGCGCTCACGCGTTAGCCTTTGCTCGATGCGCAGCAGAATCAAGCGCAGGGCGGCGAGTATGATTTCCTGCTTCGACTCAAAATAATGCGCCAGCATGCCGGTGGTGTAGCCGGCGGCGCGCGCGATTCGAGCCACGGTGGCTTGCTCGAAGCCGTACTTCGCAACCGCCTGGCAGGCGGCCTGGGCAATTTCATCGCGGCGCCGGGCATGGTCGACGATTTTGGGCATCGCCGGACTACGCTACCAGCGCGGCGCCGGATTTGAGCGCTTGCCCGATCGAACGGCCGGCCTCATGCGGCCTCGCGAGTCCCGACTGAGCTTGCCGAATCGCATCCAGTTTGGCCCTGACGCCGGGGTCGACCGCTGATGCCTGCACCCGTGCGGTGTCGACATGCAGGTGCAGTTGTTCCGCCGTGGCGATGACGATGTCATCCCGTCTCCGATGCAACCTGAGAAATACGTGCAGCCGCTTGTCGTCGACGGCCAGTAACTGCGTGGTCACGTAAATCGCTTCGCCGACCTTGGCTTCCGCCAAATGCCGGGTGTGATTTTCGACCGAGTAGTACATGCGTCCGGTCGCGCGGTAGCCCTCATCGGCCCCTACCCGTCGATACAGCGCGTCCATGGCATCGCCGAACACCTGGCCGTAGCGAAAGTCGGTCATGTGCCGGTTATAGTCGATCCATTCGGGCCTGACGATGGCGTCAAGCAGCCGCAGCGGCTTTCCCGGCTCATCCGCGTCGACGGTTACGGCGCCCGCGGCATCCTTGTACAGTCGCTCCTCGAGAGCACGCAACGTCGCGCCCGCGCCGATGTTGGTTTGCCGCAAAACCTGTTGGACTGCCACCAGTGAATCGTCGCGCAAGCGCTCGAGTTCTCGGATCGACCGGCCCGCAGCCTGCGCCTGAGTGCCTTCGACCATGCGGTCGATCAGCGTTTCCGTCAGCTCGGGGGCCTCGAGCTTGGTCCATGGCCACTTCAAGCACGGGCCGAACTGCGCCAGCATGTGCCGCATGCCGCTCTCGCCGCCCGCCAGGTGATAAATGAGATTCGTGCCCATCGCCGCCCAGCGCAAACCGGGGCCATAAACAATGGACTCATCGAGCTCGCCGGTGGTGGCGACCCCGTCATTCACGAGATGCAGAATCTCGCGCCACAACGCCTCCTGCAAGCGATCGGTCAAGTGTCCGGGCACTTCGCGCCGCACCCGCAGCGGGTGCATGCCGATATAGGAAAAAAACTTCGCAGCCGCCTCGACGGCGGCCGCCGTGGTTTTCTCCCCGCCGACGAGTTCCACCAGGGGCAGGAGATAAACGGGGTTGAACGGGTGCGCGACCAAGAACCGTTCCGGCGCCGTCATATCCCTGGCCAGGTCGGTCGGCGTCAACCCTGAGGTGCTGGATGCGATCACCACATCCGCCGCGGCGTAACGGCTCACCTCCGCCAATATTCGCTGCTTCAGGGGCAACTGTTCAGGAATGTTCTCCTGGATGAAATCGGCGCGCCGCGCCATGGTCTGCAAGTCCGTCGTAAAGGAAAGCGTGCCTTTGGGCGGCAACGGAGCGGAGGTCAGGCGCGCAAGCGCCGGCTCGGCGTTTTCCACCGCGCCGCGTATCCATTCTTCCATCTCGGGTTTGACATCCGCTGCGATCACATCGATCCCGAAATGCAGCGCGCGCGCGGCCCAGCCGCCGCCGATCACGCCGGTCCCCAGAAGCCCGAGAGTCTTTACCTTGCGCATTGGCCTGCCTTGAGATTCGCGATCTTTGTAATGTCATGAGTATAATATAAAAAAAGAAACCGGGCACGGCGCGACGGCCGGTCGGATGGGGCCGGCCCCCCGCTTGATGTTATTTCGTTGCGGAGGCCGTGGCGCCCAACACAGCGGCGATCGGCTTTGCCGCCCTGGGCACCGCCGCGTTGTAGTCCTTGCCCATGAATGCCGCCACGGTCGCCGCGATCTGCGCTTGTGTCACCGGCGCGGTCTGGCTGCGCTCGCCGAGCGCAGGTGTGTCGGGCCCGATCACGGCAATCCAGATGTTCTCCGAGCCCTTCTCTTCGGTACCGTGTTCCTTCCACTGGATGAGGCCGCCGCCCCGGCCATGATCGGTGGTGATGATGAACGTGGTGGTCCCTCGATAACGAGGCATGGCCTGCATGGTTTCCCACAGTTGCTTGACGAAGGCGTCGAACCGATGGGCGCTGTCGAGCACCAGATCGTAGCGCCCCTGATGGGCCCAATTATCGGTTTCGCCGTAGCCCGCGAACAGCACCCGCGGCTGTCCTGTGCGCACGTAGTCCAGGAGCGTCACTTGCATGAAGGAATTCGGGGAATCTTCTTCGTCAAATTGCGTCGTGGTTGAGTACAGTTCGCGCAGCAATGCAGCGCGCGGCGTCTCCGGGCTCTTGGCGGGCGGCAAAGTCCATCCGGTTTGCGTGATGAGGCCGCTGCGGCTCTTGTTGAAAATGTTGTCGTACACATTCCAGGTGCCGTAGATGCCAACCTGGCCGCGCAGTTCATCGAATTTGTTCAGCCACTCGAAAACGGTGGCGTTTGGATTCGGACCATATTCATTGCTGTCGATGGCATCGTTGGGGAAGCCTACCGACATTTCGTTGTATCCCGGATACGAGAAGGCCTTGCCATTGGTGACGTGTGCGTCGCTGCCCTTCAGCCGATTGCCGAAAATCTGGCCTTGCTTGGCAACAGTGCCCCACAAGAACGGAAACAATAGCTCGCGCCGCTCATCGGCGCCGCTGCGCCAGTAGCGCTTGCGCAGCTCCGCCTCCGACACCCAATTGCCGCCGGTCTTGTCGGAGATCAGCCGGGGATCGGCACCGGTGAAAATTTCCTGCCACCGAAGGCCGTCGCTCACGATGAGAACGACGTTCTCGGTCTTGCCGGCGAAGGCCGGACCTCCGGCGAGCCAGGCAAGGCCCAGGGCAATTGCGGCGAAGAGGCGCTTGATCATTGATGCAGCAGCACCGCGCAATTGGCGGTCCAGCTCAAATACACCTCATCGCTCCAATCAATGGACCATTCGGAGGAGCGGCGCTCATTCTGCGCGAACACCGTCACGAGCTTTCCGGTCTCGGTCTTGATGCGATAGGTCGACCGATTGCCGAGATAACCCAATTCCCACACCACGCCCTTGATTTGATTGACCCGATCGCCTCCCAGCGGCTCCTTGCTCAGCCGGATCTTTTCCGGGCGCAGCGCCACCCAGACGCGCTGACCGTTGCCGAAGCGGCCGAGTTCGTCCACCACAAGATCGCAGCCCGCCTCGGCGCTGTGCACGATGAGATGTCCCGGGGTCGCGCCGCTCACCGTGCCTTCGAATAGATTGGTGGTGCCGATGAAATCGGCGACGAAACGATCCTGCGGAAACTCGTAGATCTCCGAAGGCGTCCCCACCTGAACCACCTGGCCGCGATTCATCACCGCAATGCGGGTCGACAGCGCCATGGCCTCGTCCTGATCGTGCGTGACGAAAACGAAGGTGATGCCGACCTGGGATTGGATGTTCATGAGCTCAAACTGCGTTTGCTCGCGCAGCTTTTTGTCCAAGGCGCTCAAAGGCTCGTCCAGCAACAGGACTTTGGGCCTGCGAATGAGCGCACGCGCGAGCGCAACGCGCTGCCGTTGACCCCCGGAAAGCTGGTGCGGCTTGCGTTTCGACAACGGCCCCAGCTGCACCATATCCAAGGCGTCCTGGACGCGCTTGGTTTTGAGCGGCGCGTCGAGATCCATGCGCCGCAATCCGTAGCCCACATTGTCCGCAACCGTCATGTGCGGGAACAAAGCGTAGGATTGAAACATCATATTGACCGGGCGCTCGTGCGGCGGCACCTGGGTCATGTCGACATCCTCGATCACGATCCGCCCCGAGCTGGGCGTTTCGAACCCGGCCAGCATTCGCAGCAGGGTGGTCTTGCCGCAGCCCGAGGCGCCCACCAGTGCGAACATCTCGCCCTTGAAGATCCGAAGATTGACTCCGTCGACGGCGCTGAAGGCACCGAAGCTCTTGTTGATGCTTTCGATGACGATCTGCGGCTTGGCGTCCGGATCGAGCCAGGGCTTATCGGCGATCGATTTCGGCGCGGCGGCGACGTTCACTAGAACGATCCGGGCGGCGTCGCGCGCCGGCGCTCGGGCACATAGAAGGGACGTTCGACGACCTGCGCTCGCGACATCCGACGCTCCCAGACCAGTTCTCGGTTCAAGTAAATCTCAGCCCAAACGGTTGAGCCGATCTTGAAGTACGGCGCATCGACCATAGCAAGCGCGATGTTGCGCTTGCAAGTCGGCGACCAAACGGCAGAACTCACACTGCCGATTTCGCGCTTGCCGCTGTTGTCCGTGTAGAGCAGGGCGTTGTGCGCCGGCTTGTTGCCGGCAACATCGAGGCCCACGAGCTGGCGCCGCGCACTGCGCCGCTTCTCTTCCAGCAGCGCACGCCGACCGGTGAAATGCCCTTTGCCGAAGTCCACGATCCATCCTAACCCGAGTTCCAGCGGCGAGCGCTCGGTGCCGATGCGGATGGTGTGGTCGGCCGAAACGAAGTCGACATTGGGACTCAGGAAGCCTGCTTCGATGCGCGCGATGTTGAGCGCTTGAGAACCGATCGCCCGGATCCCGCGCGAACTTCCGGCCGCCATCAAAGCGTCCCAGTTCGCTTCGGCATCTTTCGGGTCCATCCAAAGTTCGTATCCCAAGTCTCCGGTGAATCCGGTGCGCGAAACGGTGATGGCGCGCGACTCGAGCGCAAAGCGGCCGATCTCGAATACCTTCAATTTTTCCACACCCGTGAAGCCCGCGTCCCTGAGCACCGCGCAAGAGGTCGGACCTTGCAGTGCGAGAGCGGCCACTTGCTCGGTGATCTCGCTCACTTCGACTTCAAAACCGATGCTCGAATCCAGTAGCCAGTCGAGCTGGCGCTGCGCCGTGCATATCCGGTACTCGGACTCCCCCAGGTGAAAAATGGTGCCATCGTCGATCAGCTGCCCGGCATCGTTGCACCAGACGCAGTAGGCCACGCGGTCGGGCTTCAGTTTTCCGACGTCCCGCGTCACCAAACGATTGAGATAAGCTTGTGCGTCGCGGCCGACCACGCGGTATTTGACCATCGGCGTCAAGTCATACAGTGTCGCCGCATTACGTATCGCGAAGTATTCTTGTTCCACCGTGGTGAACACATCGACGGTGGTATACCCGGCCCATGGGATGAAGCTATCCACCTGGCTCAAGCTGCGGGCACGCTCATGAAATGGCGTTTTGAGCAGCGGCCGGGTGAAATGCGATTCGGTAGAAGAGGTCATGATGTCATGACGTCATTATGTCTTGGCTCATTTAGTACCTGTAGCGCCGCGTTGCGGCCGGCGATCCCCATCACGCCCCCGCCGGGATGACAGCCGGCACCGCAGAGGAATAACCCTTCTACCGGCGCGCGATATTGCCCGGCACCCGGCACCGGACGCATCATCAGGATTTGATCGAAAGCCAGGTCGCCGTGGTGCCAGTGGCCGCCGCTGCCGCGGAATTCCTTTTCCAGGTCCGCGGGCGTCAGTACCTCCGCGGCGGTGATGCAGGCGCGCAGCCCGGGCGCCAAGGTCTCTAATACGTCAAGCGATGCATCCAGGAATCGCTGCCGGCCGCTGCCCCAACCCTGCTTGAGTGCATAGGGTGCGTACTGGACGATGGCCGACAGCACGTGCTTCCCTGCCGGCGCCAGCGTCGCATCGTTGATGCTGGGAACGGTGATTTCCATCGTGGGCGCTGTCGAGAATTCGCCGTATTTCGCGTGGTTATAAGCGTGCTCGATAGCTCCCAGACTGGGAGCTGACAGCATGCGTCCCTTAAGCGCCGCCTCGGCCACTCCCGCAAAGGGTGGCCGCCGATCCAAGGCGAGGTGGATTTTAGCGGCCAGGCCCTGCGAGCGAATATGGCTTACCCGACGCACAAATCCCGCGTCGAGGTATGCGGCTCCGAGCAGCTTGAGAAAAGTGGTTTTTGGGTCGGCATTCGAGATCACTTGCCGCGCGTCGATGCGCTCGCCGGATTCGAGCAGCACGCCGCAGGCGCGATCGGCTTCAATGAGAATGCGAGCCACCGTGGATTGAGTGCGGATCACGGCTCCGGCCGCGACCGCCGCCTTGGCAATCGCCTCGCACAGCGCTCCCATGCCGCCTTTCGGTTGCGACAGCCCGGTGTCGCCGGCAGCAGATTCGGCCGCCAATCGATACAACAAGGTCAGCACCGTTCCCGGCGATCGGGGCCCAAAGTTGGCACCGAGCACGGCGTCGAATCCCAACGCCCCCTTGAGCGCCGCGGAATCGAAGTGCTCCTCGAGCAGATCATAGACATTCATCCCGCCGATTCTCAGCAGCTCGCGCATGTCGTGCTTTCCAAGCATGCGGATCCGCCATGCCATCCGCAGGAGGCTCAAGCGGTCCGACCAGGCGTCGGTGCCCAAGCGCGGCGGAATTCCAGAAAATATGGGCGCGATGGCCGCGGCAAAGCGCCGCATGCGTTCCTGGTACGCACCCAATGCGCTCGCATCGGCGGCCGACAGACCCTCCATGGAGACGCCGTGATTGAAAGTCAGGGGCGGCGCGCCGGCGATCAACGCGGTGGTGGGCAGCTGCTGACCCGCCCACTGAAGCCCATGCGATTCGAGCTTCAAGGTGCGCAGCAAGTCGGCCGGCATCAGGTGCAACAGATGCGCGCCCGCCGAGACCTTGTACCCGGGCGCGAATTCGCGCGTGATCGAAGCCCCGCCGACTTGTGCGCCCGCCTCCAGCACCAGCACGGTGCGGCCTGCCCCGGCCAGCAGGGCGGCACAGACGAGCCCGTTGTGGCCCGCGCCGATGACCGCGCAGTCGAACTGCTTTGGGTTTGGCGCGTTCGACATTCAGTGCGCCAGCCTAAGATCGCGAAGCACCGCGCGCGCGGCATTCGCCCCGGGCGCTCCCATGACGCCGCCGCCCGGATGGGTGCTCGAACCGCACATGTACATGCCCTTCAGTGGCGAGCGATATTGCGCGTAGCCGGGCACGGGCCGATTGAACAGCAATTGGTCCATTGTCAGTTCGCCCTGGAAAATGTTGCCTTCGGTCAATCCCACTTCGTTCTCGATATCCCAGGGAGTACGAATCTCGGCATGCAGGATCAGATCTTTGAAATTGGGACTGTGGCGCGCGATGGTGTTTATCACGGTGTCGCCGAAGGCCTGCCGCTTGGCGGCCGACCATGGTCCGTCGGCAAGCTGGTACGGACAGTATTGGACGAAGACGGACATGTAGTGCTTGCCATTCGGCGTCATGGTTGGATCGATTTGCGAGGGTATCAGCATGTCGATATACGGCGCGCGCGACCATCGCCCGTCCTTCCAATCATCGTAGGCGCGCTCCATCATCTCGATGGTATCGGTGACATGCATGTCGCCGCGGGTCGAGGGCGATCCTGCGGGAATCGCAGGGAATCGCGGCAGCCCATCCAGGGCAATATTCAATTTTCCCGATGAGCCGCGGATCTTGAAGTTTCTGACGCTGTGCAGGAATTCGTCCGGCAAATCCTGCGCGTCGATCGTTTCCAGAAAGGTGCGCCGCACGTCCAGATTTGAAATCACCAGCCGCGCCTTGATCTCCTCGCCGTTCACCAAGGTCACGCCATGGGCGCGGCCGCCGCGCACCAACACTTTCGCGACCGGCGCGGCGCTTCTAATGGCGCCGCCACTGGCCGTGAAGGAGGCGCCCAAGGCATTGCTGACGGCGCCCATGCCGCCGCGGGCGAAGCCCCAGGCACCGACCGTGTTGTCGATGTCGCCCATGTAGTGATGCAACAGAACGTACGCAGTGCCCGGCGAGCGCGGCCCCAGGGCCGTGCCGATGATGGAGCTGCCGGCGAAATGCGCCTTGACGATTTCGCTCTCGAAATACTCGTCGAGAAAATCCGCCGCGCTCATGGTCCAGAAGCGCAGCGTGTCGTACATGCGCTCCTCGCCCATGCCGTGGAGGCGCCTGCCGAGGTACAGCAATTCCTGGATGTCCCGCGGCTTGAATGAGGCGGGATCGGGCGGCTCGCGCATCAACAGCGGCTTGATGAATTTGCATTGGCGCATCACATCGCGCGAATACCGATCGTAGGCCTCGGCGTCGCGCTTCGAATGGCGCCCGATTTCACGGCGCAGCGCATCGTGATTGTCATACAGCGCCAAATGGCCGCCTTCCTGCATCATGGTGCAGCCGCCCTCGTAGGGAATGATCTGCAATCCAAATTTCGGTAGTTCCAGCGTGCGCATGATTTCCGGACGCAGCAGGCTGCAGACATACGAGCAGTTCGAGTAGGTGAAGTCCTCGTACACTCGACGGCTCACCGCCGCACCGCCGATGTACGGCTGCCGCTCGAGAATCAATACTTTGAGTCCGGCGCGCGCCAGATAACAGCCGGCCACCAGGCCGTTGTGGCCGGCACCGACGATGATCGCATCCAGCTCCTCAGGATGCGCCGCGGAGGCCCCGCTCAAGCGGGCACTTTGTGCGTGGCGCCGCTTGATTTCAGCGTCGCATCGACCGCGATCTCAAACGCCCGCAAGGTATCCGCCAGGCACGCGGAATCATGCGCCGCGGAGACGAACCAAGGCTCGCGCGAATCAGGCTCGCACAGCACGCCCTCATCATGCAGCACCTTCGCCATCGCATCGTAAAAAGAGTAGTCGCTGCTCTTCCACGCACGATAATTGCGCGGCGGCTCGTGCGCAAAGTACAGGCCGCTCATGGAAGGATGGCCGACGAAGCTGTGCGCGATGCCACGCGCGCTCAAGATGGCACGCATGCCGGAGCGCAGGCTGTTGCCGTACTCTGCGATGCGCTCGAGCGCGTCGGTCTGATCGAGGATCTGCAGGGTTTTTTCCGCCGCTGCGAGCGACACAGAGTGCGCCGTGTAGGTACCGCCGTGCGCCACGCCGCGGCCGATCTTGCGCATGATCTCTTCACGTCCCGCCAGCACCGAAATGGGATAGCCATTGCCCATGGCCTTGGCAAAGGTGCAAAGATCGGCCTTGATCCCGTACAGCTCCTGCACGCCGCCGCGCGCGACGCGAAATCCGGTCTTGACCTCATCGATTAGCAGCACCACGCCATGCTTGTCGCAGAGCATGCGCGCCGCGCGCAGATATTCAGGCTCGGCGGCTATCCCCAGGCAATTGCCCATGATGGGTTCGATCAGCATGCAGGCGATGCGGTGCGCATGGCGCTTGAACACATCTTCCAGCTGATTGGCATCGTTCGCCTGCACGAAGTGGGCGAAGCTGCGCGTGCTGATCGGCACGCCTTCGCTGTAGGGCTTCACTTCCGGATCGCCCACCTGCGACCATTTATCCATGGGGGTGAACCACATGGCCGCATCGAACAGGCCGTGATAGCTGCCTTCGAGAATCACATAGTCGTCCTTGCCGGTGTAGGCGCGCGCCAGACGCAGCCCGGCCATCACGGCCTCAGTTCCGGAATTGGAGAAGCGCACCAGTTCCGCCGCGGGAACCATCTTGGAAATGAGCGCGGCTACTTCAAGTTCACGTTCCGTGGAGAGGGCGAAGACACCGCCGATCTCCATGCCCTTGCGCGCCGCCTCATCCACCTCGGGGTGAGCGTAGCCCAAGATGGCCGGACCATAGCCCATCCGATAATCCACGTAGACGTTGTCGTCGAGATCGGTGATGCGGGCGCCCAAGCCGCGCTTGACGTAGATGGTGCGCTGCTCGCCCCAGTAGCGAAAGTTGGAGGCGACCCCGAGAGGCAGGCGTTGCACCGCGCGCTGGAAGTGGGCGTTGTTCTTGGTCAGTTTTCTAGCCATGGCTTTCCCTCTTGCATCGCGTTCAAGTTCATTATATGACCATATAGTATGTTTGCCCACTGCGCTGCGCGGCCGCCTGATGGAGAGCACTAAAACACGTGTAATTATCTTGAAATTAGCTTGTTGCAGTGCGCTACCTTGCCACCGAGCGCCACCGGGAGTACATTAAACAACCATATAATCGGTGGGCCACAATGAACGCACCGTCCGTCGCAACAGCACAGAACCCGGCACCGGCCAAGATGCCACACGCGTTGCCCGCCTGGGTTTACAACAACGCGGATCTCTCGCGACTCGAGCTCGAGCGGGTGCTCAAGCCGAGCTGGCAGATCGTGTGCCACATCAACTCCATCCCCAAGAGCGGGGACTATCAGACCCTCGACCTGGGTTCAGAAAGTGTCATGGTGCTGCGCGACCGCGACGGCTCGATACGCGCCTTCCACAACGTATGCCGACATCGCGGCGCACGCCTGCTCGACGGCGCCGGCAACTGTCCGACTGCCGTCACCTGTCCCTACCACGGCTGGACTTACCGGCATGACGGGGGTTTGATCGGGATGCCGGTGCGCGAAAGCTTTCCGGGACTGGATCGCAGCCAGCACGGCTTGCGTCCCGTGCGCGTCGAGGTCGCCATGAGCTTCGTGTGGATCTGCCTCGCGGGCGATCCGCCGCCGGTCGCGCAGGTCTGGGGGGAACTTGCGGACGAGCTAGCTCCCTACCGTTTGCAGGACATGGTGCCCTTGACCCCCATCACCCAGGAGAGCTGGCCGGTCGACTGGAAAATCGCGATGGACAACTACCTCGAGTCCTACCATGTGCCGATCGGTCATCCGGGCCTGTACCGCATGTTCACTCCGGACTATGAGGATCAAAAAGCGGTGCCCGGTGTGGCGCGAGGCTTGAGCTGGATGCGCGAGCACGACTCGCCGCGCTGGGCCGAAGGACAGTATCAGCGCTTGATCGGCAAGGTTGCCACGCACCTGCCGCCGGAGCTTCGCCGCTGCTGGCGCTTCTACAGCGCGCTTCCGAATCTGGGTATCGATGTATTCCCGGATCAGATGGACTTCTTCCAGGTGTTGCCCGATGGCCCGGGACGATGCTTGATTCGAGGCGCCGTTTTCGGCTTACCCGACGAGCGGCGCGAAATGCGGGCGGTTCGCTACTTGGGCTCGCGCATCAACACGCAGGTCAACAACGAGGATAAGTGGCTGTGCGCCCGCGTGCAGCGCGGATTGGCCTCGGGAAGCTACCGGCCCGGTCCGCTCTCGCAGCTCGAACGATGGATGCTCGAGTTTCACGACTTGTTGCGGGCGCGCATTCCCGAATTTGCCTTGGGCCACACACCCGAACGGTTCAGCGCTTGAGCACCGCCTAACGATGAGGTTGAGCCGGGGCCGACCGGCCGTGGGAATCAAAGTGGAGCCCAAAGCCCTTCTCCAGGAACCGCGCGAGTACGCTCACCTCCGACGCAGTGGAGAGCATCACCGACTCCAACGTTAAACGAATCGGGTCATCGTCCAGATTCGCGCGATGAATGACATGCTCGACTGTCAATAAGCCGGTGAAGTCTGCGAAACTCAAGGGCGGGACGTCATTCTTGGGGCTGAGGAAAGAGATGGTTTCACCCACCCTGGGGAGAGTCGGGGAGTCGATCAATCCGGACACGATTCCCGCCGATGTGCCCGATAAGAAGACCGAGAACTCGACATGAATGCCGGCCTCCACCCGGGGACCGGGCGGTGCATGCTCTGGGCCCGTCAGGGGAGACGCCGAGAATTGCCCGGGGAAAACCGACTGCAGATAGGCCATGCAACGCTGCTTCGCCGCCGGCCGGTCGATGTCGGCTTCGGTGCGAAAGGCGAAGTCCTGCCACAGCATTTCCAGCGCGCCCATCAATCCTAAGGCGATGCCCTTGGGATCGAGGTGCGGCTGCGCGCTGTCGATGATCAGCCGCTCGATCAATTCATGCACCAGCGCGGCAAAGCGCTCATCAATCTTGCCGCAAATATCGTAATATTCCTGCCGTGAACTCGCTTCGCCCCAGAACGCATACCACACAGAGACTTTACGCGGGCTGGCGATCTCCGCATCGAGGTATAAATCGACCATCATTTGCAGCGCGGCCACGGGGTTGGCTTTGAGGCGCCCCACCGGCACCAGTAACTGTTGCTCGAACTCGGTCGCCAGAAATTGCAGCGAGGCGACCAGCATCGAGGCCTTGGAGGCAAAATAGAACCTCACGATGCCGGGGGACATGTCGGCGATCGCGACGACTTTCTCCACCGTGGTCCGCGATGGTCCATAGATATGCAGCGCCGAGATGCAGGCGTCGATGAGTTTTTGCCGTTGCCGGCTGTGCGTATTGCGAGCCCGCGGTATGGGCGGACGCAATCGGGATTTTTTCTTGAGGTGGCGCATGCCGCAGGCTAGGCGTTCGTGAAGGGACAGATCGCGCGCGAAACCGCCGCTGACTGGCTCAAGCGCCGCGGCAAATGGCTGATCATTTTGCCGCCGCTCCTATATCTTGTGGTGTTCTTTCTCATTCCCTTTGCTTTCGCGCTGGTGATCAGCCTGGCCGATACGGCCGTGCGAGTGCCTCCGTTCACGGACATTCTATCCATCACTCCCGACTGGCACATCCACCTCATGCTGAATCTGGGCAATTTCAAGTACCTCTTTACCGATGAAGTCTATGGTCTTTCGTATTTCTATTCGATTAAAACCGCTTTCTTCTCGACGCTCGTCTGCCTCGCCCTGGGTTACCCGATGGCCTACGCCATTTCCCGGACCTCGAGGAGCACTCAAAGTATCCTGCTGCTCATCATCATATTGCCGTTCTGGACTTCGTTTCTGCTGCGCGTCTACGCGCTCGAAGGAATCATCCGCGAGACCGGTCTCTTGAATACCGCGCTGATGTGGTTAGGTCTAATCGATCATCCTCTCAAGATCATGCGCACGACCTTTGCGGTCTACGTCGGGATCGTCTATTCCTACCTGCCCTTCATGGTGCTGCCCTTGTTTGCGACGCTCGAGAAACTCGATCACTCGCTGCTCGAGGCGGCCGGCGATCTGGGAAGCCCACCGTGGCGCGCCTTTCTGGATGTGACGCTGCCCCTGTCCATGCCGGGAATCATCGCCGGTTCGATGCTGGTGTTCATTCCCGCCATCGGCGAATTCGTCATCCCCACCTTGCTCGGCGGCCCCAACAATCTCATGATCGGGCGGGTCTTGTGGGATGAGTTTTTTGGCAACCGCGATTGGCCGGTCGCCTCGGCGGTAGCCATCGCTTTCCTGGTGCTCCTGGTCGGGCCGATCGCGCTGTATCAGCACACCAGTACCAAGCAGCTCAATTCCTAGCATGTACAACCGTCTTTCTCCCTTTCTGATCTCGATTCTGTGCATCGGAATCGCCGTTCTATACATTCCCATGCTGGTGTTGATCGGCTATTCCTTCAACGCATCGCCCCTGGTGAGCGTGTGGGGCGGGTTCTCGACCAGCTGGTACACCCAGCTGATGCACAACGACCAGATTCTCGATGCCGCGTGGCTGTCGCTTCGAATCGGGGTCATGGTCTCGAGCGGCGCGCTGATATTGGGCACCCTCGCCGCGATTGCACTCACCCGCTTCAAGCTGTTCCGCGGCCGCCTTTTGCTGACCGGCATGGTCAATGCGCCCCTGGTGATGCCCGAGATCGTCACCGGCATCACGCAGTTGCTGCTGTTCATTTCGATGTTGCAACTGTTCGGCTGGCCGCATCGCGGCATCACCACCATCGTGATCGCGCATATTGCGTTCTGCACCGCCTATGTCACCATCACGGTGCAGTCTCGCTTGCACAGCGCCGACCGTTCACTGGAAGAGGCCGCCATGGACCTGGGCGCAGGTCCCGTGCGCGCGTTCATCGACACCACGTTGCCGGCCATCGCCCCGGCCCTGGCCTCGGGCTGGCTCTTGAGCTTCACGCTCTCGCTGGATGATCTGGTGATCTCGAGCTTCGTCTCCGGGCCCGGCGCCAGCACTCTGCCGATGGTGATTTTCTCCAAGGTGAAGCTGGGCGTCAGCCCCGATGTGAACGCGCTGGCCAGCTTGATCATCTGCTTGGTCGGCCTCTGTGTGGTGACGGCGGGCTACCTCATGCGGCGCACCGAACGCCGCCGCCTGCTCGATGCGCAAATGGCGCAGCACTAGTCAATCCGCGGTCTTGATGCGGGTCCAGGTGCGCGTGCGAATCCGTTCAGTGGCAGCACTGACTTCCGCGGACCGATACAGCCGCGCCTCGATTTCCGGCGTGGGATACAGCGTTACATCGTCGAGAATTTTCCGCTCGATCAACGGGCGCGACGCGATGTTGTCATTGCCGTAGAAAATCTGATTGGTGATGTCGGCAATCACATCCGGCCTGAGAATGAAGTTGATGAATTCGTATGCAGCCTGCGGATGCGGCGCACCCTTTGGGATCAACAGGGAAGAGAAGGTTTGGTTCGCGCCTTCCTTCGGCACCGTAAAGGCGAGATGCACATCGACTCCGGCGGCTTTCGCGCGCGCGCGCGAATAAGCGTAATCGCTCGACCACGACATGGCGATGCAGACTTCCTGATTCGCCAGGCCGTTCATGAACTCGGTGGAGTCGAAGGATCGGATATAGGGCCGCACCTTCAGCAACATATCCTCGGCGGCTTTGAAATCCTCGCGCTTCGTGGTGTTGGGATCGAGTCCCAGGTACTTCAGCGCAAGCTGGAGCACGTCTTCGGCGGAATCGAGAAATGTGACGCCGCAATCGGCGAACTTGGATACCACTTCCGGTTTGAAGATCAAATCGAGGCTGTCGACCGGCGCGTTCGGCATGCGCGCCTTGATCATGTCGACGTTGTAGGCGAAACCGTTGATTGAATGCAGGTACGGCACCGCGTGCCGATTGCCCGGATCGTATTGCTCCTGAATCGCCAGTATTCGCGGATCCAGGTTATGCCAATTCGGCAATTTGCTCTTGTCGAGAGCCTCGTACACGCCGGCTTTGATTTCGCGGCCGAAGAAGTCGGTCGAGGCGCTGACCACGTCGTAGCCGGAACTGCCGGCCATAAGCCGCGCCTCCATGGTTTCCTCCGCGTCGTAGACATCGTAGGTCACCTTGATGCCGGTCAACTGCTGGAATTTTGCGATGGTGTCGGGACCGATGAAATCCGACCAATTGTAGATGTAGAGGCGCTTCTCCTCGGCCGCGCGGCACACCGATGTGCCGAGCATCGCCGCAGCGGCCAGGAATGCCAGCATCCCCGGCGCATACCGCCTGAATCTCATTTTCGCCAACCTCTAGCCGCTGCCGGTCTTGCCTCCGAAGCGATACTTCAATCTTAAGCCAAAGACGCGCGGCTCGTTGGTGGTCTGGCGCCCGTCATAGTTGTACTTGTTGGTGTAAATCACCGCGCGTGTATTGTTCAGGTTGGTGATGTACGCCTCCACGCCCCAGCTATCCTTGGAGTTGTTCAATCCCCAGCGGATGTTGCTCAAGGTGTAGGCCGGCTGCAAGCTGCGGCTGGTCGAGCTCAGGGTACTGGTATTGAGATCGCTCCACATATCGCCTGTGTACGAAGCGTCGAATTGGGCATAGGTGTTGTAGTTCGGTCCCAATGCTCTTTCGTAGCGCGCGCTGATGCTGCCCTTGAAGTAGGGCACGAAGGGCAGACGCTGGCCGCTGCTGACCACGAACTCGGGATTGTCGTAAGCATTGCTGGTCAGAATGGAATCGTTGTAGTTACCCGCCAACGTTAGGGTCAATCCGTGCATAGGTATGACTTCGATGTTGCTTTCGACGCCGTAGATGCGCGCATTGCCGATGTTGGCGTTGAACGTCACCGGATCGATCGCCAGATCGAACACCGCGGTCTGATAATTCTTCCAGGGCATGTAGTAGGCGGCGCCGTTGAACAGGAATCGCCCCTCGGCCATCACGGTTTTCCAGCCGACCTCATAACTGTCCAGGGTATCGGGCTGGAACGTGGCGGGCACCAGCGGGGTGGCAGGTCCGGCCGAGGTATTGAAGCCGCCGTCTCTGAATCCCTGCGCGAAGGAAAAGTAGTACAGCGTGTGGTCGCTGTACTTGAAATTGATGCCCGCCTTGTAGGTCACTTTGGAGAAAGACACGGTTTCGGTCGGCGTCGGCACCTTGGGCTGATAGAAATATCCGCTCCATTGGTCAGAGCTGGAATCGTGGGATTTGAAATCTCTCAAACCGAATATCACGCTCCACTGACGGCCGATGTCCTGCGTGATCTCGCCGAAGCCTGCGAATTGGTGGTTGTCGGTGCGTGTGTTGTTGTAGCTGTACCATTCACTGGGCAGTGGTGTCGCGCCATAGTAGTAACTCAATGCGGTTTGCGCTGCCTGCCCCTGGAAATTGATTCCGGGATACGCATAGAAATCCGAATAGACGTCCTTGGTCTGTTCGAGATACAAGCCCACCGTCCAGTGGGTGGATCCGCCCGGCTTGGACGACAAACGCAGCTCGTGCGACCAGCGATCGGTGTGGTCGCTGTAGTCCGTATACATCGTGGGGACGTTGCAGCCGCCAAAAGAGTCAGGTACGCCGGGCGTGCCAGACGGCGCGGAAGTCGCGCAGGCGAAACTCTGCACCCATCCCGCGTAGCTCTGGTAACCGGTGGTATTCGGTTGAATCTGGGCGTATTGCACGTACTCGGAGTATTCGTTGACCGTGTGATTGGCTCTGTTCCAGTAGCCGCCCGCATAGATCAGATCGCCGATGCCGACATCGCCTTTGACGGTGAGCGACATCAAGCGGTTGATGCGTTCGCCGCTTTCCGGCCCAAAGCGCGAGACGTTGCGTTCTCCATAGCGGGAGGGGTCTTGGTCCCAGGCGCCATGCGTCGACTGGGATTGATAATCTCCCGAAAGGAGGGCCGACCACGCATCACTGAACTTGAAGCTGATTGCCGCCCGGCCGCCGTACAGTTCCTCGTGGTTGTAGTTATTGCCCGCCCATTGGGAATTATCGCTGGTCGTGCCGTTGATCCAGTTCCGGGTGGTCAAGAGATTGTCGATGAAGCCGCCCTGATGGGAGTAGAAGCCGGACACACGCAGCGCGGCGACGTCGCTGATCAGGGGAATATTGACAAAGCTTTCGACGGTTCCGTTCTGCGCGCCGCCGTCGATCTGGCCGCCGTCGAGATCGATACCGGCAGCAAAGGCAGTCGGGTCGGGTTTGTTGGTGATGATCTTGACGGCGCCCGACATCGAACTCGCGCCGTACAGCGTGCCTTGCGGCCCGTTCAACACCTCGATGCGCTGAATGTCATACATGTGCAGATCGGGAATGCCGCCGAAATAGCTCAGGCTTTGCTCATCGAGATATAGACCCGTGGTCGAGGTGTTCGCAACGTTCGGATTGCTGCCGTCGGAGACCCCGCGCATGAAGAATTCCTGGTAACCGGGCCCGATGCTGATGTAGGAAATCGACGGCGACCGATTGGCGTAGTCCTCGAACTGGGTGATCGCGTTGTTCTGGATGTCCTTCGCGGTGAACACATCGATGCTCTGGGGAACATCCTGCACATTCTCGGTCTGCTTGCGCGCGGTGACGGTGATTTCCGCCAGTGCATCCGAGTCTGCCGCCTGCGCTGGCATACCGCTGACCGCGGCGGCACCGGACAGGATCGAGGCGATGGCCATCCGAAGCGCGGTTTGCCTGGACGGTTTTCCGTCAGGCACTTTAGTTATGGCGCGACTCTTCATCCCCGCTTCTCCCATAGTCGATGCTCGGCACCATCATTACTTGCGCTCGCATCGCTCGTCAATGGATTTTATATGACTGTATAACGACGAATCCCAAACGGCTGCGCCGCGACGCAGGATGGTGCATTGCAGCGTATCTCATATAAAGAGTACATACCGGCCTCAAAATGGCTGACTGAGGCGCGCCGCAGCACGGTATTGCCGGCTCCCGGCGCGCGGCATTTCGGCTTCATTGCGCTGCCGGCGGCTCAATCGAGCAATCCTTATATGGCTGTATAACTATTCATGCTCGGGAAACCGGGCCAACACGGCGCCGAGACTCTGCTTGAGCGGCCTAAGTTCGGCCTCGAAATGACGCCATTGGCCGATGCTCGAATCGTACATGGGCAATCGCACCTGCTCCGAGCTGGCGGTTCGCACCGAGCGTTGGGTCTCATGGAATCGCAAACATGACGGCTCGAATTCAAGCCCGCAATGCGCGATCAACTGACGCACCACTGTCTCGGTGTTTCGCACCAGATCTTCATAAGCGACGTGAAATACCGTACCCGGCAGCACCTCGTCCCAGTGATCCATGAGTTCGATATAGCTGCGGTAGTAACGTCCCAGGTCATCCAGATCATAAGTAAAGGACTGTCCCTGGGCGAAGTGCTGCTTATAGGCGCTGAAGCAGGTATCCATGGGATTGCGCCGCACGTCGATGATGGTCGCTTTCGGCAGGATCAACTGCAACAGGCCGACGTGACTGAAATTGTTGGGCATCTTGTCGATGTACCGCGGCTTGTCGCTGCGGTAGAGGCGGGTCTCCTTGATGTAGCGCTCGCCCAGACCTCTAAGCGCCTGCCCGCTCAAATTCGTGATGCTCTCCGGGTACGCATCGGTGCCCTCACCATTATCGAGTTCCCGCACGAATCGCAGGACATGGGGCAATTCCATGGTTCCTTCGATGCAGGAGTGGCTGGCCAACACCTGTTCAACCAAGGTGGATCCGGACCGTGGCAGGCCAACCACGAAAATCGGTGCCGGATCGGGGTTTCCGCAGCCTTCGCGCGATTTCAAGAACGGCGCGTTGAAGGTGGCGGCGACGCGCCGGCATTTCTCCTCGAACGCCGTTATATCGAAGGGCGCATCGCGCCGCCGCATCGAATTACCCGAGGCGTAGTGGCGAAAAGCCTCCGGGTATTGACGACGTTGCTCGAAGGCACGCCCGATGGCGAAATGGATCTGCGCCTGGGTTTTGCCGGCGCTTGGTGCGCGCTGCAGAACTTCTTGCATGGCGGCGAGCTCGTCGTCGGAGAAATGATAATTCTTCAGATCGGCAAAACTGTAGTAGGCCTCGCCGAAGTCCGGCTGAAGTTCCAGGCTGCGGCGATACGCCGCCTCCGCCGCGGCACGCCGACCGAGGGTCTTCAGCACATGCCCGCGCGAGAGTTCCACGCGAAACTGTTTCGGGTCGATGTTGAGGGCCTGCGTATAGGCATCGAGCGCCTCTTCCTGGCGCATGCTGTGCGCGAGCACCGAGCCCAACAGCACCCAGCTGGGCGAGGAATCGCCGTCGATGAGAAGCGAGTGGCGCACCGCCGCTTCCGCCTCCTCGAGCTCTCCCTCGTCAAGATAGGCTTGAGCCAGCCCGCGTCGAATCAGCGGCATGTGGGCCGATTGCTGGAGAGCATGCTTGAGCAGCCGCTGCGCATCGGCAGGATAGCCTGCGCCCATTGATATCGCCGCCAGACCGCAGAGCGCGCCGATGTGATGGGGGTTTTGATGCAAAATCCGGCGGAAGATGGCCTCCGCCCGCTTGCCGTCTTCGCGCGCCAGGCAGGCTGCCGCCTCCTGGATGATCGGTCCGTGAGCATCGGTGTCGATGAATTTTTGAAATGCCTGCTTGGCGGCGGCAAATTCGCCCAGATTTGCGAGTAGATCGCCAAATAATCGCCAACCCTCGTGCAGCTTCGCGTCTTGCCCGAGCGCTTTGCGCAGCAAGGCCGCAGCGCGCTGCAGAAGGCCCTGCGCCCTATAGGCTCGCGCCAGATCGACCATGGCATGCGCAAAATCAGGTGCGGCGGCCACGACGGCTTCGAGCATGTCGATTCCTTCCGTGTTGCGACCCTGTGCCAGCAACGACAGCGCCAATGCTCGCCGGCTGTTGAGCTCTCCGGGCCAGCGCTGCTGGATCTCCCGCAATTCGCGTTCGGCCGCGGCCGCGTCGCCGCGCTCGAGAATTCCAAGTGCGCGCACGTACGCATTCTGAAATTCAACTCCGGGTTTCTGCTCTCGCATGGCCAAATGCTTACCTAAAGATATCGTTGAGTGCGATTATGCAAACATGCTGAGTCGCGTGCTGGGCATTCTGATAGTGAGCGCACCGTTTACCGCTGCGCTCGCGGCAATGCCTGCTTCGGCGCCGACGCACGGTGTGCGGATGGAGAATACCTGGATTCCCATGAGCGATGGCATTCGCCTGGCCGTGACTTTGTATCTGCCTACCGGCGGTGTGGCTGAACGATATCCGGCGCTTCTTGAATACCTGCCGTACCGCAAGGATGACGACGAGGCGGTTCGCGACTACGGCACGCACACCTATTTCGCCAAGCGCGGATTTGTCGGCGCCCGCGTCGATATCCGCGGCTTCGGCAACAGCGAGGGAACGCCTCCCGATCGGGAATACTCCGCGCAGGAGCAGCAAGACGGGCAGGAGGTTATCGCCTGGCTTGCGCGTCAATCATGGTCGAACGGCAAGGTGGGGATGTTGGGGATTTCCTGGGGAGGATTCAATTCCATCCAGATAGCCTTGAGGAAGCCGCCCGCGCTCAAGGCCATATTGGCCGTTGACGCGACCGAGGAACTGTTCAAAGAAGACGTGCACTACATGGACGGAATATTCCACGTGGATGAATTCGAGCTGACCATGGATCTGGATCAGGGCCGGACCGGCGCGCCCGACTTCAACCTTGAGGAGTCAGTGATTGCCGCGCGGATGAATTCGCCGCCGTGGTCGCTGACATACATGAAACATCAGCGCGATGGAGTATTTTGGCGCTCGCCGCTGCGGCCGATCGAAACGCTTCAAGTACCCGCGTTTTTGATTGGCGGCCTGCAGGACGGGTATCGCGACAGCATTCCCCGAATGCTCGAAAAAGTGAAAGCACCGCTCAAGGCATGGATCGGACCGTGGAATCACGGTTTTCCGAACGATAGCAACTATGGTCCGCTGTTCGAGTGGCGAGATCAGGCGGTGCGCTGGTTCGACTACTGGCTCAAGGGCCGCGACACGGGCGTGTTGAGCGACCCCAAAGTGATCATCTATCAACAGCATTGGCATCCGCCGGGATCGCAAGATCAAGATGTGCCGGGAGAATGGCGCGCGGAGAAATCCTGGCCGCCCGCCGGCGCCGCAGCAACGCCTCTGTATTTTCAAGCAGAGCGCCGGCTCTCTTTCAATCAGCCTGAAGAGGGGCATGATCAGCTGCGAAACGTTCCATCCACCGGTGTCGAAGCGGGCTTTTGGTGGGGCGAACTGCTCACGGACCAACGCCCGGTCGATGCATACAGCCTGACCTATGACTCGCCCGCTCTCGCCGAGGACTTCGCCATCCTCGGGCGGCCGCGAGTCAGCATGCGAGTCACGGCTGACGCGCCGCTGGCCGATTGGTTCATTCGCTTGTCGGACGTGGCGCCGGACGGAAGCGTGACGATGGTGACGGGTGCTGGGATCAACGGCGCGCAGCGGGACTCGATGGCCGACCCGAAGGACCTGGTGCCCGGCATGCCATTTCCATTGAGCGTCGATTTGCATCTTGCATCGTGGGTTTTCCCGAAGGGTCACCGCATTCGGGTGGCCATCTCGAATGCGCTCTGGCCCATGAACTGGCCTACGCCCTACCCGCTGACCACTTCCATCGCGCTCGGCGGCAAAGAACCCTCGCAAGTGAGCCTGCCGCGCGTGCCGATTCACGGCGCGGCGCCGCCGCCCTTGTCGGCGCCGGAACCCATCGAGAAGCCCTCCGCGATAACGAGCATCGGCGCGGGTGCCTGGCCCGGTTCGTGGACGGTGCTGCGCGACGAGGTCAGTCAGCGCAGCACGGTGACCTGGCAAGGGACCGCGGCGGTGGCCTATCCTTTCGGCCGGTTTGATCACTCGGAACGATTGATCTATGAGATCGACGATGCCCATCCGGAACTGGCGAGCGTGCAGGGCGATTCGGAGTACATTCAAGCCGTTCAGAACCACGTGCTGACCTGGCGCGGGCGCCTGAACGTGTCCAGCGATGCGCATACATTCTTCTACAAGTACACGAGAACGCTGCTGAAGGACGGCGCGATCGTGAAAACCAAGACTTGGGAAGAGCCCATACCGCGGGACCATCAATAGCGATCCGGCCACTTTTTTATGTTATGGATTCTCATCTCGCTTTTTTTCTGTTGGTGCGCCTATCGAGAAATCCGCGGCAGTCTCGTTGCCCGTCCTGGGTATGATTCAACGGCGCCGATCTCAAAGCCTTATCTTGCGACCGTGCTTTTGCTGGCCGTGGCATTCGCTTGGCCCACGGTGCACCGCTGGTATTTTCAGCATTTCTTATCCGTACGGGCCACCATCCTGGCGGACAACCACCGCGCCATCGTTCATTGCAACACGCTGTTCGACACCATGCTCGACCCCGAGATGCTCGCCGCCGGGCACGCCAGTCCTCTCACGGGGAAAATTGGTCTTCAAACTCCGTGGTGCAATGTCTTGAGCGCCTACCTTCGGCATCCGAGCCGTGCGGATGATAGGGAACTGTTTAGCCTGAATATGTTCACCCATGAGAGCATGCACGTGCGCGGCGAAATGAATGAAGCGATCACCGAGTGTGAAGCCGTGCAACGCAACTATCGCGCTGCGAAGCTGCTCGGCGTTGAGGACGAGACGGCCAAAAAAAATGCCTTGGATTATTACAACAATGGCTATCAGCTCAGGAAACAAATAGGCGGCATGCAGGGCGCTTACTATTCCAGTGAATGCGCCCCCGGCAAGGCGCTGGATGAACACCTGGGCGATTCCACCTGGGCCAACCCATAACATTGGAAGCACGAATCATGAGCGAACATCATCAAAAGTTTTATATCGATGGCGCCTGGGTCGACCCTGTGAGTCCGGCGACTCTCGATGTGATCAATCCCGCAACGGAACTTGCCTACACGAAGATATCGCTCGGCAAGGCCGCCGATGTGGATGCAGCGGTGGCCGCGGCGAAAGCGGCCTTTCCATCCTTTGCGCGCACCGATCGCGAACACCGTCTGGCGATCCTGGGCAAAGTTCTCGAGATCTACAACACGCGCTACGACGAAATTGCAGAAGCCGTGTCCGATGAGATGGGCGCGCCCCTCAAATTCGCGCGCGAGGCTCAAGCTTGGGCCGGTCAGGTGCACCTCGAAGCCACGATCAAGGCGCTTGCCTCGTTTGAGTTCTCTTATCGCCGCGGCTCCTCGTGCATCATTCGCGAGCCTATCGGCGTGGTCGGCCTGATTACTCCCTGGAATTGGCCGCTCAATCAAATCGTTTGCAAGGTGGCGCCGGCAATCGCGGCGGGCTGCACGATGGTGCTGAAACCCAGCGAGATTGCGCCGATCAGCGGCATCATCTTTGCCGAAATCATGGATCAAGCCGGAGTGCCGAAAGGCGTGTTCAACCTCGTCAACGGCGACGGGCCGACGGTCGGTCAATGTCTGTCAGGGCATCCCGATGTCGCAATGATGTCATTCACGGGGTCCACGCGCGCCGGGGTCCTGGTTGCCAAGACCGCAGCCGACACCGTGAAGCGGGTCAGCCAGGAACTGGGCGGCAAGTCCGCGAACATCATCCTTTTTGATGCTGATGTGGTTGATGCAGTGACCCGCGGAGCCGCAGCCTGCTTCAGCAATACCGGACAATCATGCGACGCACCAACGCGAATGTTCGTGCCGAAGCAGCGTCATGCGGAGGCGCTGGAAGTTGCCAAGGCAGTGGCGGCGAGCCACATCGTCGGCGATCCACGCGCGGCGACCACGGTGTTGGGGCCTGTCGTGAGCCGCGCGCAATTTGACAAAATCCAAAGATTGATCCAATCGGGCGTTGATGAGGGGGCGGCATTGGTTGCGGGAGGCATAGGCCGGCCGCAAGGTCTCAGCACCGGCTACTACGTTCGCCCCACGGTATTCGGCAATGTGCGCCACGAAATGACGATATCGCGCGAGGAAATATTCGGGCCCGTCCTCTCGATACTGCCTTATGACTCGGAACGGGAAGCGATCGACAAGGCGAATGATTCCGTTTACGGCCTCGCCGCATATGTGTCGTCCAAGGATCTTGATCACGCAAGACAAGTCGCCGCAGAGCTGCGCGCGGGCACCGTCAATATCAATTACCCGGATTGGGACACGTTTGCGCCCTTTGGCGGCTACAAGCAATCCGGCAACGGCCGCGAATATGCGGATTGGGGCATCATGGAATTCATCGAGACCAAGGGAATCGTCGGCTACGGCGCCTGATGGGAGACATCGATGGCGAAATTCATCGCGCTGGCCCTGATTCTTTGCGGCTTCCCCGCTGTTGCGACGGCGCAGGAGTTCCCGTGGTGGGAGCGGCTGCTGAGCCACTACGGCGGCAAGACCGACGAGACGCCGGTGCCCACGATGAAGATGGGCAATCACATGCAGATGTCGTTGAAAGCCAAACCGCAGCCCGGCGACGAGCAGCTCGCCCAAGAGATCGTGGCCGATGCGCACCAAGTACTGGTGCATTACGCGGATGTGAACCTGGCGCTGCGCGACTCCTACAAGCCGTTTTATTCGACCGGCCGAATGGGCGAGGAGGTCCATTACACGAACTACCGCTACGCGCGAAGAGAGCAGAAGGACATCGATTACCGGCAACCCGGATCGATCCTCTTCAGGCGCACGCCGGATGGCATGAAGGCCGTCGGCGTTATGTACACGGCTCCCCGAGATTCGACGCCGGAGCGGTTGAATGAAATCGTGCCGCTCAGCGTGGCGACCTGGCACCGTCACGTAGACTTTTGCGGCGGTCCGCAATCCTTGCCGCCAAGCGGGCAATTCGGCCCGGGCGCGTCTTTCGGGCCGCAGGGCAGCATTCATACCGAGGACGCCTGCAAGGCGGCGGGCGGTTTGTGGATTCCGGTGGTCTTCGGCTGGATGACTCACGTTTATCCGGACGAGAAGGACGTGTGGGGCGGGATGGACATGCACATGGAATCCAACACGGACTAGGCGTTGCCAGTCCGGTGATAATTCGGCATCCTGCCGCGGGTGATCCCCACCGACACGCCGAATAGCCTGCGTTTTGCAGCGTTGTACGATGATCTGAAACAGTTGGCAGAGCGTCAGCTGCGGCGCAATGCCGGCGCACCCATCAGTCCGACGACTCTGCTTCACGAGGCCTACCTGGACATGTCCGGAAGGGACGCCAAGTTCCCCGACCGCGAGCGATTCATCGGCTACGCCGCGCGGGTCATGCGCGGTCTGATCATCGACTTGGTTCGCGAGCGCCGGGCGTTGAAGCGCGGCGCGGAATTCCACATCACGCAAATGCCCACGGAAATCGGTGTGCCCGGCAGCGATGAATTGTCGCTTACCCGCCTCTCGGATGCGCTCGATGAGCTCGCCGTCCATGACCCACGGCTTGCCGAGGTCGTCGACCTCAAATATTTCTGCGGCTACACGTTCGACGACATCGCCGCGCAGCGCGGCACATCGAAGAAAACCATCCAGCGCGACTGGGAGAAGGCGCGAGTCATTCTATTCCGGCAGTTGAACGACGTAAAATAGGCTTGCGCAAATCCTGCCTCATTGGGTTCATGGTCGCGTCGCTGGCATGCGCGCGCGCCGAGGCATGGGGCGATCTGGGCCACCGCGTCACGGCGCTCATTGCCTACCGGCATTTGACGCCGGCGGCGCGCGGCGCGCTGGACGCTCTGCTTGCGAGCGACCCGGACACTCTCACTGAACCGGACTTCGCCAGCCGCGCGACCTGGGCCGACAGGTATCGAAACGCGCATCGCGAGACGGCGGCCTGGCATTTCATCGACATCGAGATCGATCATCCCGATCTGGAGCGGGCATGCTTCGGTTTTCCGCCCCTGGCCGCGTCACAGGCGGCCAGCGAAGGGCCGGCGCAGGATTGCGTGGTGAACAAAATCGATGAATTCGCTGCAGAACTCCGCAATTCTCGCACGGCGCCGGCGGAGCGTGTGTTGGCACTGAAATTTCTGATTCATTTCATCGGCGATCTGCACCAGCCGCTGCATGCGGCCGACCATGATGACAAAGGCGGTAATTGCATCGGGTTGGAGCCTCCGTATCGACGCGAACGCAATTTGCACGCCTATTGGGACGTCGGGGTCGTCGATGCCCTCGGACGATCGGCCGAGGGAATTGCCGACAAGCTCGATGCTCGAGTCACCGTCGAGAAAATGAAGGAGTGGAGCGCGGGTTCTGCGCGCACCTGGGCGCTGGAATCATTCAGCATCGCGCAACGCGATGTGTACGCCTTGCCGTCATTGCCCACGTGCCGGGCGGGCGGCTCGATTACGCTTTCGGCCCGCTATGAAGCCGCCGCCGAAGAAGACGCCGCGGCCCAATTGCTCAAGGCGGCGCTTCGAATGGCGAGCGTACTGAACGCGGCATTGGGATCCTAGCGCATCGGCACCGGTTTCAATTCCGCGCCGGCAAGGTGAATGTGCAGGATATCGGCAATTGTCGGCGCAATTTGCCGCATGTCGATTTCACCCACGGATCGACCCTTCGGCACCCGCGGCCCCACCATGAAAAAGGAGGAACGCATTTCCAGGTGCTCGGGCAAATATCCGTGCATGCCGAGATTGCCCGGCGGCGTCACCAGCGGCAGCGACAGCGAATAGCCGATTTCGTAACCTATTCGCAGCGCGATCAAGTAGGCGGCATCCGGGAATCCACCGCCCCGCTGAATCTCCTGTTCAGTCAGGATGCGCTCGATGCCGTTGGCCGGATCGCTGCTAAGTTTGTCGAGCAGCGCCTTCACCCTGGCGCGCACCGACGCGTCGGCGGGGTCGGCGAGCATCACCGCCGCAGTGCCGCCGGCGGGCCATGGCACCGCCTTCCAATCGGTGACCTTGTTGTTCTGATCGACCGAGAATAAGCCTGCCTCCTTAAAGGCCGCATACAAATTGACGTCATGTTCGACGGCAGCGAATCCATGGTCGGATACAACGCAAATCGTAGCCCGGCCAGGCGAAGTCCTCTCGGCGGCGGAGCGCAGCAATCCGACGACGGCGTCCAGACGTTCGAGCGTTTCATTGGATTTGGGACTGAACGGGCCGGACGCATGCTGCTCCGTATCCAATCCGGTCAGGTAGACCGTCAAGAAATCGGGATGTTTGAGCTCGAGCAGGCGAATCGCGAAGCGCGCGCGTATCTCATCCTCGGTTACCGTCTCTTGCATGCCGCCAGGGTAGCGGCCGAGGTCCGCGGACAGTTGCTGCTCGAGCCCGGGAGTGCTCAAAGCCCGCTGCAGCTTGAGATCATCCGGGGTTCCGGTGCGCCAGATTTGCGGAAGATTGAAGGTAATCTTTGCGCCGACGCTGACGGGCCAATAAATGCTCGCGGTTTTCAGATGAGCCGCCGCAGCTGCGTCCCATAAAGTGGGTGTCTTGATATCCTCTGCGTACCAGTACCAGCCCTTGTCGTTTCGCAGCAGCGGATCGAATGTCGTATTGGAATAAATGCCATGCTTGGCAGGCGAGGCGCCCGTCAACAAGGTCGTGTGGCTGGGATAGGTGACCGTCGGCAGTACGCCGCGAACGCCGCCGGCGTACATGCCGTCCCGCATGAATGCCTGCAGGTTGGGCACTTTCAATCCATGAGTCCGCGCATCGAGAATGGCTTCGGGCTTCAATCCATCCAAGGATATGAGCATGACCGTGGGCGCCTTGCCCGCATCGTCCGACACGCCGGCCGCCGAACAAAGGAGACACAGAAAAGACAGCTGGATCAGGCCGAACTTCATGGAAATACCTTTAAGTGACATTGCGGAACAGTCTCAAGAATTCCTCGGCGGCCCTATGCGCGTTCAGTTTCCAATCGGCGGCGGCCGCGTGATCGGCGCCATCGCTGATGTACTTTGCGCAGGCGAATTTTGCGTTGCCGCGCCGGCACGCTTTGGCCAGAGCGTACGCCTCCATGTCCACCACGGCGCAATCGCTATCGATGCCGGTGGTGGCGAACGAGTCGCCGGTGCCGCAAGTCGCCGCAGGTAGGTGCGTGAAGACGGGATCGAATGCGATGCGGGCCGGCGCGTCATCGTAGGGGGTCACGCCCAATGGAAAACCCAGGCCGCCGACATCCATGTCGCGCTGTAGGAATTCATGACAGGACACCATGCTCCCGGTGGGGAATTGACGGCTGCCCGCAGAACCAAAATTCACGACCAGGGGCAACGGCTGTTTGCCCTGCGCATATCGGCCCAGCTCGCGGGTCAGCTCGATGGCGGCGTTGACCTTGCCGACGCCGCAGTACAGTACCGGTACTCCGGCGTCTTCGAATACACCCGCGGACTCGACGCGCAAAGCAATCACGACCAGAGTGCGCGGCAGCTCGATCATGAAGTCACAGTTAGTAGTGGATCGCGGCGCGCAGCGGCAAGTTGCGCCAATGGAAGTCGGGCACAAGGTGCAAGTCCACCAAGGCGGCCAGGGATTTCAATTGATAGCCGGCGCGCTCGCACAGATCCGCGGCGCCCGTCATGGTGCCGCCGGTCGCCAGCACATCGTCGATCAGCACCAGACGTCCGTTGCCTCTTTGCATCTCCAATACTCCGGATCCATACTCGAGGTCGTAGGCCGCATCGACCACGGGCGGCGGCAATTTGCCCTGCTTTCTGACCAGCACGAAGCCCTTGCGACGATGCATGGCCAGTGCTGCGCCCAAGATGAAGCCGCGCGATTCGATGCCCGCGACTGCATCGATCTCCGCCCATTCCTCCTCCGTCATCAAGGCATCCATCTCGCGAATGGTGTCATCGAAACGATCGCGCAGCAGAGGTGCGATATCGCGGAACAAGATGCCGGGGCGCGGGAAATCGGGTACGTCTCTGATGGATCGCTTCAGGTCGGGCATATCTCTACCGTGTTTGACCGGGACAGTCTATCCTTGCGCGACTCGGGCGGGTACACAAGGCAATGATTAACGCATGATTCTAGTCATCGATGTCGGCAACACGCGCCTCAAGTGGGCCTGGCTTACCAGTACCGGACTCTCGGATCAACAGGCCGTCGTGCACCGTGATACCAAGCCGGCTATCTGGACCAGCGCCCTGTTCAAATCCGGTCAAACGCCCAGCCGCGTATTGGTTTCCAATGTTGCCGGTCCTGATATGGGCAAGACCTTGAGCCGCCTGGCGAAGAAGATCTTTCGCATCAACGCCGAGTTCATCACCGCGGCGGCGGAGTTTCAAGGACTCACGAACGGCTATCTTGATCCCACTCTGTTGGGGGCGGATCGCTGGTTGGGGCTCATCGGCGCCTGGACCAAGGCACGCACCGCGCTCTGCGTCGTGGATGCCGGAACCGCCGTCAAAGTCGATAGCGTCGACTCCGGCGGTCAACATCAGGGCGGCCTGATTGCGCCGGGGATTCACATGATGCGCGAGGCGTTGATGAACAAAACCAGCGATATCGCCAAAGCCGCGTCGAATAGCAGCCCATCGCTCGCGGGGGTTCTGGCCAACAACACGATCGCCGCAGTTTCGCGCGGTGCGGTCTTTGCGCTGGCGGGCATGGCGGATCGTGCCGCCGAGGTCATCGAGCAGAGCACCGGCACCACGCCGAGACTATTCATCACGGGCGGCGATGCCAGCATGATTACCGGGACCATGAGATCGCATGGAGAAATTGTGCCGGACCTCGTGCTTCAGGGACTGGCGGTCATCGCGGCGCAGCCGCGCTAGCTCGTGTTCAGACCGGGATCCAAGAATCTCATTACCGATGTTGCCGGCCTCACGGTCGGCCACGCGTCGGACGAGAGCGTGCGCACGGGTGTCACGGTGCTGCAATGTTCCGTGGGTTGGCCCGCCGCAGTCGACGTGCGCGGGGGCGGACCCGGTACACGCGAGACCGATGCGCTCTCTCCGGAAAACCTGGTGGGCCGCGCGCACGCCATCGTGCTCGCAGGCGGATCGGTATTCGGACTGGCCGCCGCAGACGGCGTCGCCGCCATGCTTTCGTCCCGGGGATTCGGATTGCAATTCAGAGCAGGATCGATTGCCATCCCCATCGTGCCCGCCGCGGTTCTGCACGATCTCGCAAATGGCGGCAATAAGAACTGGGGCACGTCTCCGCCCTACCGCGACTTGGGCTTGCGCGCCTTGGACGCAGCCGCTGTAGATTTTGCACTGGGATCGGTCGGCGCCGGGCGCGGTGCCATGGCGGGATTGCGCAAGGGCGGCATCGGATCGGCATCCGTGGATTTGCGCGAGGGATTGATGGTCGGCGCGCTGGTGGCGGTCAACTCCGTGGGCTCGGCGCTGATGCCCGACGGCAAAACCTATTGGGCGTGGGCCTTCGAGCTGGGCGGTGAGTTCGGCGGCGCCGGGCCGCCGCACAACGCCATGGACGCGAGCGACCCCGCACCCGACGATTCGCGCCTTTTAGGGCTGGGCCGCTTGACCGCCGGCAGCAATACGACGCTCGGCATAGTCGCCTGCAACGCCGACTTGAACACCGCCGAGTGCCGCCGCGTTGCAATGATGGCGCAGGACGGGATTGCGCGCGCTTTGCGTCCGGCCCACACTCCCTTCGACGGCGATACGGTGTTCGCGCTGGCGAGCGGTGAGTTGCCGCTCAAGGAGTCACCGATGCGTGCTGCGCAGATCGGGCGTATTGGTTCCGCGGCGGCGGATTGTCTGACGCGCGCAATAGCCCGAGCGGTGCACGCAAACTAGGCTGCTCATGGCGACGCAATCCGCTGCGATCGGTTTTGCTCCGCACTCGGGATGGGCAGCGATGATTGCCTTAGGGATCAACCGAACCGGCCCCTGCGTACTTGCACGGTCGCGTGTGCTGCTGATCGACGATCACGACCCTGATTCCAAGCAGCCGTACCACTCGGTCGAACTTCTTTGCGTGGAGGAAGCAACGGGCAGACTGACAGGCTATCTGGACGTGGCCAGGGCCATGGCTTATGCCGCAATCAAAACCCAGGCGGAGGAATTGAAAAGCCAGGGGTATGGTGTGCGACGTGCCGGTATCCTTGAATCGGCGGGCCGCAAGCCTAGTTCATTGGCTTCCATCCTGGCGTCGCATGCCCTGATTCACGCCGCCGACGGCGATCACTTTCGCAATGCTTTGTGGGCCGCTGCCGGACAATATGGTCTCGAGGTTCATCGCATCCAGGCACGGACCCTGGAAGAGCACGCGATGGCGCGCCTGCATCTGCCCAAGCAACGCATGCTCGATACCGTGAATCAGTTGGGCCGGCAAGTCGGACCGCCCTGGGGCGCGGATCAAAAGAAGGCGGCACTGCTGGCTTGGAGTTTGTTGAAGCCGGAGCGTAGTTAGCGATTCGCATCAGTCTGACTTATACCCTCCTGGCAGGCATCTAACTGAAATGTCGCGCGGTAATCCAAGCTGCGACACGGCGCAAATTCGCACAAATTGTCCGCACTCTCCCGCGAATTCGCTAAGCCAGAAAAACTATTCGCTATCCGACGCTCGCGCCTCGAATACGCTAGGTCGAAAGCAAAACTGTTCGAGCTATTTTAGGATCCCATGCCCATAATATCCACGTAACTTTTTTTGTGAATAACTCCGGCGGCAATTCCGGAGTTGAGCGGCAAGCGGGCAATCGTAGAAACGAAATGCTTATTTCATGCGCCAAAAACATGTCGCATATAGCTTGCCGCCGCAAACATAAATACTAGAAACGCGAATCCGCCGATGTTATAAATATGTACGATACGCCGATCGCGCGGCGTGCTATAGGGCTTTTCAACTTCAGGAATAAACTCATATGGCTTTAGCTTGTTGTGGCAGATTGACACGACGACCCACACAAGGAGTAGCCCTATTCCCAGTTTGACACTGTGGCCACTCCCCCGATGAGGATCTAAGGATGGCCTCAACAATCCTTGACCTATCTCCACGACCAGCCAGTAAAGGGCTGCGACCAGGAGAGCAAGTAACGATTCCAATTGAATGCTCGCGTCTACAAATGACGCATGCACACCGTTTCGCCAGGATCGCCGGCGGTTATTGGCAAAGTAGCGCAATTGTGCCTTTACTAACGCACTATGCTGACGCTCAAGCATAATTCGCCTCCAAAATCGCTCTCCGCCTTTTCACGCACAAGAACGGTTAGTGCTTCACGCATTTGGCGTACAAATCTCCGCCCATCTCTACATTCTGATTGATCGATGGATTTAGCGACGCACCTTTCATTCCGCCGGTGGCTGTCCACAACATGGAAACGCCGGCGCCTGCTAGACCGAGGCGTGATCCCCCCAGATCAACCAACGCGTCGACACCATGGAAAAACCCATCTACTGAGTCCAAGTTGTCGAAAGTCTGAAACGCATCATATGCAACACTTAGGAACGAAAAATTTCGAGCAATGCGCGAACCTGCATCGGCCCAAAATCGCGTAGCCGTTGCGTTTGTTTGTAGAACCCCGGCATTGAATTTTCCGGCGATAAAAGTGCCATCTGATGCTATCCCTCCAATTTGGCTAAGTGCTCCTATTGCCTCAGAATCTGCTCCGATTATTTCGCCCGTCAGCCCAACCCCGTTCAATGAATCCGCCCACGCATCAGTCTCAGCAAAATTCTGCGGATTGTCGCCACTGCATGGATTCTGCTGCTGAATTTGCTTTTTATAGTTGTTAAAAGCTACCACAGTTGCTACATCGGCAAAACTCACGATGTAGGGCGTTACGAATAAGTGGATGTCTTGCAGACTGAGCCATTCCCACTCGAAGGTATCCCTATGCCCAAAAACTTTCAGCTCATCTATATCCGCCCCTCCAATTGAACCATTCGCCCCATAAATCGCAGGATCTAGGGCTGCCGGATCCGTGCTTTGCGAATCAGGGCAAAAGCCATTGCTAGCCCCGCAATCTTCTTCAAATCCTGTGGGATCGACAAAAGTGAGCGGATTATTGTTGACGTACGAATAGCGATTGTAGTTCTGCGAGTTAGTGGGGTCCTGAATGTGAGGATCCGGACTTAGAAATCCTCCAATAACCACATCCTGTATGCGCCCGTTCATGTGATTCAAGCCAGTATTTTGGCCAAGCGCTGTTTGGAATGCGTAACTCTGTCTCGTGTAACTAGAGTAAGTCAAATCCGCTGTTGTCGGCGCGCCTGACCAAGTACCGGAGTTGCGTCGATTTCCGAACGCCGCAAAGCTCTCATTCACGTCTACCGCGCCCATATTCGATGCAATCGTGGATACGCCTCCCAGCTGATCCTTAAGGATATAGCTCATGGTGATGCCGCCAGCAAGCGTGCGACTATATATAGTAATAGGTTCCTTGCCGACGTAGATGTAATGCCGATAATCTACGGTCCCGTTTAGCTTCACGATGTCCATTAGGCCGCCAACGTAAAACGTCGACTCCACGCTTCCGCTATTTACGGAGTAATTCTGCTGTATGCGCTGACGATCAGGTCCGTAGTTCAAGGCGACCGTTCCGGTGCCTCCCGTGTCGGCTCCTGAAATGGAATATGGATAATTGTAACTCGTCCAAAGGATGTTTTGGCTCGTGCTAGCCCGAGCGGTCATATTCCCATTGGCATCATAGGAAAAGCGGGGATTGTTAACGCCATAGGCAAAGCCAGTAATCGAGGTGACCGCATGGGGTTGAGCCTGGCCCGAGGCTGGATAATTATAAGTTCCTACCCCTGTATGGGAAGTGATATTGCTGGGACCTGCGACACCACTATCGTAGGTATATGTGGGAGAAGAGCAACTACTCCCGAGTACGGTGCACGTTAGGCGGTTGTCGGCGTCGTAAGAAAACGTTTCTGTGAGCCCAAGATTATTATTTTGGCGCTGAGTAACGTTGCCGTTCTCGTCTTGGGTATACGATTGGTTTAACAGTGCAGCTCCGCCGCCGACACCAGCAGTCGCCTTAACCAGCCAAGAAGTCACCGGATCGTACGTTCGATTCGTCACGACGCCGTTGCCTAATGTCTCCTGTGCAATTTCGCCAAAAGCATTCATGCTATTGGCCGTCCACAGCGTGCACGTGCTGCCACAGGTCGCGGTTGTGTCCGTGGCGTCAGTCACCGATTCCAACAAACCATATTGATAAGCATAGTTCAATTTAAATGCGACACCTGCAGTGCTGATGGGGTACGTCAAAGCAGTGGGCAACCCCGTGGTGGCACTATAGTTAAATGTAAACAGATACACGCCGCCAGGATCATTGCCGGGATTTGCGGACTCGCTTATGGCTCGCGTTGAAAGGCGCCCAGCGCTGTTGTACGTCCGATTCTCCGAATAAATCGAAGTCGTGCCGCAGCTCGAAGGAGGCGTACCGGTAGTTCCCGTGCACTCTGCGATCAAACGGCCAACATTGTGGCTTGCGGCGCTGGTTCCATACGTCCATTGCGTGAATAAATCTGGCTCGCTCCGAGTGAGTGGTCGCGAAAGTGCATCGTATGTCATGGAGAAGGATTGGCCCTTAGCGTCTTTCCAACTTGTTCGCTCGCCAAAGGAATCAATCGTATAGGTCCATGAACCGCGATCCGCATCGGTTGCCGCAGTTCGGAAGGGCCTAATTCCATACACAATGGTGACGTTGTTAAGAAGCGAATTGCCAACGCTGTCTGTTATGCCATTCAAGCTCTCTGCGGCGTCATAGGACCGAGTCACCGTGTAGCCTGTACCTATGGCATCGGTGGTTCTTCGCAGTTTCCCATTCACATCGCTAACGAGGATTCTCCTATGTGAGTATGGGTCCGACACTGTGAGTGTGCGGCCCGCATATCCATAGTTCGTGATCTGAGGATTCGGATTGGTGGAGCTGATGGGACGTGCCACGGAAATGGGCCGATTGAGGACGTCGTATGCCGTTGTTTTTTGGTACACGCTACCGCCGCTCAGGAACGGCATTGATTGCTGAGTCACTCTTCCCAGAGGATCGTAAAGGTTTTGAACAATGGCAGTCGCATTCGTTACTGTTGGGCCGGCACTTTCGGTCACACGGTCTATCGGATCATAGAAATTCGTGTCGGTGCGCATTACGGTCGCGCCATCTGATTGATAGACCGTCTGCGCAATTTGATAAACACTGTTACTCCATCCGCAAGAGGAAGTGCAAGTACTCCAAGCCCACTTAATCACCGTGCTATCCGGCCGCGTCTCTTGGCTCTTTCTGCCGAAGGCGTCATATTTCCAGGCAGTCGTCTCGTTATTGCCATTTGCCACGCTATCAGGCAGACCAAAAAAGAGACTATTCGCCGTGGCGTAAGACCAACTAGTAAGGGCTCCCGAAGGATCGGTCTGCGTCAACAGATACTGTCCGGATGTCCCCCAGTAATTGATCGTTTCCCGACTTGCGGGCGTGGGTGCAGGTACGTTGTTGCCGGTGAGGGTATCGGTGGCGATGTTTCCGAAACTATCGAAGGTCAGGCCCTCGGTAACTTGGTACGCGCTGCCGGGCTCGGTAACAATCGTCTCAATTCGGCAATTTGCGCGGGTCGGGTCAGGTGTGTACTGCTGCGTTCGCGTTACTGTAGTCGATCCGTTTCCGTTTATTAGCGAGCTGTAGACAATCTGCGATTGATCTAATAGCGGGAGACACCATGCAGCTAGATCCGTAGACGGGTTTACGGATATATCGGTCGTGTTGGTAATGGTGGTGGTCCACCAGTCTCCGAGATAAGGCGATCCAGGGTCGGTATCCGTGACCGTCTTGGCCATCTTGGTCACGTTTCCGTAGCTGTCGTAAGAGTAGTCGGTACTGGTTGAGGAGCTCGAATCTCCGTTCTCTGTTCCTCCGACCTCATGCTTCGTAATTGTCCAATTGCTGAAATATCGGAAGGAACGCCCCTGATATTGCGTACTGCTTAGCGTCGCGACGGCAGGCGTTCCTACCGATTGTTTGATGCTAACGGCGCTCGTTGATATGTTTTCCTGATTCAGCATTCCCGTATAGGGAAACGATTGCGAGTAGTACTTGTCGTTGGTGAGACCGTTGCGGCTGTCGAGTGTGCCAATTCTCGAAAAGCCCTCAAAGCCGCGGCCCTGAAGATTCGTCCAAGCACTGTAGTAGGTAAATGTTTGATTGTAAGTGGCGCCCGTCGCGCTGCTCGAGTCACTCAATGTCGCCTGCGTCACGACATATAGAGGGCCGAGAAAATCTTGGTCTGGATAAGTGGCATCACGATAGTGTTCCGCATAGCTGGTCTCGGTAAGCGGCAAGTAAGCGGGACTCGCAGAATTCCCATACCCATCGACGAAT
>DASXNX010000179.1:0-1591 GCA_036494725.1 Steroidobacteraceae bacterium
GGCAATCCCGCCGGAGCCACAAACCTTCGCCGCCCGCTCGCCGCCAACTGCCCGTGGATCGCCTGCTCAAGTGACTCGGGCGCAGCTTCCACCACCTCCGCGTCGTATTCGCGCAGCCGTTCGATCATCAACGCAATTCGCTCGTCCGCCCCCATCTTCCCCGCGCGAACATAATCGCGATGCAGCCCCTCGTAACTTCCCGCGACATCCGGCGCCCCGCCTGCGGTCGCTTTCCGGATGCGATCGAGAATGACCTGCCGCGAAATCGACGCCGTCTTCATTGGCCCTTCCTGTCGCGCGCTGCCCACCACTCGCGAAACGTCTCATCCGGCAGTCCGCGCAAATCGCGTGTCATCGTCCATCGCGCTCCCAGGCTCGGCAAGCTGTGAATCCATCCGTCCTTGTGCGTGAACAGCCGCAGCCCCAGGCGCCCCATCCACTGCGCCAGCCGGAATCGCCCTGCGCTCGCAAAAATATAATTCGCGATCCGCATCCCCAGGTACATCGGATCGAAGAACCGCCGCTCCTCGTCGCGCTCCTTGTCCGTAACCTGGGCCCGCAAATCGATCAGCACTTCGGGAATATTGATCTTGACCGGGCAAACCTCGTAGCACGCCCCGCACAACGACGACGCATACGGCAGCGTCTGCGCATGCTCCAGGTGCATCAGTTGCGGCGTAAGGATCGCGCCGATCGGCCCCCCGTACACCGATCCATACGCATGCCCGCCGGTCTGCCGATACACTGGGCACGTGTTCTGGCAAGCGCCGCAGCGAATGCACTTCAGCGTCTGCCGTTCACCGCTCCGGGCCAGAATATCCGATCGCCCGTTATCCAGCAGCACCACGTGAAAGCGCTCAGGCCCGTCGCCCGGTGTCACGCCTGTCCACAACGAGGAATAAGGATTCATCCGCTCGCCGGTAGCCGACCGCGCCAGTACCTGCAGCATGATCTCGAGATCCTGAAAGCGCGGAATCACCTTCTCGATCCCAGCCAGCGTAATCATTGTGCGCGGCAGCGTCAGGCACATGCGCCCGTTGCCTTCCGACTCCACGATGACCACCGAGCCCGTCTCCGCAATCAGAAAATTCGCGCCGCTGATGGCCGTCGGCACGCGCAGAAACTTCTCGCGCAGAAAGGTGCGAGCCGCCGCGGTCAGCTCTTTCGGATCATCGCTCAGCTCCGGCCGGTTCATCTTCCGCGCAAAGATCTCGCGCACCTGGGTTCGATTTACATGTAGTGCTGGAACCACGATGTGCGAAGGCTCATCGTCGCCCAGCTGCAGGATGATCTCCGCCAGGTCCGTTTCGAAAGCCTTGATGCCCGCTGCCTCGATCGCCGGGTTCAGTTGGATCTCCGCCGACGTCATGGTCTTGATCTTGATCACTTCGCCGGCCTGTTCCTGGCCCAGGATGTCCAGAATGATCGCGCGCGCCTCGGCCGCATCTTTCGCCCAGTGCACCACACCGCCCGCCGCCGTGCACCGCGCTTCAAACTGTTCGAGATAATGTCCCAGGTTCTCCAGGACATGCGTGCGCAGCACCGACGCCGCCGACCGAAGTTCCTGCCAGTCCGCCTTCTCCGCCACCAG
>DASXNX010000180.1:0-24143 GCA_036494725.1 Steroidobacteraceae bacterium
CTCGGTAGCTCAAGACGTGGCGCGCAACCTGGCGGCCAACTCTCTGGCAAATTCCGGGCGCGGCAACACCTCCACCGGCTCCGCAGTCAGCCTGGCGCGGGAAACCATGGTGCCGTTTTCCGCTTTCAGTCATTTCGTGACGGGCACCACGCAAATCTCGGTCAATCACACCGGCACGTCGGTCTCCACCTCGATCGCCTACAACCTGCCCGAGGGTGTTTCCCTTGGCACGGCGACCGACGCCATCGCCAAGAAAATGGCCGACATCCATACGCCGGTGAGCATCCGCGGCGGCGATTACGGCACCGCGCGCCTGTTTCAGCAAGGCGTCGGCAACCTGCCTCTGTTGCTTTTGGCCGCGATCGCCGCGATCTACGTGGTGTTGGGAATGCTCTATGAAAATTACGCTCAGCCGCTGACCATACTCTCGACCCTGCCCTCGGCTGGAATCGGGGCGCTGCTGGCCCTCATGGCGACGGGTACCGAATTCAGCCTCATTGCGTTTCTCGGGATACTTCTGCTGATCGGCATCGTCAAGAAGAACGCCATCATGATGGTGGACTTCGCGCTGCACGCCGAGCGCACGCTGGGCATGGATCCATTAAGGGCCATCGAGCACGCCTGCTTGCTGCGCTTCAGACCGATCATGATGACCACCTGCGCGGCCATCGCCGGCGCGCTGCCGCTCGCCGTCGCCACAGGCGACGGCACCGAGATGCGCCGGCCGCTCGGCATCGCCATCGTCGGCGGCCTCATCGTCAGCCAACTGCTCACCGTCTACACCACGCCCGTCATCTACTTATATATGCGCCGCTACTGGAAACATTTGAAACGGGGTACGTACTCGGAACCGCCGAAGCTAGACTTGGGGTCTTTGGGGGTTGCCACGTGATCAAGCGACTCGTGCGCGGCATGGCCGTGGCGTCCGGCGCCGCATTGGCGACTGCCTGTGCGCTCGGCCCCAATTATCATCGCCCCGACGCGGTGACCGCGGTCGCGCCTGACTACAAGGAAGCGTCCGACTGGAAGCCCAGCGAACCCAACGATGTGCTGTCGCGCGGACCCTGGTGGAAAATCTTCAACGACGATGCGCTCGATGATCTGGAGGCGCAGATCGATATTTCGAATCAAAACGTCAAGGCCGCCGAGGCCGCGTTCGAGCAATCGCGCGCGCTCGTGTCCCAGGCACGCGCGGGATTCTGGCCGACCTTCGACGCCAACTTGGGCGCGCAGCGCGGCGGCTCGCCGATCATCGTGACCAGTCCCGGCGGGCAGACCACAACGGCGACACGAACTCAAACGAGCTACAGCGCGGGCGTCTCAGCGAGTTGGGACATCGACATCTGGGGCAAGATTCGCCGCACTGCGGAGAGCGATCTGGCCTCGGCCGAATCGAGCAACGCGGCGTTGGCGGCGGCACGCCTGTCCGCGCAAGCGGAACTCGCGACCGATTATTTTGAATTGCGCGCTCAGGATCAGCTGCAGAAGCTCCTGGACGACACCGTGGTCGCCGAGACCCAGTCGCTGAAGATCACGCAGAGCCGGTATAACTTCGGGGTCGCCGCCCGCGCCGACGTGGTCACGGCGGAGACGCAGCTGCTCTCGAGTCAAGCGCAGCAGGTCAACGCCAAGATTCAGCGCGCCATTCTCGAACATGCCGTGGCGGTGCTGGTGGGCAAGCAGCCCGCGGAATTCTCGCTGACCGTTGCCCCCATGCGCAGCGACGTGCCCACCGTGCCCGCGGGCCTTCCTTCGACTTTGCTCGAAAGACGGCCCGATGTCGCGGAAGCCGAACGCAAGATGGCCGCGGCCAACGCGCAGATCGGCGTCGCGATCACCGGATACTTTCCGGACCTGACGTTGACCGGCTCGGACCAGTATTCAACGGTTTCGTTCAGCAACTTGATTCGAAATTCAAATCGCGTCTGGGCCGTGGGACCCTCCCTCGCTCAAACGCTATTCAACGGCGGCTTGGTCCGAGCTCAAGTTCGAAGCGCGCGGGCGGCATATGAGGGAACCGTCGACGCGTATCGCCAAACCGTGCTGGCGAGCTTTCAACAAGTTGAGGACCAGATCGTGAGCCTGCGCGTCCTCGAGCAGGAAGGCGTGATCGAGGACGAAACCGTAAAAAAAGCGCGGGAAGCGGAGACCTTGACGCTGAATCAGTACAAAGCGGGCACGGTTCCCTACAGCAGCGTGATCACCGCTCAAACGACGCGCTTAAGCGCCGAGGAAACCGCACTCTCGGTGCTGTCGAGCCGGCTGCAGGCCAGTGTGGCGCTGATCGAGGCCCTGGGCGGCGGTTGGAACGCCTCCATGGAGGCCGTCAAGTAGCGTCGTCGACCGCCAACGGCGCGTGGCGGCGCAGCAGTGCGGTCTGCGCTTCCCATTGTTCCTTGGCCGGCAGGTTTTCCGAGTAATGTATTTCGCCGGCCGCGTAGGTCGCGATCGGCATTCCGTCGCGGTACAACAATCGATTGCCTGCGATCGAGGGCAGCCTCGCTCCAGGCGTGAGTATGCCGATCAAGTTCAGAGGATCGGCCGCCGATAGCGCCAAGTACGTCTCTCCGGGCGCTTTGCGGCGCACATCGCGCAGCAATCCAACGGCTTCGAGTGTCGCGTATTGCTCGCCGGAGAACCCAGCTACAAAGCGTCCGCCGCGAATCTCTCCCCGGGCCTCCAGTCTGCGGCAACAACTCAATATATCGCGCCAAGGGGGGAGCCAATCCGCCTCCCGAGTGAGCAATTTCCAAAAAATGACACCCCAGCGCCGCAGCAAGGTGCGCACCACCTGTTCTGCGGCCTCGTCCTTGCGCTCCGGCGCCGCTATCGTCGCGCGGCGTACCAGCGCCCAGCGTCCGGCGTCCGCCATGCCGAACAGCGCGAGGCGACGCTTACGCCGGGCCGTATAGGAAGTTGATTTACTGCGTCGTCCGCTGGGCAGCAGCAGCACGCGCAATCCCGCGAAGCTGTCGGAGTTGACCAACCCGCAGGCGACCAACTCGGCGAGCGCATCTTCCGCCTCGGACGGCAGTAAGGCGGCACCCTCCGCGATTTCGTCGAAGAATGACGCGCCATGGGTGCCGATGAAATCCGCCACCGCTTGCGCTCTGGAGGTCAAGCGACCGGGATCACTCTGGCCGACCAACGTCGACCATAGAGACACATTTCGCCGGGCCAAGAGCACTATGGGAGTCGAGCGTACCGGAGAGGCGCCTCGCACCGCGCCCTCCCCCTCGCGAGCTGCGCCGCGTGTTGCCAATCGCGTCCAAATGAATCGTCCCGCGCGGCAATGCTCATCCAGCCATTGGGGTTCGTACTCGGCGATGCGCGAGGGGATTATTTCGGATTCCCATGCGCCTGCGGGCGCCTCAAAGCCTTCGAGCTGCGTCAGTACCGCTGCCAGAGCGTCCGGTCCCTGCATCCGGGAGCCCGGCTGCACCCTCTGCCATTCGCACAGGAAGCGCAGAAAATCTCGGGCCGCGACCGGTTCGATTTCGGCGCGCAGGCGTTTGACGGTGTAGCGGTGAATCCGCGCCAGCAGCCGGCGTTCGCACCATTCCTCCGGCGAGCCCTGCTGCGCGGCCGCTGGCGTGAAGCGGCCGCGCATGGCGAATCCTTCAGCTTCCAGCGCGGTCAGGGCGGTCACGATCCGCGTCTCAGCAGCCGACAGCGAGTCGGCGATCTGTGCGACGGTGACCACGCCCAGACCTTCCAGCCGGCCGCGAACGATGTCCACCATCGACTCCTCGGCCGGCGGATCGAACAGCGTGCGCCTTTCGGTCGCGACCCACACGGCGCGCTTCGGCAATGCAACGCACAGCACCCGTCCCTGAGCGGTGAGATTCTCAATCAATCCCGGCCACGCGGCATTGGACTTGAGCTCCTCATCGGTCATGAAGGTGAGCCACAGCAGCGCGTCGTGCAGCTCGTCGGGCGTCGTTGCATCAGGCCATGCCTCGCTGCGGACCCGCGCAATCGCCTCCGGATCCAGCTTGCCGATATCGGCCGCTTCCGCGGGATCCAACCAGCGGCGGCTGATCACCGCCTGGGTACGCCGCTCCTCGAGAGGCGCATCGTCCAGAAAGGCATAGGGACGCGCGCTCAATGCCTCGAGGGCCAGCGGCGAGGGTTCGGTGAGATCGCGGGCGACCACGCGGATTGCGCCGCTTTCCAAGCTACGCAGCATTGCTTCGAAGGCGTCGATGTCCATGGCATCTTCGAGACAATCGCGGATGGTCTGCGCAACCAACGGGTGATCCGGCACTTCGACCTCGCCCGGGAGATTCTCGGCGCAGGCCACTTGGTCGGGAAATACCGAAGCCAATAAATCCTCGGCGTTCATCCGCGCAATCTGCGGCGGTACTTTCTTGCCGCCGCGAAAGCGCGGCAACGCGAGCGAAATGCCGGCATCCCATCGCCATCGGACCTCGAACATGGGCGCCGCGCACAGCGCCTGAATCAGCACATGGCGTACCGAATTGGAATTCAGGTAACGCGCCGCCTCGGCCAGCTCGAAGCTGTGGGCGTGCGTCAGCGAGAGCACGATGTGGTCCTCGGTGGCCGCGGCTTGCAGTTCGAAGTTGAAGGTTCGGCAGAAACGCTTGCGCAAGCTCAGGCCCCAGGCGCGATTGACACGGCTGCCGTACGGCGAATGGATCACCAGCTGCATGCCGCCGGACTCATCGAAGAAGCGTTCAAAGATCACGGTGTCGAGCGTCGGCAAGCTGCCGAGCGCCGCCTTGCCGGCACTCAAGTACTGGATGATTTGCTGAGCAGCCGCTTCGTCGATACCGATCTCAAGCAGCCACGCAAACGCTGCGCCCGGCTCGCCCCCGAGCCTCAGGTCGATTTCCTTGCGCAGACGCGAGACTGCCGCCGACAGTTCCGCAGTGCGGCCCGGAGCCTCGCCAAGCCAGAAGGGAATCGACGGCGGCAGGCCATGCGCATCTTCAACGCGCACGGTGCCGCGCTCAACCCGCAAAATCCTGTACGAGGCGTTGCCGAGCTGGAATATGTCGCCCTGCAGGCTCTCGACGGCGAAATCCTCATTCACCGTGCCGACCACCATGCTCTCCGGTTCAAGCATCACCCGGTAATCGGCGTTGTCGGGAATGGCGCCGCCCGAGGTAAGCGCAGTCAGGCGAGCGCCCTTGCGCGGGCGCAGCATCCGGTTGACGGCGTCGTGATGCAGCAAGGCGCCACGGCGGCCGCGGCGCGTGCTGAAGCCCTCGGCGAGCATCGTCACGCAGGCGTCGAACTCGGCACGCAATAAATTGCGGTAGGGATAGGCTCCGCGCATCAGCGAAAACAATTCATCGGAGGACCATTCCCGCGCCGCCACTTCCGCAGTGATCTGCTGAGCCAGCACGTCGAGGGAATTTTCCGGGATTCGCACGCGGTCCAACTCGCCGCGCCGCACGGCATCGAGCAGCGCCGCGGATTCCACCAACTCATCGCGCGACAGCGGAAATAATCTTCCCTTGGACGTACCGCCCACCGAGTGTCCGGCGCGGCCCACCCGTTGCAGAAAGGCGTTGATGGAGCGGGTCGAGCCGATCTGGCACACCAAATCCACATCGCCGATATCGATGCCCAATTCCAGGGATGCAGTGGCCACCAGAACCTTCAAATCGCCGCGCTTCAAGCGCTGTTCGGCATTCAGGCGCCGCTCTTTGGAGAGACTGCCGTGATGCGCGCCGACGTTCTCGACCCCGAGGCGCTCGGACAGATGCCGCGCCAGCCGCTCCACCAGCTTTCGCGTATTGACGAACACCAAGGTGGTGCGGTGCTCGCGGACGAGCACGGCCAAGCGATCGTAAACTTGCGTCCACACCTCTCCCGACATGACCGCCTCGAGCGGCGCAGGTGGGATTTCCAGGCTCAGGTCGCGCGAACGAACGTGGCCGCTATCGACGATGGTGCAGCGTGCCTCACGGGATCCCGTCAGGAATTTCGCGATGTCCTCGATGGGCTTTTGCGTGGCCGACAATCCCACGCGCGTCAACGCACCCCCGGTCAACGCGCCAAGCCGCTCCAGGGACAACGCCAGATGCACGCCGCGCTTATTGCCGGCAACCGCATGAATTTCATCGACGATCACGGTGCGGCAGGTCGTTAGCATGTCGCGGCCGGACTGCGAGCCCAGGAGGATGTACAGCGACTCGGGCGTCGTTACCACGATGTGCGGTGCACGGCGCCTCATCGCGGCGCGCTCGGATTGCGGCGTATCGCCGCTGCGCACTTGCGCCCTGATCTCCACATCGGGCAGGTTCAGCGCGGCGAGTTCCTCGCGGATGCCATTGAGCGGCGCCTCGAGATTTCTCTGGATATCGTTTGACAGCGCCTTGAGCGGCGACACATATACCACGCGCGTCTCGTCGGGCAGAGCACCCTCGCATCCCTCCTTGACCAGCTGATCGATGGCGGAAAGAAAGGCGGCGAACGTCTTGCCCGACCCGGTCGGAGCGGCCACGAGCACATGCTCGTTGGCCGCCAGCGCCGGCCAGGCAGCCACCTGCGCATCGGTGGGCGCATCGAATGTCCGCGAAAACCAGGCGGCGACGGCCGGATGGAACGACTTGAGCGAGTTCATGATTTGAACGGGTATACTACTGCGTGCGCGCCGGGGCGCGAAACAAAAAATCACGCTGAGGAGATACGAGCATGAGTGTAGGCATTCATCCTGCTGTCGACAACGGCGTCAAGGCCGGCAATCCGAAGTTCAGCGGCGGCACGCTCAAGTGCAAGTGCGCCAGCGCACCGGTCACGGTGAGCATCGAGTCCAATGTCGCCTTCAATCATGTGTGCGGCTGCACCAAGTGCTGGAAGCCGGCGGGCGCGACGTTTTCCTTGGTCGCGGTTGTGCCGCGCGACAAATTGTCGGTCACGTCGAATTCGCAGAAGTTGAAAATAGTCAACGCCTCGGCGCCGATTCAGCGCCATGCCTGCACGGGATGCGGCGTGCATATGTACGGCCGCATCGAGAACAAAGGCCATCCGATATACGGGTTCGATTTTGTGCATCCCGAACTGCTGGAGGCCAACGGCTGGGCCGCGCCGGAATTTGCGGCATTCGTGTCCTCCATCATCGAGTCGGGCACCAAGCCCGAAAAGATGGGTGCGGTGCGCGCACGGCTCAAAGAACTGAAACTCGAACCGTATGACTGCTTATCGCCGCCACTGATGGACATGATCGCCACGCACACGGCAAAGGCCAACGGCGTGCTCGCCGCCTGACGCTTCAGCCGCCGGAGCAATTCGAACGGCCCGACAAGGCGCAATCCTGCAATCGCGCAGCGCCTGAGAGCACATGCGACAGATACAAGCCGCCGATGACGAGCATTGCCACCAGCAGAAGCCCGAGCAACGCCGATCGTCGCGCGGATTTTGCCGGTTCCTCGTCAGGCTCGGGCGGCCGCCAGGGGTCTGGATTTCTCATTGTATCCTTTGCGCAACTACCCGCGGTGGCGCCGATGGTCAATCAAATGTCGCCGTGGGTGTCGCGTATTCGCCACGAAGCCCCTAAGCTAGACATCCGCCGCCGGCGTCGTGCTAATGCCGGAATTATCAGGGGAAGATCATGAACGAACAAGAACGCAATCAGCAGCCGCAACCATTGAGCATCGAGCAGGCGGCTCAATCGGATCGCCGGGATTTTCTCAAAGCTTCCGCGATGACGCTCGCCGCCGCGGCAGTCGGGTCCGCTGGTTCGCGCGAGGCTGGCGCTCAGGAAGCGGCGCCGGCGCGCGGCGGCCTCGACGGCGGAGCCACGGGCAGCATCTTTGTCGAGACCGATACCGTCTACGGAAAAGTGCAAGGCGTCCAAACTGCCGGCGTCAAGGAATTCAAGGGCATTCCCTATGGCGCGCCGACCGGCGGCCGCAACCGGTTCATGCCTCCGAAGAAGCCGTCCGCCTGGAAGGGCGTGCGCGAATGCCTGGCGCACGGCCAGATCAGTCCGCAAGTGCCGGCGGATCTGCGCTCCGACTACGCCATGATGATTCACTGGGACTACCACCCCGGAGGCATGGGCGAGGATTGCCTTTCATTGAATGTCTGGACGCCCGGTCTCAAGGATGGCGCCAAGCGCGCGGTGCTCGTGTCCTTTCACGGCGGCGGTTTCACGACCGGATCGGGCAATGCGATCGGCTACGACGGCGCGCAGCTGGCGCGCTTCGGCGATGTGGTCGTGGTTACGGTCAATCATCGTCTCGGCGTGCTGGGCTACACCCATCTCGCTGATTTGGGCGCGCCCACCGAGTTCGCCTATGGCGGCGTGACCGGCATCATGGACCTGAGCGCCTCGCTCGAGTGGGTTCGGGACAACATCGAAAATTTCGGCGGCGATCCGCACAAGGTGATGATCTTCGGCCAGTCCGGCGGAGGCGCGAAGACCAGCTCCATGCTGGCGAACCCGGCCGCAAAGGGTTTGTTTCATCGAGCCGCGGTTCAGAGCGGATCCATGTTGAAATTCGTCGCGCGCGATCGCGCGACGCAGAACTCCGAGGCGCTGCTCAAGCAACTGGGTATCGCGAAGACGCGCATCGCGGATCTGCAGAAAGTTTCTTGGCAGCAGCTGCTGGAGGCGCAGGCAGCGGTCAGCGCCTCGGTTCCCGGCATCGGCGGCGGCCCGGTCCTCGACGGCAAGTATTTGACGCATGATCCTTTCGATCCGGCTGCGCCCCCGGAATCGGCGGATATCCCGCTCATTGTCTCGACCACGCTCGAGGATGCGGCACTCGCTCTGACCAACTTCACTCTCGGCGAGGCAGACCTCAAGGCGCTCCTCGACAAGCGCTACAAGGACAAGGGCGCCGACATCCTGGGCATGTATCGCAAGTATTATCCCGAGAAGTCTCCGTATCTCATCCAAGCGCAAGTGTTCACCGATGCCGGCTTCCGCCGCTCGGCATACAAACAGGCCGAACTCAAGGCCGCACAGGCCAGGGGCGCCATTTACATGTACGAATGGGATTGGCCGACGCCATCCTTCGGCGGTCGCTACGGCGCCGTCCATGGACTGGACGTGTCCGGGTCCTTTCGAGAGGCGCGCGACGGCAATGACATGGCGAGAGTGGCGGATCAGCTCTCCTCGTGCTGGGTCGCATTTGCGAAGACCGGCAATCCCAACAATTCCAAGATACCGCCCTGGCCGACCTACGAAGCCAAGAACCGCGCGACCATGGTGTTCGGGACACCGACGCAAATGGAAAATGATCCGCGCGGCGAAATCCGCACTTTCTGGGAACATATGCCGCCTCCAGGCGGATTGCTGGGCTGACCGACGAGTTGATATATCCCGTCCGGCCGATGTGCGACACTAGGGCCGCCATCGCCGGACATTTTTTTGGGGAGTTTTAATGTCTGTCAGTCCGCAGTCGATCGAGGGAAGTCCGTCCGCAATCCCGGCCAACGGAGCCGCAAGTAAAGCGGCCGAAGGCGCCATGTTTGCGCTGTTCATCCTGTTCGCCATCAACTTGCTCAATTTCTTCGATCGCCAGTTACTCGGCGCTCTCTTTGAACCGATTCGTAAAGAGTTCGGACTCAGCGATACGGCCTTGGGTTTTCTCGGCAGCATCTTTACGGTCATTTATGCCATGGTGGGTTTGCCCCTGGGGGCCTTAAGCGACCGATGGTCCCGCACCCGCCTGATCGCCCTGGGCACGACGTTTTGGAGCCTGCTCACTGCGGCAACCGGCATGGCCACCTCCTATTCCCAGATATTCATCGCACGTTTAGGGGTCGGCCTGGGCGAGGCCACCTGCGCGCCGGCCGGGCAGTCCCTGATCGGCGACTTCTTCCCGCCCTCGAGGCGGGCCTTCGCCATGGGCGTGTTTATGCTGGGGCTGCCGGCGGGAATATTTGCCGCTTACTTGAGCTCCGGCGTGATCTACGAGCATTGGGGATGGCGTGCCGCCTTTTATATCGCCTGCATTCCCGGCTTGATCTTTGCGGCGTGCGCGCTGGCAATCAAAGAACCCGTGCGCGGCGCGCTGGATCCAGGCCGCGCCAGAACGGCGGCCGCCGGCGGCTGGGCGCCTTACATCACGGTGCTGAGCTTGCCGACCATGTGGTGGATCATCCTGTCCGGGATTTTCCACAACTTCAACATGTATGCGCTGAACACATTCAACAATGCCTTCCTGCAACGCTTTCACGGATTGAGCGTGCGCGATGCCGGCGCGATCTCGTCCGTAACCATCGGCTTGGTGGGCGCCATAGGCCTATTGGCCGGAGGCTGGCTGGCGGATCGAATGAGCGTCAAGCGCCGCAACGGCCGGTTGGTGCTGTCCTCGATCAGCATGGCGATCGCCGCACCGTGTATTTTTCTCGCGATCAATCAACCCAGGGGAGCCATCACGCCGTACGTGATTTTAATGACCTTGGGCACCATCACCATGTTCGTGTACTACGCAACCGTCTACAGCGCCATTCAGGACGTCATCGAGCCGCGGCTGCGCGGATTCGCCGTGGCCCTGTATTTTTGCTGCATGTATTTGCTGGGCGCGAGTTTGGGACCGGTGGGCACAGGTTACCTGAGCGATCACTTCGCCAAGAAAGCCATGCACGACGCAGGCGCCGGCGCCATGACGGAAGTCTACAAGGCCATCGGCCTGCACCACGCCATGTACGCCATTCCGATACTGGCGCTGGCTGCGGCAGTGGTGCTGTTCGCGGCGTCGCGCACCATGGAGAAGGACGTGCGCAAGCAGGAGCAGGCGCACCTGCCGAGCGCTTAAGCCGCCGGCTACGCCGCGGGAAGCAGTGTGTTGCTGAAGCTCGCCAGGTGATAATCGGCATCGCCCAAGCTCAAGTCGATCATCGTGAGCCGCTTGAAATAGTGGCTCACAATGAGCTCATCGACTACGCCCATTCCGCCATGCATCTGCACCGCGGTTTGCCCGACCAGGCGGCCCGCCTGCCCGATGTAGGCTTTTGCAGCCGCAATGTTGCGGCGACGATCGGTGGCATCCTTGGAGTCGGCGTGCACCGCGGCGATGATCGCCATGGAACGCGCTTGTTCGGCCGCAATGAGCATATCCGCCATGTTGTGTTTCAGAGCCTGAAACGTGCCGATCGCGACACCGAATTGCTTGCGCGTCTTCAAGTAGTTCAGCGTGGCCTGATTCAGCGCGTTGATGATGCCGATCGACTCGGCGCATAGCGCGGCAATCGCATAGTCCACCGCACGCTCGATGATGGGCAGCGCGCGCGCCGGCGCGCCGATTACCGCATCGGCGCCGGCGACCACATTCTCGAGCAACAGGTCCGCTGCGCGCGCACCGGATTGCGTCGCATAGGCGGCCAGGGTAAGCCCCTTGGCATCGCGCGGCACCAGAAACAACGAGATCCCGTCGCGATCGCCCACTTTGCCGCTGCTGCGGGCGGATACCAGAAAGGCGTTGGCGGACGCGCCGTCCAGCACAACGGTCTTGCGACCCGACAATGTCCAATTGCCGCCGGCTTCGTTGGCCGTGGTGCCGACATAGGACAAATCATAACGACCTGCGGCCTCATAGGCGGCAAGGGACAGCATCAGCTCGCCTGCGCCGATTTGCGGCAGCAGCTTTTGCTTGAGCGCCTCGGATGCGGCGTCGCGGATCAGGCCGCCGCAGGTAACCACGCTGCTCAAGTAGGGTTCTAGCAACAGGCCATGCCCGAATTGCTCCATCACCAACATGATGTCGACCGCATTGCCACCGAGACCGCCGACATTTTCCGGAAAAGGCAGCGATAGGAGCCCAAGTTCCGCGTACTGCTTCCAGGCCTCGGCGGAATAGCCCAAGTCGGACTTGGAAAATGCGCGGCGCTTGTCGAAATCGTAGTCGCGGGCGATGAAGCGCTGCAAGGTGTCCTGCAGCGCCAGCTGTTCTTCGGAGTAATTGAATTCCATGATTGCTCTTTACAGGCCTAGGATCATTTGCGAAATGATGTTTTTCTGAATCTCGGTGGAGCCGGCATATATCGTGGTCTTGCGGTTGTTGAAGTACTGACCGGATAGCGGCGGAGCATAGGGTCGGTAGTGCGCGCTCAGCAGCGGATTACCACGCCAATCCATGTTGAGCGCTTCCCGCACATAGGGCAGCGCGTCATGCCCGAGTGCATGCATTTTAAGTTCAGCCAATGTTTGAATGATCTCCGAGCCCTTGATCTTCAGCACCGACACCTCGGGACCCAGCGCGCCGTTTTCCTTGGTCGAGGCCTGCAGCACGCGAAGATTGGTGATCTCCAGCGCCATCAATTCCATCTCAACCTTCGCGATCCGATCGCGGAAACGCGAGTCTTCGATGAGGGGCCGGCCGTTCGACATCTGTTCCGCCGCGATCGCCTTGAGTTTCTTCAGTGCCTGCTTGCAGATACCGATCCCGGCATTGCCGCTGCGTTCATGCGTCAGGAGGAATTTCGCGTATGTCCAGCCCTTGTTTTCCTCGCCGATCAAGTTCTGCACCGGCACTTTGACGTTGTCGAAGAAGATGTCGTTTATCTCATGCTCGCCGTCGAGCATGATGATGGGGCGCACCGTGATCCCGGGAGATTTCATGTCGATCAACAAAAAGGAAATGCCCTGCTGCTGACGCCCTTCGCTGCTGGTGCGCACCAGACAGAAGATCCAGTCCGCGTACTGCCCCATGGTGTTCCAGGTCTTCTGGCCATTGACGATGTAGTGATCGCCCTGGCGCACCGCGCTGGTTCGAAGGGATGCCAAGTCGGATCCGGAACCGGGTTCGGAGTAACCCTGGCACCACCAATCCTCGCCACGCAATATGCGCGGCAGGAAATATTCCTGCTGAGCGGCGTTGCCGAACGCCTGCATCACCGGCGCCAGCATTTTCAGCGCAAATGGGTTTTGCCCCGGCGCATTGGCATCGGCGCGCTCCTCTTCGAATATGTGTTGCTGCACGATGCTCCAACCCGTGCCGCCGAAGCGCTTGGGCCAATTGGGTGCGCCCCACCCTTTGCGGAACATGATCTGCTGCCAGCGCACCATGTCGTCCTTGGCGATGCGCCTCCCCAGCTGCAGCTTGGTGCGGATGTCGGTGGGCAGTTCGGCATCGAAGAAAGCGCGCACTTCCGTGCGAAACTTTTCCTCTTCCGGCGAGTATTTAAGGTCCATGTGAATTCCTCGGGAGAATCAACCCATCGTTACGACAATTTTTCCGCGCGCCGCGCGCTTCCCCAAGCGTGCGATCGCCTCGCCGCCACGAGCCAGGGGATACGTTTCGGTGACCGCGGGCTTGATTTTACCATCGAGATAAAGCGCCATCAGTGCCGCGACATTGGCGGCATGCATCGAGGGAAATCGATTGGTGAATTCGCCCCAAAATACGCCGACGATCTCGCAGCCCTTGAGCAGCACCAGATTGAGCGGGAGTTTCGGGATGCCGGCGGTGAATCCCACGACCAAGTGCCGGCCCTGCCAGGCGATGGCGCGCAGCGCCGCTTCGCTGTAGTCGCCGCCGATCGCGTCATAGATGACATGCGCGCCCTCCGGTCCACAGACCGCTTTGAACGCGTCGGTCAACGCTCGGGCCGCGTTCTTGTCCAAGGGTCCCACCGGGTACTGCACGGCCTCGTCGGCACCATGTGCGCGTGCCAGCGCCAGCTTCTCCGGACTCGACGCGGCGGCAATGACCCGCGCACCGCCGGCCTTGGCCAACTCCACCGCCGCGAGACCGACTCCGCCGGCCGCCCCCAGCACCAGCAGAGTTTCGCCGGCACGCAGTTGCGCGCGGTCCTTCAGCGCATGTTGCGACGTGCCATAGGTCATGAGCAGCGCCGCGGCCTGATCGAAAGGCATGGCATCGGGGATCTTCCAGCAATTGGTTGCCTGGCCGATGGCCTTCTCCGCCATGGCGCTGCGTACCGGGCTGACGATCACACGGTCGCCTACTTTGAGGTTGGTCACGCCCTCACCCAATAATTCGACCACGCCGGCGAGTTCAGCGCCGGGGGAAAACGGACGCGGCGGCTTGAACTGATATAGATCCTGAATGATCAGCATATCCGGAAAATTGACGCCTACCGCGCGCACCGCGACCCGCACCTGACCGGGCCCCGGCGTCGGATCGGGAACCTCTTCCAGAGTCAGGGATTCAGGACCGCCCGGCTGCCGACTGAGTAATGCCTTCATGATTGCGCCACCTTGTGCGACGATGCCGCGTTCTCGCGCTCCTGCAGCTCGCGCCACATGATCTTTCCCGAACCCGACTTCGGCAGAGCGTCTACGAATTCGATGACTCGCGGCACTTTGTAGGCCGCCATGTTTTCCCGGCACCAATCGATGATGGCCTGGGCTTCGATGCGATCGCGCCACTCGGCGCGCGGCACGATGACCGCCTTGACCGTCTCGCCCCGATGCGAATCCTTGGTGCCGATGATGCAAGCCTCTTGCACGGCCGGGTGCTGATACATGAGCGACTCCAGTTCGGTCGGCCACACCTTGAACCCGGACGCGTTGATCATGCGCTTCAACCGATCGACGATGAAGAAGTAACCGTCCTCATCCATCCTGCCGAGATCCCCGCTGCGAAAGAATCTCTTGCCGTCGATCTCGACGAATACCTGTGCCGTGTCCTCGGGCTTGTTCCAGTAGCCGAGGAAAACCTGCGGCCCGTGCATGACGATCTCGCCGATCTCGCCGGGCGGCAACTCGCGGGAAGTGGCCGGATCGATGATCCTCGAGTCCACGCCGTAGATCGGAATACCCAGACACTGCGGCTTCGGATGCTCCGCGGGATTGATGTGCGTGGCCGCTATGGTTTCGGTCAAGCCGTATCCTTCGACGTAGGTGACGCCGATGGCGCTCAGGCGCTGTGCGACCGCCGCCGGCATGGCAGCGCCGCCGCCGCTCAAGCGTCGGATGGAGCTGAGATCGTACTTGCCGATGTGCGGATTCAGGAAAAAATCCTGGATCATGGTCGGGATCGCAGTCCAGCTCGCGATCTTGTAGCGCTCAACGCATTGCGCGGCGGCATCCCGATCCCAGCGCGGCAGCAACACCATGGTGTTGCCGATGAACAGGGGGCCGTTCATGCCGCCCTGCATGCCCGTCACGTGAAACATCGGCGCCACGGCCAGCAGCGTCATCTCCGGCTGCAAAGCGAACCATTGCATGCTGGCAACCGTGGTGTGCATCACAGTGCGGTGGGTATGCATACAGCCCTTGGGTTGCCCTGTGGTCCCGGAGGTATAGGGCATCACGCATAGATCGTCGGGTCCCGCCGTCAACGGGCCCGGCTGCAGATTGCTGGCGAACACGTCTTTCCACAGAACGAGCCCCGGTGCCTTCAAATCCAAGCGCGGGGCGGCAATGAAATCCGGCACCGCGAGCGTGGTCGGTGCCTTCAGATAATCGCTGTACACCGCAACGATCACCGATTTAAGATCACCGCTCTTCAGCAGCGGCTCGACCCGCGGATACAGTTCCTGCGAGACGAGCATCGTGTTCGCCCCGCAATCCTTGATGTAGCGCAGAATCTCCTGGGTCAGATTCATGGGATTCAACGGCACCACGACGGCGTTCGCGCGCAAGATGCCGTAATAGCCGATCATGAACTGCGGGCTGTTTTGCATCAGCAGCAGCACGCGATCACCCTTGGCAACGCCGCACTTCTGCCCGAGATATCCCGCTACGCGCGTGGCTTCGTCGTGAAACTCCGAGAAGCTCACCTGCGTGTCGTAGTACACAAGGTAGGGCTTGTCCGGGTAGCGTCGCGCCGAGACCTCGGCGTTGTAGAACAAATTGGTGGCCGGAGCGATCAGATCATGCATCGCATGGGACGGCCAGAATTTAAAATGCGCCTGGGGCATCGTGATTTCAGTGGCCGCCGGCAGCCGCTCGCGACGCATCCTTGGGCCGATAGCGCGACAATTCGAGCTTGGCAACGGCTTCGCGGTGAACCTCATCGGGACCGTCGGCCAGGCGCAAGGTGCGCGCGCCGGCCCACAGGGCCGCGAGCTCGAAGTCGCCGCTCACGCCCGCGCCGCCGTGCATCTGAATGGCCCAGTCGAGGACCTTCAAGGTCACGTTCGGGGCTGCGACCTTGATCATGGCGATTTCCGCCTTGGCCGCGCGATTGCCGACCGTATCCATCATGTAGGCCGTGTTCAGCACCAGCCAGCGTACTTGATCGATCATGATGCGCGACTCGGCAATGCGCTCCAAGGTCACGCCCTGCTCGGAAAGCCGCTTGCCGAAGGCGACTCGCGTCTGCGAGCGCTTGCACATCATTTCCAGCGCCCGTTCGGCCACGCCGATGGTGCGCATGCAGTGATGAATACGGCCCGGCCCCAGGCGGCCCTGTGCGATTTCAAATCCCCGGCCCTCGCCCAGCAAGATGTTCTCCGCCGGCACGCGCACGTCCACGAAGTCGACTTCGGCGTGCCCGTGCGGCGCGTGATCGTAGCCGAACACCGTCAGAGTGCGCAGGACCTTGACCCCGGGCGTCTTCATCGGCACCAAGATCATGGATTGCTGGCTGTGGCGGCCCGCTTCCGGGTTGGTCTTGCCCATGAAAATGAGGATCTCGCAGCGCGGATCGCCGGCGCCCGAGGTCCACCACTTGCGACCGTTGATCACATAGCTGTCGCCGTCGCGCACGATCGCGGATTCAATATTGGTGGCATCGCTCGATGCGACCCTCGGCTCGGTCATTGCGAACGCCGAACGAATCTTGCCCTCGAGCAGCGGCTCCAGCCACTGCTTCTGCTGTCCCTTGGTCGCGTAGCGCGCGAGCACTTCCATGTTTCCGGTATCCGGCGCCGAGCAATTGAAGGTCTCCGGTGCAATGTGCGAACGTCCCATGATCTCGCACAACGGTGCGTACTCCAGATTGGTGAGTCCGGCGCCGTGTTCCGAGTGCGGCAGGAACAGGTTCCAAAGCCCCTCCGCCTTGGCTTTTTTCTTCAGATCCTCCAGCACCTTGGTCACCTGCCAGGGATTGCCGGCGCGCCGATTCGCCTCCAGCTCCTTGTGATAGGGGTCCTCGGCGGGATAAACATACTGATCCATGAACTGGGTGAGACGCTCTTGCAGTTCGCGAACCTTGTCACTATGAGAAAAGTCCATGGGAATCCTTTATTGATTCAAACGTCGAATGATTGTTGCACGAGCTTCCAGCCCAGCTCGGCCAAGGGACGCGCTCTGCGGCCGGCCTGCAGCGCCGTCGCGCTGGAAGCATTGCCCTGCAGGGCACGCGCCAGTACGCCTTGCAGAATTCCAACCAGCCTGAACATGCAGAACGCGGAATAGTAGGTCCAATCTTGCGGGGATACCGGGGCGATGCCGCGCAGGCGGCAGTAGTCCGCGACGCTCTCGGCTTCGGTCGGAAGCATGTAGGCGTGCGCATCGACTCCGCCGAGACCGCGAAACTCCGCCGCCGACAGGTGGTAGCGCATGCAGTAGTACGCAAAGTCCACCAACGGGTGACCGATGGTCGAGAGCTCCCAATCGAGCACGGCCAGGATGCGCGGTTCCGTGGGATGAAAGATGGTGTTGTCGAGCCTGAAGTCGCCATGCACGATGGCGGATTGTTCGCCCGCGGGAATGTGTTTCGGCAGCCATTCGATCAGCCGCTCCATCGAGTCTATTTTTTCCGTCTCCGCGGCCCGATATTGCTGGGTCCAGCGCACCACCTGGCGCCCGATATAGTTGCCGGGCTTGCCGTAGTCGGCGAGACCCAGAGCGGCATAGTCCAACGAATGCAGCGCGGCGAGGACGCGCACCATTTCGCCGTAGATACTGCGGCGACCCGCTGCGGCCACTTCGGGCAGCAGCGCGTCCCAGAATATGCGCCCCTCGATATAGTCCATGACATAGAAGGCGCTGCCGACAACGGCGGGATCCTCGCACAGGGCATAGACCCTCGCCACCGGCACGGCAGTGCCGGCGAGCGCCGCCAGGACTCGAAATTCGCGATCGACCGCGTGCGCCGAGGGCAATAATTTACCCGGAGGTTTGCGCCTCAAGACATAGCGCGAGGTTCGCGACTGCACCAGGTAGGTCGGGTTGGATTGGCCGCCGGCGAATTGCTGCACCTCGATGGGGCCGGAAAAGCCGCTGATGTGGCCTTGCATCCACTCGCTGAGCCGTGCCGTGTCGAACGCATGCTCGGTGGGGGTTTCGCGCAGGCCCGCCGCTTCGATGCTCATCGTCATGTACTCGAGGCGCCGCCATCCACGGCGATGTACTGCCCCGTGACATGCCGCGATGCATCGGAAGCCAGATAGACCGCCGCGCCTTGCAAATCCGTATCGCCGCCGATCCGGCCCAGCGGAGTGCGCGCGATCACATCGTCCTTGACGGTATCGAGCAGACCGCTGGCCATTTTTGAGGGAAAGAAGCCGGGACAAATCGCGTTGACGCGAATGTTGTAGCGGCCCCATTCGCCGGCCAGTGCCCGGGTCAAGTGCAGCGCGGCCGCTTTCGAAGAATAGTAAGCCACGGCTTTCATTTGCATGCCGGCTCGCAGAGCGGCGGTGGAGGCAATGACGATGATGTTGCCCGAGCGCTGAGGTATGAAGCAGCGGTTCGCCACCGCTTGGCTCAACGCAAACACACTGGACGCATTGAGCGTCATCACCTTGTGCCACGCTTCCAGGGGGTGATCTTCCGCCGATGCGCCCCAGCTCGCGCCGGCATTGTTGACCAGGATGTTGATTCCGCCGAAGTGCTTGACGACCGCATCGACCAGAGCAGGCACCTGGTCGGCTTTGGACAGATCATTGGTCACGGTCAGGGCGTCGATGCCGTGCTTTTTAAGATCGGCCCTTGCTTCCTCGAGCTCATGCGGTTTGCGGGCGCTGATGGCGATTTTCGCGCCCATCTCGCCCAAGCCCTTGGCTATTTGCAATCCGAGGCCGCGCGACCCGCCGGTGACCAACGCCACCTTGCCGCCGAGTTCGAACAGGTCGCGCAATCCCATCTTAGGCGACCTCGAACAGCCCCGCCGCGCCCTGGCCGCCGCCGATGCACATGGTGACCACCACCAGCTTGGCGCCGCGACGCTTGCCCTCGATCAGCGCATGACCCGTCAGGCGCGCCCCGCTCACGCCGTAGGGATGGCCCACCGCAATGGCACCGCCGTTGACGTTCAGCCGGTCATCCGGGATTCCCAACTTGTCGCGGCAGTACAGCACTTGAACGGCGAAGGCCTCATTCAACTCCCAAAGATCGATATCGCTGACCTTGAGGCCCGCGCGCTTCAGCAGGCGCGGTACCGCGAACACGGGACCGATGCCCATCTCGTCCGGCTCGCATCCGGCCACCGCGAAGCCGCGGAAGATGCCGAGCGGCTTCAATCCGCGCTTCTCCGCAACCTTGGCGTCCATGACGACCACGGCGCTGCTGCCGTCGGAGAACTGGCTGGCATTGCCGGCGGTGATCACGCCGCCCGGCATGGCGGAGCGGATCTTGGCGACGCCCTCGAGCGTGGTATCGGGACGGATGCCTTCATCGGCTGCAATCGTCACCTCGCGCATGCCGATCGCGCCGGTGTTCTTGTCGGCTACACCCATGGTGGTGGTCATCGGAGCGATTTCGTCCTTGAACTTGCCGGCAGCTTGCGCGGCGGCGGCGCGCAGCTGACTGCGCACGCCGTATTCGTCCTGCGCTTCCTTGGAAATGTTATAGCGCTTCGCCACCGTTTCCGCGGTTTGCAGCATGCTCCAGTACAGCGTCGGCTTGTGCTCGTCGATCCAGGGATCGCGGCGCATGTGGGCATTCGTTTCATTCTGCACGCAGGAGATGCTCTCCAGGCCGCCGGCCACGATCACCTCGGCGCCCTCGGTCATGACGCGTTGTGCGGCGAGCGCGATGGACTGCAGTCCGGAACTGCAGAAGCGATTGATGGAGAGGCCGGCGGTGGTGATCGGCAGGCCGGCGCGCAGCGCGATCTGGCGCGCCACGTTGCCGCCGGTGGTCCCTTCGCTCAAGGCCGATCCCATGATCACATCCTCGACCTCCGCGGGATCGATACCGGCACGAGCCACGGCATGCTGCACGGAATGGGCGCCCAAAGTGGCGCCGTAGGTCATGTTAAACGCGCCTTTCCAGCTCTTGGCGAGGCCTGTGCGCGCGGTGGATACGATGACGGCTTCTGTCATTTGTCTGATCCTTTATATGCGCTGAAAGTCTTTCCTTCCGAGCTCAGGCGCGCGAGCAGCGGGGCCGGAGTCCAAAAGGCCTTGTCGACGTCGGGCTGCGCGGCGATGTGCCTCAGGGCCCGTGCCACTTCGCCCAATCCCACCTGGTCGGCGTAGAACATGGGACCGCCGCGCCAGGCCGGAAAACCGTAGCCATTGAGGTACACGATATCGATATCGGAACTGCGCTGCGCGATGCCATCCTCGACGATGCGCGCGCCTTCGTTGATCAGCGCGTAGATGCAACGCTCGACGATTTCTTCCTTGCTGACCTTGCGAGGCGTGATGCCCTTGTTCTTGCGGTATTTTTCGATGATCGCGGTCACCGCGGGGTCCGCTATGGCATTGCGCGAGCCGGCTTCGTAGCGATACCAACCCGCGCCGGTTTTCTGGCCGAATCGGCCCGCCTCGCACAAATCGTCCGCGACGCTCGAAAAATCCTGGGTTGGATGCTCGGCGGCGCGGCGCTTGCGCGCCGCGAACCCGATGTCCAGGCCGGCCAGATCTCCCATGCGAAACGGACCCATGGCCATGCCGAAATCCTCCAGCGCCTTGTCCACTTGGACAGGCTGCGCACCGGCCATGATCATGTCGTATGCCGCCGCGCCATAGCGCGCGACCATACGATTGCCGATGAAGCCGTCGCAGACACCTGAAATCACGGCAACCTTGCCGATCTTCTTGGCGAGTTGCATGGCGGTGGCCAGCACGTCCTTGGCCGTCTTCGCGCCGCGCACGATCTCGAGCAGGCGCATCACGTTGGCCGGGCTGAAGAAGTGCAGGCCGATGACGTCCGCCGGGCGCTTGGTGAATGCGGCGATCTGATCGAGATTCAGCGCCGAGGTGTTGGAAGCCAGGATGGCGCCCGGTTTTATCACTTGATCCAGTTTCTCGAAGACCGTCTTCTTGACCTCCATGCTCTCGAATACGGCTTCTATGACCAGATCGACGTCCTTCAGCGACGAGTAGTCCAGGGTGGCGGCGACCAGCGCCAGGCGCTGATCCAGTGCGGCCTCGGTGAGCGTTCCTTTCTTGAGCGCGCCGCCATAGTTACGGCGCATGGTGGCAAGTCCCTTGTCCAGTGCTTCCTGCGACATTTCCAGCAGCACCACCGGAATTCCGGCATTGATCAGACTCATGCTGATGCCGCCGCCCATCGTACCCGCGCCGATCACGCCGACTTTTCGGATGGGTCGGGTCGGTGTGTCGCTCGGCACATCCAAAATGTGCGAAGCGGCCCGTTCGGCCTGAAACAAGTGGCGCAGCGCGGCGGATTCAGGCGAAAGCATCAGGCCGCTGAAAAGCTCGCGTTCGCGCTTCATGCCCTCATCGAAGGGCCGATCGAATGCGGCGGAAATGGCTTCCACGCAGGCCACCGGCGCGGGATAGTGGCCGGCCACGGCCTTGGCCGTATTGCGTGCGAATTGAAAAAACGCCTCGTGGTTCGGCATGACGGGCTTGATGTCGCGTACCCGCTTCACACCGAGTTTCTCGGTGATCACGCGCCGCGCCAGCCCCAAAGCGGCCTCGAGCAAATCGCCTTCGGCGAAGGCATCGAACAAGGGAGTGCCGCGAAGCTTCTCGGACGGTACGGTCGCGCCGGAGACGATCATGTTCACGGCAGCTTCGGCGCCGAGCAGGCGCGGCAATCGCTGCGTACCGCCGGCGCCGGGCAGCAGGCCGAGCTTTACTTCGGGTAGAGCGATCTTCGCGCCCATGGCGGCTACACGATAATGGCATCCCAGCGCGAGCTCGAGACCGCCTCCCATGCACACCCCGCTGATCGCCGCGATTACCGGCTTGTCGCTGTATTCGACCGTGTGTATGACGGTCCCGAGGTGCGGCTGCGTGCCGGCCTTGGGCGTACCGAACTCGCGAATGTCGGCGCCGCCTGAAAAGCCCGCCCCCGTGCCCATCAAGATGATGGCCCCAACGCCCGCATCAGCATTGGCGCGTTCGACACCCTCGACGATGGCTTGCCGCAGCTCGAGGCCGAGGCTATTGACCGGGGGGTTGTCGAACTTGATAACGGCGATGCCGTTCTTGACCTCAAAAGCAGCCTTGTTCGTACTCATTATTGGTTCCACTCTGCAGAACTGGGTTCCATCACCTTGGCCGCCTAATGTAACAGCGCCCGCCGAGAAATGCAGAGGAAGCGGGGCCGTCAGCCCCGCAAATCATTCAGGCCTCAAACAATTGCGCGCTTGTATAGAGCGGTCAATTCGCCCCATGCCTTTTCAGCACCGGCTTCATTGTAAAGCGGCTTGCCATCGGGCCCGTTCGGCATGTCCTTGACGCACCAGCCGTGATTGCAGCCCGCGTAGACTTCTTGAGATTCAGGCAAACCGGCGGCCTTGAAGGCTTCGGCCAGCTTGGTCTTCGCATCGGGCTGTCGCTCGTCATCATTGGTCGCGATCGCCAAATAGAATTGCGCTTTCATCTGCGGCACTTTCAGGTGCGGACTGTCCGGCTTATCGGTGACCAGGCCGCCGCCATGGAAAGATGCACCCGCACCCACTCGCGTGGGATTCGCGGCCGCGGCTTGCATGGTCATCGGGCCACCCATGCAGTAGCCGAACACGCCCATCTTGGCCTTCTTGCTGACCATGGCCTGAGCGTCGAGAAACTTCACGTAGGCAGTCGAATCCGACATGACTGCCTCATCTGTCAAAGGCCCCCGCACTTTGGCGATCTTCGCGCGATCATCCGCACTGGTGAAGTCGAGGGTGCTCGGCAGTCCGGGCGCCTTGGTGGTGCGGTAGTAGGGGTTCGGCACGAGCACCGTATAACCGTTGGCGGCCAAGCGCTTCGCCATGTCGCGCATTGTCGGCCGTAGACCGAAGATATCGACGAACAGGATGACGCCCGGCCATGCGCCCTTGCCCTTCGGATGAATCAATGCCGCATCGCAGGTACCGCCGGCGGTGGTGATTTCCACATCCGTATCCAGCATGTCGGCAGCCGTGGCGCCCGATGCGCCTGCCGCGACGGCAACACCCGCCGCGACTGACAGAGCGGTGAATTCCCGGCGCGATATTTTGCTTGCATCGTCGGTCATATCGATTCCCTCATGAGCGAGTTGGATGAGGCACGGAAGTATAGGCCCGGACTATTAGCGCATCCACCGCGATCAGTTGCGAGTGAGTGCAAATAATGGGATTGATGTCGATCTCGGTGATCTTTTCTTGCTGATCCGAGGCAAATTCCGAGACGCGCACGATGATGTCGGCGAGACGCTGAAGGTCGACGGCCGGGGCACCGCGAAACCCGTCGAACAGCGCACTGCCCTTGAGCTTGCGCAGCATGATTTTGGCTTCATCCACATTGATCGGAGCCAGGTCCACCGCGGAGTCGCGCAGCAGTTCCACCAGCACCCCGCCAAATCCCACCACGATGAGCGGACCGAGCAACGGATCCACTCGCACCCCCACCACCAACTCGATGCCGGCACTTACCATGGGTTGAACGAGCACTCCGTTGATCCGGCCCCGTGGTGCAAACTCGCGGGCATTTGCGGTGATGCGATCATAAGCGACACGCAATTCGGTTTCGGAGCCCACATTCAGCGCCACGACTCCGGCCTCGGTTTTGTGCGCAATATCGGAAGATTCGACCTTCAAAGCCAGCGGAAACCCAAGCCGCGCCGCGGCGCCCAGCGCCGATTCCACGGAGTCAGCGGTGATTTCAGGCACGGTGGGTACGCCGTATAAATCCAAAATCGCTTTCGATTCTCGCTCGGTGAGCCGATCGCTGGGCGCTTGGGCTATCAGCCGCGCGGCGTGCGCCGCCGCTGACGGATCCGAGACGCGGATGACCCGGCGCTCGCCGCGCTGCAAACGCTCAGCACGTTGATGCCAAGAAGCCAGAGTGCGAAAACAACGGTCGATCGATCGAAACAGCGCGACATGCGGGTCCATTTCGGCGTCCAGTGTGCCGGGACCCTGCAGCCAATTGGATATGAGCACGCTGCAAGTGATCTTGCCATGCAGTAGCGATTG
>DASXNX010000181.1:0-28862 GCA_036494725.1 Steroidobacteraceae bacterium
TTCCGATTGCAGAAAATACAAATTGTGTTGCTCAAACCTGATTGAATCATTCCGCCTGCGTAGGATCAGCGTCAATCGATCCGCGCCGATCCAATTCGCGGACCTTCACACTTCTTATCGGTCGCGCTCGTTGCAAACGGATTTGATTAGATCAATACTGAAATTTCGAAAAAAGTATGCCCACGTAATTTATCGCGGCAATCGACTTTGAGTCGAGATCCTAAGCCGCGTTGAGCACGAAGAACATGGACGCGGCTGGGAAACCGGCTGCAATCGTTCAGACGGCAAAGGGGACACTATCTTGAACCAGAATAACGGCACGTACTTACAGACGCGCCAGCGGCGCATTGCGCTTTCGCTGGGCCTGGCACTGTTGATCGCGGCAGGCGCCGCATGGTCCGCCAACGATCTCGATACACTCTACCCGCGCGGCACCACGCATCCCGATGGATCGAACACCTATAACACTGAATGGCTCGGCCACAACGATCTGCAAGGCCGCACCACTTACCAGACGACCGTGCATAACCAAGGGGATCGGGTGATTGCCTATGCAGGGCACTTCGCGGGGAAGATGCTCAATCCCATGACCGGCGTGGTGGAAGAGAATGGGACGTCCATCGTCGATGTGACCGACCCCCGCCATCCTAAGTACCTCAAGCACTTGATTGCCGATAAGGGCGGCGCGCGCATGGTGAAGCTGTGCGACGGCAATGCTCTGCCCGGCAAATTATATCCCGGCAAGACCTTTCTGCTACGCGAGAACGGCGCCGTATCCCACGAAGTGTGGGATGTCACCGATCCCGCCAATCCGGCTTTGGTCTCAACGCCGGTGAGCGGACTCGATGTCACCCATCGCAATTGGTGGGATTGCGGCACCGGTATTGCCTACATCGTCGGGGGCGCCACGAGCCCGACCGATGCCAGCTTTGATGGCTGGAACGCGAACAGCAGCCCTAATCAGCATCTGAAGATCTATGATCTCAGCGATCCCAGGCATCCAAAATACATCATGGATTTCGGGTATCCGGGCCAGAATCCCGGCTCGACCTTCGTGATGCCGGGAACCGAAACGACCACGCATACCGTGCCACCCGGCGTGCACGGCCCGATTGTGGTCAGCACCTTGAACGGCAAGGCCATCAACCGGCTCTACATGCCCTATGGCGTGGGCTCCGACGGCATCATCCAAATCAATGACCTCACCAAGGTTTTACCGCCTCCCTATGGCACGGGGCTCTACTCCGATGTGCGCCGCCCCAGCGATGCCGAGCTTCTGCAGGGCCAGATCGGCGTCGTTTACATGCCCGGTGCGGAGGGCGGCCATTCGGCCATGCCGCTGTACGACATTCCTTTGAAGCAGTACAAAAACTTCACCAACAACAACGTGCGCGACATCATGGCCGTGAGTTCCGAGGAGACCGACAACCGCTGCACTGGATCGCCGCACCTCATGTATCTGCTCGACATTACCATGACCATTGGTCAGGGCGGCCATACCAGCGCGGAACAACATCCCTGGCCGATCTCCACCGTGACCGTCGATGACTTCTCCGGGCGCCCCAACTTCTGTTCGCGGGGTACGCGCTTCGGTGTGCACTCGCCGGCCGAGAATTTCCAGGATCCGACCTACGCCCGGCTGCTCACCAGCGCGTGGTTCGATGCGGGCATTCGTGTCACCGACATCCGCGACCCCTACCATCCTCGGGAGGTGGCGCATTTCATTGCGCCGGTCAATCAGTTCACGCAACCCAGTTCTGCGGTGATCAACGGCGTCACCTACACCGCACTCGATGTGTCCTGCGACAATACCGACGTCGATAATCGGGGACTGCGCTACTGCGGCGACCGCGTGGGCGGCGGACTCGATATCGTGCGCCTCACTGGCGAAGCGGAGGAAATTGCCAAGGGCGATCACGATAAAGACGATCGGGGCGATTGACGTCGTTGAGTTTGCGAAGCGCGGGCGGCGCCGGTTGGTTGGGCGCCGCCCTGATTTGCACCGCATTTTCCGCCGAGGCAGCGGGCGACCTGACGGTGATCTCGTTCGGCCGCGCCGATCAGGCAGCGCTCGTCGCTGCCTACATCCAGCCTTTTGCCAAGGCAACCGGCATAGACGTGCACTCATTGTCCTACGACGGCCAGGTCACCGAACTCGCACAAATGGTGCGCGCGGGCGCCACGGCGTGGGATGTGATGCAGGTCGAGTCGCGCACACTGCAACAAGGCTGCCGAGAGGGCCTGTTCGAAAAGCTTGATCCCAAGCGCATTCCCACGCCCGAGGATCTCATTCCCGGAGCGCTGTCCGAGTGTGGCGTGGGGATTTTCGCCTGGTCACAGGCACTGGTCTATTCCGATCAACTTCGCGCCGCGCCGCATTCCTGGGCCGACTTCTGGGATACTCATAAGTATCCGGGCAAACGCGGACTTCGGCGCAGCGCGAAATATACGCTGGAGATCGCCTTGCTGGCCGATGGCGTCGAGCCCAAGGACGTGTATCGCACGCTCTCGAGCGAATCGGGTGTGAAGCGGGCTTTCCGCAAGCTCGATCAGATCCGCAAGGATACCGTGTGGTGGGAGGCGGCGGCGCAGCCGGGAGCCTTCATCGGCGCCGGTACCGTGAGCATGAGTTCCGCCTACACGCTGTGGTTCGATCCCGCGCTGGATCGCAATCGACACACGCGAATCGTGTGGCGCCAAAGCCTCTATGACATCGATAGTTGGGCGATCCCCGCCGGAACTCCGAAGCGCGAGGACGCCTATCGCTTCATCGCCTTCGCCAGCGAACCGCAGCACCAGAAAACCCTGTCCGAGCAGCTTAAGTACGGACCGACCAACCGCCACGCCCTCGACCTGCTGCCGGCCGGGCTCACCGACACGCTGCCTTCGTCCAGCCCCAATCTGGCCGGCGCGCTGCGCATCGATAGCGCCTTCTGGACCGAACATGGCGATGCGCTCGAGCGGCGCTTCAATGCTTGGGCTCCCGCGATCTGTCGTCAGCAGGACGACGAAGACGATGACGATTACTTCGATCTGCCGGTGTGTCAGGACGCCCAGGGCAACATGCGCGTGAGCAAGGCACCCGTCAGCGCGCGCGGTATTGGGCAGCCCGGTGTTCCCGGGGACGTGTCGCGAACCATCACCGTGACCATGAGCGATGCCATGCGCTTCACGCCGGAGCGCATCGTTGTGCGCAGTGGAGAAACCATCCGCTTCGTGCTGCACAACGAAGGGCAATTGCGCCATGAACTGGTGCTGGGTCTGCCGGATGCGCTGCGCAGGCACGCGGCATTGATGCAGATGATGCCCGACATGGTTCACAGCGGGCCCAATATGACCAGTCTTGCACCGGGCGAGCGCGGCGAATTGATCTGGCATTTCACCCATACCGGGCCGGTCGCCTTTGCCTGCCTGCAAAGCGGGCACTTGGAGTCGGGTATGCGGGGCGTGGTTGCGGTTCAGTAATTCCGCGCCGTTCCAAGAAATCATGCGACCGCCCCTGTCTGGCAGACGTCTTAAATCTCGTTCATGCCGCAGGCCGGTAAGCGATTGCCTCGATTTCCACCACAGCGTCGGGATGAGCCAGGGCACAGATCACGGTCGAGCGCGCAGGCCGGACCGCGCCGAAGTAATTGGCATAACTTTCGTTGAATGCCGCGAAGTCCGCCTCATGGCGTAGCCAGACAGTCGTTTTGATGATGTCTTGCAGCTTGAGGCCGGCTTTTGCAACGATCGCCTCGAGATTCCGCAGCACTTGAGTCGTCTGCTCGGCCACGTGAGGATGCGAGATGCGTCCGTTCGGATCGAATGCCAGCTGACCAGAAATAAATATCAGGGGTGGCGCTTCCTTCCATTGAGATAGGTGGGGAGATGGCATGCGTATTCCTTAAGTTGTCACGAAACGGCGCTGGTGTTGTGTGCGAGGCGGTCCGGCGCAAGCGCAGCCACCGCCACACCATGCTCGAGTAGATGTTCATCCACTCGCAAGCCCAAGGCCAGCGATGCCGCCAGGCGGCTGAGCGCCGGAGCGGTTTGGATGCCGTAACCGCCGAGTGCCGCCAGCCAAAAAAAGCCGGGACGATCGGGATCAAAGCCCACAACCGGAGAGCGGTCCTTAACGAATGAACGCAGGCCGGCCCACCTGTGGGTGATGCGCTTCACATCGAGCGTCGTCGCCCTTTCGACGCGCTCCACGGCGATGGCAATGTCTAATTCGTCTGCTTGAGCATCGCAGGGTTCAGTCAATGTCTCATCGGCGAGCGACAGCAGCAGCGTCCCGGCATCGGGCTTCAGATAGAACTGCTCCTCAATATCGACCAGCATCGGCCATGAACCGGAATTCTGTCCCGGCGGCTGTCCGATGAGGCAAGCAGTACGTTTCAGGGGTTGCAGGCCGACGTCGATCGCTCCGGCCAGCTTGCCGATTTCGCCGGCCCAGGCGCCAGCCGCATTGACCACTATCTGAGCGCGAATGGTGTCGTGCGCCGTCGTTACTGACCAGGCATTTGCATCGTGCTCGAGCCCGATGACGCGTGCCTCCGTCGTCACGATGCCTTTTCTCGCTCGAAACAATCGCAGGTATCCTCGATGGAGCTCATGCACTTCGATGTCGGCGGAATTGCGGCTGAATGCCCCGGCGATTAAGTTCTCCGGTCTTAAGAGCGGATGTAATTCCCGTACCTCGCCCGCGGATTTCCTTTCGATGCGATCGCCCGGCGTGACTGAGTCGAAGAAAGCTTCCAGAGCAGCAGCCTGGCCTTCGCGAGCAGTGAGCAGCACATCCCGGGGTTTCACCAGAACTTCGGAGCAAAAGGACTGCGGCGGTGAATAGAAGAAGGAACGGCTCGCGCGCGTCAGCGCGCGGATAATCGCGCTTCCATAGGGCTCGAAAAACATCGCCGCCGAGCGTCCCGTCGAGTGATACCCGGGCTGGGCTTCCATCTCCAAAAGCCGCACCGAAGCGTGCTCCGATAAATGCGCGGCGATCGACGCGCCCGCCATTCCACCGCCAATCACTACGATGTCGCATTCAAAGATCATCGGATTACAGTTTTTTTAAAGTGGCGGAGTCGCGCCGGCGGCGCGCGAAGATCCATCATGTCCGTGCAGTCATCAGTGGAATGCTTTCTCGCTTGAACAGTTGCCAGACGCCATAGGTCATCAACGGGATGACGTAGAGGACGATCATGGTCAAGGCCAGTGCGCGATAACCCTTCGCGATCAGTGTGACCAGCCCGAAGCGATTCGCAATGAAAATGGACCCCAATAAAATGATGCCCGCGGCGGCAAATCTCGCAGACTTGCGCAGGTCGCGGCCGCGCCTGCTCAGATACGCCGAAGCAATGCGTTCATTGACGGCATGAACCACGCCGGTTCCGCTCTCGAGCAGGGCCGCGAAGATCATCAGCTGAAAGGTCACCTCGAATATCGGAATATTCATCTGCCTTAACATGAAGTCGGACGGCAAAGTCTCGGCTCCGATGCGCGGATAGAAGGCGCACATGCAGACAAAAAAGATGATGGCGGGCAGCATCGCCAACGGTCCGCAAAGCAGCCCCGCCTTCACCGCGTCGCGGTTGCTCGTCATGTGACGCACCACCGGCAGAATGACCACGGCGCCTACGATGTTGTAGCCGGCGTAAGTCACACCTCTGATGGCCCATCCGGCCAAGGGCGCCTGCGCGGTAAAACTATGCAGCACCTTGTCGCCGAATTTAGTGAGGGCCAACGCCAGGAAGGCGGCGTAGGTGGCGTAAAGAAATATCGATACCCACTTGAACAACCGCTCGACCGTGGTGCTGCCGAACGTCGTGAAAAGCGCAATACCGGCCATCAAACACAGAGTTCCGTAGAGGTTCTGCCAACCGAAGACCGCGGCGCCGAGCGAGCCCGCCGCGGCGCCGAACACGGCAAGGATCAGAATAATATTAAACGCGTAGGCCAGTTCGAACAGGGAGGCGAAAGGACCCAGGAGATGCTTGAAAAATGTGCGGTAGTCCAGGGCTTGCGTGGCGCGAGCAAATAGGAAGGTGGTCACGCAGACCGCGCTCCAAATGGCCGTGGCAAGCAACATGCCCGCGAGGCCCCCCCAGGGCCCGCTGGGTATGAAGTACTCCGCTAACTCCCGGCCCGTGGCGTAGCCGCCGCCGATGACCACTGCCTTGAAGGCGAATCCGGGCAGAATAAAGCGCTTGAACCGCGACGGCCGCGCCAAGCCGGCCGTATCGATCACGCTGCCGGTCATGGCGCGTCCGTAATGAGCAAGTACCACTGCGGTGGGTCTAATAATTGCATTGTGCGTCAGCGTTGTCGCGATGATCCTAGATGGGTATAGTGATCCTGTCTAGAGATTTTGACGCCGTACCCCAAAAGTGAAAGCTGTGACAACCAACCATTTGAAAATTGTCATCGGCGGAGAAATATTTCACGCCCGCTGGAGCGGGGAAGCCTGCTCCAGCATCGCCGGCGAGCTGGCCGGAAATCCCTTCCTCACGATTACCGAGAATTTGGCCCGACTCGCTGTCCTCGGCAGGGAAGTTTTATGGAACGGTAGCCGGGATATTTCGTTTGCGGAAGCCATCACTCCATAGACCTGATCCACTGCCGGTCGCATCACCGCCGGCTTGCCTTGCCGCGGCTTGCGGTTTTCTTGGGCCGCTTTGCAATCGTACCAACCGGTTTGCCCGCAACTTCCTTGGTCTCATTGAATTCCGGCTTATTGAGGGAATCCAATAGCTTGTCTTCGTCGCTGGTGCAGCCGGATATCACCGAGGCCTCATCGCAATCCGCGCCGAGCAGGTACGCGTGCCCCATGCCGGAATCAATGTATAAACATTGGCCCGCCTCCAGGGTCACCGGCTGGTAAAACTCGGTGTGAACTTCGACGCGGCCTGTAATGACAAAAATGAATTCCTCGCCCGCGTGTCGCACCAATTCACCGAATTCCTCCAGGGTTCTTGCATGCGGACGTCCGAATATTGGAATCATCCGCTTCTTGCGCAAGTCGGGGCACAGAAAATAGTAATCGTAAATATTCGAATTGACGTGCATCGCCGTGTCCAATGTCCCAATGCTGCGTCTTGTCATTGCCCGAGATCCAGCGTTATCGCCATCGGCGAGCAGCTCGGACATCCGCATATTGAGCCTCTGGCTGATCTGCAGAAGCTTGTCATAGCCCAGAGTGAGCTGATCGTTCTCCACCTTGGCGAGCGTCGACAGGGGAATGCCTGTCCGCTCGCTCATTTCCTTGCGTGTCCAGCCTTTGCCGGTGCGCAGGGTCCGCATCAGGTTTCCCAGGGTAAGAGAATTCTCGTTCATCGCATCCTCATTGAAGCTTGAAGACATTGTAGCAACTCGAACCCACAGTTATTTACTCTTGCTCGTTATGGGATCATTCTGTCCTAGTTAGGGTATTCGGAGGCAAGGCATGCGGACATGTGTGGGCTGGGCTGCGCGGGCGGCAATTTCCCTCATCGGGGCATCGATTGGCCAAACGGCCCTGGCAATGTCCGATCCGCCAACTGCCGAAGCTCGCCCGCAGCTGACTCAGGCGGACGCCGATGCCTGGCTCGACGGCTTTATGCCTTACGCATTGGCGTCGGGTGATATTGCCGGCGCTGTCGTCATCATCGTCAAAGACGGCCAAGTGCTCAGCAAGCGCGGTTTCGGCTACACGGACCTTGCCGCGCGTAAGCGGGTTGATCCCGCCACCGCGATGTTCCGAATCGGATCGATCTCAAAATTGTTCACCTGGACCGCGGTGATGCAGCTGGTCGAGCAGGGAAAAATCGACTTGGATGCCGACGTGAACCGGTATCTCGATTTCAAGATTCCGCCTTACCAAGGCAAGCCGATCACGATGCGCAATCTCATGACGCATACGCCGGGTTTCGAGGAAGCGTTCAAGGGCGGGATTCGTTTCAGCGGCGATGTGCCGCCCTTGGACGTTGTGTTGAAACGCATGCTGCCGCAACGGGTCTATGCGCCGGGCACGACGCCGGCCTATTCGAACTATGGCGCAGGTATAGCAGGCTACATCGTCGAGCGAATCTCCGGCATGCCGTTTGCCGAGTACATCGAGCGCAATATATTTGAGCCGCTCGGAATGACCCACTCGTCTTTCCGGCAACCCCTGCCCACGCAATTGGCACCCTTCATGGCGCAGGGTTATCCAGCGGCATCGCAGGATCGCAAGCCCTACGAGCTGATTTCGCTGCCGCCGGCGGGTGCGGCCGCAGTATCCGCGCCGGACATGGCGAAGTTCATGATTGCCCACTTAAACCAAGGCGCCGGGCTGATGAAGCCTGAAACAGCGCTGCTGATGCACGATCCCTCGCATGTGGTGGTGCCGGGCGCCGACCGCATGGCGCTCGGCTTCTACGAGCAGCAGGCCAACGGCCTGAGTGCGATTTCGCATGGCGGCGATCTGTATTACTTCCACAGCGACATGTCGATCTTTCCCAGCGAGAACGTCGGTATCTTCGTTTCGATGAACAGCGCGGGCGCGCAGGGGCCAACCGAATTCATCCGCGAGACGCTGTTTGATCAGTTCGTCGATCGATATTTTCCGGCGGCGAATTCAGCGGCGCCGCTGGAACTTGCGACCGCCAAGGAGCATGCCCGGATGCTCACCGGCAGTTATATCTGCAGTCGTGGTTACTTTACGAATTTCCTCGACGTGTTGAACTTGGTGGGTCAGGTCAAGATCACGCTCGATAAGGATGGCCGGCCCTTGGTGCCCGCGCTACTGGGCGGTCCACCCCGCAAGTGGATCGAGACTGCGCCCTTCGTGTGGCAAGACGCCAATGGTCACGCGCGCCTCGGCGCCTTGGTCAAGGACGGTCGGGTGGTGCGCTGGAGCTACGATCCCGTGTCGGCCTTCATGGTTTGGGACCGGGCCCCCTGGTATCGGGATGCAACCTGGCTGATGCCTCCGTTCGTTGCGGCCCTGGCGCTCGTCGCGCTCACCGCCTTATCCTGGCCGGTCGGCGCTATCAGTCGGCGCCGCTTCGGCGTGGCACTCGCACTTGGCGGTCCGGATCTGAAATCCTATCGCTGGGTGCGCGCAGCGTGCTGGCTTGTGCTCGCGGCCTTGAGCGGGTGGGCCGCGCTCTTTGCGGCACTCTCGGCACAATCGGAGTCCGACTTGGATGGTTGGATCTGGCTCCTGGAAATCGCCGGAACCGTGGGTATCGTGGGCCTGTGCGCCGCCGCGCTCTGGAACATGCAGCGAGTCTGGAAGGGCAATCGCGGATGGTTCGGCAAACTATGCGGCGCATTATTGGCGCTGGCCGCCTTTTCCATTCTTTGGGTGGCGCTGAACTTCCACCTCATCAGTTTCGGCAGCCACTACTGAATGGGCCGAGGCGCCGCCCTTCGCCGGCAAGCCGGGCGTTTAGGATCCATGTTCCGTTCGGGTCCAATAAAACTATAATGCGATAAAAGGTCCGAGTAGGGACTAGAAAGTCCTGTTTGGATATGTGAATATCATAATTCGCGCTGCTGCGCGCATCAGGGAGAAAAGCATGGGTGATAGATCTCCGCTCTCACGTCGACGGATTCTGCCGGCAACTTGCGTGGCTTTTGCGCTCTCGACGGCGCAGTTCGCCCTCGCTGAGGAGACTCCGACCTCTCAGATCACGGAGATAGTCGTTACCGCTCAGAAGCGCACCGAAAACATTCAAGATGTTCCATCTGCGGTGAGTGCCCTGCCAATTCAGCTGCTCAACGGGCTGCACGCGAGTTCGCTCACGGATATTGGAGCATATGTTCCGGCGTTCCAGGTCAACTCCGCCGGCACACCCGGTCAGACCAGCCTGAGTATTCGCGGTATCGCGCCCGTGGGTCCCGGGGCGACCGTGGGGACCTACATAGACGACACACCGGTGGGCAGCAGTTCCGCGTACGCCGGTGGCAGCATATTTGCCCTGGACTTGCTCCCCTATGATATCGAGCGGGTGGAGGTTCTCCGGGGTCCGCAGGGCACCTTGTATGGCGCAAGCTCGCTCGGCGGGCTGTTGAAGTACGTACTCACCACGCCGTCGCTCGACAAGGTCTCCGCGCACGTCGGTGTCGACGCATTCGGCATGGCCGATGCCGCAAATCCGGGTGGTGGTGCCAGAGCAACGGTCAGCAGTCCCATCATCGACGGAAAATTGGCCATCACGGCGAGTTACGCCTATGAGAAAACCCCGGGATTCATCGACAACTCGGCGACGGGTGAGAAGGACCAAAACGGCTATCGCCAGCAAAGCGGCAGGCTCGGACTTTATTGGCAACCGACCGATCAGCTCTCGGTCAAGTTAAATGCGCTGTATCAATCGGTGGATGCCGATGGCAATGCCAACGTCGCGCTTGATTCCACGACATTGCAACCCATTGGCGGGGCGCGCAGCGACAATAATCTAACCGCTCAGATTTTCAACAAGCAAATACAGTATTACGCGGCCGATGTCAGCTATGGCCTGCCCTGGGCGCAATTCATATCGGCGTCGAGCTTTACCAACACCTCCACCAGCCAGACCCAAGATGCCTCGTACACCTATGGTGTGGCATTCCCTGCGTTTGGTGTGCCCGCCGGGACGTCGCAATACTTTTACGAGCTCCGTCTTAAAAAGTTTACCCAGGAATTTCGGCTGCAGTCTCCGACCGGTACGAAATTGGAGTGGCTCGGCGGTGTCTTCTATACCTACGAAGACTCCACTAATTTCCAATCGCCCAGCGCATTGACTTTGCAGGGTGAGCCGATACCCGGATTAAATCCGCTGTTCGAAGGGAATTTACCCTCGACTTACAAGGAGTACGCGGCGTTTGGCGATTTAACCTACCACTTCACCGATCAGTTCGATGTTTTCGGCGGTTTGCGCTACTCGGAAAATTATCAAGTCTTCAGCGAGGTTGGGAACGGCCCGCTATCAGGACCGATCAACCTGCTCGATCAAAAATCCAACGATGACGTCACCACTTACAGCGCAGGCGCCCGTTACCGTTTCACCGACAAGGTGATGACCTATGTGCGGGTCGCCAGCGGCTACCAGCCCGGCGGACCGAACTTGGCGCTTCCCGGCATTCCCCCGACAGTCCACTCCGATACTCTGACCAACTATGAGATCGGCACGAAATCGCAGTTTATGGATAACCGCGTGTTGCTCGACATCGACGCCTTCTACATCGACTGGAAGAACATCATACTTTTATCCAACTTGCCCGGATTTAACTATGCGTTGAACGGCGGCACGGCGAAGAGTCAAGGTATCGAGGCCAACGCAACCTTCCGGCCGATCGATGGGCTCGTGATTGACGGCACTTTTGCCTTCGTTGATGCGGTCTTGACGGAGGATGTTCCGGCGATTCAAGGAGTGAGCGGAGACCGGCTGCCGAATATCCCACGCACCAGCGGTTCACTTCGCGCTTCATACAGCCACATCGTGAGCGGGGAATGGACCGGCACCGTGGGCGGCGGGATCAGAGCGGTGGGCGAGCGCTATTCCGACGTGAACCATGCCTACGATGCTCGTCTGCTACCCGGGTATGGCGCGCTCGATCTAAATGCAAGCCTGACGAACGATCGCTATACCGTGCGGCTGTTCGCGAAAAACGTCACCGATAAGCACGCCTACTTGAACTATACGCCGCTGATCAATCAGGCCTTGGGAAACATCACCCAGATCGAGGCGACGGTGCTGCAGCCGCGGGTCGTGGGCATTTCTCTCGAGGCCAAGTTTTGAGACCTCATAGTCCTCGTTACGGCGTCATGTTGGGATTGTAATAGTCTAAAAAAACTATGAAATCCATCACTTCCTGAATGTCGCGGCCGACAAAGCGAATCGAATGCGCGTCGATCCGCTCAACTGAGCGAAGGTAGCTGACCATTTCCGCGGCGGTGTAATTCTTGAACGAGATCTCCAAAGCAATGGGAGGCGCGAGCACGTAGGGCTTGCGCTGTTCGCGGTGCGTGATGCCGGCAAGCGCGCCCGCATAAATTTGCTCGCACGCCGCAGCCGGCGTGAGCGACTCCGCCGCGTGAAATCCTAGGCTCTGCTTGGTGATTACCGATTCCAGGCTGCCCAAGCGCGCCTTAACCTCGGCGATCGCAGCGTCATCGCCTGAAATAAACACCACCGGAACGCCCATTGATCCGGCATAGACCGCGTTCAGTTCCGCCTCCGTCACCGCAGTGCCGTTCAGGGCAACCCGGGTAAATTCGGCGCTCGAAATCGTGTGTGCGCGCACACCCTGCGGATTCGTGGTCGAGGCGTGATAGCCGACAAAAAGCGCCGCGCCGAAGCTTGAGTCGAGTCCGGCCATCATCTCGCCGTGCCGCGGCCACGAACGTACGATTTTTACGTCCTTGGGAAAGAGTTCGATCAAGAGATTCTCGCCATTGCCATGCGAATCGCTGACCACGACTTCCGTGGCGCCGGCCGCCTTGGCGCCTCGAACCGCGGCAACCGCTTCATCGGTCATGAAGCGGCGGAATCGTTCGTATTCGAAGCCGCCCGGGCTCAGTTGATCCGCCGTGACGACGCCCGCCACGCCTTCCATGTCCACGGAAATATAGATCTTGAGCGGCGTAGCCGGCGCCTGGGCGGTCGCCGCGCGCGAGATTGCCGGCATGACGGTCAAGGCAACGACGATCATGGCGCAGGCCGCAAATCCGCGGCAGCAATTCGACGAGGGCATCATCGGCGCCTGCTTTTCGCACGAGCGGTTGGTTTTTTCGGCCGTTTGGTGAGGACTTCCGGGGTTGTCCCGGCAGCGGCGCGCGTCCCGCCGAGTTCGTGTTTGTGGAGAGTGTCGTAAAGCGCTTCTTCCGCGCTCGTGCAGCCGCCGACCGCGATCGCCGTTTCGCACCCCGGGGCCAGCACATAGGCATGGCCCATGGTGGAATCGATATAAACACACTGACCCGGGTTCAGCGTCACGGTTTCGTAGACCTCGGTATGAACCTCGACGCGACCCTCCAGCACGTAGAGGAACTCCTCGCCCGGGTGGCGTATCAGTTCGCCGAACTCCTCCAGCGTCTTGGCGCGAATACGCGCGAACATCGGCACCATGCGCTTTTTACGCAAGTCAGGGCAAAGGAAAAAGTATTCATAATTCCGGGTGTCCACGCGCACCGCGTTGTCCAGCGTCCCGACGCTGCGTCGGGTCATGGTGCGCGCTTCTGATTCGTCACCGGCGGCGGCAAACAGCTCGGACATTCGCATCTTGAGCCGCTGACTGATCTGCAGCAGCTTGTCGTAGCCGAGCGTGAGGCGGTCATGTTCTACTTTCGCGAGGGTTGAACGGGGAATGCCGGTCCGGTCGCTCATCTCCTGAAGCGTCCAGGCGTTACGTGTGCGCAACGTGCGCATCAGGCTTCCTAACGTCGGGGTGTTGTCATTCATCGGCCCGCATCCTCGTCAACTCCGTTCAAGATTGCTTCAGCCCTCGCCCGGCGATTGTAGCGATTGTTCGAGGCGTCGGCGTGCTAAAGCGCGACGCAGTTTTTCCGCTTGATCCCATCGTGTTGACAAATCTCTATATGGGATATATGGTCCCAATAAGGTTCCTAAGCGTATTCTTAGATTCGAATGATCGGCGCTCCATTTCCAGAGGTTTCAAATAAAGATATGCGTTCGACCGCTCTGATTTTGCTATGCGCGTGTTTGTCATTGCTGGCGGCACAGCGGGCAACCGCCGATTCAACTCAAGTACCCGCCCGGCTGATCAAATGCGCGGGGCATAAGCTCGCTTTCCACATCACGCCCGGCAGCCTCCCCGCCATCGTTCTCGATGCAGGGGGCGGGAATGATTCATCGTACTGGAACAGCTTGGTTCCACAGCTTGCACAACGCACCGGATCGATGATCATTACCTATGATCGCGCGGGAATGGGCGACAGCGACGAGGTTCCGGGCCCGTGGAGTCCGCGCAGCGCAACAGATGACCTTGCCTGTGGCCTGCAGAAGCTGGGCGCGACTCATCATGTGATCTTGGTGTCGCATTCGCTCGCGGGGCAGATTGCGACCTATTTAACGCGCCGGCACCCGGAGTGGTTTTCCGGGGTCGTGCTGGTTGACGCGTCGATTCCGGACTTCTATACGGAAGATATGATCGCCAAACAAAAGGCCTTGTATGCACCGGTGATCGCGGAGGTGAAAGCCGCTCCTCCCTCAAAGCCCGGGCGCCAGCTCCTGGCGCTGTCAGCCTCATTCGTCGAGACCTCGCGATCCTTTCATAAGGTGACTTGGCCCGCGCGGGTGCCGGCCATCGTCATCGTGTCGGAAAAAACGCCGTTCGAAGCGAACACGCCGACTGCGGACGCAGCTGCCGCCCAGTGGTGGCGCGACGCTCAAGCGCAATTTGCGCGCGCGGCGAGCAATCGGCGACTCGTCGTCGCGGACCGAAGCTCGCACGATGTGGCCCACGATCGCCCGGATGTCATCATCGGTGCGGTGATGGATATGAGGAAATGAACACCCGGCGCTCTACCTGGGGTTTCGCCTCGACCATAGCCACTTTTTTCTTGGCGCTCGGTGCCGAGGCGGGCGCTGCAGAGGCGGCCTACGACGTGCTCATCAGGGGCGGGCAGATTTACGACGGAACCGGTCGGCCGCCTTACGTTGGCGATGTTGCCATCCGGGGTGATTCGATCGCCTACGTGGGCAAGCCTCGCAAGATGAGCGCCAAAAAAATCGTCGAGGCCCATGGTCAGGCGGTCTCCCCCGGTTTCATCAACATGCTGAGCCACGCCGAGGAAAGTGTGTTCGTGGATGGCCGCGAGCAGAGCGATCTATTTCAGGGGGTAACTCTCGAGGTCATGGGCGAGGGCGACTCCATGGGGCCGTTGACCGACTCGATGGCGGTGCGCAATACCGCCGAGCAATCCGATATCAAGTACCCCATCGACTGGCGCACCCTTGGCCAATACCTGGCCGGCAGAGAGCGGGCGGGAATCTCGCTGAACATCGCTTCCTTCGTTGGGGCGACCACGGTTCGCGATTTTGTGCTCGGCGAAGATGACCTGCAACCCAGCGCACAGCAATTGCAGCAGATGCGGATTCTGGTGCGCCAGGCCATGCAAGAGGGCGCTCTCGGTGTTTCCTCGGCGCTCATCTACGCTCCCGCGACGTTCGCGAAAACAGACGAACTCGTCGCTCTGGCGACCGAATCCGGCATGTGCGGCGGCATCTACATCACGCATATGCGCAGCGAAGGCGACCGCCTCCTTGAAGCCGTGGATGAAACCATCGCCATCGCGCGACGCAGCGGCGCGCCGGCCGAGATTTATCATCTGAAGGCGGGCGGGAAGTCCAATTGGCCCAAGCTCGATGCGGTGATCGAGAGAGTGCAGGCAGCCCGGGCCTCCGGCATTCGCATCAGTGCCGATATGTACACCTACACGGCCGGCGGCACGGGCCTGGATGCCGTGATGCCGCCGTGGGTGCGCGAGGGTGGTCTCGACGCCTGGATAAATAGATTGAAGGACCCCGCGGCGCGGGCGCGAGTCGTCAAGGAGATGGACGATGAGCACGCTGATTATGAGAATTTGTATCCGAAAGCCGGACCGGACGGGATGATTCTGGCGGCATTCAAGAACGACGAGCTTAAGCCTCTCACCGGCAAATCCCTGGCGGAGGTCGCGCGCATGCGGCACAAAAGCCCCGAGGAAACGGCCATGGACCTGGTCGTCGAGGACGGAAGCCGTGTCGGCGTGATCTACTTCGTGATGTCGGAAGATAATGTGCGCAAAGAGACCACGCTGCCGTGGATGAGTTTCGGATCGGATGAACAGGCAGCCGCGCCAGAGGGCGTGTTTCTCAAATCCCAATCGCATCCTCGCGCCTACGGAAATTTCGCCAAACTCCTGGCCACCTATGTTCGCGACGACAAGGCGCTGACCTTGAGCGATGCGATTCATCGTCTGACGGCCCTGCCGGCGGCAAACCTTTCCTTGAAGCGACGTGGTCTCTTGAAAGCCGGCTATTTCGCCGACGTTGTCGTGTTCGATCCGCAGAAGATTCAAGATCACTCAACTTATGCCCGGCCGGATCAACTCGCCACCGGCGTCAGCGACGTCCTGGTGAACGGCCAGTTCGCCTTGTTGGACAGCAAGCCAACCGGCGCCCATTCGGGACAATTCGTGCACGGACGTGCCTGGCTTGGCTGGAATGACGGAGGCTGCCGCTCGTCGGCCAACGAGTGGCAGTGGGCATGGTAGTTACCTAAGGGCGAACTTCCAGCCCCATGGAACTCGTGCTGAATCGAATGTCGCATCGCGGGCCCTATTCGGCCGCGGAGCGGCGTGTGGTGTCGCTGCAAGGAGCCGCGCAGGCGCTGGCGGAGATGCGCCGCTGGGACGGATATAAAACGTCGCCGTTACGTGCCTTGAGTGCACTCGCCCAGGCGTGCGCCTTGCGCGAAATTGCGTACAAGGACGAGGCAGCGCGCTTCTCGCTCGGCAGTTTCAAGGCTCTCGGCGGCGGCTACGCGGCCGGTTGCGAACTACGGCGCCGGCTCCGCGGACAATTCGGCATCGATGCGGCCCTCTCCGATATTTACAACGGCCGGCATGCGGCCGAATTGGCGGCACTCACCTTGTGCTGTGCCACGGATGGCAACCACGGGTTGGCGGTCGCCCATGCGGCCAGGCAGTTTGGTTGTCGCTGCGTCGTCTTCATGCACGCACATGCGCCCGAGCACAAAGCCGCGGCGATTCGCAATCAGGGCGCAGAAGTTCGCCGAACCCCCGGGACCTACGATGACTCGGTGCGCGTCGCGCGCGAGGCGGTTCGCGATTCGAGCTGGGTGTTGATCGCGGATACCAGCACGGCGGATTTCGAACAAGTGCCCGCCGAGATCATCCAAGGATATGCCGTCATGGCACTCGAGCTGCTCGATCAATTCGACGGCCGCGCTCCCACGCATGTATTCGTTCAGGGCGGCGTCGGCGGACTTGCCGCCGCGATCGCCGGCTCGCTCGCCGAAGCGTTCGGGCCGCAGCGGCCGACCCTCATCGTCGTCGAACCTGAGACCGCTGCCTGTCTCATGCAAAGCGCCCGAGCCGGCAGGGCGGCACGCATCGGGGGCGACCAGAGGACCATCATGGAAATGTTGGCTTGTGGCGAGGCATCGCCTGTCGCCTGGACGATTTTGCACCAGCGGGCGGACGCGTTCATCACCATCGGCGATGACGCGGCGCGCGATGCGCTCACGCAGCTGCACAGCGGATCCGCCGCCGGATTCCCAATCGAGGTTGGACCATCGGGCGCGGCAGGCCTGGCCGGTCTGCTGGAAGTTGTGAAACAGCAGGCGCTTCGCAAGCGCCTCGAACTGGGGCCCGAGGCACGCGTGCTCGTGTTCGGCACCGAGGCCGGAGCAGCATCATCGTGAGCCTACACGTTTTAGTTTCGCGGGCCGTCAAGCTGGGCCGTGTGCTGTTGTCGATCGCGGTGGTCATGGGTCTGGCCGATGCGGCCGCTGCACTCGAGCGTCCGCTCGCAGCGGGGACGCCGATCCCGCCGGCCGAACTCGAGCCGTTTGTGGATGGTATCGTCGGCGCGGCGATGGCGCGCGACCACATTGCCGGCGTCACGCTCGCCGTCGTCCAGAATGGCCAGGTGGCGCTGAAAAAGGGCTACGGCTTCGCCGGCCCCGGCCGGGCGGTTGACCCCGACCGCACGTTGTTTCGCATCGGCTCGATCTCAAAAACCTTCACCTGGATCGCCGCGATGAAGGAAGTCGAGGCCGGTCGCATGCAATTGGACCAACCAATCAACGATTACCTTCCAACGGATCTGAGGATCCCAGCGGTGCCCGGTTGGCGGCCCGTGGAGCTTCGCGACTTGATGAGCCATACGCCTGGCTTTGAAGATCGCGTCCTCGATCACATGTTTGCCGAAACGAGCGCGCAAATTCGCCCTCTGGCCGTGCAGCTCCAGCGCTTCTCGCCGAAGCGCGTTTTTTCGCCCGGCACCACACCGGCTTATTCCAATTTCGGCGTGATGGTCACGGGCGAAGCCGTCTCCCACTTGGAAGGTGCAAGTTTTCAGGATGTGATCGAGCGGCAGATCGTTGCGCCGCTTGGCATGAGCCACACCAGCTTCCGCGAGCCTTACCCACCGCGCGCCGATCTGCCGGCGCCGATGTCGCCCGCGCTCGCGGTGGACGTCTCGGCCGCCTACCACTGGACGGATACCGCGCTGAAGGTCGAGCCCCCGGAGTGGCTAATCCAAGTTGCGCCCGCCGGAGGCGGTTCCACTGCGGCAAGCGACATGGCCCGTTACATGCTCATGATGTTGGGCGACGGCGAACTGAACGGCCAGCGGATTTATAGCCCGGCCACGGCATTGGCTTTTCGCACTCCGATCGCGCTTCCCGTGCCGAGCGGCGGGGAAGTGGACCACGGTTTCCTGGAGACTCCCTTGCCGGGTGGCTTCACAGGTTATGGGCACGACGGCGACACGCTTTGGTTCCATTCAAACCTGGTCACGATTCCCTCACTTGGACTGGGCGTCTTCGTCTCGACCAATACCGATACCGGGCAGCAACTCGTGCAGGAGTTGCCGCAGCTGATCGTTGGGCACTTCTACGCGGCCCCGCCGGGACCATCCCGAAGTGGTTCGCCGGAGCTTGCGGCCGGCGCTGCTGTTTACGCAGGCACCTACCTGCAGAATCGCCGTCCGTTCTCCGGGCTCGAGAAATTCATCTGGCTGATGATTGGCCAGGCATCGGTTGAGGTCACGCCAGACGGCTATCTCGTCACGCAGAGCGGGGAGAATGCCGAAACATGGACCCCGGCCGGACGGCCCGGGCATTTTCAGGCCGTTGATGGGCCGCAGACCACGGATTTCGCGATCCGCGACGGAGCAGCCGTGGATTGGTATCGGCAAGGCGGAACCGCTTCGTTTCATCGCGCGGGGTTGATCTACCGGCGCAATGTGCTCTTGCTGGCCGTACTGCTCGCCGGCGCGGCCGCCGCCGCCACGCTGATCGGAGCGGCGATCCGATTCCGAAGAGCGTTGCCCGCCACAAGCATGCAACGTGGACTGAATGTCGCGCAGCGCCTGGCCGCCGCCTGTTGGCTGATCGCCCTCGGCGCCGGCGCGGTGTTCGCCGGCGGTTTGGGAAACAAGGCCCACCTGGTCTTTGACTGGCCGGGCATTCCCCTGGTGAGCGCTTCGAGCGCGGCCCTGTGTGCTTCGCTGCTCAGCGCCGGCGTTCTCCTGGCTCTGCCGTTCGCTTGGCGGGGAGACAAGGGTTGGGGATTTTGGCGCAAGCTGCGCTTTTCGGTAACCGGCACCCTCTTCGGTGCCCTCGCTGTCCAGCTGGCCTTGTGGGGTTTTTTGGAGCCCTGGGCGGCCTGACGCCTCCGTCGCTAGATTCCGGTGACGCGAAGCGGCAAGTGCTTGAGGCCGCGCAAGGTGTTGTTGAATCGCCGCTCCGGCGCGCCGGCGAGATCAATGCGGCTCGCATGCTGAGCGAGCGCCCGCAGAACGACCTCACCCTCCAATCGCGCGAGCAGCTGACCGACGCAAACGTGGATGCCGGCGCCAAATCCGACATGGCCTATGACGTTGCGCTCGATGTTGTAGTCATCGGCAAACTCCCATTGACGCGGATCGCGGTTCGCGGCTCCCAGGAAGAGCAGGATTTTTCTGCCCGCTTCGATCGTGACTTCTCCCAATTCCGTCGATCGCGTGGTGGTCCGAAAAAATGTCTGGACCGGAGACTCGAAGCGAATGGCTTCCTCGAATGCCGCCCGGGCGAGTCGGGCAGGATCGGCGCGCATCCTGTCCCACTGATCCGGGAATCGCGCCATGGCAAAAAGCGCCGCGCCGATACCGTTGACTGTGGTATCCACGCCGGCCGTGAGCATCGCTCGAACCAATTTGTGTGCCTCATCGTGGGTGATCTCTCCGGCATCGGCACATTGGTAGAGAATCATGCCGAAACCGTCCGGTTTCAGGTGTTCGCGCAAGGCCTCCGCCTCGACCCAGGGGAACACTTCCTTTGCACGTACTGCCGCTGCCTGAAACAATTCGTTGGCCGGTCCGAAAGAGTTGAAGACCATATCGCCATACGGCAGCAGGTTGTGACGGTTCTCGGGGCGCATACCAATGGCGTCCGGAAACACCCGTAACGGAAAGGCTTCTGCCAGCTCCGCACATCCGTCGAATTGACCTTTGGCAACCAGCGCCGCGACCATCTCGTCCGCTACGGCGGCAAAGCGCTCGCGCAGCGAGCGCATCACGGCGGGAGATAAGGCTTTGGTCAGCGCCGCGCGTGAACGGGTATGTGTCGGGGGGTCCGCCTCGAGAATGAGGCTGGGAAGGCGGAAGCGACCGTGCCGGGCGAAGTCGGCAAGGCCTACGCCGTGAGCCGAAGAGAACGTCTTGTAATCCAACAGCGCTTCGCGAACCTCCCGGTAGCGGGCGGCCGCGGCGATGCTGTAGCGCGATAGCCAAACCACAGTTCCTGCGTCGCGCAGGTTGGCATGATTGGGGTAGGGGTCGGCGAAAAATTCGACGCTGAAAGGGTCGATGTCGACGCTCGCCGCGCCCGGCGGTGGATCGTCCGTGTAAAGCGAGTAAGGGGAGGCTTCGGCGCGCATTTCATCTATCTTAGTCGACGCGTATTATCGTGCAATACGATATAACGGAGGGCGTCATCTATTAAAACGATCAGGGTGGAAAAGCCGCCGTTCGACTTAAATCTTCTTCGGGTGCTCCTTGCACTTGAGCGCACACGCCACGTAACGCGGGCCGCGGAGCTTTTGCACATGAGCCAATCAGGGTTCAGCTCAGCCCTCGCACGGCTGCGCCGCTACAGCGACGATCAACTATTTGTGCGCACCAGCGGAGGAATGGTGCCCAGTCCTTATGCCCGCCGCATGATCGATGCTGCCGGCGTCGCACTGGCAACTTTCGAAGAAGGCATTTCGCAGCAGCCGCTATTTGCTCCGGCGGACTCGCATACCGAATTCAGTTTTGCCATGACCGACCTGGCGGAGATGGTCTTCCTGCCGCGGCTGCTCAATCATTTGCAGAACATCGCCCCAAGCGTGAACGTGCGCTGTGAATCGCTGCCGGAAGAGCAGGTGCAACAGGCGTTGAGCAGCGGACAGGTCGACTTGGCGCTGGGCTATTTCCCGGAATTGACGGGCGAGCTATTCTTCCGCCAACGACTGTATTCGCACACGTTCGCCTGCATTATCCGGCGCGATCATCCCCTCGATGCGGGCGTCATGAGCACCACCATCTTCAGCGAGCTTGGTCACGTCGAAGTAAGTTCTCCCTCCCGCACCGGACGTTTGTTTGAATCCCTGCTGCGGCGAAAGGGGATCAAGCGCAGGGTGGTCCTTCGTACGCCGCACCATTTAAGTCTCCCGGCGATTGTTGAGAACACAAATCTTGTCGCGACAGTCCCGCTCGCGGTTGCAGTTTGGTTCGCGCGCCATAAGGTTAAGCTCGTGCCGTTGCCTTTCAACCCCGGGACATTTGAGGTCAATCAGCATTGGCACCGGCGCTATCACCAAGATTCCCGGCACCGCTGGCTGCGGCAGCAAGTATCGGCACTATTCAATGATGCAACAGACAGTTGGCGCGAAACGGCGGAAAAGCTGTACGCCAAAAAGCGGACAACTAAAGGCCGCTGACGGCATCAGCGGGGCCGGTTTGGATGTTGCCCTATCCAAACAGGCCGGCTTCACGCAGGCGTGCGATCTCCGAGCGCGGCGGGGCGCCGAACAAGCGCCGGTATTCGCGGCTGAACTGTGAGGCACTTTCGTAGCCGACACGGTGCCCCGCGGTGGCGCACTCGACGCCGTCGGCGAACATCAGGCGTCTGGCTTCGTGCAGCCTGAGATGTTTCTGATACTGCAGCGGCGACATGGCGGTCACCGCCTTGAAACGGTGATGCAGCGCCGATGGGCTCAAGTGCACGACGCCGGCTAGCTCCTCGATGCGCAGCGGCGCCGCATAATGCTGCTTGAGCCACTCGATGGCGCGCACGACTCGATGGTTGCCGCCCTCGCTTTGCGCCAGATCGAGCAGGCGCGATCCGAGATCGCCGCGCAAAATGCGATAGTAGATTTCGCGCTGCACCACCGGTGCCAGCACTTCGATGTCTTCCGGAGTATCGAGCAGCTTCACCATCCGGAGTACGGCATCGAGCAATGGTTCATCCAAGCGCGCGACGAACAAACCGCGATCGGCGGTGATCGGGGACGATGCTCGGTTGCCCAGTTGCAGCACGAGGCGCGCGACTTCCTCCAGGTCGAGGTTCAGGCGTAGCGACAGGTACGGGTGCTCGGGGCTTGCTTCGATGACCTGGCCCATGGCCGGCAAGGTCACGGACACAACCAAGTAGTTCAGCGCGTCGTAGTGGAAGACTTCGTCGTTCAGTACCGCGCGCTTGCGACCCTGCACCACGATCCCCAGGCAGGGCTGGTAGACGGTCGGCATGCAGGTGGTCGGCTTGCTGCCGCGAGTCAGGACGAGCGACGGCAGTGCCGATTGATGAGTACCGTCGAAAGGCGCCAATCGGGCAACTCGCGCCGACAGTTCCTGCTGCTTCTCGGCAACGGCGGTAAACTCGCGAATTCTCTGCAAGCTGCTGTCGAACATGGCTATCTTGGTCCCCGAGTGATTGGCGCATGGTAATCGGCCGCCGCGCCGAGTGATACCTAGAATCACGCCGATTGCAGGATTAGGCAAGAGCCGAACAGTAATGATCTAACGTCGTGGCGGCCCCGCTGTCTAGCATGCAACGCATCACCCCCCTTGAGGAGCTAACCATGAAGATTCCGCGACGCAAACTCGGCTCACAAGGTCTTGAGGTCTCCGCCATCGGGCTCGGCTGTATGGGAATGTCGGATTTTTACGGCCCATCCGATGAAGCCACCAACCTGCGCGTGCTCAACGCCGCGCTCGATATCGGCATCAACTTCCTCGATACCGCCGATATGTACGGCGTCGGCGCCAACGAGCGTCTCCTGGCGAAGGTCTTGAACGGGCGCCGCGATGATGTCGTGCTCGCCACCAAGTTCGGCAATGTGCGCGGTTCCGACGGTGCATTTCTCGGCATCAACGGAACGCCCGAGTACGTGCATGCAGCCTGCGATGCCAGTTTACAGCGCCTCGGTGTCGATCATATCGATCTGTACTACCAACACCGCGTCGATCCGAAGGTTGCCATCGAGGAAACGGTCGGCGCCATGGCGGAATTGGTCAAGGCCGGCAAGGTGCGCTATCTCGGCCTGTCGGAAGCCTCGGCGAGCACCGTCCGGCGCGCGGCCCAAGTGCACCCCATCAGCGCGCTGCAGAGCGAATATTCACTCTGGTCGCGCGATCTGGAAGCCACCATCCTGCCGGCCTGCGAGGAACTCGATATCGGCGTCGTCGCCTATAGCCCGCTGGGCCGCGGCTTTTTGACCGGCGCGTTCAAAAATCCCGAGGATCTCGATGCGGCCGACTACCGGCGCAACAGCCCGCGATTCTCGAGTGAGAATTTCGCCGGCAACCTGCAACTGGTGGAAGTCGTATCGCAGATCGCGCGCGAAGGAAATTACACGCCTGCGCAGGTCGCGCTCGCCTGGCTGCTCGACTGCGCACCCTACATCGTGCCGATTCCGGGCACGCGCAGCATCAAGCGTCTCAAGGAAAATGCCTTGTCGGTGCTGGTGCGCCTGGACGACGCTCACCTCGAGCGGCTGTATGGCATCTTGCGTGAGCGGCCGGTGGCGGGAGCGCGTTACCCGGCGGCCTCAATGCTGACCATTGACGCCTGACGCATGGCGAATCCGCTGATGTGAGTGCGTCAGCGGTTTCGCCAGCAGGTAACGATCGCCCAGCCATTCGACCGCTCTCGCAACGGCGGCGCTATAGTCCGTCTGCTGCGGCGCTTGTCGGGTGTGGTTGCGATGTTCGGTCATGACCGGTACTCCTCAATAAAATGTCGCTTCTTTGCGGCGCCGTTCCGAATTGCGTCGACGCCGCGCTTCCCCAAATTCGGCGCCAATGTAAATGGCGGATAGGAAAAGGCCGCCTAACGTCATCGCCATGAGCACATCGTCGAATAACATCTCGTTCACCTTCCGCCCTGTGGGCTCGCGTTGACTGTGGCGGGAACATAGGCCAGAAATTCATCATCGACCGGGCACGGAATGCGCTGCGCCGCCAACCCCTGGTCGGGATCGGCGGGGCGATCCACACCGGGCGCCGAAATCCACAGACGCCCGGCGCGCGCGCATTCATAGCCGTATTCGAACAGCGAGCGCATGGTGCCGGCGCGAAAGTCGAAGGCGGCCGCCGTGGGGTAGCGCGAGGGTATGGCGGAATAGAGCAACTCCGCGCCTTGTTGGTATGCATTCGACGCGGTCAATTCAAGCATGGTGCGCGTCATGTGGTTTATGCCCGTGGCGACGCTCCGCGATACGATCGACCTCGCTCGCAGCGGCACCGCGAGAGACGGTTCGCTCAATTGTCCGTCGACGATCACGTACACCTTCGGCCCGTGCGAACGATCGTTGAACCCGGAGAGAACGAAAAACGGCACTGAAACACTGCCGTCGACGTGCGCTTCCTCAAAGATCGCTCGTTGTTCGTTGACGCGGATGACGACCGGCGGAAACATCCCCGGCACGCTGGCGGAAGCCACCAGCACATCGCGGAACAACGCTCTGGCGCTCTGACCGCCGTTCATGGCGATCGAGCCGAGATCCCAAACGACCGGCTCCCCGGTCTCCACGTCGGTGGTGACGATCAGCAGCAGGCGTCCGGCCGCCGCCTCGTGCGCCACGGCTTGAATCACGGCATCCGTGGCGTAGTGATCCACCAGTTCATGCAACGGGGTTCCGCTGTAGATGCTCGATCCAAACAGCGCGCCTAAGGCGCGCGGTTGCAGCAAGTGTTGCGCCTGACCGGTGGTATAGATCTCGACCAGCTGAGCATCCCACGCGGGACCCAAAAAGGCATACGGGGCAATCAGGGCGCCGGCGCTCACACCTGAGACCACCTCGAATTGCGAGCGTGACTGCGCGCGGGTCAGACCGACCAGCGCACCGGCGCCGAAGGCGCCGTCGGCACCGCCCCCGGACAGGGCCAGGATGGCCACGGCTTCACCGCCGCGCAGCGCCTGCACTCGCCGTGCGACGCTCTGTTCGGACAAATCGGAAAATGTACCGTCGGTGCCGAGCGTGCGTATCGTGTTCGGCTCACCACCGCGATTCGGCGCTCGCGAACCGATCATCGTGTGAGCGCAGCCTTGCAGGCCAAGAAGGCTCGCGGCAAAGGCGATCAGTAAGCCTCGCCGCAGCGGTGGCGTTGCGCCGCGCCTGCTTGATTTGGCATAGCCGACCGTTTGCGCAACCAGCCTCAGCAACGCGGGCAGCGCACCGATCGCGCCGAACAAACTGAGGGCGTAGACCACTTCGAGGGTGCGCACGGCAAAATCCGAACCCCCGACTGCGGCCACGGCGGGACCGATGCTCATGGCGCACGCGCCAGTGTCGGCGCCCCATCGTTCAGCGGCTGGCCCACGCCGCCGAGGGATTTGTAGATCCCGACAACGGACACATTAACGGCCGTCTGCGCCTGCGCCACCGAATCCTCGGCATCGAGCTGCGTGCGCTGCGCGTCGAGCAGCACCAGGAAATCCGCGACCCCTTCGCGGTAGCGGATGTCGGCGAGCTGCGCGGCGCGGCGCGAGGCCTGCGCTTGTTCGGTCAGGCTCTTCAGCTGCGATTGATTGGCGCTGTACGCCACGAAACTGTTCTCGGTATCCTCGAGCGCGCTCAGCACCACCTTTTCGTAGTTGGCGGCCGCCGCATCGGATTGAGCTTCGCTCGCGCGCAAGCGCGCGTGCACGGAGCCAAGATCGAAAGCCGCCCAGCTCACCGTCGGCGAGACGGACCAGGCGCGCGCATCGTTGCCCGAGGTCGTGCTGAACAGCCGCCCCACATCGCCCGATAGGAAACCAATGAAGCCGGTGACGTTGACGCGCGGAAAGAGATCGGCCGTGGCCACCCCGACGCGCGCCGTCGCCGCGGCCAGTTGCTGTTCCGCGGCACGAACATCGGGCCGCCGGCGCAGCAGTGCACTCGCATCGCCGATCGGCAGCACCTTGGCGTAGGTTGCAATCTCGGCCGGAGCCAGTTCTACATCCAGTTCGCCTGGGCGCTGCCCAAGCAACACAGCCAGGCGGTACATCGCCTGCTTCTCGGTCGCTTCGAGGGGCGGAATCGTGGCTTCCGTGGCCTTCAGGCTTGCGCGGCTGCGCTGTACATCGAGTTCCGCGCCGCGGCCCGACTCATCCAGCAGTTCGGTCAGCTTGAGCGTTTGATGTTGCGTGCTCAAGTTCTCGCGCGCCACGAGGAGGCGCCGCTGCGCTCCGCGAAGTTCGAAGTAATTGCGCGCCACCTCGGCGGCCACGGTCACTTGTGCGTCTTGATAATTGGCGCGCTCCGCACCCAAGTCCGCTTTGGCGGCCTCGACCGAGCGGCGCACATGACCGAAGAGGTCGATCTCCCAGCTGGCATCAAACCCCAAGCTCGCGCTTTGCGCGTCGATGCGGGCAGGACCGAAACCCGGCTCTTGCTGCTCGAAGTGCGAGTAGGAGGCGTCCAATGGCACATGCGGTGCATAGTCGAAATTCCTTTCGACAAAGACGGCGCGGGCGGCTCTGACGCGATCATAGGCGGAGCGTAGCTCCAGATTGGCTGCCAGCGCTCGGCCCTCGAGGTTGTCGAGCTCGGCATCCTCGAACTGCTGCCACCACAGCGCTTCCGGAGTCTGCACGACAAATGCGCTCGACTCGGCGTTCTGCACGTGAGCGGGAGCGATCGGCGGCGACCGGTAATTGGGACCCACGGCGCAGGCGGCCAGCAGCAGCGATCCCAAGGCGATTGCAAATGCATTTTTCATGATGCGATCCTCTGCTTTAGCGCCCATCAGCCGGTCTCATCGCCGAGCGCGCGATGCTCGAGAACCGGCGGGGCGCCGGCGTTGGCCAGGCGCGCGCGCCGCGAGAGCTTGCGAACCAGGACATAGAAGAGCGGCGTCAAGATGAGCCCGAAGAAAGTCACGCCCAACATTCCCGAGAACACGGCGATGCCCATGGCATGGCGCATCTCGGCGCCGGCGCCGGTGGAAAGGACCAGTGGCACCACGCCCATGATGAAGGCCAGCGATGTCATCAGAATCGGCCGCAGCCGCAGGCGGGCCGCGTTCAGGGCCGCTTGCAGCGGCGGCACGCCTTCGAGCTCCTGGTCCCGCGCGAACTCGACGATCAGGATGGCGTTCTTGCTGGCCAGGCCAACCAGCACGATCAGGGCGATCTGCGTGAATATATTGTTGTCGCCGTGAGTGAGCGCAATGCCGGTGATGGCCGACAACAGCACCATGGGCATGATCAGGATGACGGCCAGCGGCAAGGTCAGGCTTTCATACTGGGCGGCGAGCACCAGGAACACCAAGAGCACGACCAGCGGAAAGATGAGCACCGCGGTGTTGCCGGCGATGATCTGCTGATAGGTCAGCTCGGTCCACTCGAAGCTCATGCCGTTCGGCAACTCTTGCCGCGCCAGTTGCTCGATCGCAGCCTGCGCCTGGCCCGAGCTGAAACCCGGTGCGGGGCCGCCGTTGATCTCGGCGGTGGGGTAGGAGTTGTAGTGCATGACGCGGTCCGGACCCGAGGAGCGCTTGACCGTCACGAAAGATCCCAACGGGATCATGTCGCCGGCGGCGTTGCGGGTCTTCAATTTCACGACGTCTTCGGCCTGCAGCCGAAAATTCGGTTCCGCCTGCGCCGTCACGGGATAGGTGCGGCCGAAGGCGTTGAAGTCATTTACATAAAGAGAGCCCAAGTACACCTGCATGGTGTCAAAGAGTTCCTGGACCGATACGCCTTGGGATTTCGCTTTTTCGCGATCGACATCGGCATCGATCTGTGGGACGTTGACTTGGTAGCTGGAGAACAGGCCCTGTAGCGATGGGGTTTGGTAGCCCTTGGCCAGCAAGTTCTGCGTTTGTTTGTACAGCTCCTCGAACCCTAAACCTGCCCGATCCTCGATTTGCATGCGGAAACCGCCGATGGTCCCGAGGCCATTGACCGAAGGCGGCGGGAACACGGCGATGTAGGCCTCCTGTATCTTGCCGAACTGCTGGTTGAGCGCCGCGGCGATCGCACCGGCCGACAAGGCTTTGGAGTTGCGCTCATCGAAGGGCTTGAGCGCTACGAACACGATGCCGGAGTTGGGGCTGTTGGTGAATCCGTTGATGCTCAAGCCCGGGAAGGAGACCGCGTGATCCACCCCCGGCTGCTTGAGCGCGATCTCATCCATGCGCCGTATCACCGCCTCGGTGCGATCGAGCGTTGCGGCATCGGGGAGCTGCGCGAAGCTCACCAGGTACTGCTTATCCTGTGCGGGAATGAAGCCCGTCGGAGTGTGCGCGAAAGAGACCCAGGTCAGAGCAATCAGTCCGGCGTACAGAACGAGCATGACGCCCCCGCCGCGAATCACGCGGCCGACGCCGCCCACATAGCCGGATGAAAACCGCGCGAACAGCCGGTTGAAGGGCCCGAAGAAACCACCGAGCAAGCGATTCAGGATGCGCGTTGCCCCATCCGGCGCCGCGCCGTGTTCCTTGAGCAGTAGCGCGGAGAGCGCCGGGGAAAGCGTGAGGGAGTTGAACGCCGAGATCACCGTGCTGATGGCGATGGTCAAGGCGAACTGCTTATAGAACTGGCCGGTCAGCCCGCTGATGAAGGCGGTCGGCACGAACACGGCGCACAGCACCAGTGCGGTGGCGATGATCGGTCCCGTGACCTCGCGCATGGCCTGGCGCGTTGCCTCCATCGGCTTCATGCCATCGGCAATG
>DASXNX010000182.1:0-17844 GCA_036494725.1 Steroidobacteraceae bacterium
GCGCTGGATGAGCGCCAACTGCCGAGCTTCGGCGCACTGCAGGCGGCGCTGGCGGCGGAGAAATCCGAGGACCTTGTTCTCTATGCGTTCGATCTGTTGTTCCAGGACAGGGAGGATCTGCGCGCGCTGCCACTCAAGGAGCGCAAGGCGCGCCTTGAAAAGCTTCTGGGCGCTCGAGACGCGACGCGCATTCGCTTCGTCGCGCATATTGAATCCAATGCCGAGGCCGTGCTGGCGTCGGCCTGCAAGATGGGACTCGAGGGCATCGTCTCGAAAAGACTGGATGAGCCCTACCGTTCGGGACGCGGCGATGCCTGGGCCAAAACCAAGTGCCGCGCCGGACAGGAAGTCGTCCTCGGCGGCTGGACATCCGAGGACGGCAGCGTTCGCTCGCTCCTCGCCGGCATCTATCGCGACGGCCGCTTCGTGTATGCGGGGCGCATCGGGACCGGCTACGGACAGGCCGTGGCCAGAACTCTGTCGCCGAAGCTGGAAAAGCTAACGCGCTCCACCAGCCCCTTCGAGGGGGCCGATGCGCCGCCGAAGGAAAAAAACGTACGCTGGCTGAAGCCGGATCTGGTCGCCGAAATCGAGTTCGCCGGCTGGACCGAATCCGGAATGATCCGCGAGGCCGCCTTCAAGGGACTGCGCGAGGATAAGGATGCCCACGATGTGGTGGCCGAGGTGCCGGGAGCGAGCCCGGTGGCGACCGCGGCGCCGGCCCGAACGCCGCGGCCGGCGAGCGTGTCGAGCAAGCGCGTTCCGGCGAATCGCGCCAACGCCGCGAAGGGTTCGGACAAGTCGACCGTCATGGGCGTCTCCATATCGAAACCCGACAAGCCGCTGTGGCCGGATGCGGGCGACGGCAAGCCGGTGACGAAAATGGACCTGGCACGCTACTACGAAAGCGTGGGCGAATGGATGCTGCCGCATCTCGCCGGCCGGCCCTGCTCCTTGCTACGCGCGCCCGATGGGGTGGGCGGCCAGCAATTTTTTCAACGGCATGCGATGGCCGGTATGTCCGATCTGTTCGATCTGGCGAAGGTACGCGGCGACAAAGAGGCGTACGTGCAAATCGACCGCCTCGAAGCGCTGGCCGCGGTCGCGCAAATCGGCGCGCTGGAACTTCATCCTTGGAATGGGGCGCCGGGCAATCCCGAATGCGCCGGCCGGTTGGTTTTCGATCTGGACCCGGCGCCGGATGTGAAATTCGATGCGGTGATCGCCGCAGCACAAGAGATTCGTGAACGACTGGAAAAAGTAGGACTGGTGTCGTTCTGCAAAACCACCGGCGGCAAGGGCCTGCACGTGGTCACGCCGCTCAAGGTGGGCAAGCAGGCGGTCAAATGGCCGGTCGCCAAGAATTTTGCCCACCTGGTCTGCGCGCAAATGGCACAGGACAATCCCGATCGTTATCTTGACAACATGTCGAAGAGCCAGCGCGTCGGGAAAATTTTTCTGGACTACTTGAGAAATGACCGCATTGCGACCGCGGTGGCGGTGCTCTCGCCGCGCGCGCGCGCAGGCGCGCCGGTGTCGATGCCCATTTCGTGGCGGGAAGTGAAGAAGGGCCTTGATCCGAAGGCGTTCACGGTGAGAACCGCACCGAAGATCCTGGCTAAACTTGCGCCGTGGAATGATTACGCCGCCGGCGCGCGTTCTCTCGCCGCTGCAATCAAGCACATCACCAAGAGCTGATAGACTGCCGACAGAATCGGAGGCCGACATGCCGCACTATCACGCCGTTGTTTGGATTGATCATCAAAACGCCACCACCTGGCAATTCAGCCCGACGGACCAAAAGGAAGTCGCGGTGCACGCGAAAGACCAGCACCAGCGTATCCACAGCCGCAAGACTGCGCACGGCGGTCATAAATCTCCGGCCGATCATCATTTCTTCGAGGATGTCGCCCAGGCGCTGAGCGGCGTACACGAGATCCTGCTGATCGGCCCCGCGCAAACGAAGCAGGAATTCGCAAGCTACTTGCGCGAGAAGTATCCGCAGCTGGGGAAGTCCATCGTGGCGGTCCAAAATGCCGATCACCCCACCGACGCACAGGTGTTGAGTTACGCGAGAAAGCACTTTCCGGCCCTCGACCGGATGCAGTAGCCGCTACTCCTCCGCCGTCGCGGCGAGCGAGCTGACCGCGGCCGCGAATTCCTCCTTGAAATCGGCCACCACGGCCCGCGCGGAACGGATGCTGTCGATGAGGCCGACACCCTGCCCCACCCAGTAGGTCACCAGTTCGCGGGCGGCCGGATTCCCGGCGTCCGCGGACTTGTCGATCGCGGCGAGTGCCGGCGAGCTCAGCATCTGCATGAGCGGCATGGGCAACAGCGCCGGGCTGTCCGGTCTCTCCCAGGCATCGTGCCATTTCGAGCGTAGCTGACGGCTGGGCTTGCCGGTTCGCGCCTTCGAGCGAACAGTATCGCGCGAGGTTGCCTCGATCATTTTCTCCCGAAAGGTGGTGCTGGATTCCGATTCGGGCGTTGCAAGCCAGACCGATCCGGTCCAGGCGCCCTGCGCTCCCATCGCCATGCACGCGGCCATCTGTCCGCCGGTCATGATGCCGCCGGCCGCGATCACCGGCACTTTCTTGCGTGTCGATTCAACCGCGCGGATCACTTCGGGAATGAGCACCAAGGTTGATACCTCGCCGCAATGTCCGCCGGCTTCGCCGCCCTGTGCAACCAGAATATCGACGCCCGCGTTGACCTGTCGAAGAGCGTGTTCCTTGGCGCCGATCAGCGCGGCCACCGGCACCCGGTGCTCGCGTGCGCGCGCGATCATCGAGGCCGGTGCGATGCCTAGGGCATTGGCAATGAGGCGGATGGGATGGCGAAACGCCACGTCCATCAGCGCCTCGCCCACATCGGTCAGGGTCGGCGGGCGCCGCTTGCTCACCACCTCGTCCACGGAAATGCTCACGCCGTGGCGGGCCAGCAGGTCGACCATGAACTGCCGATGCGCGGGCGAGATTTGCGCCGACATTGCATCCACGCTCGCCTCGGCGCCGAAGGCTTGATGCTCCGGAACCAGAATGTCGACGCCATAGGGTTTGCCATCGATGTGGCGGTCGATCCAATCCAATTCGATTTCCAGCAATTCCGGCGTGAAGCGGCTGCCGCCGAGCACGCCGAAGCCGCCGGCGCGGCTGACCGCGGCGACCACGTCGCGGCAGTGACTGAAGGCGAATAGCGGAAATTCAGCGCCCGTCATGCGGCAAAGATCGTTGTTCATTGCGCGCTCCTCACGGTTTCGGCGAGCCGATCGAGCAGCGTCTCGACCTCGCGCTCGACGATGAGCATGTTTCGATGCCCCGGGGTCACAAATCGCTCGTCGCGCATGTGATCGAACAGCTCCACCAAGGGATCGTAGTAGCGTTGTACGTTCAAGAGGCTGACCGGCTTGACATGCAATCCGAGCTGCAGCCAGGAAAACACCTCGACGATCTCATCCAGCGTGCCGATGCCGCCAGGCAACGCGGCAAAGCAATCCGCCATCTGCACCATCTGGTACTTGCGCTCGTGCATGGTCTCAACCGGAATCAACTGGGTGAGCCGGCCATGAGCCCGCTCCTGGATCAGCAGGGCGTGGGGAATGATCCCGATGACCTCACCGCCGGCCGCGAGCGCGGCATCGGCCAGCGCTCCCATGAGACCCGCATGGCCCCCGCCATAAACAATTCCCAGTCCGCGTCGTGCACAGGCAGACCCGAACGAGGCCGCAGCTGCGGCATATTTGGGCGACGAGCCCAAACTCGACCCAGCGTAGACGCAAATTCGTGCCATCATCGCCTCAATGAATGGTTGATTATTGGCCGCTCCGAAGGTTAGGGGACGCACCGCATGGTGGCAAGCACCGAAACCCAATCCCTCGAAATCCTAGTCGACGAGGCCCGGTGCGTATCCGGTATCCTGATGGCTCCGCGCCAAGCCTCGGCCTGTTTCGTCGTGGCGCACGGCGCCGGTGCAGGGATGCTGCATTCCTTCATGGAGAACCTTGCGATCGATCTGTCGACGCGCGGTATCGCCACTCTGCGCTACCAATTCCCCTACATGGAGAAGCGCGGCAGGAGGCCCGATCCGCCGGCGCTGTGTCACGCCACGGTTCGCGCGGCGGTCGCCGCCGCGCAAGAGCGCTTGCCGGCGCTGCCCCTGTTTGCCGGCGGGAAATCGTTCGGCGGACGCATGACCTCGCAAGCGCAGGCAGCCGCCCCGCTGCCCGGCGTGCGCGGCCTGGTGTTCCTCGGATTTCCCTTGCATCCTCCCAAGGAGCCTTCGGATGCGCGCGGCGAACATCTCGCTCGCGTGGCCGTGCCCATGCTGTTCGTGCAAGGCGCGCGCGATGCCTATGCCGAACCGGGGCTCTTGAATCCGTTGATTGAACGCCTCGGCGAGAAGGCCACGTTGTGCCTGCTGCCGGACGCCGATCATTCCTTTCACGTACCGGCCCGCGGCGCGGTCAGTGCCGCTCAAACCAATGAAGCCATGCTCGGTGCGTTCGCGAGCTGGGCGGCCTCGATCATTCGCGCCTGATTAATTCACGCGATCGATCCAGGAGTCCCCTTCGTACATTCGCATCGGCCGACCGTTCTGCTCGACAAATCGCACCACTTCGCCCGCGACGCCGCTGCCCGTTGGCGAGACGAAGCGAAATCGTGCGCCGCCCAAGGGTTCGAGGGCGACCCGCTCGTCCAAGCTCGGGGCGTTGGGCGAAACGATGATCAATTTCTTGTTGAGCAACACCACTTGCCGGTCTCCGCCCCGTCCGCGATAAAGTCCCGCGAACCGTTCCCACGCGGGATCCCAGGGAATTTCCGCGGGTTTCGTTGCGGCCGCCTTCGCCACGGCCTGACCGACACTGTTCATCAGCTGCAGAGCGATATCGGCTGGGTACGAATCGTTGGTGTTGGTGAGAACGATCACGCCCACCTTTTCGTCGAGCTGAATGAGCGTCTGAGTCGTATTGCCCGGATAGCCGCCGCCGTGGCCGATATAGGTCCTATCCTTGACGCGCTTGACGTCAAAACCGAGTGCCGACCCCGACTGCCAGTTCTCTTCCACCGAGCGCACACGAAGTAGCTCGCGCCAGGATCCGCTGCTGACAATTTGCGCTCCGCCTCGCGGGCCGCGCCGAAACTGCGCCGACATGAATTTCGCCATATCCACGACGTTCGAAGTCAGTCCGGTGGCGGCTGCCATGCCATGCGAATCGATGAAGGGCAGTACCTCGCGCGACCCGTCCGGCATGCGCCGGCCGTAGGGTACGGCCAAGCCGGGGACATTCTTGTCGACGCTCGAGTCGCTCATGCCCAAAGGATCGAAGATATTTCGTTGGACATAGTCGGCCCACGTCTCGCCGCTCACTTTCTCGACCACCATGCCGGCAATTGAGAAAGCGAGATTGGAGTACTTCCAGCGCACCGAGGGCGGAAACGCGGCTTGGCGGTCGGCGAACTGGCTTTGAAGTTCAGCCTCGGTCGGAAATTGATAGGACACCCAGTGATCGCCGGCCTCGCGCTGTAATCCTGAGCTATGCGATAGCAGCTGCTCGATGGTAATGGGGCCATCATCGTCGCCCGCGGGCTTCGGCTTGAACCAGGGTAGGTACTTCATCACCGGATCGTCCAGGCGCAGCTTACCCTCCTCACGCAACTGCATGATGGCGATGGCGGTAAACAGCTTGCTGTTCGATGCCATTCGAAATCGGGTGGTCGGGCTCATCGGGATTTTCGCCTTGAGGTCCGCGAAGCCGAACCCCTTGGACCAAATGAGATCCTGGTTGCTCACGACACCCACCGCCACTCCCGGCAATCCGCGGTACGCGATCTGCGCTTCGATCCAGGCCGAGAAGAGCCGTTCGGCGCCTAGCACGTCGGGATCGGAGGCGACGCCGGCCGCGGTGGCCGCCGGCGCGGGTGTCTGCGCGTGCAACGGGAGCGCGAGCGATCCGGCCAGCAAGATCAAACCGAAACCGAGGCGCAGACGCAAATCGCCGAGCATGATTGAGATCTCCTTGCGCTTAAGGCCGCGCCGTCAATATGTCGTCGAGCCGCGCCGGTTGCGAGGGGTCTCGTTCGAGATGCGGGTAGCGCAATCCCTCGTGATAATCGATGTTGGCGACGCTGAACCGATCGCCCGCCTTGAAGATCATTTCGATCGGCGCCGTCGTGCCCTTGGCCGCGCGGATCGCATCCTTCAGCACATCCGCATCATAGGCGATGCCGTTGATGGCCAGAATCTCGGCTCCCTCGGTGAGCTTCGCCTTGAAGGCGGAACTGTCCCACATCACTTGCAGGACCGTGCCCGGCTTGTCCTTGTCGTCGATTTCGATTCCTATCGAGTACAGCAACTCCACGCGTTTGCGCTGATCATCGCTGGCCGACTCGAAATCGCTCTGCGTGTCCGTATAGGTTAATTTGTAGCCGCCGCGCTTCAAGCCGTCGAGCGGCGCGGGCTTCGCGACCGAGTCGAGCCGTTGCCGCAGAAAAGCGGCCCAATCGTACGGCTCAACCGCATTCAGCGCTTTCACGATATCCTCGAACGTATACGTGACGGTGACGTAGCTGCCGTCGTTGATGCCGAAGAAAGCCCGGGCAAAATCGTCCAGAGATCGTTTGCCCTTCGATCGCTCGCGGATCAAGGTATCGGCGTCGAACCAGAACAGTTCGCTCTCCTCGTAATAATCTTCGAAGCGTTGCCAGTCGCTCCAGGATTGCGGCCGCCGCGGGTTGATGATTTCATCGTTGGTGGTGTCCTCGAGCGCGCGCCACTTGCGGCCGCTCAAGGTGTCGTAGTACGCAGCCGTGAGCGCGAGCTTATCGAGCGCCTGCTGGCGGGTCCTAAGCCCTGAGCGCGCGGCGAGGACTTCGCCCCAGTACTGCGTTTGCCCTTCATACATCCACAGCAGGGTGTTTTGCATTGGCACGTTGTAGTTGGGCGTCCAGAGGTCGAAGGGGCGGCGGAACTTACCGTTCCAGGAATGAGTGAACTCGTGCGGCAGCAGGTCCCTGACGTACGCCGTCTTCTCCCACTTGGTGAAGGACTCCGGTTCGCTGCCGTCCTCGCTCGATTGATGATGCTCGAGCCCGCTCTCCTGGATCTGGTCGCTCAGCGAGTAGAGAAAATCGTAGTGCGCGTAGTGATGCGAGGCGAAGAGCTTGTAGGCCTGCTGCACGAGAGCCCGGTGCGCCGCGAGCTGCTCAGGCTTCACGGCGAGGAACTCGGGGCGGTCTGCGAACAGATCCAGGTGCACGGGCGCCGCGCTGCCGGGATCGAGATCGAGCCGGCTTACATAGCGTCCGGCGTACACGGGACTATCGATCAAGGTCTCGAGGCTGACACGTTTGAACGCGGTGCGCGCATTGTTCGACGAGGCGGTCTCCAGCGCCGTCGCCTGTTGCCAGGACGCAGGCAGGGTGAGAGCCGCCTGCACCGGAATCTGCCGGGCGAAATAACCCGCCGGGTACAGCACCACTTCATTCCATTCCATCATCAACAGGTCGCGGCTGATCTCCAGCGCCCCCACTTTGGGGCTGGTGGGCGACAAGTATTGAAAATCGATGTCGATCGTGTGGACTCCCGGACCCGCATGCACCCGAAATGCGAACACCTCGACGGGGTCGCGAGTCCAGGCAACGGGAGCACCGTTGGCCGTGATCCGAATGCCGGCGAGTTTATCGATCGTTCCCTCGGGCGCGTGCGTGCCGGGCAGCCACTTCGGATACAGCAGGACGGTGTCCGGACCGATCCCGCTCACGGTTTCGTGGACACGGACGATGCGCCGCGCAACGTCGGAGGCATCCACGTCGAGCTGCATTTCGCCCGGATAGGCGCGATCCTGGGGTGCCGAAATCGGCCTGATCGTCGCGCTCGGGACGGGACCTGAGCTCGGCGCCGCGGCGGCCAACTGCGCCGCGGCACCACAAAGTGCAATGACTACCAAAATCACTTTCATGACGTACCTATCGGTTGCATATTGATGGCGAGAGATCTTATTCCCCATCGCGCGGAAAATCCGGCGGCAACACCGGCGTGTAAGGCGTTATTTTCCGGGGCTGGCGCGCGAATGCGAATATTGCGTCGATGCCGTCGAATCTCGCCAGTTCTCGCAGAAGCGTACGCGTGGGAAACATCAGCATCAGCCGGCCGCTTGCGTGCTGAGCCAGCGCATCCCCTGCCGTAATCCAGACGAGCTCGGACATCTCATCGCTCGCGAGCGAGGCGCTCTGCCGGGCGGGGACGGGGCATAAAAAGAATCGCGTGTCGAAGCGGCGCGGCGCGCCCGGCGGCGTAATCCAATGGCTATAGAAGATCAGTTCATCGACCGCCAAACGCCAACCATGGGTCTTGCACAGCGCGGCCAGAGTGGTTCGGCCGGTGGATAGTCGCCGGCGGGCATCCCGCAGTTCCGATTCTTCCCAGGCGGCCAGGTTCACCCACTCCCCGCTGGAATCGCACGCGAGCAGCAGGCCGCATTCCTCGAATGCCTCGCGGACCGCGGCCACAAAATGCTTGAGGCCGGCCGAGTCCAAATGCAGACGCTCGCAAGCGCGCCTTTCGTCCAGATTTTCGCACAGCGCGTAGAGCTCGTCGCTTTCATCGCTCTGATCGACTGCGCCGCCCGCAAAGACATAGGCATTGGGCATGAAGTGCGCCTGCGCGCCGCGCTTCAGCAGCAAGATCTCCGGCTTCGCGGCGCCCTGGCGCACGAAAATCGTCGTTGCAGCTGCCCGCGGAACCACTTCCCCATGCGTCATCTCGGAATATTACCATCGCGAAGGGCCTGCCATACTTTGCCATTCTTGCGCCCGCGAGAACGCATATTGCCCGCGTAGGGTTCCACCATGCGGGATGCGGCGCGTGAATTCCTGGCCTTCGGCTTCAAGCAAGCACGCGCGTGCGTGTTCGTCGGCCTGTTTTTTGCCGCGGTTTTCTTGCTGCCGCGAGCCGGGTTGTGGCGCATCTCGCGCTACGATTTGTTGCTGATCTACGCACTGGCTCTTCAGGCTTGGATGGTCTTCGCCAAGCTCGAAACCGTGGATGAGCTCAAGGCGGTCTGTTTGTTTCACGCCATCGGCTTCCTGCTCGAAGTATTCAAAACCTCGCACGGCATCGGATCATGGAGCTACCCCGATTTCGCTTATACCAAGCTCTGGGGCGTGCCGTTGTTCTCCGGATTCATGTACGCCGCCGTGGGCAGCTACGTCATCCAGGCGTGGCGCCTGTTCGAGCTTCGCGTACGCCACCATCCGCCCTATTGGATGGCGTGGCTCATGGCGCTGGCGATATACGGCAATTTCTTCACCCACCATTACATCGAAGATCTGCGCTGGTACATCGCGGCGTGCGTGCTCGGCTTGTACGCCCGGACCTCGGTCTCCTTCCGCCCGCTCGACCGAAAACGCAGCATGCCCTTGCTGCTATCCTTCGTACTGATCGGCTTCTTCATCTGGCTGGCCGAGAATATCGGCACCTTCTTCGGGGTGTGGCGCTATCCGAATCAAATCGGCGCCTGGGCCACGGTGCACATCGGCAAATGGAGTTCCTGGTCGCTGCTCGTCATCATGACGTTCACCATCGTCGCCAACTTGAAGCATATCAAGGAGCACATTCATGTTGCCGAACCCTGAGTATCCGGCTCTGATTTGGCGTTGTGATCAACCTGAGTGATGAGATAGGCGCTGCGGGCCCCGGTGGCATAGATCCATAGCCAGCTCAACGCCACCGCCAGCCGGTTGCGCAGCCCAATCAAGAAATAAATATGGGCCAGCCCCCAAAACCACCACGCGAGCCAGCCGCGCAGTTTGAGCCACCCAAAATCAATGACGGCGGAGCGCTTGCCGATGGTGGCCAGATCGCCGCCGTGCCGATACCGGAAATCTCTCGGCCGGGAATCGCCCGACAGCTTGCGCTTGATGGCGCGCGCGACAAAAATTCCCTGCTGCTTGGCCGCGGGCGCGATTCCGGGGGCGGGCTTGCCATTCCAGACATTGACGGTTGCCGCATCGCCGATCGCAAAGATGTCCGCAAAGCCGGGTACGCTCAAGTCGGTGGAAACCTTGACGCGGCCGGCGCCATCCGCCGCTGCCGCGAGCCAAACAACAATCGGAGACGCACGCACGCCGGCAGCCCAGAGAATGACCTTCGCAGCCACCGATTTGCCGCCGATCACGACGCCGTTTTCGTTGCAATCGGTCACGGCCTCGCCCAGGTGCACTTCCACGCCCAAGCGCTCGAGCGCCTTGTGCGCGTAGGCCGCCAGGTCGGGCGAAATCGCCGGCAGTAGCCGCGGGCCCGCCTCAATCAGGAGCACTCGTGCCCGGCGCGTATCGATGGCGCGAAATTCCCCCACGAGATTTTGATGCACCATTTCCGCGATTGCGCCGGCCAGTTCAACGCCGGTCGGTCCCCCGCCGACGATGACGAAGCTGAGCAAGGCCGCGCGGCGCTCAAGGTCGAGCTCCCGCTCGGCGCGCTCCAACGACGTTAAGATCCTGCGGCGGATCAAGGTCGCGTCCTCCAGGGTTTTCAGTCCCGGCGCATGAGGCTCCCACTCGTCATGGCCGAAATACGCGTGGCGGGCGCCGGTCGCAAGAATGAGAGTGTCGAAGGGCACCTCACCGCCGTCCTCCATGACGACATGCTTGCCGGCGGCATCCACGCCGCTCACCACCCCCATCAAGGTGACGATTTCCTTGCGCTTGCGCACGAGGTGACGAATCGGCCAGGCAATCTCCGAGGTCGCCAACACCGCGGTTGCCACTTGGTAGAGCAGCGGCTGGAACAAATGATGGTTTCGCTGGTCGATGATGGTGATATGAACGGCGGCGCGACGCAGCTCCTGCGCCGCGGCCATGCCGCCGAATCCCGCTCCGACGATGACAACTCGATGTAAAGATGCTGCGGTAGGCTTGCGCATGGATCGGGTCACGTGGCGTGATACAGTTTGAGAAAGTACGGCCCGCGACGGGCGCTGGCAAGTCCACACTGCAGGATTATGATGATGAACAATCGTGAACCTCGGCTGCCCGGACCCGATCATCCCATTTCCATCGAGCCAAATGCCGGGCGCGTCATCGTTCACGTGGCCGGCCGTGTCGTCGCCGATACACAAAACGCGCTGATTTTGAAAGAGTCCAAGTACCCGCCGGTGCTGTACATCCCGCGAAGCGATGCCGACATGTCGTTGCTGCAGCTAACCCTGCATACGAGCTACTGCCCCTACAAAGGCGATTGCAGCTACTACAGCATTCCCTCCGGCGGCACCAAAACCACGAATGCTGTGTGGAGCTATGAGAAACCCTACGCCGCCGTGTCCCACATCGGCCGCCATCTTGCTTTTTATCCGGATCGAGTGGACTCGATCTCGAACAACCAAACGGAAGCTGCGACGCGCTCGGCGGCTCGGGTGATGCCATGTTGAGACTCGATTTCCACCCCGTCGGACATCATTTTCTGCAGATACCGGGACCCAGCCCCGTTCCGGATCGCATCTTGCGCGCCATGAGCCTGCCCACCATCGATCATCGAGGGCCGGAGTTCGGCGCGCTGGGATTGAAAATTCTGTCGGGCCTGAAGCAAATATTCCAGACCACGTCGCCGGTGATCGTGTATCCCGCCTCGGGCACCGGCGCCTGGGAAGCCGCGCTGTGCAACACGTTGAGTCCCGGCGATCGCGTGCTCATGTACGAGACCGGGCACTTCGCATTCATGTGGACGCAAATGGCGAAGCGGCTCGGCCTCGAGGTCGAACTGGTCGCCTCCGAAGGACCTGACGAGTATTTTCCGCAAGCCCATAGTTGGCGGCACGCGATCAATGTCGAATTGATCGAAGCGCGCCTGCGCGCGGATACGCAAAAGCGCATCAAGGCGGTGTGCGTGGTGCACAACGAAACATCCACCGGCGTCGCCTCGCCCATCCGTCCGGTTCGCGCAGCGCTGGATTCGCTGGCGCATCCCGCGTTGCTCTTGGTCGACTCCATCTCGGGATTGGCCTGCGCCGACTATCGTCACGATGAATGGGGGGTCGATGTCACCATCAGCGGATCGCAAAAGGGGCTGATGCTGCCGCCCGGCATCAGTTTCAATGCTCTATCCGATCGCGCCATCGAAGCCTCCAAGACGGCCCGGCTGCCGCGCTCGTATTTTTCCTGGGATGAGATTCTCGAGCTCAATAAAACCGGCTACTGGCCCTACACGCCCAACACCAATCTGCTGTACGGCCTGTCGGAAGCGCTCGACATGCTCCGAACCGAGGGTCTGGATCAGGTGTTTGCGCGCCATAAACATTGGGCCGCCGCCGTGCACGCCGCCGTCAATGCCTGGGGTTTGCCTATTCAGTGCGCCGACCCAAGCGCGTACTCGCCGGCGGTCACCGGCGTGATCACGCCGCCCGGCGTCAATGCGGATGCACTGCGGAAATCGATTCTCGAGCGCTTCGACATGTCGCTGGGAACCGGGTTGGGAAAGCTCAAAGGCAGGATGTATCGCATCGGGCACATGGGGAACAGCAACGATTTGACCATTCTGGCGACCCTGGCGGGATGCGAAATGGGCATGAAGCTGATGCAGATTCCCTTGCGCGGCAGCGGCGTGCAGGCGGCGATGGATTACTTCGCGGCGCATCCCAGCTGCGTTGGCAGTGCCGGTGGCACCGGGAAATAGGATGAAAAAACTGTTGCGGCCGACCCATGTGTTTCTCGTCGTGCTGGCATTGATGTACTTTCTGACTTATCTCGATCGCGTCAACGTCAGCACCGCCGCCGCGGGTTTCAGCAAGGACTTCGACCTCAGCAAGACGCAGATCGGGCTGGTGTTCGGGTTCTTCGGTTATACCTATCTCATTTTTCAAATCATCGGCGGCTGGATCAGCGATCGATTCGGCGCGCGCCGCACGCTGATCGCCTGCGGCCTCATCTGGACGGCCGCGACCGCTCTCACTGGAATGGCTGCGGGCCTCTGGTCGTTGCTGCTCGCCCGCCTGTTGCTGGGCTTTGGCGAGGGGGCGACGTTTCCCGCGGCCACCAGCGCGATGTCGCGCTGGGTCAACAAGGAGCGTCGGGGCTTTGCGCAGGGAGTCACGCACGCTGCATCGCGGATTGGCAATGCGGCGGCGCCTGCGCTCGTCGTTGCGGTCATGGCGACCTACGGCTGGCGCGCCTCCTTTTTTGCCTGCGCACTATTGAGCTTCGCATGGGTGGCGTTGTGGGCGGCGACCTTCACGGAATATCCGAAGGATCATCCCAGGATCACAGCGGATGAATTGCGCGACCTGCCGCCGCCGCGGACCGCCGCGGCGAAGGCCGTGCCCTGGTCGCCTCTGATTGCGCGCATGGCGCCGGTTACCATCGTTTACTTTTGCTATGGCTGGACGCTGTGGCTTTACCTCAGCTGGATTCCGCAATACTTCTTGCACAGCCAGCATCTTGATCTGAAGCAATCGGCTTTGTTTGCCTCCAGCGTGTTCTTCGCCGGTGTGGTCGGCGACACCTTGGGCGGGATCGTCACCGACCGACTTCTAAAAAGATCCGGGCGTCTGGAAGTGGCGCGCAGCTACATGGTCTGCGTCTGCATGTTGCTGACGCTGGTATCGCTGATACCGCTCATGTTCACGCACAGCCTGGCCATTTCCGTTGCATGTCTCTCGGCGGGATTTTTCTTCGCGGAGATGACCATCGGTCCCATGTGGGCTATTCCCATGGACATCTCCAGCGAATTCTCGGGTACCGCCAGCGGCATCATGAATACCGGCTCCGCAACAGCCGCCATCGTCAGTCCGTTGGTCTCGGGTTATCTCATCCAAGTGACCGGCAATTGGCAGCTGCCCTTCCTGGGCAGCATGCTGCTCATGGGGATAGGACTGGTCCTCTCGCTGCGCATGCACCCGGAAAGGAAGTTTGCCTTCGGTTCACAGGAACCAAGCCCCGCGACCTAGGCTGGCGAGCAGCGCCGCAAACCGGTTTTGACCCGGCTTTGCCGGCAGCGGCGTCGATGGCTCACAATCGCGACGCCTGTCGATGGATGCGAAAATCTCCGGGTGAGTCAGTCCCAATAAGCCCTTCGCGATCGATTGAAATTCACTCATGTGCGCGCCCTCCTATCTGTAGGCACAGCGTGCGACAGGCCACGTTCGGGAACAAATGCAATGAGTAACGGCGCGTTAAGAAAATCTTAACGCGCGATGATTGCCGGGCATTTAGACGCGGTCCGGAACCCAGCTGCCGTGAAATCCGGCCGGCACCCGCATGGGGAGTTCGAGTACCGCCTGCGGTTCGCCCGCAATATCCTGCGCATTCAGGATCATAAGCTCGCTCACATTTTTCGCAGCGCGGTGCACGATGACCAGTATCCATCCCTCACCCTCGGGCGCGTCGGCGTTGCGCGGCGCGAAAACTGGTTCACCCACGGAGTCGCCATTGGCGAAACGCCGCAGAGTGGTCCGCATTGTCTTGAAGTCCAGGTGCGCCAGCGCGTCGAACAACAGGGGCCGTTTGCTTTCCACGTTGGCGCTGTGCCAGCAATGACGGTAAGGCAGGCCGGCGAAGCGATCATCGATGCGCGGGAATTCTCCGGTCAAGTCGCTGAGCGGCGTGCGCACGACGCGAGCGCCGGGATGGTTCAGATCAATGGTCCAACGCACGATTCGGGCATCCGCGGCCGCACCGCGCGAGCCATCGGGATTGGGGAACAGGGGCGCTGCTGGATATTCCATCAATTCGCAGTGCAGTTTGCCGTCTAACTCGTAGGCGTTCGCGGGATGAAACACGTACACCGGATCCACTTCGATCCATCGGATCGAATCGACGCCGGCATTGCGCGCCATCAACCCGACGAAGGCACCCTTCTGCGGTTCCCAGGCGAAGGCGGGCAGTCCCCGTTTTGCGCGCTCCATGTCGCCGGTCAGCGGCAACACCGGGAACACGGTATGTTTCTCGGTGACGATGAAGTCGTGCACCATGGAGCAGTACGGCGCCTTGAATTGATCGCGGCGCATAACTTGGCCCGCGGCGTTGGTGATGCCGTAATCCATGAAGGGGTTCAAGGGCGAATCGCCGGTCGAGTAGCCGAACCACACCATCTCGCCGGTGTGCGGGTCCATTTTGGGGTGTGCCGTGAATCGGCCCCCGGTCTCCACCCAACCCTTGGACGCCAGATTGGTGCGGTCCATCTCGAAGGGATTCGAGCCTTCCTGCAGGGCCATCAGTTTGCCGGCGTGAAACACGATATGCGTGTTGGCACCGCCGGACTTGATCTCCTCGACCGATGGATCGCTCGGTATCCCTAAGCCACCGAACAACGCCCGGCCCGCCGCATGCTCGGCCAGCCAGCGCGGGGTGCGCACATAGCGATTCGAATACAGCGCGCGGCCCTCGCCCACCCAAAACCCATGGATCATGCCGTCGCCCAGGAAGGCGTGGTACTTGGGGCCGGGATCGAACTGCGGATTGGGACCGTTGCGATACAGCGCGCCGTTCAATCCATCTGGGATTCTGCCGAGGATCTTGGGCTTCACCACGGTTTCGGCGCGCACTGGCGCCAGATTCCCGCCGAGGTAAGGATCGTTCGACTGCAAGGGTGCAACCGCGGCCATGGCATTCTCCATGAAGATTATTTATGTTGTAAATTTATCATGTAAACTATACTGAGTCAATGCCCAAAACCCTCTCGCCTGCCGACATCGAGAATTTTCGCGCGCGCCTGTGCGACGTGGCCGAAAAGCAGTTTGCGGCACATGGTCCGGACGGGGTCACGATGCGCGAGCTGGCCGACGCGCTCGGCGTGTCCTCGATGACGCCCTACCGCTACTTCAAGGACAAGGACAGCATCCTTGCCGCTGTTCGCACCCGCGCCTTCAATCGCTTCGCGGAGGCGATGGAGGGCGCACACAGCAAATCCGATTCAGGCAATGCCTACCTGGATTTCGCGCTGGCGAATCCGGCGGCGTATCGGCTGATGTTCGATGTGAATCAGCCAACCTTTGGCGATTATCCCGAGCTGGTGGCGGCCATGCACCGCGCCCGCCTCACAATGGGCGATGGTCTGCGGCTGCTGGCGGCTGCGGGGCGCTTCAAGGGAGATGTGGAAGTGGCGGCGCACGTTTTCTGGTCCACCATGCATGGTGCGGTCATGCTGGAACTGGCCGGACTGCTGGATGGCAGCAACTTGGATGCGCGCCAGATCGCGCGCCCCGCCCTGCAGGCGCTGGCCAAGCATTTCGAAATCGGCTAGACGAGGAGCTTCGCCAGAGCGGCTACGCCGGTATTGATGGCGACACCGCCGAGTATCAACCAGCCGAACAAGAGCGCGGCGAGCGCGAGCGGCTTGACCCCTGCCGTGCGCACGGCCGATATATGCGTGCTGCAACCCAGGGCGGCCATGGCCATCGCCAGGATAAAGGTGTCAACGTTGATCGCTTGAGCGACCAGCGGTCGCGGCAGCAGCGCAAATGAATTGAATCCCGCCACCGCGATGAAACCCAACGCAAACCAGGGAATGACGATCGGGCGTGATTTCGCGGCCGTGCTGACAGGCGGCGCGCCGGCTCGCGCCGCGCCGGCTCGCGCCGCGCCGGTTCGCACCGCGCCATCATTGGGATTGCGCGACAAGTAGGCCGACAGAAGAATGAGGAATGGCGCCAGCATCATGACGCGTACCATCTTGGTGATGACCGCGGTGTTCGCGACATCCTCGCCGACGGCGCGGCCTGCGGCCAGCACCTGAGCAACCTCGTGAATGGTGGAGCCGGCGTAAATGCCGAAACCCGTCGGCGACATGTTAAGCAGCTGGTAGTGCTGATTCAAATGGTACAGCACGGGATAGAGAAAAATGCTGACGGTACCGAACACCACCACGGTGGAAACCGCCACGGTCACTTGCGCGGCGCGGCCATGAACCACCGGTTCGGTGGCCATCACCGCCGCGGCTCCGCAAATCGAGCTGCCGGCGCCGATCAGCAGCGCCGTCTTGCGATCCAGACCGAAGAGGCGGGTTCCCGCCCACCACGACAGGGCAAAGGTGGTGCTGAGCACGACCGCATCGATGGCCACGCCGGCGAGCCCGACGTCGGCGATATCCTGAAAGGTCAGCCGCAACCCGAACAGAATGATGCCGGCGCGCAGGAGAAATTGTTTCGAGAAGGTCACCCCGGCGGCGCTTGCCCCGGCGATGCGTGCATACAGGGTGTTGCCGAAGAGCATGCCGAGCACAATGGCCAGAGTGAGTGCGCTGATGCCGTTGGATTGCAGCCAAGGAACTTTGGCGAACTGCATCGCGGCGAGGGCCAGCGCGCCGGCCAACGCCACTCCAGGCGCGATCTGCTTGATCTTATTAATGAAGCACTCCCACCGATGGTCCGTGAGCTGCAGCATGGCATTCCATTCTATATTGGTAAAACAGATTATTTTTCTATAATCAATCGAGATAATCGCTTAATATTCGGCGATGCACATCACGCTGCGGCAACTACAGATTTTTCGCGCCATCGCCCTGAGCGGCAGCACGACGGCGGCGGCCAAGAGCGTTCCCCTGTCTCAATCCGCCGCGAGTGCTTCCTTGAATGAGCTCGAGCGCACCTTGCGCGCGGCCCTGTTCGATCGCGTGGGCAAACGATTGCTGCTCAACGACAACGGCAGAACGTTGCTGCCCATGGCGTTGAGCGTGCTGGACGGCGCACGCAGCCTGGAATCGGCATTCCTGGAGCACGCGGTATCGGCCGATCTTCAGCTATTTGCGAGCACGACCATAGGCAATTATGTGCTGCCGAATCTGTTGACGAGCTTCGAGCGCCTGGTGCCCGGTTCGCGGGTCAACCTGCGCATCGGCAATACGCAGGAGGTGGTG
>DASXNX010000183.1:0-31563 GCA_036494725.1 Steroidobacteraceae bacterium
GCAGGTAAAGAGAAACCACACGGCGGATGCAGCAAATCTCAAACGCAATAGGTCAGGGGGCATTGATATGAATCGGACAGGGGATATCTATATGAATCGGATCGCCTTGGCGGTCAAGTCGGCACTCGGGATCGCGATGCTGGTACCGCCGTCACTGGCGTTGGCGGCGACGGCGCCTGATAACGGTACATTGGAGGAGATCGTCGTTACCGGCTATCGCAAGTCGGTGGAACAATCGCTCGAAGCGAAGCGCAATTCGACCGAAGTGGTCGATGTAGTCACCGCGGACGACATCGGCAAGATGCCCGACAAAAACGTCGCCGACTCCCTGTCGCGAGTGCCGGGCGTCACCGTGAGCTCCGCCGGCGCCACCGAAGGCGGTTTCGACGAAAACGATCGCGTGAGCATGCGCGGCACCAATCCCAGCCTCACCCAAACTTTGATCGATGGGCACAGCGTCGCTGCCGGCGACTGGTTCGTGCTCGACCAAACAGGCACCGTGGGACGCAGCGTGAGCTACACCTTGCTTCCGTCGGAAATCGTCAGCAAGGTGGTGGTGCAGAAGAGCTCCAGCGCCGAGTTGGTCGAAGGCGGCGTGGCGGGGTCGATCGACATCCAGACGCGCAAGCCGCTCGAGGACTTCTCCAAACCCTTCACTCTCGAAGCCTCGGCCGGCGCCGTCTATGCCGATCTGCCCTCCAAGACCGATCCGCAGTTCAGCGCCTTGGGCGCTTGGAAAAACGATGCGAATAATTTTGGCGTCATGCTGCAGCTGTTCTACGAGAAGCGTGATCTGCGCCGCGACGGCATCGAAGTGCTGGGTTACGATACCATCGCACCCGGCAGCCCCATCGCCACATCGAATCCCGACCTGTCGGGCGTGCAATATCCGCATGAACAGGGCGCCGCATTCTTCACCCAGACGCGCGAGCGTGAGGGCGGATTGGTTGATTTCGAGTTCAAGCCCGTCGACAACGACACCCTTGATTTGTCGGCGTTTTCCTCGAAGTTGACCGCGAGCAACTACAACCGCAACTATTTGATCTGGGGCACGCATTTCATCAACAACGGCTTTGGACAGGCGCCGCTGCCGGGCTACACGGTGGCGGGCAACACGCTGACCTCGGCGACCTTCGCGCCGGTGGCCGGCACGGACTATGGCGTTTATGACCAGATCTCCCGCCCCGACGAAGTGGCGACGGCCAATTTCGTCAATCTCGACAACACCTGGAACGCGACCGACAAATTCACCCTTTTTGGCCAGTTGGGCTACTCCTGGGGCGACGGCAAGACGCCGAACCAAAACGTATCGGAGACCTCCCCGGGTATCGGCACCGGCGCCGGCTATCAGTTGAACGGCATCGGTAGCGGCCCGAGCTTCAATCTGGGAACCCAGAACAACACCACACCCAACCCGGGCGGCGTTCCGGTGGCCTTTGGTTGGATTTTCGGGGATCAAGATATCGACGTGAAGGATACTGAAACCTGGGCCAAGCTCGACGGCGCCTTCAAGATCGACAACAACGCCTGGCAGGATTTGAAGTTCGGCGTGCGCTACGAGAAGCACGACCGCACCAACAAAACTGCCATCGGCCAGGGTCCGACCGCAGCCGGTCAGAGCCCCGACGCCTATCCGCAGGACGGCTTCTCAAATTACCCCTCCAACTTCAACACCTTCGGCGCCAACATTCCCACGGGTGTCTGGTACTGGTCGCCGGCGCAATTGGCGGCTTACAACAGCCCGGCTAATGTGAACCGCGATCCGGTGGGGCGCTTGGACTGGAACTCGCTGTTCGAAGTCTATGAGAACGACAGCGCGGCATTCGTGCAGGCGGATTTCAAGGGCAGTAATTGGGCGGGGAATCTCGGCCTACGCTATGTGCGAACCGATGAAAGCGTGGTGACCTACACCGCGGCCGGCGCGGCCCAGCCCGGAGCGATCACGACCTCGGCCTTCGGTCCCTTTGTTCCCGTCAACACCAAGAACACCTACAACGATGTGTTGCCGAGCGCAAACTTCAAAATCGACGTTGCGCCGGATTTGGTGGCGCGTTTCGCTGCCGGCGAAACCATGACGCGTGCGGACTACTCCGCGCTGGGCGGATTCACCAGCTTGTCGCCGCCAGGCGCGATGGCTGCTCCCGGAGAGCCGCAGCCGCACGGCAGCGGCTCGACGGGTAATCCGGACCTGGCGCCCATCCGTTCGACCAATTTCGACGCGGGTCTGGAATGGTATTTCGCCAAGCACTCCTTGTTGTCGGCCACGGCCTTCTATATGGATCTGCGCAACTATGTGAGCTACGGCACCATCACCAAGAACTACGTAACCTACAGCACTGTATTCAACGGCGAGTCCGTACCGTATGACTTGACCGCGCCGATCAATGCAAAGGGCCGAGTGGGAGGCGCCGAATTTGCCTACCAGCAGGCGTTCACGGAGAACTTGGGCGTCATCACCAACTACACCTATGCCGATGGCAAGCAGACTTCCGAAGTACCCCCGGGCGGCGACGATCGGCTGGTGGGAACTTCGAAGAACACCTACAACCTGCAAGGCTACTTTGAGAATCAGCATTTCAGCGCGCGGGTGAACTACACCTACCGCTCATCGTTCTACAGCGGTCTGGATCGGAGCACGGCGTTCACGCAGTACAACATCGGCACGCTGTCGGCGTCGTTGGGTTACACCATCAATCAAAACTTTTCCATCACTTTGGATGGCCAGAATTTGAATAACCCGACCCTCAAGTACTACGCGCTGAACGAGGACCAGCCGCGCGCCTTCTACAAGAACGGCTCGCAGTACTACTTGAACTTCCGTTACAAATTGTAAACGGAGTCAAGGGGTCGCCGCTCGCGGCAATGGGGTAGAGTGTTGAGCGTGCGGTACGGCTCGAAGTGGATGCAAGGAATGAGGGCAGCGGTCTGTACCGCTGCCCTCGCTTTTTGCGCTTCGGCTGTAGCGGCCGAGCAGGGTGGGATCATCCCTCTGCCGGCGAGTGTGGCGCCGGGCTCCGGTGGGTTCGAGGTGAATTCCGCAACCACGATTGTCGCGGCGGCTGGTGACGCCGTTAAAGCGGGTCGCTATCTGGCGCAATTGTGGAAGCGCAGCAACGGTCTTGTGCTGCGTGTAGAGGCTCACACCCCGGGAGCGCGCGGCTCGGTCATCATTTTCCGGAAGGCGCCGGGGTTCGGTCTTGAAGCCTATCGACTCGAGGTGGCGCCGAATCAAGTGACGATTTCGGCGAGCACTGCGGCAGGACTTTTTTACGGTGCAGTGAGCTTGTGGCAGCTGCTGCCCGCGGGAATTAAAGACGGCCGCATCCCGGCGCAAACCATTATCGACGAGCCTCGGTTCGCCTGGCGTGGTCTGATGCTCGACTCATCCCGGCATTTCCAATCACCGGCGTTCGTCCGCTCCATGATCGACTGGATGTCGTGGCACAAATTGAACGTGTTGCACTGGCATTTAACGGACGATCAGGGCTGGCGTCTGCAGATCCGCCGCTATCCGCGGCTCACGACAGTGGGAGGATGGCGAATCCCCGCCGGCATTCCCGGCGTTCCGGCCGAGAAACCTTACGGCGGCTTCTACACTCAAGATCAGGTGCGCGATATTGTTGCATTTGCCGCCACTCGGCATGTGCAAATCGTTCCCGAAATCGACATGCCGGGCCACGCTCAGGCAGCCGTCGCTGCGTATCCGGCTCTGGGTACCGCAACGGGTGATAGACCGCCAAAGCTTGTCGTGTCTTCCAAATGGGGCGTGCACACGCATTTGTTCAATCTCGAACCAAATACTTTTCGGTTTTTGGAGAATGTGCTGGACGAAGTGCTGCAGCTGTTTCCGTCGCGCTACATTCATGTGGGAGGCGATGAAGCAGTCAAGGACGAATGGAACGCCTCGCCGGGGGTACAGGCGCGGGCCCGCGAACTGGGCATTGCCAATACCGAGGCGTTGCAGAGTTATTTCACGCAAGAAATCGGCCGCCATTTGGCGGCACGCGGCCGGCGTCTCGTCGGCTGGGACGAAATTCTGCAGCCGGGACTGCCGAGCGACGCCGTCGTGATGTCGTGGCGCGGCGTTGACGGTGCTCGCGCCGCGGCGCGCATAGGCAACGACACCGTGCTCGCGCCACAGCCCATCCTGTACTTTGACCGTCGTCAGAGCAGTCTGGCGAGCGAGCCGACCGGCCGCATGGAAATAGTCACGGTCGAGGACGTGTATCGTTTCGAGCCGGTTGATCCGCTACTTTCAAAGGATCAGCAGCGCCACGTGCTCGGACTTCAGGGGAATCTCTGGTCCGAGCACATGCCGAACGAAGCACGCGTCGAGTGGATGGCGCTGCCGCGGGCGGCTGCGCTTGCCGAGGTGGCGTGGTCGTCGGCTCCGCGAAACTGGCCGGATTTTATTTCCCGTCTGGCTGCGATGCAGCCCCGCTACCGGGCGTTCGGCGTGACCAGCGCCGACAGCCTGTTCGGCATCGATGCACACATAGCGCGTGCAGGAGAGGCGATTGGCGTGACCCTGGCCAACTTGCCGGAGCTGACCGGTGCCGGACTTGATACGCGCATCCGCTACACGCTCGATGGCAGGGAACCCACGACCTCGGCCGCGAGTTATACGGAACCCTTGACCGTCGCGGCCGGAACCTCGATACACGCGGCGACCTTCCTCGGGAAAGAGCAGGTGTCTCGCACCTGGTCCGAGCATCTCGACGCCCATAGTGCCGCACGGCGCAGCAGCAGCGAACTGGAGTTGTGCAGCAACAGAGTTGGACTGTTGCTCGAACCTGTGGCGAGGGAGGGTGAATTTTCATCGGACGCACCTATTGCCGTCGATATCATGAATCCCTGCTGGATCTATCGCGGCGTCGATTTGCAACAAGGGCCGGGCATTGTCGCCGCCGTTGCGGCGCTACCATTCAACTATGAACTGGGCGCGGACGCGGCATCCATCCAAGTCGGCGACGCACGCAGTCCCGACGGGGAACTCGAAGTCCGTCTCGACCGCTGCGACGGTACATTACTCGGACTGCTGCCTCTCGCGCCTGCGGCAAACCGCGCCGGCGTCACGCAATTGCCGGCGCAAAGACTGCCGGTGCAAAGTGGCCGCCACGATGTCTGTCTTAAGTTCGCGCGGCCGCGGCTCGATCCTATGTGGGGACTCGAGTGGGTGGAGATTGGGGGGTAGGGTTGGCACTAAAAATCATCGCACCGTTAAGCGGCTGGTGCTCGAGCCTGGATGAGGTTCCCGATGGCGTGTTCGCCGGGCGCATGCTTGGCGACGGCCTCGCCATCGATCCCATAGCCGGCACCCTCACGGCGCCCTGCGCGGGCGAAATCATGACGCTGCCGGAGAGCGGGCATGCCGTGTCCATACGCAGCCCGCACGGCGTTGATGTGTTGATTCACATCGGAATCGACACGGTGCACCTCGGAGGACGGGGATTCACCGCGCGGGTGAAACCGGGTGCGAGGGTGCAGGCCGGCGAGGAACTCATCCATTTCGATCTCGACCTCGTGGCGCGCGGAGCGAAAAGCTTGATCACGCCCATCGTGGTGACGGCGGATGGCATCGTGCTGCAAAATCGCCGAGCCCCCGGAAAAGTATCGGCCGGCGATCTTCTGTTCGAAATCGAGACCGCGGCGCCTGTTGCCTCGGCTCCTTCCCCAAACGCGGCTGGCGAACGCATCGACGCGCAGCGCACCCTCAAGATAGCCCTGCGGCAGGGTCTGCATGCGCGGCCCGCTGCTTTGCTCGCGCGCCGCGCCAAAGCCTGCGCCGCGCGCATTACATTGGCCGCGCATGGACGCAGCGCGGATGCGCGCAGCGTGGTCGCCATCATGGCGCTGGGAGTCCGCCGCGGCGATGAATTGCAGATACAGGCCGGCGGCATCGAGGCCGCGCAAGCCGTTGCGGCCATGGAGGCGGCCCTCGAGGAGGCTCTACGATCCGAGGCCGTACATGAATCCGTGGCGTCTGCCGCTCCGCCGGCGGCCGCCGCCGCAATCGCCGTTGCGGCACGCGCCGGCCGGCAAGATGGTCTCCCCGGCGAGTTGAGCGGCGTCGCGGCGGTCCCAGGTTTTGCCGTGGGGCGCGCCGCGCGAATCGAGCGTCGTGACATTGCGGTCAGCGAGCAAGGCGCGGGCGCCGCGCACGAGCGGGCGGAACTCGAGCGGGCGCTGTCGCATGTGCGACTGCGGCTGCAGCGGGTGCGCGATGCGGGCGATGCCACGCGTCGCGAAATCATCGCGGCGCACCTGGAGTTTCTCGACGATCCCGGCTTGAACGACGGCGCGAACGAACAGATCGCGGCGGGTAAGAGCGCCGGATTCGCTTGGCGCAATGCCACTCGCCAATCCATCGCGGCGTTGCAAGCGCTGGATGATTCGCGCTTGCGCGAGCGCGCCGATGATTTGCTGGATGTCGAGGCGCATGTGCTATTGGCGCTGGCCGGCGAGGCGCGCCCGATGCATCTGCCGCTGCCCGAGCAGGCAGTGCTGCTCGCGGATGACTTGCTGCCCTCCGAACTGACCGCGCTCGATCGCACGCGCCTGGTCGCCGTGGCCTTGAGCGGCGGCGGCGCTACTTCGCACGTGGCGATTCTGGCGGCTGCGATGGAAGTACCGATGCTAATTGGCCTGGGGCCGGCGCTGCGCAGCATCGCCGACGGACAGATGCTGATCGTCGACGCCGACGGCGGCAGGCTGCAAAGCGCCCCAACGGCGGATGCGATCGCGCACGCCCGATCTGCGGTCGCGTCAAAAAATGCGCGCAACGCGGCGCTGTGGGCCGCGGCCATGGGCGAATGTCACGCGCTCGACGGCACCCGAATCGAGGTGTTCGCAAACCTCGGCAGCATCGCGGACGCGATGGCGGCGGTGGCGGCCGGGGCCGAGGGTTGCGGGCTGTTGCGAACCGAATTCCTTTTCATCGACCGCGAAACCGCGCCGACGGAAGATGAGCAAGTGGAGGCGTATCAAAGCATTGCTGCTGCGCTCGGCGGTCGTCCGTTGATTCTTCGCATGATGGATGTAGGCGGCGACAAGCCGCTGCGCTACCTGCCGCTGCCGCGGGAGGACAATCCGGCTCTGGGCCTGCGCGGCGTGAGAACCGGTCTGGCCCGGCCCGACTTGATGCGTGCGCAGTTGCGCGCGGCGTTGCGCGTCGAGCCGCATGGGGTGGTGCGCATCCTCGTTCCCATGGTCACCGACGTGTGGGAGCTCTCAAGCGTGCGCGCAGTGATCGACGAGCTTTGCAGCGAGCTCGGATCGCAGGAGCGTGTCGCGCTTGGCGCGATGATCGAAACCCCGGCAGCGGCGCTGACGGCCGCGGCGATGCTTCGCCAAGTCGACTTCATATCCATCGGCAGCAATGACTTGACGCAGTACACACTGGCCATGGACCGCGGCCACGCCCAGCTCGCGCGCCGCACCGACGCACTGCATCCGGCGATATTGCAATTGATGGCAGCGGCCGGGGCAGCCGGCGAGGCTGCAGGCAAGTTGGTCGCCGTTTGCGGCGGCGTTGCGGCGGACCGCAGCGCGGTGCCGATACTATTGGGGCTCGGCGTGCGTGAACTCTCGGTGGTGCCTGCTGCGATACCGGGTCTCAAGCGCCATGTCGGTGGGTTGAGGATTGCCGACTGTCGGGATCTGGCGAAGCGCTGTCTTGGACTGGATTCTCCATCCGAGGTACGCGCCATGATCGAGCAATCGGGGCTGGGGGGAGAGGTATGATGAAGCTGCGTTTTTCAGGCCTACAACAGCTCGGCCGCGCGTTGATGCTGCCGATTGCGGTGCTGCCCATCGCCGGGCTTTTGCTGCGCTTGGGCCAGCCCGACCTGCTCAACTGGACGGCCATGGCCGCGGCCGGAGATGCGATTTTCTCAAATCTCGGGCTGCTGTTTGCGGTCGGCGTCGCAGTCGGTCTTGCGCGCGAGAATCATGGGGCCGCCGGGCTCGCCGCGCTCGTCGGCTTTGTCGTGACCACCCGGGCGGTGGAAACCTTGCTGCATGCATCTCCCGGCTCGCTCGCCAAGCTCAGTATTCCGGTCGGATTGCTTTCCGGAGTGATCGCGGGCGTTGCTTACAATCGCTATAGCAACATCACGCTGCCAAATTATCTTAGCTTCTTCGGCGGCCGCCGCTTCGTGCCCATTGTCAGCGGCGTCGCCGGCTTGGTACTGGGCGTCATCATCGGCTACGCCTGGCCCTCCATCGAGCGCGGCATGGACAGCGCCAGCCAGGCCATCTTGGGTGCTGGATCGATCGGCTTATTCGCTTACGGCGTTTTGAACCGCATCCTGATCGTCACCGGATTGCACCATATACTCAATAATTTCGCGTGGTTCATTCTCGGCGACTATCACGGCGCAACTGGGGACTTGAAGCGATTTTTCGCCGGTGACCCGAGTGCGGGCGCATTCATGTCCGGATTCTTCCCGGTGATGATGTTCGGATTGCCCGGAGCATGTCTCGCCATGTATCACACGGCTCGGCCGGAGCGCCGCGCCGGGGTCGCTGGATTGCTTCTATCATTGGGCTTGACGTCCTTTCTGACCGGCGTCACCGAACCGGTGGAGTTCACCTTCATGTTTCTCGCGCCCGTGCTGTATGCGCTGCACGCCATCGCAACGGGTCTGGCTATGGTTCTCATGAATTTCTTCGGCGTGCGCTTGGGATTCAGTTTTTCCGCCGGACTCTTCGACTATGTTCTCAATTTCACGCATGCTCAGCGTCCGCTGCTGCTGATCCCGATCGGAGCCGCCTATTTCGGGCTGTACTATGTTGTATTCCGGGTTTGCATCGTCCGCTTGAATCTCGCGACGCCGGGTCGCGGCGCCGATGAAGTTGAGTCGCAGGTTCCGGCCCTGCCTTCCGGCAGCCGCGCCGAAGCGTTCGTGACGGCTCTGGGTGGCGCCGGTAATCTTGGGGAGATCGCCGCTTGCACCACCCGACTACGCTTGATTTTGGCCGACAACCGGCTGATCGATGAACCGGCGCTGAAGCGCTTGGGCGCGCGCGGCGTGCTGCGTTCCGGGTCGGACGGATTGCAAGTGGTGCTGGGCCCCATTGCCGATCAAGTGGCCGGCGAGATCCGTGCCGCGCTGCGCGCTGCGCCGGGCGCCGCTGCGCCGGGCGCCGATGCGCCGACACGGGCTGTGCCGCAACAGAAGCAGACGGCGGCGCTGCTGGCGGCTCTGGGCGGCCGCCAGAACATCATGGCTATCGAGAGCCTCGCCGGGCGCTTGAGTCTGCGTCTGGCCGATCCCAAAGCCGTTGATGAACCGGCACTCAGCGAAGTGGGGGTGCGAGGCGTCGCGCATTCCGCGGCAAACTCGATTCAGGTGCTGATGCCGGGTCCCGTCGATGAATGGATGGAGCCCCTGCAGCGTCTGGTGCAGAAGTACGAGCCGTCATGAGCGACACCGCCACTCTCTATAACCGTTCGGCAGAGGACTCTGCGCGCCTTGCGCGCCGCTCGGGCCTTCCGACCTCGGTGCGCCGTATTCTGGTGGTAGGCGGCGGGACCGCGGGGTGGATGACGGCGCTGACCTTGGCGCGTTCCCTGATAGGGCAGGGCGTGGAGATTACTCTGGTGGAGTCGCCTTCGGTCGGCATCATCGGCGTGGGCGAGGGTTCGACCCCTTGGCTTCGGGGTTTCTTCGACAGCTTGGATATCGAAGAAGCGGAGTGGATGCCCGCATGCCACGCCACATATAAGTGCGGCATCACCTTCGCCGGCTGGTCGACCAAGCCGGGCTGCGATAGCTACTTTCACCCGTTTGCCTCGATGCTCGACAACCTGACCATGACGCAGTTCGTTCACAATGCCGACGCGCGCAAGGGCGGGGCGGACTTGTGCGCGCACCCGGATCGATTTTTCATTGCAACCCGGCTGGCGCGCGGGAATCTGGCGCCGAAGCCGGCCGAACATTTCCCTTTTGATATCTGGCACGGCTATCACTTCGACGCCGTGCTTCTGGGCCAATTTTTGCACAAGAAGGCCGCGCAGCGCGGTGTCCGTTACCAGACCGCTCATGTCACGCGTGCGAACCTCGATGAACAGGGAGCCATCGCGTCGGTCAGCACGCAGGAAGGCATCACGATCCACGCGGATCTGTTCGTCGATTGCACCGGCTTTGCGGGCCTGCTGATCGACAAAGCATTGCAGACGCCCTTTGTGAGTTTCGCCGAAAATCTATTCAACGATGCGGCGGTTGCAATGCCGACACCGATCGGCGCCAAGATTCCCTCGGAGACGGTTTCCACCGCCATGAAGCATGGCTGGGCCTGGAAAATTCCGCTGACGCAGCGCTACGGAAACGGCTATGTGTACAGCACGCAGTTTTGCTCCGCGGATCAGGCGGAAACGGAACTCCGCGAGCATCTGGGGATGCTGGATTCCGACACGCCGGCGCGGCACTTGAAGATGAAGATTGGACGCGTCACCAAGCATTGGAATAAAAACTGCCTTGCGGTCGGCTTGTCGCAAGGATTCATCGAACCGCTGGAGGCGACCGCGCTGCTGTTTATTCAACAAACGGCGGCCGCCTTCGTCGAATGTCTCGAGCAGGGAGATCTGAGCGAGCATGCGCAGTCGAGATTCAACGCGCGCGTCAACGAGCACTTCGAGGGCACGCGCGACTACATCGTGACGCACTACAAGACCAATAGCCGCTCCGACACCGAGTACTGGCGCGCGAACGCCGCCAACCGCAATCTGTCGGAGCCGCTGAAGCAGTTGCTCAATTTATGGATGTCGGGAAACAGCATTGCTCCCAAGGTCAGGCAACAGGTGCTGGGACGCGGCTATCCGGTTTTTTCGTGGTATTCGATCATGGCCGGAATGGGCATTTTCCCGGATCCGGACTCCCTGCGGGCGCCCACCGAACAGGAGAATGTCTATCGGATGGGAGAGATCGACAACCTGCTCGATCGCAGCGCCGCCAACTACCGGGATCATCGCGAGGTGCTGCAGCAAATTCCAGCGCGACGCAAGAGCCAGTCTCTGCAGGTTTATTTCTGGTGAGGGAGTATTCCGGTCCGGGCATCGAGGCCGCGTGGCGCGAGGTGCTGGCCGACAAACGGCCGGCGATACTGCGCGGCTTGGTGAAGGATTGGCCGGCGGTCTGCCGCTTTCACGAGTCGCCGGGTGCGCTGGTGAACTATTTAAGGCAGCACGACAGCGGCGCCGCGGTCGACGCGCTCATGACCGCGCCGGAACTCGACGGTCAAATTTCCTACAACGAGAAGATGAGCGGCTTTAATTTCCACCGCAATCGGTTGCCGCTGTCAGCAGTCGCCGAACAAATATTGCGCTACGGACAGTTTCCAAAGCCCCCGGCGGTTGCCGTGCAAAGCGCGCTCATCCGTGATTGCCTGCCGGCGTTCAGCAAGGAAAACTCTTTGAAGTTGTTGGACGACACCGTGCTGCCGCGCATCTGGCTGGGCAATCGGATCACCACGCCCACCCATGTGGATGAGTGGAACAACCTTGCCTGCGTGGTCGCGGGACGGCGCCGCTTCACGTTGTTTCCCCCTGAGCAAGTAGCCAATCTGTACGTCGGTCCCTTGGACTTTGCGCCGACCGGGGCGGCGATGAGTTTGGCGTCGTTGCGCAATCCGGACTTCGAAAAGCATCCGAGGTTTCGCGATGCCTTGACGGCTTCCATGAGCGCAGAAATCGGGCCTGGCGATGCCATATTCATTCCGCCCTTATGGTGGCACCACGTAGAATCGCTCGAACCGCTCAACGTGCTGGTGAACTATTGGTGGCACGAAATGCAGGGCGAAGCGGCGAAAGCCGACTCCGCATTCGACGCGCTCGTTCATGGCATTTTGAGCATCCGTGATCTGCCACCGCAGACTCGCCGTGCCTGGGCCGCCTTTTTCGAGCACTATGTGTTCGGTGCGCACAGCGAGGTGACGGAACACATACCGGTGGAACGGCGCGGAATATTAGCGGACCTGACGGAGGCGCAACAGGCCGCCTTGCGGGCGCACTTGATCAAGAAGCTGAATCGCTGAGAAGGCAACTGGAATCGGCCCGCGGTTGCGGGCCGATTCCATGCACGTCAGGTGGCGGGGCTGCCTTCCGCCTGGATCAGCAATTTCACTTCCTGCTTGAAGCCCAACTGCTGGCCGTAGGAGACGCCGAAGTCGGCGCGACTGAAGGTGGCCGAGGCGTCGGCGCCGCAGACTTCCTTGTGGCTCATGGGATTCTGAATGCACTTGAAGGAATTGATCGTCAGCGTGACCGGCTTGGTAACACCGTGCATGGTGAGCGTGCCTTCCGCTTCCGTCGGGATTGCTCCGTTGAATTTGGAGAATTTGCCGCTGTAGGTGGCGGTTGGATACTTGGCCACATCGAAGATCTGGTCCGATTTGGCATGCTCATTCAATTTCGGCATTCCGAAATCGATCGATTTCATATCCACCGTCACTTCGATGGAGCCGGATTTCGCGTCCTTGTCGTATACAACCTTGCCGGCTGTGCTGTCGAACTTGCCGCGCCATACCGACAAACCGCCGAAGTGGTCGGCCTCGAAGCTCGGGTATGTGTGGTTAGGATCGAGGGTGTAGGTGACCGGCGCCGCGAATGCGCCCGCGCCCAAGAGCGCGGCCATTGACGCCAAAACAATACGGTTCATTGAGGGCTCCTTGGAAGGCAGGTGAGTATAATTTCGAGTACCGCTCCCGGCATCTCGGGCGCAAATCATAGCCGAAAGCTCGAAGGTTCTCGGTTTTATCTTATTTTTCTAGATTTCAGGGGTCCAGATGGAATTATTCGATGCCATTGATTCGCGTACCTCCGCCGCGCGCCTGACCGAGCCGGGGCCCACCCCTGCCGAAATCGAGCGGCTGCTTTCCGCTGCCGGGCACGCCCCGGACCATGGACGCTTGAAACCGTGGCGCTTCACGGTGCTGCACGGCGCCGCCCGCGAAGCCTTTGCCGATGCCGCCGCCCTGGCCAAGCTGGCCAAAATACCCACGTTGCTGAACGAGCAAGTAGAACTGGAACGGGAGAAAATCCGCCGTTCTCCGTGCATCGTGATCGTGGGCTGCGTCATTAAAAGGGACTTCGCGAAGGTTCCGGAGATTGAGCAGGTGATCGCGGCGGGCGCCGCCGCACAGAATCTGTTTTTGGCGGCGCACGCCTTGGGGTTTGGCGTGATGTGGAAGACCGGAGCTGCTGCCTATGACGCGGGAGTGAAAGCCGTGCTGGGACTCTCAGCGAATGACCACGTCGTGGCTATTTTGCATATCGGTACCCGAGCGGCGTAAGTCTCGTTGCGGCGCGCCGAATGAATGAGCGCGCAGCGACACGGCCTTGACCAGGGCCCACACCGGCAAACCGGGGGTCAATTTGAGCTCGCGAGTGGCGACGGTCGTCACGCGGGAAATGATGCTGGTGCCCCCGATATCGATGGAAATCAGATCAGACTCGCCTTCATCGCGGGTCACGGCCGTTACGGTCCCCGCCAGACTATTGCGCACGCTCAAGTGTTGCGGTGCTTGAGTGGCAACGATGAGATCGCGTGCCAGCAATTGAACTCGCAGCAACGCGCCGACGATCGGTTTGTCAATGTGCACGAGCAGTTCTCCTCGCCCCACTTGCACACGAGACAGGGAGCTGGATGGATCGGCGCCGAGCACCATGCCCTCGACGATGGCGCCGACGGCTTCCGGCCCGATGATTGCGCGTACGCCCGGGTGCAGACTCATGTCGCCGATATTGCCCTGAGCAACGGTGGTCCCTGTGTCCATGAGCACCAAGTGCGTGGCGAGCCTCAAGACTTCATCGAAATTGTGACTGACGTAGACCATCGGAACCGAGAGCTTGTCGCGTAACTTCTCGAGGTAGGGCAGCACTTCTTCGCGCCGCGATGCGTCGAGCGAGGCCAGCGGTTCATCCAGCAACAGAAGATTAGGCTGCGATAGCAACGCGCGGCCAATCGCGACCCGTTGCCGCTCGCCGCCCGAAAGCTGGTGAGTGCGGCGCCCCATGAGCGCGCCGAGATCGAGCAGGGCGGCGATTTCCCCCGAACTCACGAAGTGGGGTGCGACGGCGCGGCTTTCGGCGTAGCGTAAATTTGCGGCCACGCTCAGATGTGGGAACAGCCGGGCCTCTTGGAACACATAGCCGATCCGACGCCGCTCCGGCGGGATGTCGATTCGCAGCCCGCTGTCCACCAGTACTTGATCGTTGAGCACAATTCGCGCCGATTCGGCTTTGAGCAATCCTGCTATCACATTGATCAAGGTGGTCTTGCCGCAGCCGGAACGACCGAATAAGCCGACCACGCCGGGGGTGGGCAGGTCGAAATTCGCATTGAGCGCAAATGGACCGCGGCGCAGTTTGGCGGTGACGTTGAGCATCACCGCCCCAGCAGGCGCTGCACGCGGCGCGCGAACCACTCGGATACCAATAAGCCGCTCAAGCCCAATGCAATGGATATGAAGGCCAGTCGAGAGGCGGCGGCGTCTCCACCGGGCGTCTGCAATGCCGTGTACAACGCCAGAGGCAGGGTCCGCGTCTCGCCGGGGATGTTGGACACAAAAGTAATCACCGCGCCGAATTCGCCGAGCGCCGCCGAGAATGCCGTGATCGCCCCGGCCAGCACGCCCGGCAGCATGAGCGGGAGGGTGATGGTGGCAAATCGGTCAAGGGCCCCGGCACCCAGGGTGCGCGCGGCATCCTCCAGACCCCGATCGACATTCTCGAGGGAAATGCGCATGGCACGCACCATCAAGGGAAAGGACATCACGGCGGTGGCAAGGGCGGCGCCGTTACGCGTGAATATGAGCTGGATGCCGAGAACGTGTTCGAGCCAGGCGCCAATCGGACCGCGCGCTCCGAACAGCAGCAATAGCAAATAGCCTACCACCACGGGCGGCAGTACCAGGGGCAGATGCACCACCGCGTCGAGCAGGGTTCGTCCGGCGAACTGCCGCCGCGTCAGCACCCATGCGAGCAAAATCGCGAACGGCAGGCTCAGGAGGACGCTGCGCGTAGCCACGCTCAAGCTGACGTACAGCGCTGTGCTCTCGCCGGCGTTGAGCCACCATATCATTTGCTAAGCGTAGTTCGAGGCTTCATCCCTCAGGCAGTATACTGTCGGCGGCCTGTTTTAAGGATTTGATCAATGCCCCATTTTTACGCCGCGGCTCCGGCCGTGGCGTCGGCGAGCGCGCTTCCTTCCGGCCGTATTGGCGTGTTGATCGTCAATCTAGGCACGCCGGATTCGCCCTCTTATTTCGCCGTGCAGCGCTACCTGCGGCAGTTCCTGAGCGATCCTCGCGTGATCGACACGCCGAGGCTCATCTGGCTGCCGCTTCTGTACGGCGCGGTGCTGCCCCTTCGTCCGCTGAAGACGGCACGCAACTACGCCAAGATCTGGATGAGCGAGGGTTCGCCGCTCGCGGTGTATTCCAAAAGGCTCGCCGCGAAGATCGGCGCGCTTCTGCAAACGGCCTTCAATGGCCAGGTGTGCGTCGAACTGGCGATGACCTATGGCAACCCCGCCATCCCGCAAGCGATCCGCCGCTTCTCGGAGCTGGGCATAGAAAGGCTGTTGGTCTTGCCCCTGTATCCTCAATACTGTTCGGCGACAACGGGTTCGGTCGTCGACGGCACCACGCGCGCGCTGCGGCGCTGGCGAAAGCTGCCGGAAATTCGCTTCGTCAATGATTACCACGACGATCCGGGGTATATCGATGCGCTGGCGGCGCGGATCCGGCCGTATGTCTCGTCGGACCAGCGCTCGCATTTGCTCTTCTCCTATCATGGAATACCTGCGGCGTATGTGGCCAAGGGCGACCCATACCAGCGTCAGACTGAGGCCACCACGGGGCTGGTGGTGAGCCGCCTCGGGTTGGCCGAAAATCAATGGTCTCATTGCTATCAGTCGCGCTTCGGCCGGGTGGAGTGGCTGAAGCCCTACACGGTCGACAAGATCAAGGAACTGGCCGATCGCGGCGTACGACAACTGACGGTGGCGTCGCCATCCTTCGCCGTGGATTGCCTGGAAACGCTGGAAGAAGTGGCGATCGAGTATCGCAGCCTGTTTCTTGAACGCGGAGGCGAAGGGCTGACCCTGGTGCCGGGTTTGAACGATGGCGACGATCACGCGGAAGCATTGGCCGCGGTTGTTGGAAATCAGCTCAAGGGATGGTCCTAGTCGGTCGCCCAAGCGCGCATTAGTATGGCATCCGAATCGAGCCGGGAGGCGCTCGCTCCGAATACCGCTCCCCACCCGGAGTCTGCGCAGAGTCTGGTCGAGCAGAAACCCTCCGCAACCGCAGTCGCGGCGGCATTCCGTGCGGCGCCGATCAGCAACGCGCCTTGCATCAAGGTAACCAATTGCTGAGTGAAACGCCGAGCGCCGGCCTCATGGTGGGGCGTTTCCATCGCAGCGGACAAGCGCTCGAAGGCGGCATCGAAGCCGGCATGGTGGCCGCGCGCCGGGGAAAGCTCCTGCAGCAGCGTCTCGCGAGGTCGCGCCGATTTGGTGAAGGCACGCAGCACGTCGAGGCACATGATGTTCCCCGAACCCTCCCAGATGGAGTTGACCGGCATTTCGCGCGCCATCCGCGCCAGCGGCAACTCCTCCGTGTAGCCATTGCCGCCGAGCACTTCCATGGCCTCGGCGGCCAACTCGCAGCCGCGCTTGCATACCCAGAATTTGGCCGCGGAAGTCAGCACCCGCCGCAGCGCAAGTTCAGCGGGCGTGTCGCTGTCGAAGGCGCGCGCCAGTCGCATTCCCAGCGCGGTGGCGGCCTCCGATTCCAAGGCAAGATCGGCCAGTACCGCCCTCATCAAGGGCTGATCGATCAATCGCGCCCCGAAAGCGCGTCGATGATGAGCGTGATGCAACGCCTGAACCACGGCCTGACGCATCATCCCGGCGCTGCCCAATACGCAATCGAGCCGGGTGAAGGTGCCCATCTCGAGAATGGTTGGAACGCCGCGCCCTTCCTCTCCCAAGAGATGGGCCCGGGCATCGATAAACTCCACCTCGGAAGAGGCGTTCGAACGATTGCCGAGTTTGTCCTTCAAGCGTTGAATGTAAATGCCGTTGAGCGTTCCGTCGGGCAGGCGCCGCGGCATGAAGAAGCAGGACAGACCTGCGGGAGACTGGGCGAGGACCAAGTGTGCGTCGCATTGCGGCGCCGAAAAGAACCACTTATGCCCCGTGATGCGATAGGAGCCATCCGCGTCTCGGGTCGCCCGCGTGCTGTTGGCGCGCACATCCGAGCCGCCTTGCTTTTCCGTCATTCCCATTCCGACCAGACCGCCGCGCTTGGATTCGAAGGGAACATCGCGCTCATCGTATTCGCGTGTCAGCAGCTTAGGCACCCATTCGCGGGCCAAGCAGGCATCCCGACGCATGGCTGCGACGGCGCCATAGGTCATGGTGATGGGGCAGAGCGTGCCGCACTCGACTTGTGCCTGCAGCAAGTAACCGGCGGCGCGCGCTGTGTGCTTGCCCGAGGCAGCCGCGGGCGAGACGGCCCAAGGGCTGCTGTGGTAGCCGCGCGCCGTGATGGCACGCATCAACTCATGCCAGGAGGGGTGAAATTCGACCCAGTCGATGCGTTCGCCTTGCGAGTTGTAGTTGTGCAGTACCGGGGTGAACCGGTTGGCAAGGCGCGCATGCTCGTGCACCACGCTGGTGCCCAGCGCCTCACCGGCGCTCAGCAGCTCGGTATGCGCCCAGCCGGCCCCTTCGCGTTGCACGGCCTCCTGCAATGCCTGGTCGGTGCTGAAAAGGTTGTAGCCCTCGAGCGGCGGCGTCTGGTTGGTAATGGCATGGGTACCGTAGCCGTGTTCCATAAACTAGCCCCCTTTGCAGCGATCTTGCGCCCGGCGCGTCAGCAGTGCTAGATTCTTCGCCAATGCATTCTTCTAGCAGCAATTTTCTACCCGGTGCGAAATCGTGCCTGGGTTCGCTTGCTCTGCTGCTGCGCCGCTAGGCGCCACATACTCATGCGCCATCGGTCGGCGCTTACAAGACCGGGACAATCCAAAAACTCAGCGACTTAAGTGGCGCATTGAGCCTGTGGTTCCTCCAGTGAGAAAAATCCATGTTGCGTAATCCGTCTTCCAAGTATCGCCCCTTTGCCCCGATCGACATGGCCGATCGTTCCTGGCCCAACCGCGTCATTGCGGCGCCGCCCATCTGGTGCAGCGTCGATTTGCGCGACGGCAACCAAGCGTTGATCGAGCCCATGGACGCGGCCCGCAAGCGGCGCATGTTCGACATGCTGGTGAAAATCGGCTTCAAGGAAATTGAGGTGGGATTTCCGGCCGCTTCGCAAACCGACTTCGATTTTGTGCGCGAACTCATCGAGCAGCGCTTGGTGCCGGACGATGTCACCATTCAAGTGCTCACTCAGGCGCGGCCCGAGCTCATTGCCCGCACCTACGAATCCTTGCGCGGAGCACGGCGCGCCATCATGCACGTATACAACTCCACCTCCGTGGCCCAGCGTCGAGTGGTGTTTCGTACTGACCGTGCCGGAATCATCGACATCGCGGTGCGCGGCGCCAGCGTGGTGCGGGAACACGCCCTGCGTCAGCCGGACACCGAATGGGTATTTGAATACAGTCCGGAGAGCTTCACCGGCACCGAACTGGATTTCGCGGTCGAAATTTGCGACGCCGTCAATGCGATATGGGAGCCGACGCCTCAGCGCAAATCGATTTTAAATCTGCCGGCCACAGTGGAAATGGCCACGCCGAATATTTACGCCGACCAGATCGAATGGTTCCTGCGGCACATCGCGCGGCGAGATTCCGTGGTGTTGAGCGTGCATCCGCATAACGATCGGGGCAGTGCCGTGGCCGCGGCTGAATTGGCCGTGATGGGCGGGGCGCAGCGGGTGGAAGGGACGCTGTTTGGCAACGGCGAGCGCACGGGCAACGTCGATCTCGTGACGTTGGCCCTCAATCTGTATTCGCAGGGCGTTGATCCAAAATTGGATTTTTCCAACATCAATGAAGCCGCGCGTTGCGCGGAAGCGTGCAATCAACTGCCCATCCATCCGCGGCATCCCTACGTCGGGGATTTGGTGTTCACCGCCTTTTCCGGATCGCATCAAGATGCCATCAAGAAGGGACTGGCCGCCCGCGCCGATGCGGATATTTGGGATGTGCCCTACTTGCCGATCGACCCATCGGATCTTGGCCGTTCCTACGATTCCATCATCCGGGTGAACAGCCAGTCGGGAAAGGGCGGTGTCGCGTACCTGCTGGAACGCGATTTTCAGCTGGTAATGCCGCGTCGCTTACAAATCGAGTTCAGCCAGGTTGTCCAAGCTGCGGCAGATATCACGGGTAAAGAGCTGACTTCTCAGGAGTTATGGGATCTCTTCGAGCGCGAGTACTTAAGTCCGAGACTGCCCTATGCGTACCGTGCCCACCAACTGGCGGCTTCCACCGACGGCGCCGATACGGAACGTCTGACATTACAGATTGATAACGCCGGACACCTCGAAACCTGGCTGGGGCAGGGTTCGGGGCCCATCGATGCCATGGTCAAAGCCATTGGCCTTCCCTTCGACCTGCTCTCGTATGAGGAGCATTCGCGGGGGCAGGGAAGCGGTGCCAAGGCGGTTTCCTACATCGAAATCACCACTCGCTCGAGGCGAACCTTGTTTGGCGCGGGTATGCACCCCAACATCATTACCGCCTCGCTGCTGGCCATCCTCTCGGCCGTCAACCGAGCCATCGCGCAAGGAGTCTTGCCGGCACGGGCCGATTCGGCGCGCACCGGGACTTGAGGAAAGACCTCTAATACATTGATATTGCTTAGAGTAGTTCCTTGGTTGCCGAGCTATTAAAACTCTGCGGTGCAATCAAGGTCCTAAACTATAACGAATGTCGCTGCGCTAGTTGAATGCCGGGCAGAATCGGCTATAGTGCGCAACTTCATGAGTTTGGTTGATCGATCCTATTGATTTCAGGGGCTTTTCTCGAACAATGAGTGAACGCGAAGACGAACATTTCGATATTGACGATGAGTTTCTCGGGGAAGCCGAAGAAGCGCACGAATTCGATCCCCTGATTGAGCGCACGGAGCGCCGCCCCAAAGCGGCGGCAGCCGGTAAACGCGGCAAGGCGGCGTGGAGCCGAGTGGAAGACGTACTAGCGGAACGTCAGCTGGAAAAGGAACTGCGCGATATATTCGAGGACGATTAGGCAATCGTTCTTCCGTGTCAGACTTAAGTCAGACTTGGGTGGTGCTCAAGTTCGGCGGCACCAGCGTGTCGACCGTTGCGAACTGGCACAACATCGCGAGCGTGCTCAAGCAGCGCCTCGCTGAACAATTCCGGCCCGTCATCATTCACTCCGCGCTGTCCGGGATCACTGACCGGCTCGAGCTGCTGGTTGCCAAGGCCTTGACGGCAACCCACTCGCCCCTCCTCACGGAGATCGAAGAGAAGCACCTCAGCCTCGCCGAGGGCCTCGGGGTATCGCCCGGGCGGCAATTCGAAGCCTTCATGCAGGAGTTGCGCGAGATGGCGGCGCAAATCGCGCAGCATCGCGCCCTGGACGATGAGATGCGCGCACGCATCATGGCGTCCGGCGAACTGCTCTCTACCTGCATCGGGTGCGCATTCCTCAACTCACAGGGCATTTCGACAGCCTGGGTCGATGCGCGCGCAGTGCTGCGTGCCGAAGACCGCCAGAGCGCCTCGCAAAAGGCCAGCCTATTGTCCGCCACCTGCGACTTCGCGCCCGATGAGCGGCTGCAGGCGGCCTGGCGGAGTTTGAATCAAGTCGTGATCACGCAAGGATTCATCGCGGCAAATGCGGCCGGCCAGACCGTGCTTCTCGGCCGCGGCGGATCGGATACTTCCGGCGCCTATTTTGCCGCCAAGCTCGGCGCGGCGCGCCTCGAGATCTGGACCGACGTACCGGGCCTTTTCAGCGCGAATCCGCGGGCGGTCCCCACGGCGCGGCTGCTTCGCCAGCTGCACTATGACGAAGCACAGGAAATTGCCAGCAACGGAGCCAAGGTTCTGCATCCGCGCTGCGTGTTGCCGGTCCGCCAATACCGGATCCCGCTGCATGTGTATGCCACCCAGGCGCCGCACCTTTCAGGCACGGTGATTTCGGCGAACGTGGCCGACAGCGCCGCGCAAGTCAAGGCAATCGCCATCAGAAAGGGCATCACCTTGGTCTCGATGGAGAGTCCGGGCATGTGGCACCAGGTGGGATTTCTCGCTGACGCCTTTCAGATCTTCAAGCAGCACGGCTTGTCCGTCGACCTGGTGTCCACATCGGAAACCAATGTCACCGTATCTTTGGATCCGTCGGCCAACACCCTGGATGGGGCGGCTTTGCAGAGGCTTACCGCTTCGTTGAGCGAGTTGTGCCGCGTGCAGATACTGGGCCCTTGTGCCTCTTTGAGCCTGCTGGGCCAGAATATCCGCGGGATCCTGCACGAAATGGGGTCTGCGTTCGAGCTGTTTCAGGACCAGAAGATCTACCTGGTGACGCAGGCCGCCAACGATTTGAATTTCACCTTTGTCATCGACGAATCTCAGGGCGATCGGCTGGTGCAGCAACTGCACGAACGCCTGATCCAGAGCATCGGCTCGGATCGCGTGCTGGGTCCCACGTGGGCGCAGTTGTTTGCGGATCAGGGCGCGGCCGCGGCGCCTGCTCCGAGTTGGTGGGAGCAACCGCAGAAGCGGAGCGCCTTGCTCGAAATCGCGAAGCGCGAGTCGGCGGCCTTTGTCTACGATGCGCAATCCCTGGACGCCGCCATTGCAGCAGTGCTGCGGGTGAAGTCGGTCAGGCGCTGGGCTTATGCGATGAAGGCGAATTGGCATCCGGAGATCTTGCGCAAGGTATATGGCGCGGGCCTGACCTTGGAGTGCGTTTCGCAAGGCGAATTGGAGCATGCTTTCGCCAGCGTGCCCGGCTTGCTGCCCGAGCGAATCCTGTTCACGCCCAACTTTGCGCCGCGCGCCGAGTATGAATTTGGGTTCGCCAAGGGCGTTCGAGTCACCCTGGACAACATTTATCCTCTGCGCCAGTGGCCGGAGGTCTTCCGCGGCAGGGAAATTTTCCTGCGCATCGACCCGGGATTTGGCCGCGGCCACCACAGCCACGTGCGCACCGCCGGCGTCCACACCAAGTTTGGCATCGCGGTAGCGGAGGCGGACGAGCTGTTGCAGCTGACGCGGGATGCCGGCGTGCGGGTCACCGGCCTGCATGCGCATACCGGTAGCGGCATTTTCGATGTCGCGAACTGGATCGAGACAGGCGATCTTCTGGGAGATCTGGCCAAGCGCTTTCCCGAGGTTGGGGTGATCGACCTGGGCGGAGGCATCGGCGTACCGGAACAAGCGGGCCACAGCGAAATCGACCTGTTCGATCTCGAGCGCGGCGTGGCCGAGCTCGCCAAGAAGTTCCCGCGCATTGAATTCTGGATGGAGCCCGGCCGATTTCTGGTGGCCAAGGCGGGCGTCCTGGTCGCGGTTGTGACCCAATTGAAGGGCAAAGGCGACGTGCAATATGTCGGTATCGCCACCGGCATGAATTCCCTGATCCGCCCGGCGCTTTACGGAGCGCATCACGACATCCGCAACTTGAGCCGCCTCGGCGAGCCGATGAGCCATCGGGTCAATGTCGTGGGGCCCATTTGCGAGAGCGCCGACCAGTTGGGCGCCGATCGCTGGCTGCCGCAGACCCGCGAAGGAGACGTGCTTCTCATTGCGAACTGCGGAGCTTATGGATATGTCATGTCGTCGTACTATAACCGGCGTCCCGCAGCTCGAGAGTTTATGATTTGATCATGAAGCAAGTCGGCATCATTGGTTGGCGCGGTATGGTGGGCTCGGTGCTCCTCGATCGCATGCGCGAGGAAAAGGATTTCGAGCTGATCGCGCCGACATTTTTCAGCACCTCGCAGGCCGGCGCGCCGGGGCCGCGCATCGGTTCAGCCGCCGGCATGGTGCGGGATGCGAATGACATCGCCGCGCTGGCGAAGCTGCCCATTCTCATCAGCACCCAAGGCGGCGATTACACCAAGGCCATCCATCCGCGTCTGCGCGCTGCCGGTTGGCAGGGATTCTGGATCGACGCCGCATCGGCCCTGCGCATGGAGAAAGACGCCGTGATCGTCCTGGATCCGGTCAATCTTCCCGTCATTCAGACGGCTGTGACGCGAGGCATCAAGGATTACATCGGCGGCAATTGCACGGTGTCTCTCATGTTGATGGCGGTTGCCGGATTGCTGCGCGCCGGAGCCGTTGAGTGGATCACGGCGATGACCTATCAATCGGCATCGGGGGCGGGAGCGCAAAACATGCGCGAGATGCTGGCGCAAATGGGCGCCCTGCACGCGTCGGCCGCTTCGCTGCTGCAAGACCCAGCCTCCGCTATTCTCGACATCGACAGGGCAGTGAGCGCCGAGCTCTCGAGCGCGGATTTCCCCCGCACCCACTTCGAGGTGCCCCTGGCCGGCAGCCTCATCCCGTGGATCGACAAGGATTTGGGCAGCGGACAGAGCCGGGAAGAGTGGAAGGCCGCGGCCGAAGCCAACAAGATTCTAGGGTTGGAGTCGCGCCCAGTCCCCATCGAAGGCATCTGCGTCCGCGTGACTGCCATGCGCTGCCATTCGCAGGCGCTGACCATCAAGCTCAATCAGGATCTGCCGCTGTCCGAAGTCGAGTCGTTGATTGCCGGAAGCAATCCCTGGGTGCGCCTCGTCCCCAACAACCGCGAGGCATCGATTGCGGCGCTGTCGCCGGCGGCGGTGAGCGGCAAGCTGCACGTGCCGATCGGCCGGCTGCGCAAGCTCTCGATGGGCGGAGAATATCTATCGGCCTTTACGGTGGGAGATCAGTTGTTGTGGGGTGCGGCCGAGCCGCTGCGCCGCACTATGCGGCTCCTGCTTCCGCATGTGTGAGCACATGAATGGGCACCGCCTGCACCTGCCAGATGTCGGTGCAGTACTCGCGGATAGTGCGATCGGATGAGAATTTTCCGCTGCGCGCGGTATTGAGGATCGACATCCGAGTCCAGCGCTCCGTGTCGCGGTAAGCCTCCGAGACTTGCGCCTGGCAGTCGACATAGGGCTGGAAATCCGCCAGCAGCAAGTAAGGATCCTGGTACAGCAGCCCATCGATCAGCGGCCGGAACAGCTCCGCGTCGCCGCGGGAGAAGAAGCCGCTGCGAATGAGGTCGATGACGTCGCGCAATCCTGAATTGTTCTCGTAGTAATCCATGGGCCGGTAGCCCTGCACCTTTAGCGCATAAACCTGCGGTGCGCTCAGGCCGAACAAGAAGAAGTTCTCGGCCCCGACTTCCTCGCGAATCTCGATGTTAGCCCCGTCCAGCGTCCCGATGGTGAGCGCGCCGTTCATCGAGAACTTCATATTGCCGGTACCCGACGCTTCCTTGCCCGCGGTGGAGATCTGTTCCGAGAGGTCCGCCGCCGGATAGACGCGGTGGCCGTTCTTGACATTGAAATTGGGTAAAAACACGACTTTCAGCCGGTCGCGCACATCGGGATCGCGGTTGATCACATCGCCGACCGCCGTGATCAACTTGATCATGAGTTTGGCGAGATGATAGCCGGGCGCCGCCTTGCCGCCGAAAATGAACGTGCGCGGCTGTATTTCGAGCGCCGGGTTCGATTTGATGCCGTGATACACCGACACGATGTGCAGCACTTTCAAATGCTGCCGCTTGTATTCGTGGATGCGCTTCACTAGAACGTCGAACATGGACTCGGGATCGATGATGATGCCGGTGCGCTGCAGGGCGAGGGCGGCAAATTCCCGCTTGTTGTACTGCTTGATCGCGCGCCAGCGGGCGCGGAATTCGGGATTGTCCGCCAGCGGCTCGAGCCTCCGCAGCTGCGCCAGATCCTTGATCCAGTCCGTGCCGATGTGCTCGCAAATGAGGTCCGAGAGCTGCGGATTCGACAGCACGATCCAGCGGCGCGGCGTCACGCCATTGGTCTTGTTGCTGAATTTGTGCGGCCACAGTTCGTAGAAGTCCTTCAACACGTCGCGCTTGAGCAGTTCCGTGTGCAGTTCGGCGACGCCGTTGATGGCGTGGCTGCCGACGCAGGCGAGATGCGCCATGCGCACGTAACGCTCGCCGGTTTCGTCGATCAGCGACAGGCGGGCGATGCGCGCTTCGTCGCCGAGAAAGCGCATGCGTACTTCCTCGAGGAATTGCGCATTGATTTCCTGGATGATCTGCAGGTGCCGCGGCAGGACTCGGCCGAACACCTGCAGCGACCAGCGCTCCAGAGCCTCCGGCAGCAAGGTGTGATTGGTATACGCAAAGGTGCGGATCGTGACCTGCCACGCGGCGGCCCAGGGCAGAAGAGCGTCGTCGACGAGAAGGCGCATCAATTCCGCGATGGCTATCGCAGGGTGCGTGTCGTTGAGTTGGACCGCAAACTTCACATGGAATTGGTCGACGGGCACTTTCTGGGTGCGCAGGATGCGCATCATGTCCTGCAGAGAGCACGACACGAAGAAATACTGCTGTTCGAGCCGCAGCTCCTTGCCGCGCAGCTGCTCATCGTTCGGATAGAGCACCTTGCTCAGATTCTCCGACGCCACTTTCTGGTTGACGGCGCCGTAGTAGTCGCCGCTGTTGAAGATCGCGAAGTCGAAGGATTCGGGAGCTTCCGAGCGCCACAGCCGCAGCGTATTCGCCGTGTTGGTCTGGTACCCGAGGATGGGGGTGTCGTAGGGCACGCCGATGACGGTCTTGTGGGGCACCCAGCGCATCCGCAGCCGATTGTGCTCGTCGGTGTATTGTTCGGTCGCGCCGCCGAACTTCACCTCCACGGCCCACTCGGGCCGCACCAGTTCCCATGGGTTGCCGAAGCGCAGCCATTTGTCGGTTTTTTCGACCTGCCAACCGTCGACGATGTCCTGATCGAAGATGCCGAATTCGTAGCGGATGCCGTAGCCCACCGCCGGCACTTCGAGAGTCGCCAGGGAATCGATGAAGCACGCGGCCAGACGTCCCAGGCCGCCGTTGCCGAGTCCGGGTTCTGGTTCCTGCCGCAGCAACTCCTCCAGGCTGTATCCCAGTTCGCCCATGCATTGCTCGGCCCGATCGAAGATGCCGAGATTGATCAGGTTGTTGCCGAGATGCGGCCCCATCAGGAACTCGGCCGACAGATACGCCACGGTTCGCGACGCCTGCCTGGTGTACGCGGCCGCCGTGCTGATCCAGCGCTGCAGCATGCGGTCGCGCACGGCGAAGGCGAGCGCCATGTAGTAATCGTTCTTGGTGGCCAGCGCCGGAAATTTGCCCTGCACGTAGAACAGATCGTCGAGGAAGGCGTTCTTGAGCGCCTCCTTGCTGAGCGCAGTACGGTCGTCTTCTTCGCCTCGCAGCGAATTCATGCCGCCAATCCTACGGCGCCCACACGACATCCACCGGCGTGCGCGACTGACGCAGCACCGCGCGTATCGGCATGTCTTCCACAGGTCCCGCGGCGCACGCGGCGGCATAGGTGCGCCACTTCGACTCGCCGGTGATCAATACCGCGATGCGCCGCGAATCGAGCAGCGCCGTCAAATTCAGGCTGAGGCGCGGATGGGGCGCCACCGGCGCCCACATGCCGACGCATCCGGCGGCGGCCGCCTCATTCAAGGCGCGGGGCAGATTGGGCGAACCCGGGAACAAGGAAGCTGTGTGTCCGTCGTCGCCCATCCCCAATACGAGCGCGTCGAACGGCCGGGGCACTCGTGCAAATGTCTCCCAGGCGGATACCGCGCCGAGATCCGGCGTGGGCGCGCCGTTCTTCAAGCCGAGAAAACGCGCCGGGGCGGCATGATCCTTCAGCAGCACCTCGCGCACCAGATGTTCATTGCTCCCGGCGTCCTCCGGACTCACCCAGCGCTCGTCGGCCAGCGCCACGCACACGTGGCTCCAATCGAGCGGCTGCGTGCGCAGAATCTCGAAGAGCCTCACCGGCGATCGGCCGCCCGACACCACCAGACTCGCGGCTCCCCGTGCGCCGATCGCCGCGGCGAGGCTCGCGGCGATGCGCGCCGCAAGCTCGCGCGACGCGGTTTCGATGTCGGCGTAGCGCGACGCCGGTAGTTCAGAGTTCATCATGCCACGCAAATCCGTCGCGCCCGATCAGCGCACTGGAAGCCGCGGGTCCCCAGCTGCCGGCGATATAGATCTTGGGCCGTTCGTCGTATTGTTCCCAGCCGGCGCGAATAGGATCGATCCATCCCCAGGCCGCGTCGAGCTCGTCTCTGCGCATGAACAAGGTGAGGTTGCCCTTCACCGTGTCCATCAGCAGCCGCTCGTACGCGTCCAGGCTCCGGGTCTTGAATGTCTCGCCCAGGTCGAGCGCGAGACTCACGGGCTTCAAACGCATCCCTTCGCCGGGGTTCTTGGCAAGTATGGTCATGGTGATGCTCTCGTCCGGTTGCAGCCGAATTACCAGTTCGTTGGCGGTCCGCGCGGTGGGCGGGTTCTCGAAAATCGGATGCGGTACTTCGTCGAAGGTCACGACGAGTTCCGTCAGACGATCTTGCAGTCGTTTGCCGGTGCGCAGGTAGAACGGCACCCCCGCCCAGCGCCAGGTATCGATTTCCACCTTGAGCGCCGCGAATGTCTCGGTACTGCTGTCCGGCGCGATGTCGGCCTCTTCAAGATAACCCGGCACGGGCGCGCCGCGAACGGCGCCGGCCTTGTACTGGCCGCGCACCGTTTTGGTGAGCACGTCGCGGTCGCGCAACGGGCGCAGCGCCCGCAGCACTTTGAGTTTCTCGTCGCGCACGGCGTCCGGATCGCTGCTGGCCGGCGGCTCCATGGCCATGATGCACAGCAGCTGCAGCAGGTGATTCTGCACCATGTCGCGCAAGGCGCCGGTTCTGTCGTAGAACTGGCCGCGCCGTTCCACGCCCAGCTCCTCGGCCACCGTGATCTGGACGTGTTTGATCAATCCGCGGCGCCACAACGGTTCGAACAGCGCATTGCCGAAGCGCAGCGCCATGAGGTTTTGCACCGCCTCTTTGCCGAGATAATGATCGATGCGGTAGATCTGTTTCTCGGCGAATACGGCGCCGACCTGGCTGTTGATGAGGCCGGCGGATAGGGTGTCGTGGCCCAGCGGTTTCTCCAGCACCACCCTCGAGAGGGGAGTCACGACGCCTGCTTTGGCCAAGTTCCCGCAAATCACCGTAAACAGGTTCGATGCGGTGGAGAAGAAGAATACGCGGATGATGCCGTCGCGGCCCTCGAGGACCGTTTTGAGCGCGGCGTAATCCGCTTCAGCCGCCGCATCCAGTTTCAGGTAGCCGAGCAGCGCGCTGAACGCCGTCCAATGCGGCGCATTGAATTCCTTGCCGAGGAACTCGCGGCACGCGGATTCCGCTTGACGCAAATATTCGGCGCGCGACAGCGCAGTGCGGGCGATGCCGTAGATGCGCGACTCCGCGGACACCTGCCCGGCCGCGTAGCGCCGATACAGAGCCGGCAGCAATTTGCGCGTCACCAGGTCTCCGGTGCCGCCGAAAAGCAACATGTCGAAAGTCGGAAGTACCGCCAAAGTATTGATCCTTGTTAGGCGCTTCGCGCCGAACTTGTCAGGCGCTTCGCGCCGAATCTACGGGGTCGAGGCGACCCCGTCTAGTAGGGTTATGAGATGTGGCACAATGAGGCGTGCTCAAGGAATCACGAAAAGTTCACATTCGCGTGCGCGAAGTCACCGAGCGGATTCGCGAGCGCAGCCGCTCGGGCCGCGCCGACTACCTGGCTCGCATGGAGGCCGCGCGACGCCGCGGTTCCGCGCGCGCGGGCTTGTCTTGCACCAATCTCGCGCACGGCTTCGCCGCCTCGGATGCCACCGACAAGGAGGCGCTCAAGCTCATGCGCTGGCCCAACGTGGCCATCGTGTCGGCGTACAACGACATGCTGTCCGCACATCAGCCGCTGGAGCGTTACCCGGCGCTGATCAAGCGGGCCGCGCGCGAAGCCGGCGCGGTCGCGCAATTCGCCGGCGGAGTGCCCGCCATGTGCGATGGCGTGACGCAGGGTCAGCCCGGAATGGAATTGTCGCTGTTCAGCCGCGACGTGATCGCGATGGCCACCGGAGTCGCGCTGGCGCACAACATGTTCGACTCGGCGCTGTGTCTCGGCATCTGCGACAAAATCGTCCCCGGCCTGCTCATGGGCGCGCTGGCCTTCGGTCATTTGCCGGTGATCTTCGTCCCCGGCGGACCGATGCCCTCCGGTGTTCCCAACAAGGAGAAGGCGCGGATACGCGAGCTCTATGCCGAGGGGAAAGTCGGCCGCGAGGCGCTGCTCGAATCGGAGGCGGGCAGTTATCACACCGCGGGTACGTGTACTTTTTACGGCACGGCCAACAGCAATCAGATGTTGATGGAAGTCATGGGTTTGCACATGCCGGGATCCGCCTTCGTGCCGCCCAACTCGCCTTTGAGGGATGCCCTGACGGAGGCCGCCGCCGGCCGGGCGGCGCGGATCACCGCGTTGGGGAACGAGTACCTGCCCCTCGCGCACGTCGTCGATGAAGCGGCCATCGTGAACGCCGTCGTCGGCTTGCTGGCGACCGGCGGCTCGACCAACCATACGCTGCACTTGGTGGCGATTGCGCGATGCGCCGGCATCGCCGTCACCTGGGACGATTTCAGCGATCTGTCGTCGGTCGTGCCGCTGTTGGCCCGCATCTATCCGAACGGTAGTGCCGACATCAACCGTTTCCAGGCGGCGGGCGGCATGGCGTTCTTGATCCGCGAATTGGTCGACGCGGGTTTCCTGCACAGCGACGTCCAGACCGTCGTGGGCAAGGGCCTGGCCGCCTATGCGACGGAGCCATGGCTCGATGGCGGGCGGCTGGCGTGGCGTGCGGCGCCGGCGTCGAGCGGCGATCTCGACGTATTGCGGCCGGTGGCCGAGCCGTTCAGCCATCACGGCGGATTGCGGCTGCTGACCGGCAATCTCGGGCGCGCCGTGATCAAGACGTCGGCGATGACCCACGAACATCATGTCGTCGAAGCGCCGGCATTGGTGTTCAACGATCAGGAGGAAGTCATCGCGGCGTTCAAGGCCGGGAAGCTCGCTCGGGATTTCGTGGCCGTGGTGCGCTTTCAGGGACCGCGCGCCAATGGGATGCCTGAGCTGCACCAACTGACCCCTTCGTTGGCCTCCCTGCAGCGCAAAGGGTTCCGCGTGGCGCTGGTCACCGACGGCCGGATGTCCGGCGCATCCGGCAGCGTGCCGGCCGCCATTCACGTCACACCCGAGTGTTTGAACGGCGGTCCCTTGGGAAAAGTGCGGGACGGCGATGTGATCCGTCTCGATTGTCACACCGGCGTGCTCGAGGCGAAAGTCGCCGACAGCACCTGGCGGCAACGAGAGTTGCCGGTACTCGATCATCAGCACAACGAGTACGGTTGCGGGCGCGAACTGTTTGCCAGCCTGCGCCGCGCCGCCGGCGATGCGGAGGCGGGCGCCATGTCCTTGATGTGAAGGCACGGTTGATGGAACACCCAGGGAAGCTGTGAACCGCAGGGATGATGTGAACCGCAGGGATGATGCGAACTTCGAGGATCATTGTGAATATCCGTGAAATCGTTGGATTGGCGCCGGTGATCCCGGTGCTTACCATCACCGAACTCGACCATGCGGCGCCGCTGGCGCGCGCCTTGGCCGCGGGCGGTTTGCGCGTGTTGGAAATCACCTTGCGCACGCCGGTGGCGCTCGCCGCCATCGAGGCGATGCGCAAGGCGGTCCCGGACGCCATCGTCGGAGCGGGCACGCTCACGCGGGCGGTGGACTTCGCCGCCGCCGACCGAGCGGGTGCTCAGTTCGGCGTCACGCCGGGCCTGACTCCGGAGCTTGCGGCCGCGTCGCGCGGCGCGCGATTTCCGCTGCTGCCGGGGGTCATGACCCCGACCGAACTGATCACGGCGCGCGCCGCGGGCTTCAATGTGCTGAAGTTATTTCCCGCGCAGCAGGCGGGCGGCGTGGCCATGTTGCAGGCGCTGGGCGCGCCGTTTCCCGATGTCCTGTTTTGCCCGACCGGGGGTATCACGCGCGCAACTGCGGCGGACTATCTGGCGCTGTCCAATGTGGTATGCGTGGGCGGTTCGTGGGTGGCACCCAAGGCCATGCTGGCCGCCGGCGATTGGACCGGCATCGAGGCGCTCGCGCGCGATGCGGCGTCGCTCAAGAAGACCGGCTAGCCGCTACAAGAAGACTGGTTACGAGAAGTCTGGCTACGAGAAGTCTGGCTAGCCGCTACGAGAAAACTGGTTAGCCGCTACGAGAAAACTGGCTAGCCGCGAGGAGGGAGCGTGAAGGATTTGACGGACGGCTCGATCGCCAAGAACATAGTGCAAATGGCGGTGCCGATCGCCGCGGGAATGTTCTTTCAGACACTGTACTTCCTCATCGATCTGTACTTCGTCGCGGGATTGGGCCCCGCAGCGATCGCGGGCGTGGGGGCCGCCGGCAACGTCATGTTCATCGTGTTTGCGCTCACCCAGGTGCTCGGCGTGGGCACGGTGGCGCTGATT
>DASXNX010000184.1:0-35342 GCA_036494725.1 Steroidobacteraceae bacterium
TTCAGCGGCGGGTCCGGATTATTTCGACCCGGCCCTTGCCGCCCACGAACCACGAACCCACGATGCTCACCAGACTGACGAGAATGGCGGTCCAAAAGGCGGCGGCGAATCCCGCGATATGCATGCCGGGGAGCATCCACGCCACCAGCGCGACCATGCCCGCGTTGATCACCAGCAAGAATAGTCCGAGCGTGACGATGGTCATCGGCAAGGTGAGCAAAATGGCGATCGGACGCACGATGGAGTTGACGACTCCGAGCAGTATGCCTGCGAGAATCAAGGTGGAGGGAGTGTCAATCGAGACGCCGTGTACCCAGACCGTCGCCAGCCAAAGGCCGAGCGCCACGATTGCCGCGCGCATCAGAAACCCGAGCATGATCTACTCCTTGTTCGCGAAGGCCGAAAGCCCGGCTGAACTCAAGCATAACAAGGAAGGTTCGGATGCTGAATCAGTAATCGAGACCGGGCAGGGGTGGGTCCTTGGGGACGATTTTCACGGGCTTCTTGGGTACGGGCGGGCTTTCCAGCGTCACCTTGATGCGCGCCATGAAGCGCTCCCAGCCCATGCGGATCTTGGCATAGTTCTGGTCCCAGGCTGCCGCATCGGGAATACCGGATCCTAAGAGCCGCAGCGAGGTCTTGCCCGCGGCCCGTTGAGGATCCAGGATGAAGTCGTCAACTGCGGCTGAATCGCTCGGCGGCGAATCGCGCCCGTTGAGATAAATGAGCCTAAGGCGGCGATTCACATCGAAAATATCAATGTGGGCCTCGCGAGCGCCCGAACCCGGCTTGCCGATACGGTACATGCCTCCCTGGCGCGGATCGATCTCGGACTCCTGTCCCGACCAGATGCGAATCAGGCCCGGATCGATCAAGGCACGCCACACGCGGGCTATGGGTACTTCGATCTCGATCAGGTGGGCATAGCCACGGGTGCCGTTACGGGTGGATTTACGCGGTAAGCTCATTTCGTACTTCGGCCCTTTTGGCAAAACGAGTGCTAGCCTGGCGGAAAACGGCTGGCGATGGAGTGCTAGAATCCAACAACGGGGGAGGAAGATCCATGGCTTATGTCGATATCGTGACTGCGCTCGCAGTTCTGCAGTTCGTCGTATTTGGTTTCAAAGTGGGTGGTGCCCGGGGCCGTTACGGGGTGAAGGCGCCGGCCATCACCGGCAACGAGATTTTCGAGCGCCATTTCCGCGTGCATATGAATACCTTGGAGCAGTTAGTGGTATTTCTGCCCGGAATCTATCTATTTGCCCGCTACTTCAACCCGCTGGTGGCGGCCGCCTTAGGGGTGGTCTACCTGGTGGGCCGCGAGCTATATGCCTTCACCTATGTCAAAGACCCCGCCAAGCGCGACGTAGGCTATGGTATGACTTTTCTGCCGATGATGATTCTCGTGGCCGGCGGCTTGATCGGCGCGATTCGTTCAATCCTTTAGACTTGTAGGCCTTCAATCAACAGCTGGGGTGGCCTTTAGGGCCTGAGATGCCGGCAGTCCGCAAGGACACACCTGCGAACCCATAGAACCTGATCCGGTTCGTACCGGCGGAGGGAGCGTGGGTAAAAAGCGTTCTGCGATTATCGTCCTGGCGGCGTTGACCCTGCCAACCTTTAGTGAAGCCGAAGGCGGCAACGATCAACTCGACGAGATCGTCGTCACCGCCACCTTAAGATCAACCCCCCTGCAGGAGACCGCAGGCAGCATTTCCGTGCTCAGCAGCGCGGATCTGCAAAACGCGGGTCAACAGCATCTCGAGGACGTCCTGGCTCAGGTTCCCAATCTGAACTGGGCCGGAGACACCTCGCGTCCGCGGTATTTTCAGATTCGAGGCATCGGCGAGCTGCAGCAATACCAAGGAGCTCCCAACCCATCCGTCGGCTTTCTCATCGACGACATCGACTTCAGCGGCTTGGGCTCGGTGGCCACGCTATTCGACGTCGATCAGATCGAAGTGCTGCTTGGGCCCCAGGGGACACTGTACGGAGCGAACGCCCTCGGCGGACTGATTTACGTCAAGAGCGCCGAGCCCTCGAACACATTCGGCGGACGGGCTGAACTCGATGCCGGCGACTATGGCGAACAGTCCTATGGCGCCGTGCTCACGGGGCCGGTGAGCGCACTGGACTCGGCCTTCAGACTCGCGGTGCAGCGCTATACCAGCGACGGCTTTTATCACAACGCGTACCTCGGCCGCAGCGACACGAACGCTCGCGATGAGCTGACGTTGCGCGGCAGGTGGCGCTACGAGCCGGATGACGATTGGCGCGTTGATCTCACCTTGCTGCGCGCGCAGATCGACAATGGCTACGATGCCTGGGCTATCGACAATAGCCGCACCACGCAGTCGGACCACCCGGGAGTGGACCGGCAATATTCCACGGGACTGTCGGCGCGCTCGACTTACTCCGGTTTCGCTCCCGAAACGCTGACCGTCATCGCGACCTATGCGGACACGACCGTCAATTATGGCTTCGACGGCGATTGGGGCAATCCCATCCTCTGGGCGCCCTATACCGATGACTTCACCGAGTACCAGGTACGCTATCGCACCACCACCAGCCTGGAGGCCCGGCTGGGCGATATGCAACCGCGCGAGTCCGCGCACGGATTCTCCTGGCTGTTCGGCGTGTACGCCTTTCAACTGCGCGAATCCTTGACCGACACCAGCGCCGGGGTGTACGTGGATCCGTTCGACGACACGCAAAACACCAACACCCTGACCGTGGTGTCGAGCGAGTACCGCTCGCGTAACGGCGCGGTGTACGGTCAGCTCGACGGCGACCTGAGCGAGGCCATGCGCTGGTCTTTCGGGTTGCGCGGCGAGCGGCATACCACCAACTACAGCGACAGCACGACCAATCTCGATGCGCCGACGACCATGAATAATTTCAGTCCGGCGGACAATCTATGGGGCGGGCACGCCTCGCTCGACTACAAGCTGGCCGACGGCCAGTATGCGTACGTGCTCATCGCCCGCGGGTATAAGGCGGGCGGATTCAACTTGAGTCCGGGGCTGCCCGCCAATCAGCTGCAATTCGGCCCCGAATCCGACCTGAACTTCGAAATCGGCCACAAGGCGCAAGTGGACGATGGCCGGCTGAGAGTCGACACCTCGCTGTTCTACATGAAGCGCCGCAACGAACAGCTGCTCACCGGCGAGCAGCTGGATCCGAGCAACCCCAACACGTTTATTTTCTACACGGGCAATGCCGCCTCGGGCTACAACTACGGACTGGAGAGCAACTTGAGCTGGGCCGCCACGCAGGCGTTGAGCCTGGGCGGCTCTCTTGGCCTGCTGCAAACGAAGTATCACGGCTTTGTGCAAAACGACGTGACGCTTCCCGATCGCGCGTTGCCGCACGCGCCGCCCTGGCAAGCGGCGCTCAACGCCACCTGGCGCGATCCGCGCGGGCCCTATGCAAGGCTCGATCTCACCGGCATGGGTTCCTTCTTCTATGATTTGCCGCCGAACTGGACGCGCTCGAACGCCTATGGCCTGGTCAACGGCAAACTGGGATGGGATACCAAGCGCTGGGAGGCGTATGTGTGGGGCCGCAATCTACTGGATAAGAATTATACGGTGCGCGGTTTTTACTTCGGCGATGAACCGCCCGATTTTGCCAACAAGCTCTATACGCAGCTGGGAGAACCGCGAAATTGGGGCGTGCACGCCACGGTGAGATTCTAGGACTTTGGAATGGTCGCCAGCTTGGGACTGGGCGCAGGTGCGGCGAAGGATTCGAAGGTCAGATTGAAGGACGTCCCCGACAATTGATGCGGCACACAGGTGGTCTGATCGACGATGTTGCGGGTCGTGAATTTCGGCAACACGTTGCTTTTGAACTGCTCCACCAGCTCGCAGTCCCCCAGTTGCAAATCGCGCGGTCTATAGCGGGACAGAGCCACCGGACGCCATATCCCGTTCACGCTGGGTCCGGTCGCCGCGGCCGGCGTGCCGGTAGGCGGTGCATCGGCGGCGGGTACCAGCGTATAGAAGGTAAGGTCCGCGCTCGCGAACTTGTCCACTCGCCCGAATCCAGACGCGCACCCGCCCGGCAGCGCCTTGGCATCGGCGCGGGCGCCGGCGGCAATCAACAGCAGCTTGAGCTTGGAGGCAAGTCCGTCGCAGGAATAGGTGGATGTGAAGCCCATGAACACAAAGGAATATTTGTGTTCCTGCCACACACCGGCAACGGGCGACGACTCTGCGGCCGAGCTCGCATATGCAGCCAGCACGCCGCAAAGCAACGGCGGGACACAGCTCGCCACCTTCCAATTTAACATCGCCTTACCTCTACTGAACCAGACCGCATGCTGCGTCCGCGGTTCAATGATTCCAACCCGGCTTATGGAGTTTTCCGCTCCTCGGTCGCGGCGTCCCCCAATAGATACGCGTCGAGAACTCTGCGCGCGATGGGCGCCGCGTTGGTTGCGCCGAATCCCGCGTTTTCGACCAGCACAGATACTGCAATTTTGGGATCATCGACCGGTCCGAAAGCGATAAACCACGCATGTTCGCGTTTTCTTTCGTCGGCTTCCTTGTGCTTGGTGCTTTCGGTTTGCTTGACGGTGACCACCTGAGCCGTGCCGGTCTTGCCCGCCCATTTATACTTGGATCCCGCGCCTGCCACGTGCGCGGTACCGCTAGGGCCCACGGCTCCTTCCATGCCGTCGAAAACCACACTCCATTGCTCGTCAGTGGCCACGTTGACCGGCTTTAGGAATGTCGGATCGCGCTTGATGACGCTCGCCGACCCCGGCGCGCGCGTGGCCGCCACCAAGCGCGGCACCGCGACGATTTGACCGCGCTCGGCGATTTCACCTGCGAAGTGTGCCTGTTGCAGCGGCGTGACCGTGATTGGACCTTGGCCGATGCCCATGCTCACAGTCTCGCCGGGAAACCACACCTGGTCGGCTTTTTTCTTGAATACGCGCCGCTTCCATTCGGGCGAGGCGTACAAACCGGGTTTCTCGCCGGGGATATCAATGCCGGTCAATTCACCGTAGCCGAAGGCGCTCATGAACTCATGCATGTGATCGATGCCCATCTTCTCCGCAACCCGGTAGAAGTAGACATCGCAGGACCGGTAGATGGCGCTGCGCATGTCCACGTCATGGTGCACTTCGTCATCTCGATATTTGTTGCTGCTGCCGGGAAGGGTGAAGAATCCGGGGCAGTACATGACCTGCGAAGGCGAGATGACTCCATATTTCTGCGCGGCCAGCGCATACAGCGGCTTCACAGTGGAACCGGGCGGATAGGCTCCGCGCAGCGCCCGGTTCAGAAGCGGGACATCGATACTGTTGGACAGAGCGCTGTATTCCGCCACTGAAAGGCCGCGGACGAATTCGTTTGGATCGAAACCAGGCGTGCTCGCCAATGCAATGATATCGCCGGTCTTAGGATCCAATGCGACCACCGACCCGCGTTTGCCCACCAACGCTTCTTCCGCAACCTTTTGGACAGTGACATCCATGCCCAAAATCAAATCCTCTCCAGCCACCGGCGGTCGGGTATTGAGCTTGGAGGCGTAGCCGCCTTGCTTGTCCACCGGGCGACCGGCTGCATTCACTTCGATTTCCCGAAAACCCGGCTTGCCGTGCAATTGCTGCTCGTATGCGCCCTCGACGCCGAGCTTGCCGATGAGGCTGGTGCCGGCGTACTCCGCGCTGTCGATTTGCTTCAAGTCCTCGGCGTTGATGGCGCTCACGTAGCCGATGGCGTGAACCCCCATTTCCTTGAGCGGGTAATGGCGCGCCAGCCGCGCACGAATATCCACGCCGGCAAATTGAAAACGATGAACGGCAAAGCGCGCCATCTCCTCTTCGTTCAGCTGCAGCTTGACCGGCACGCTCTCATAAACCTTGTGCAGCAGAATCGTGCGCCGGATGTTGGCGACTTCCTCGCTGTGCAGCAGGCCGATGCTGACCAGCTGAGCCAGCGTCGCATCGAGCGCCTTGTAGTCGCCCACCTGCTCCCTCACCAGCTCGACGTTGAAGGCCGGCATATTGTCCGCGAGCACCACGCCGTGGCGATCCAGAATCAGTCCCCGGCTGGGCGGGATGGGCTCATTGCGGATGCTGTTGCCCTGGGAGAGATTGGCGTAGTAGTCGTACTTGAGGACCTGAAGGTAGTACAGGCGACCGGCGACGGTCAGCAGCAGCACGGCGGCGATGATTCCGGCGACGATGCTGCGCACGGTAAACAGCCGGCTCTCGGCGAAGTAATTCTTGATCCGCGACTGGCGAGTCACCATGTTGGCGGCGATTGTATGCTACCGCGCCCGCGATAAACGCTATGGAGTGCGCAGAATCCGCGTATCCGCGCGCTGCCACTGATAGCGCAGCATGGCGGTTTGATGAGCAGGAACCTTCAAACGAAAAATCGGTCTGCCATTCTTGGTGCCCGGCGTGCGGCTTGCGCGCACCACCCGGCCGCCGTCGGGGAGCCGCAGCATCAGTTCGAAATCAATGTCGCTTGCCTTGGCGTTGCTGATCTCCACACGCTCCGTGTCCTGGACCTTGACCGACCGCAGTGCCACACCGGGGACCAGCAGCAGCGTTTCGGCGTGCGCCGAATCCACGCCGGTCTTCTCGCGGGTTGCCGACACCTGAACATCGAGGCTCGCGCCCATGCCGATTTCCACTTCCTCGTCCACGGCGGTATCGCGGATGCCCGACTCATGTTCCAGCAACCGCGTCCCTTCGCGAGAGCCCAATACGGCGATCGAGCCCGACGGCAGCGGCAGGCCCAGATGATTCGAGGCCGTGTTCTTGGTTCGCAGAAGCCGAAGCGCCGGAACCGAGCCATCCGCCTCCACATCCAGATCGGCCTGGTAAACCGCGCTGACCGGCACATCCAAGCGATCCATCAAGCGCACCTGCTTGGATTGACGGCTGGCGAGCGTCGTGAGCTCGGGCACCCGATACAGCTTCAAGTCCCCGAGCTGCTCCTGCTGCACATTGCGCGCGGCGCTAACCATGACCTCCCGCAGGTTCATCGCAGCCGGCGCCGCTGCAGCGAGGCTCGATACGCCTTTCTTGAACATGCGGTCCTTGGCCTCGCTGAGAATCATCGGTGAATCGCTGGTCGAGCCGCGCGGCCAGCATTGCGCCATGATGGGCCCCCCGATGTCGATGGGGTCGACCTCGCCGTTCACGCGGTTGACTTTACCCGCGACCACTTGAATGTGGGCAGCGGGAAATGCCACCCCGTTCGAATTGGCCAATGTCACCCACGCTCCCAAGCTCAAGCTCTTGCCGTCGCTCGACAAAGCGGCAGTGTAGTCGGCGGCCCAATCGAAACCGCGCGCCAGGTAAGACAGAGTGACCTGCTTGGTCAGCGGACCCGGCGTACGCACCTCGACCGACAATGTGGGCCGGGCCGACAAGTCGGCGGCCGGCTCGAAGCTGAAGGTCTCCGCCATGCCGGAACAGCGCAGCGCCTCGATCCCCTCGGTGGATTTAAACACCACGCCGCCGCCGGCATCCGACAGGATGCTGCCGGGCAATCGCTCCGTCTTGCCGGTCTTCCGCTTGGTCCTTTCGAGCTCCACCGTCTTGCCTACGGCGGCTGCGATCAGCGCGGAGGGGCTGAGCAATCGTGCATCGCGATTTTTCTCGATGACCGTACCCGGCAATCCCGTGACGATGGCGCTGACGGGTTCAATGCCATCCGCGACGCCCTCGAATCGCACGCGGCTGATGCCGGCCGGGAGATGCACGAGTCGCGTCTCGGTCACCAGGGCAAAGCCGCCGAGATAGTCGAGATTGATGGAACCGCTGGGGCGATAAGGCGCTCGGTATACCGTCACGATGACATCGGAGGGCGGGCTCGCCAGAATCTCGGCGATCGGCGGCGCTCCGGCGGCGGCTGCCGCAATTGCGCCGGATGCAACCGGCGCAATCGCCCATCCCAGAAGCAGCGCCATTGCTTTACGCACGACCGCCATCCTTGAGGGACTAGTACCGCGTTTCGACGGTGGCGGTGAGATTGGCCTTGCCGTTGGCGGGCACCGTGACGGCCCACTCGGCCGCGTCGGCGCTGGGCCGCGTGCTCTTTTGGCTTTCCGCCTTGATGCTCGAGTCGGCCCACAGACCTTCCTGGCGTAGTCTCACCACGACCTCGCGCGGCAGTGCATTGGTCAATTCGTAACGCATGTCGGTCTGCCAGTCGAAAGTGGACAGACGCGTGCGCTTGTCGACCACCGCCCGTACCTTGACGTCGAAGGCGTCTCCGGTTGCCAGCGACAGGGTCGAACCCATCGGCGTGTGATCAATGCGGCTCTCGCCGATGAATTGCGGATCGCCGCGCTTGTCGCGCATGTAAAACCGCAAGATGCCGGCCGGCAGCTGATCGCCCAGGCCTGCGTGTGCGCTGGTCGAGAACCGATATATGCTCTTCGCGCTCTCGGGCGTCTCCGAGGTTCCCAGCCAGTGGTTGCGAAACTCATAACCATGCTCGGCCGCCACGCCGTGAACATCGAGGAAGCTGACTTGCTTGGTCTGTTGATTGGCAATGGTAGTGCGTTCCGCCAGCGGATACAGGTAGTAGTCGCCCAGGCGCTCACGGCTGCCGGCTTCGGTGCCCGCCTGCTGCAATGTGCCCGACTGCTGCAACGTCCCGCGGCGCACCGGAAGGCGATAATTATTCGGCTGCCCGCCATCGACCTGGGACGGGGAACCGGCGACCAGCAACGTCTGGGCATTGTCGTAAGTGGTGCCGCTGGAATTCGTCAGCGTCACCCAGCCCTGAACGTCGATTTTGCTGTCGCTCTCGTTGTACAACGCGACATAGTCGGCCTTCCAACCCAAGCCCGGCGTGAGATAGCTCAAAGTCGCGCGATGGTTGCCGGCGCGCGCACCGATGACGGTCACTGACAGCGTGGGACGCGCTCGCAAGTTGTCGGGCACCTTGTCGAAGATAACCCGCACCGGCAATCCGTCGTCGCGCAGCACCTCGATGCGCTGGCCGATCTTCAACACCACGCCGCCGTTGGTGGCCAGCACCTGCGCCTGCTCGCGCGTTTCCGCGCCGGTGCCCGGATTGACGCGGACGATCGTGACCTCCTGGCCCACGGCTTTCTCCATCAATTTCGCAGGCGTCAGCAGATCGAAGTCGAAGTTCTGTTCCACGATGCTGATATCCGCGGCGGCCAGCGACACGGTCTCCGGGCGGATTTGCGCCGATACGTCCTGGAATTCGATGCGCTGACGGCCTCCCTTCAAATCGATGTCCCTGAGGTCCTGGACCAGCGCGAGATTATCGTTGTAGATGGTGACCGATACCGTTCGATCGGCAGCCCACGCCGCCGCATCCATCACCAGGCAGGCCGCCCACCCTATGCAAAGGAGACGCAAGCGCATAACTACCTCCGGCCGTTCATCCCGTCAGTCTGATTAATACCCATCACCTTGTCATGCTGAATCGGCCGCCGCGCCATTTCGGGGTTACTGCATGCACGGAATTGTCACATTGCGCCAGAATAATGAGGTCTGATCATGAACTACCGCACTCTAGGATGGCCGGTCCGGCACCGTAGCCCGCGCGCGTTTGCCGCCTACTTAGCCCTGATGTTTCCGTTGTCCGTGGCCTGCGCCTATGCCGGGACCTCGTTGAACGCTGCATCCCTGTCGGCTGAGATAAAGGCGAACGGCGCCGGAACCGTATTCGCCGAGCTGTCGCAGGGCGACAAATGGGACGAATTTTTGAAAAACGTTGAGACCGGGCACGCTCAATGGCTGCAAATCGCGGTGCAGCTCGGGCCGGCATCGGACCAAGCGGCATCAACCCTTCTCACGGTCGCGGCTGGGGTTGCTCTGGCAAAGGCGGCGAGCCAAGTACTCTCCATCTTGGTTCCCACGTTCCCGGTCGAGGAGGTATGTGGCTTGCCGGATGTGTCGGATTTGCGTTTTGCCACCAAGGCGAAAGCAAGCCGCTACCTCGATGCACGAGTTGCCGCGGTGACCCGGCTGACGCAGCCGACGATTGCGGATCGGAAATCGGCCTGCCTCAAGGCATTGGAGCAAGCCAAGCAAATAATTGCGGCGCCCGACGGACCATTTCCCTGAAAGCGGCTCGCCGCAACGCTACATGTCAGCCACCACTGAGATCGAGTAATTACGCCGTACGAGAACATTCACCAAATTCGGCCCGAGGATTGAGGGCCCGGCGTTATCCGTCAGCGCATCGGAATTCCACAAGTTATTGACGGCGAACGTAAGGCGCACATTTTTTGTACCGAGAAAACCCGGTAGCTCGCGCGTGGCCGTGGCGTTGGTGTACGAATAGGCATCAACTTTGTAAGTGGCGCCATCGGCGCTGCCGTTCTTGCCCTGGTATTCCGTACCGACAAATTTCGCGATCAGGCTCGCGCCCCACGGGCCCGCCGCGTAAACCAATCCCGCAAGCCCGGTGTAACTCGGCGCGTAAGGAATCGTATCGCCTGCTTTCTGAATGCTCGAGGTCATGCCCGATTGTCCGAACGTTGCGCGCAGCAGACTGGCATTGCCGATGGCGACGAGCCCTCCAATGAGCCGGAAGTGAAACTCCGTCTCGATGCCGCGATAGCGGACGCTGCCCGAATTGACATAAAGAGTGTCGCCGTTCTGCATGATGGTCGACACGTAGTTGTCGAAGTCGATGTTGTAGACGTCGAAGCCTATTCCATAGTTCATCGTTAGAGTCACGATGCCGAGCTGAGTGGCAAGGGAAGTCTCCGCATTGGCCTGATTGCCGAGTGCGGGATGTGCAGTATAAAAAAATGACTGGCTCGGAACCAGTGAACCCTTCGATACCTGGGCAAACAGATTCGTGTCTCGACCCAGCTTGTATGTCGCGTCAATGCTCGGCAAGGTGCTGGGCACCGTGCGCGTCACCTCTCCTTGCGTACCCGGCAAGAAATTCTGGATGACCGCGGCATCGAAGGTGCGCTTGACCTTCCGATACCGCAACCCAAAATCTATTTTGAGCGGATCGCTCACCTGCCAGGCGTACTGCGCGTAGGGCTGGAGGTTGTCGAGGTGCGCGGTAAAATCAAAGTACACCGGAGACTCGTCAACCTTGTTGGCGTTGTAGGGCAAGCCGGTCGTCAAATCGACCGCATTGCGAAACTCGTCCTGCCAGCTATGCTCCCACCACAACCCCAACAGGAAGGCGCCGTATTGGTCGCGATGATCGATGCGCACGTCGTTGCCATAGGTGCGATAGCTCTCGCTCGTGGATCGCCCCGCGATATCGGTCGGGTCAATCCCGGGAAAACCGTTCCCGATCGGCGAGGAGGTTTGATCGCCTTTCAAGCTCAATCCCGTATTGCGGTAGGAGTAGGTGTAAAACTTGTCCTCGAACTGCCAATCTCCAGCAAGCGCCGCGTCCAACTTCAAATAGCCAAAGTCCGAAATGCGGAAAGTATCCGACCAGCGGTAGTAATTGGGGCTGGTCGCATCATTGTTGTATCCGTAAGAGGAACCGTATAGCGCAAGGTCGGTGGTGGTTATGTTGCCCGGATTGTAAAAGCCATATCGATCGTAATCGTACAGCGCCGTGAGTCGAGCGCTGCCGATCAGCGCCGCGGCTTTCACGTAGAAATCATCCTTGTGGCCTGACGAGTAGCTCATGGCGCCGTCCGATTGACTATGCTCGACCGAGAGCATCGCGCCTGCTTGTCCGGAGTTTTGCGGACTTGGCGAGGCGAGCGTTGCGCCGGCAAGGCTGGTGTTGAATGAGCCATAACCGGCAAACACGCGCGCTTCGAATTTCTCGGGAATCGGTGCGGAATAGAGGTTGACGGACCCGCCGAACGACGCATATCCGAGATCCGAGGCGCCGCCCGGACTGCGGTCGATCACCATGTGATCCAGCGTGGAGGTGGGAAAATAGGAAGTCGAGTGATGCGCAAAATTGTCAGGATCGGCGAAGGGTATGCCGTCCAACGTGACATTGAATTGTCCATCGACGAACCCGCGTAACGACAGGCCTTTCGCGGCATCGAAGCCCGGTCCGTTCGGCGCCGAACTGACGAAGCTCGGCGTGAGGTTGGCGATATTCCCAAAATCCCCAAAAGGGGAGACGATTTCGTGAATCGCGCGTTCGTCCACGAAGGACTGCGGTGAGCCCACGCCAATCAACGCTTCGCTCGGTTCGGGATCCCGGTTCCCATGCACCACAACGGCGGTCAACCCGTCGTCGGGTTCGGCGCCCGGCGCTGCTGCAGCGAAAAATGCGCTGAAGAGCAACAGCGCCCGAGCAGTCGCGGCGTAATCTCGCACGTGGTTTGTTACTCGGCAGGCCCGCAGTATTCTTATTCGCAGATCGCGCACAAAAGATCCTCTCCCTGCTGGATTCAAGGAGAGGATCTCGAGATTTGGACTAACCCTTAATCGTCGTTGTCCTTGTACGTCTTCGAGATGTTCTGGGCGAACTCGTTGGGCCAGCGTATCTTCGCCTCGCCCGGATACGGACGCTGGAAGCTGGTCGACTCGTACCACGCCCAATGGTTCACGGTGTCCGGGTCTTCCGCGTCGGGCCGATGCTGTTTACCGTTGAACAGCTTTGCCTTAGCCACCAGCCAAGCCCTCGCAATCGGACTCTGCGGCGTATTGTTGGCGGTGACGCCCATGGTTAGCGGAACCTGGTTGGGCAAGTGAGTCCACGGCGCGAAGTTTGACGCCGGCGGCTCTCCCTTGACGAAGGCCGTCCGCATCGGTGAGGCCACAAGATCGAACTGGTTCATGGGCGGTAGACCGAGAATCTGCTCGATCGTCCTGGTCATGCTGACCTGCGAATAGTAAGTGTGGTCGGTCGGTCCGCTCTGCACAACGTAAGGACTAACGACATAGCCGGGACTGCGGTGACCGTCGACATGGTCAACGCCGTTCTGCGCGTCGTCTTCCTCGATAAAGATCGCCGACGAGGACCACACATTGCTATGGCTGATGTAATCGATGATACGGCCAATCGCGAGGTCGTTGTCGGCCTGTTCAGCGTGCGCGGTCGGCGGGCCGCCGGTGTGATCGTCCATGACCCAGAGCACGCTCAACGCGGGTACCGTACCGGCCTTGACGTCCGAGTTGAAATCCTGCACCCACAGATCGACCCGGAACTGGTCGGGAATGTTGAGATCGAACTGGGGAAAGTTCTTTACGAGGTGATCCGACACCGCCGGCACGGAGGATTCTGCCTGTATCGTGTTCTGATAATGCAGCGTCTTCTCACTCCCGGCCTCGAAGGCTTGCGAGTCGGCATAGAACTGGCTCCAGCTAGGCTCGTTGTGAGAGCCGTCGTCCGGGTTGGTAAACGAGTCATTCTCCACGTACTCCCCGTAGATTTTGACCGGCAGGCCCGCAGCCGCCGCTTCCGACCAGAGGAAACCCTTGCCGGTATAGGCAAGCGCGTCGCCCGCGTTGCCGCCCGGATAACTGCGTACCCAATCCGGCGCCTGCACGTCGTCGGAGTACGGCGCCATGCCCTCGGCGATATACTGATGACCATCGGCAGATTGGCGGCTCGGGTCGTAGAAATTGTCGAAAAGCGGAAAGCGCTTCACCAGCGCGTGCACATTGGGTGTGTCCTTGCCGCCGAACACCGCCAGTGAGGGGTCGCCGTTACCCGCGGGTACATCCCCCAGGACCTGATCGTAGGTGCGGTTTTCTCGGATGATCATGAACACATGCTTGATCGGGGACGGATCGCCGATCCTCGCCGGTATGGCCGCTGGCTTAGCGTCCGCTCTGCCTCCCGAGGCGGACTTGATATTCTCCTTCAGATCCCAGTGGTTGTTCTGGAATACCTGCGCCGTCATGCCTTCCAATTCCTCTTTGCCCGGCACCGGAACGATGCTGACGGTGCCATTGTCCTGGTGGGTGTTGTAACTGGTGACGCCGTAATCCGTCTCGAACGAGTAACGCGCGCCGATGCCCTTGTCATTGGCAACGATCAGCGAGTTGGCGGCCTTGTCCAGCACCACTGAAGCCGGCGCATAGGCGACCGGGATCATTCCCATGACCGGGTTCGACTCGCCTCGGGAAAGATCGACCACCCCGACCGCGTTGGCGTTATAGAGCGCGACATAGGCGATGCCTTTCTCGGTGTCCACGGAAATCGAGTTCGGCGCGGCGCCATAGGCCGACTGATCCTGACCCGGCACCCCGATCGGCAGCGCAAGATCGATCGTCCGCTCCACTTCATTTCGTTCGGTATTGATGACCGAGATCGTGTCGCTGTAAGTGTTGGTCACCAGCAAGCTCTTCCCGTACATCGCCATACCGGTCGGGTGCAGACCGGTCTGAATGTTGGCGGTGACCTTCATCGATGCCAGATCGACCACGGAGACGGTACCGGTAATCGCCGAGCCGACCACCGGATCGGCAACGATCGGCGTGCCCGCGGAATAGATCTGGAAGTCCCCTTCCGTCGCGGCGCGGCCGCCCTCGTTGCTGATGTACGCAGTCTTACCGGTGCTGCCGATCAAAATGCTATGTGGCGCGTTGCCGACACGGATTTGCGTACCCTGCGTCAGCGAAGTCAGGTCGATTTTGGCGAGCGTATTGTTCTGGTTCAGCAAAGCGTAGGCGCTTTTGCCATCCTTTGAGAACGCGACGCCGCCCGGATAAGAAGTATAGGTCGTATAGAAGGTGCCGCAGGGCCGGCCGTAGTCGCCGATCGGGCTATTCGGAAAGCAGCTGATCAAGGAATTGTTCGGCGGCACGTTGACCTGGGCGTAGTCGCTCAACAGACCCTGTGCGGAGACCTTCGCAATGGCAACGTTGCTGCTGTCCTGGCTGAACATCAGGTACTTGCCGTCGGCCGAATAGGTGATGCCGCTATAGCTGCCGCTCGGATCCAGTCCCAGAGTAAGGTAGTTCTGCAGAACCGTGCCGGTGCGGGTGTCGAACACTTCGACGGCCTCCGAGGCACCCATGACCAGCACAGCGGCCGTGTGAGTTTTGGCATCGGGATTCAGAGCGATGGCTTTCGCGCGGACCCGGATGCCAAGGTCGACTTGCGTGCCGGCCGGCGTGATGACCTGGCCATTGCTCACGACCCAGGAGCCATTCGGCTGCGGGCCGACGACGTAGGTCGGGAATTCGTGGGAGGGGTTGGCGAGCGCCGGCACACCCAAGCCGGCTGCCAGCAGGCCCGCAAGCGGACGTAGACGGTTGACTCGAGATTGGTTTCGGGACTTCTTTCGCGACATGTGGGGCTCCCTAGGTTCCTAGCGTATCGACCGCACCATGGCTACGATAATTACAGGCGCTCTGTAACGGCTGGATGACCGTCGGGAGAAATTCCCGTTACGCGGACTCATTTTTTGATTGTCCCGGCTCATCGACCAATGCACGCAGGGGTCCCAACCAGGGTTCATAGCGGCGCCAGCGCGCAACCGAGTCGAGATAGATCGGCTGCCGGGTCTGCCACTTGCTCGGTGTCTTCACGGCACGCGGGTTGCGTTCGGGGCGCAGGCACGCGTCGTGCCATGGGAGGCCCACCGCCGCCATGATTCGCCGGATCGCCCGCTCGGGCTCGCGGGTTAGATCCTCATAATGAACCTCGACGAAGCGATCCGCGGGCAGCACGCGGCGCCAGTGATCGGTCAGCTTCTGGTAGCTGCGGAAGTAAGCGACCAGCTCAGCCCCGCCGGTTGGAAATGCCAGGCCGGGATGGAATTGCGTCTGGTGGATCGATAGCGCCGTATCGACCGCGGTGCGGCGGCAATGGATGATGGTTGCGCGCGGGAAGGCGAGGTGGATCAGACCAGCCCAAAGAAAATTGAACGGCATCTTGTCAGTCACCCGAGCGGCACGCGGCGCGATCGCGCGCAGCGCGCGAAGATAATCCGCCGCCGCTTTGGACAGAAATGGCGCCTCAATTCCTGCCGCGCCGCAGCGATGCCACTGTGCACCGCGATCGTTCCAGAAGTTAAGCTCGCCGCCGGCGCCCACGTCGGGATGACTGGAGATGATCTGCTGCAAAAGGGTCGTGCCAGATCGCGGCATGCCGATGATCAACACCGGCGTCGCATTGTTGCTGCCGAGTTCCGATGCGCATGCCATCAATTCCGGTGTGCAGCGAGCGATCAGCCGGTCGGTCTCGTTGGCGAACGCGGCCGAGTCGAATCCGGCCGAGTCCCGGCGCAGCGCGTCCGCGGCGTCGAAATGCTGCATCGCCAATGAGTAGTTGCCCAGATCGTCTGCTGCTTTGCCGATCGCCAAGTGAAGCCGCAGTCGTTGCGCTGCCTCCAGCCCTGGCGTCGCGAGAGCGGCTTCCATCTGCCCGAGCAGGCCGCGGTGATCGCTCGTGACCGGGCGGCACCTGACGAGATCATAGTAACTTCCCGCAAGCAGCGGCTCGATTGCGATCGCACGTTGGAAACAATCGCGGGCCTCGTCGAAGCGGCCCAGTTCCGAGAGCAGATTGCCCAAGAGATCGTGCGCCATCGCGTTCAAGGGTTCGAGGACGAGCGTCTGCCTGAGCACCTTCTCGGCTTCCCGATCGCGATCCTCGGTCAGCAGTGCGCGGGCTTTGCCAAGGCGTCCGAAGCGGGTCCTGGGTCCGGTCGCCGCCGCGCGGCGGAAACAGCCGATAGCCTCGTCCCGATGTCCCAGCGTATAGACCAGTGCGCCGGCGCGGAACCACGCTTCCGTCAGGGTCGGGCAAAGCTCGGTGGCACGGTCGTACGCAATGATTGCACCGCTTATGTCGCCCAACTTTTCCAAGGCGATGCCTAGCCGGAAATGGGCATCAGCGTAGTCCCGGTTGCCGGCGACAGCCCGTTGCAAGGCTGTGATCGCCTGTGGCACGCAGCCGATCTCGAGACAGGCAACGCCAAGATCGTGCTGGATGATGGAATTGGACGGCAGCAGTAATGCTGCTTCGCGCAGCGGCACGATCGCATCGGCCGGCCGGCCGAGCTTCAGCAACCGGGCGGCCGACGCAAGCAGCGGTGCCGCAGCCGTCGCGGCGTGCTGCTGCTCGGCTGGGTTTGAAGACGGAGCCATGGCGTGAACCTAGCGCCGCAACATTACAGCAAATCGCGTTTCACTTGGTTCTTGGCGTTTCGCTCGAAAATGACCTTGTCCCCCTCGAGTGCCCGCACGCTTTCTTCGACCAGAAAGGTGTCCGGAGTCGAGGTGAGCCTGAAGGCAACGTGAACGGTGCAATCCCAGTCGCCGCGTTTCAGAGCGCTGGTGCGCTCGCCTTCCCAGATGCAGCTGTTGTTGTCGCCGATCTTTATGCGCAGCCTTTCCTTGAGGGATGTGCCGCCGATGATGGTGGTGCCGGTATCGCTCACCGTGTAGGAACTCGGCTGTGGGTCCTGGTGCAGGTCGTACCAGCCGTCGGCGTCGGGCTCCGCCTCTTGCAGCGCGCCGAATTGCGGTCCTAGCTTGGGCGATTCCGCGGGATTGATGGGAATGGGAAATCCCGGATCTGGGGCGATGGGTCGAACGGGTAACTCCAGACTCGAGACTCCCTGAGCCAGCGTCAATGTGACGACCTCGGGAGAAGGCCACACCAGCGGCCACAGGCTTTCGGAAACGGCCAGACGAATACGATTGCCGGTCTTGAAGCGATGGGCGATCAACGACAGGTCGACCGTCACGTCATAGAATTTCCCGGGAATGAGCGCGGCAGGATTCTCATCGCCATCGCGGTGGGTGAGATTCAACAGCCCGTAAGTCACCAGCCACGATTTACCCTCGGGTGTGACCTCGCACAGCCGAAGCGCCAGCTTGGCCACCCGCCGATTGGAAGCGATGCGCATCCGCGCGATCGGGTGCCCGAGTATTTCAAGGTCGGCATCGAGGGTGCTTGTGTCGAAGACCAAAGATTTCCGATCATCGGGGGACTGCTCGCGCGGAATGCCCTCCGGCGGGAAAGGCAGCCATTCCGGCTTCTGCAGACCGACCACCTTGTCTGCGGCATAAACCACGGTGTCCTGCGCTTTCGCCGAGGACGACAGCTGTGCATCCTGCAGGAACCAGGTCTTGGGTGTGATCCGGGGTGGCCAGGCTTTTTCGGCCATCCACCGGCCCGGCGTCACCGCGGGGTAGGACTCCGATGTGGTCCGATAGGGCATGTACACCCTTAAGGTCGGCTCATTCATGATCCCGGTGGGCACGCCGACCAGCCAGTGCTGCCACCAACGCACCTCCTCGTAAATCCAATCCAAACTCGGTCCTGGGCTCCCCCACTGCGGGTAGCTGTGTCCCCAGGGACCGATCAAAGCCTTGCGCGGGGACTTGACGTGCATGAGCACGCGCGCGACGGTATTCACGTAGGTGTCCACCCAACCGTCGACGATATAGACCGGACATTTGATGCCGGCGTAATGAGTGGAAACGGAACCGCGCTGCCAGAAGCGGTCGTTGCGTTGATGAGAAATCCATTTCTCCAGGATATTGGGTGTCGCATTGAGCCGCTGCAGCCACATCTCCCGCCAGCGCTCGCCCACGATGGCAGGGTCCGGCGGCATCACCATCACGCCCTTGAATGTCGCGCCCCATTGAAGGTTGGTCAGGCCGAGTGCGCCGCCGATGTAGTGCGCGTCATCCGTGTAGCGCGTGTCCGTGCAACACATCGGCATGATGGCCTTCAATTCGGGGGGCGTGAGCGCGGCAATCTGCAATGTGTTGATGCCTCCCCAGGAAATGCCGCGCATTCCGACGTTTCCATTTGACCAGCGCTGGCGAGCGAGCCAGGCGATTACCTCGACACCATCACTCAATTCTTGGTCCAGATATTCATCGACGAGAACGCCCTCGGAATCGCCGGAACCGCGCGCATCCACGCGGGCGTAGGCGATTCCGTACTGCGCCAGCTCCCGGCCCCAAAGGTCATCGTAGCCCCGGGTGAAATCGCGCTTTCGATAGGGGATGTATTCCCACACGACCGGGGCGGGGGTCGACGCGCTGCCGCCGGGAAGCCATAACCGGGCGCTCAATCGAACGCCGTCCTTGAGGACGATCCATTCGTTGTCGATGACCTCCACCTTCTTTTTTTCGGGAAGGCGCCAGCCGGCTGCCAGGGCGAGAGAGGCCGGGAACAAGGCAGCGGAACGAAGCAAATCCCTGCGCGAGATGGTCATGCGTTCAATACTGCGCCGCAGCCCGCAATATCGCGAGACGTATGCGCGCGGAAATCCAGAGGATTAGCGGATTGAGACCTGGAAGCGTTGGTTGGAACTGCTTTCCATCCAGGTCTTGATGCGTTGGGCATCGGCAACCCGGGTGTACTTGCCGAAGGAATCCAGCAGCACGATGACCACCGAACGACCTTCGATGACGGCGGCCATCACCAGGCACTTGCCGGCCTCGGCGATGTAGCCGGTTTTCTGCACAACGATGTTCCAGGTGGGGTTGGCCACCAGTCTGTCCGTATTGCGAAATTCCACCAGGTGCCGGTTGACGCGCACCGCGTAATTCGGATCGGTCGAAAATTCGCGAATCGTCGGATTCTTGGACGCGGCGATCACCAATTTCGACAAATCCTCGGGACTCGCGACGTTCTGGCTCGACAAGCCGGTCGGATCGACGAAATGCGAATGGGTCATGCCAAGCGCGGCGGCTTTCGCGTTCATGGCAGCCACCATGGCGGTCATGCCGCCCGGGTAATTGCCGCCCAGCGCGTGCGCCGCCCGGTTCTCCGAGGCCATCAACGCCAGATGCATCAGATCGCCGCGCGTCAGTGTGGTGCCGACAGTCAGCCGGGAATACGATGATTTCGGCAAATCGCGATCCGCCTCGCTGATCCGAATGGGCTCATCGAGCGGCTGCTTCGCGTCCAGGATCACCAAAGCCGTCATCAGCTTGGTGATGGAGGCGATGGGTGCCGCCACATCGGAGTTGCGCGAATACAGCACCGAGGAATCGCTTTGATCGACGATCAGCACCGAGCTGGACTTCAGTCTCGGATTGCCGGCGTCCTTGGCAGTCGCGTGGAATGCGAGAAATGTAAGACAGATGCCGGTCAATACACCTACACGCGCCATCGCCGTCCGCGGCGAAGCCTCTCTATTAAATGACCGCATCAACATCCCTCAACGGAAGTGGAAACAGAAGCACACCATATGTTAATCACGCTACGCCGTGATCCAGCGCTAACTTTGCATTTATTATTGTAAAAGTCCAGCCCATTCAGGCGTTTGCTTACACCCTTTGAAGCATTATCTGCGCTAACGGCCTCTGCGGGGAAGCAATTTAGGTATTTGCTTCGGCGCCGGGCATACGGCGCAGTTCCTTGTCGCGGTACATCTTGTGGTCGGCGATGCTCAATAATTCGCGCATTTCCTTCGAATCCGCGGGGTAATTGACCACGCCGATACTGACGCTGCAGCGAATCATGCGGGAGCGAACGTCCAGCGTGGTCTTGTAGACGTTGTGGCGCACACGCTTGACCACCGCCTCGGCGACCTCCGGCGAAGCGCCGGGCAGCAGCACCGCGAATTCATCGCCGCCGAATCGGGCCGCATGGTCGGTGTTTCGGATGCTCCTTTGCAAAGACTGCGCCACCAGCGTGAGGGCGCTGTTTCCCGCCTCGTGGCCGAACGCATCATTGATGTCCTTGAGCTTGTCGATGTCGATCATGAGAATCGAATACACGCCGCGGCTGCGTTCGCACGCGCCGTGTTCGCGCTGCCACACCTCGTTGAACATGCGCAGGTTGTAAAGACCGGTCAAGGAGTCCGTTTGCGCGAGATTCTCGATGCGCTCGCGGGCCTCGGTGATATCCGCAGACAACGTGGTCGTGAGATAGGCCACCAGCAAGAATGGCGCCAGTTGACCGGCCACCTGACTGGCGTAGCCGAGCGAGAGCACATCGATGCCGGGCGTCGCGAGCGCCAGCAGGAAATGGCAAATGCCTATGGCCGCCACCTGCAGCAGCGTGACCAGGCGCCCGAGGGTGAGAGCGCTCAAGATGATCGGCAGCAGATACAGGTTGAGCATCGGGCTCGCGCCCTTGCCCGTGAACCACAGCACGCCGGTGATGAATATCACCATCGACCACGATTCGACCAGCAGTTTGGTGTGTGCGTGCCATCGCAGGAAACGCCGGGCGCGAAACACGATGATGGCGGCCGCGAAGGCGGCGAGCAGGGCGATGACCGGCAGCATCTGATTGGTCAACGCCCGCGACCAGATCAGCACCAACGCCGCGAGCGCCAGGCACAATATTTCGATGGAACGCGTGCTGCGCAAGGACGTCAGGTTCCTGGGGTTAGGGGTATCGCGCCGCGGTGGTCACGGATCCCGGATGCGAACTCGGCGAGATCTTCAGTTCCGCGAGGGCGCGCGCAACTTCCGCATCTCGCTGTACCAAGGGTGCATCCGCCGGTGCCGCGATGGCGGCGGCACCGGCCGCCGGTGCCTTCGGGTCCCGCTCCAGCTCGATATCGGGATCGATCCCGCGATGATTGATGGATACCCCGGATGGCGTGTAGTAGAGCGAAGTGGTCAGCTTGACGGCGCGATCCTCGGATAAGGGAATGATGGTCTGCACCGAGCCCTTGCCGAAGGTGGTCCGTCCCACGAGCTTTGCACGATGCTGGTCCTTCAGCGCACCGGCGACGATCTCCGCCGCTGACGCGGAACCGCCGTTGACCAACACGACGATGGGAGCGCCGTTCAATGCATCGCCCGGCGTCGCATCCATTTCGAATTTGGAGTCAGGCGTGCGCCCCTTGGCGGTAACGATGACGCCGCTGTCGAGGAACGTGTCGGCAACCGACACCGCCGCTTCGAGAACCCCGCCGGGGTTGTCGCGCAAATCCAGCACCAACCCCTTCAGCGGCGCGCCGTTGCGCTTGCGCAAATCCTTGAGCGCTGCGATCAAATCATCGCCGGTGGTCTCGCTGAACTGAGAGATCCGAGCATAGCCGAAGCCGGCTTCGAGCATCTCCGATCGGACGCTGTGCAGATCCACCCGCGAACGCTTCAACGTGAACACCAGCGGATCGGCAACACCCTCGCGCATGACGCCTACCTTGACCGTGGTCCCCTCCGCGCCGCGCATTCGACCGATGGTGTCGGACAGAGTATTGGTGTTGACGGGAACGCCGTCGATGGTGACGATGATGTCGCCCGTGCGAATCCCCGCCTGCGCCGCCGGCGACCCATCGAAGGGCGCAATCACCACCACTTGCTCATCTTCTATGGAGAGCTCGATCCCCACACCCGAGTAGCGCCCCGAGCTCGAGATCTTGAGCTCGTCGTATTCGTCGCCGTCCAGATAGGCCGAATACGGATCCAGCGACGACACCATGCCGCGGATCGCCGCCTGCAACAGCTGGTGGTCATCCACCGGATTCACATAATCGTGTTTTACCCTTTCCAGCACCATCGCCAGCATGCGGGCATCTTGCCAGGGCAGGTCGGCGCCGGGCGCCGCCGGCTTGTCGGCCAGCACGCCGCCCGCCACCCCCAACGACAAGCCGATGGCGATGCCCAGGCTCAACATTAAAAAATTGCCGGGTTTTTTGATCATCTTAAGGCCGAAGCATACGTGCCGAGGAGTATTGCCGCCAGCGGCGCTTGACGCCCAGTCTCAAGGATTAGACTTCAACCACACCTTCGGGTCGACGGTCTTGCGTCCCTCGCGAATTTCGAAGTAAAGCTGTGGGTTGGCGCTGTCGCTGTCGCTCAAGGCCGCGATCACATCGCCCGGTGCAACCCAATCCCCGACGGACTTGTAGAGCACCTCCGCGTGGCCGTACAGCGTCATGTAGCCATCGCTGTGGCCGAGGATCAGCAATAACCCCAGGCCTTGCAGCCAATCGGCATACACCACGCGGCCGAAGAAGGGCGCGCGCACCTTGGCGCCGCGCGTCGCATCGATCATCACGCCGTTCCAACGCACGCCCGATGCCGAGTTGTCTCGCGGCGCCTGGTAGCGGGCGCTGACGCGGCCAAGCACGGGCCACGGCAATTTACCGCGCATATGATCGAAGCTTTGAGTCGCGTCCACCGGAAAATCCTGCAACACGCGGGCCAGATCGGCCACCAGAGCTTCCACCGCCTGTTCCTCACGTTTCAAATTCCCAAGCTCTTGGTTGCTGCCGGCCAGCGTCTTGTTGAGCGCGGCGACCGCCGATGAACGTTCGGTGCGCGCCTGTTGTACTGCCGCGATCTCGCGCGTCGCCTGATCCTGCAGCAACTGCAATTCCCGCGACTTCTGCTCGATCTGATCGACCAGATCCTGCAAGCGCGTCTCTTCGGCCTGAATGCCGCCGATCTTTTGCGCGCGCTGCTCGGCGAAATAACCATAGTAGGTCAGCGTGCGGCCGAGACTCCCGGGATCGCTCTGGTTCAAGAGCAGCTTGAGTTCTTGCTGCCGTCCGATCATGTATGCCGCCCGCACCTGCGCCGCCAGCGACGATCGCTCGGCTTGCAACGCGTTCTGATTTCGCATTTGTTCCGCACGCAGGTCCGCGCGCCGCCTCTCCGCCGTGGATATTTCGGCGCGTAGCCGCTCTACGTTTTGCCGCTTCGCGGCAATATCGAGGTCGGCCTCGCGCAGGCGTGCGCTCAAGGCGTCGCGCTGCTTGAGCGCAGATCCGATGCGCGTCGTCAGTTCGGCGATGCGGGCGCGGACTGCGGCCAGCTTGGCCTTGGCTTGTTCCGAATCCTGAGGCTCCGCCGCTGCCCTGAGGGCTCCTGCGCAGAGCAATACTGCAATCAAGCCGCACATGCAGAGCCGGCCTAAACGCTGAATCATCGGAGACTGAAGCTTGGCGGCGTTCATGTTACGGACGCAAGCATACAAGCCTTGTGGCCGCTGCTATACTTGCGCGCCCGAAAAACCGGAAATCGTGCGTCGAATGGAGCAATTGCTAGAGTTCATTGGCCATCACCCCTACCTTAGCGGCGCAGCCGTGGTGGCTGCAATTGCCGTGCTCGTCTACGAGGTGCGGGAGCGTGTTCAGGCCTTTGCGGCCTTGAGCTCCGCGCAAGCGGTGAGACTCATGAATCAGGGCGCCTTGGTTCTCGACCTGCGCAGCAAGGAATCGTTCGACGCCGGACACATCGTAGAAGCGCGCAATGTACCGGTGGCCGAACTCGAATCGCAGGCTGCCTCATTGAAGAAATGGCGCGATAAGAGTGTCATTACTTATTGCGACAGCGGCACCGACGGCGCCGGCGCCGCCCGTGCGCTCACGAAGCTCGGATTCACCAAAGTGTTCAATCTCCAAGGGGGAATGAATGCCTGGGTCAAGGACAACCTGCCGCTGACCAAGACGGGAGGCAAGGGTGGTTCGAAATGACACAACCGTCCGTCACACTATACGTCTCGGATTGGTGTCCGTACTGCCAGCGGGCCAAGAGTCTGCTGATGCAAAAGAACCTCGTTTTCAGCGAGATCAATATTGAAGACGACGAGAAGTGGCGCGAGGAAATGATCGCGCGCTCGAACCGGCGCACCGTGCCGCAGATTTTCATAGGCGACAAGCATGTCGGCGGGTGCGATGACTTATTCGCACTGGATAGCAGTGGAGAGTTGGATCGGTTAATTCAGGGGGCAGGATGAACGAGGTTAGAACGGCGGGACCGGAGGCCAACATCGGCGGCGTCCAGGTGAGCTTGCAGAGTGTGTACTTGAAGGATTCTTCGTATGAGTCGCCGAATGGGCCGCGCTTGCCGAACAATCAAAATTGGGAACCGAAGTTCCAACTGAACATGAACACCTCCGCCGAGGAACTTTCGCCGGACGCCCGCGAAGTGCTGTTGACCATCACCGTGGAGGCGAAGCAGGGGGACGCGACGCTGTACCTCGTGGAGGTAAAGCAGGCCGGAGTATTTGCAATCTCCGGGGCCAGCGGGGATGAATTGAAGCGCTTGGTCGGCAGCTTCTGCCCCAGCGTGCTCTTTCCGTATGCGCGCGAAGTGATTTCGGGATTGATCGTCAAGGGTGGATTTCCGAATTTTCTCCTGCCGCTGGTCAATTTCGACGCCCTCTTCTTGCAGGCGCAGCAACAAGCGCCGCAGCCGAGTTCGGTGAACTAGGGAACCGCGTGCACACCCGGCGTGCGGAACCGATGACGGTTATCGGCGCCGGCTCCTGGGGCACGGCGCTCGCCATCCTGCTGGCGCGAGAAGGCCATCCCACGCAGATCTGGGGCCGCGACGATGCGCAGCTCAACGAGATGCGTCATGAGCGGCGCAACTTGCGTTACCTCCCGGAGGCCGCATTTCCGGAGGCGCTGCACGTGGCCGATGATTTGGCCCGGGCGCTCGAGCATGCCCGCGATGCCTTGATCGCGGTGCCTTCGCACGCCTTTCGCGCAACCTTGCAAGAGATTCAGCCTCATCTGAAACCCAGCACGCGCATCGCGTGGGCTACCAAGGGATTCGAGATCGCGAGCGGAAAGCTGCCCCATCAGGTGGTACGGGAAGTCCTGGGCGCAAGACCGGGCGCGGTCTTGTCGGGCCCCACCTTCGCAAAGGAAGTCGGCGCCGGGCTGCCGACGGCGATGACCATTGCCTCGAGCGATGAGCAATTCGCGAAGGAGCTTGCGCTGATTCTATCGGGACCGAGTTTTCGAGCCTATACCCAGACCGACATCGTGGGCGTGGAGGTAGGCGGCGCCGTGAAAAATGTCATCGCCATCGGCTCAGGCATAGCGGATGGCATGGGTTATGGGTCCAATACGCGGGTGGCGTTGATTACCCGTGGTCTGGCGGAAATGATGCGCCTCGGAGTCAAGCTTGGAGCGCTGCGTGAAACTTTCATGGGGCTTGCCGGTCTTGGAGACTTGGTGCTGACGTGTACCGATGATCAATCCCGCAATCGGCGCTTCGGCATGGCATTGGGAAGGGGAGAATCACCGCAGGCAGCGCAACACAGCATTCACCAAGTGGTCGAGGGCGTATCCGCGGCCCGCGCCGTGTACGATGTTGCTGAGCGCTTGCAGGTGGATATGCCGATTTGCCGGGAAATTTATCGCATCATGTATGAGAACAAGCCGGTCCGCGCTGCGGTTCACGCCCTCATGGGCCGCGAAGTGCGCTCGGAGACGGAATAGCGCGTTGAGCCATTTATACGATTGTCAGGAGCTTCAAATGAAAAGGACAAGTGTTGGTTTTGGATTGAGCTTGCTGGGAAGCTTGATCATTGCCGGCATCGTGCAGGCGCAAACGGCGCCGGAAATCTCCCTGACGCGTTTTGATTGCGGCAAGACCACGACCCTGTCGGACGTGAGCCGCTTTTCGGACGTGGCCGCGTTCAAGGGACTGACCATTCAGTTGACCTTCAGCTGCTACCTGGTCAAACACGGCAATGATTACTTGGTATGGGATACCGGTAATCCCTCGGCGGCCAGCGGCAACACCGCGCCCACCGCGCCGAAGTCCAGCCTGGTGGAACAACTGGCCCAGCTGAACTTGAAACCCGAGCAAATCAAGTTCGTCGCAGTCAGTCATTATCATGGCGATCATATCGGTCAGGTGGCTTCCTTTCCGGACGCGACTTTGTTGATCGGCAAGGGCGATTGGGATGTCCTCACAGACACGAAACCCAATCCAGCGGCCAACCCTGCTGCTGTCACGCACTGGATCAGCGGCGGCGGCAAGGTCGAGCCCGTGTCCGGGGACAAGGACATCTTCGGCGACGGCAGCGTCATCATGCTGAATACCCCCGGACACACTCCCGGACATCACAGCCTCCTGGTCAAGCTCGCGGAGAAAGGCAACGTGCTGATCACCGGGGATCTGGCGCATTTTCGGGAAAATTACGACAGCAACGGCGTACCGACCTTCAATACCAATCGCGCCGATACGCTGGCCTCGCTGGATCGCTTCAAGCAGCTGGCGACCAATCTGAAGGCCACCGTAATCATTCAACACGATGCCCGCGACATCGATAAATTGCCGGCATTCCCGGCAGCTGCCAAATAGATACCATCATGCGTAAACCCACATTCATCGCCCTCTTGGTCTTCTGTTCGGTCGTCGCCGGCTGCAAGGCGCCCGACTCAGCGGCCTCGAGGGTCGCCGCACAGAACGCGCTTTTCGAGGAGTTATATCAGTCCGACCTGGCGAACCATCCCGAGCGCGCGACAGCGGTGGGGGACTATCGCTACAACGACAAGCTGGATGAGTATTCTCCCGCCTCCTACGAACGCCAGCACAAGAGCGACGAAGGTTTTCTGTCCCGCCTCAATGCCATTTCGACCGAAGGCTTTGTGGAGCAGGACGTCCTGTCACACGAGGTATTGCAGCGTTCGCTCGCGCAGCGCATCGCGAATTTCAAATTCAAAGAATATGAAATGCCGGTGAATCAAATGGACGGGCCGCATCAGCGCCTCGCCGACCTGCCGCTGGCCGCACCGTTCGATTCGGTCAAGCACTACGAGGATTACATCGCCCGCCTGCATCAGATTCCGCGGGTGATGACCGAGACCGAAGAGACGCTGCGCGCAGGCATGAAAGACAAGCTCATGCCGGTGCGGTTCCTGCTCGAGAAGGTGCCCGCGCAATGCGAGGGCGTGATCGCGGCGGATCCCTTCCTGTTGCCGACCAAGAAATTTCCCGCCGGCATATCAGCCGATGATCAGCAGCGCCTGACGAAGGCGATCACGGACGCCGTCAATACTGAAGTCATTCCTGCTTACAAGGCATTTGCCACGTTTATCGCGACGGAGTACGCCCCTCAGGGCCGGACCACCTTGAGCGTGGCCTCGTTGCCGGACGGCAAGGAGCGCTATTTGAATGACATTCGCAGCCGCACCACGATCAGCACTCTGACGCCCGAGCAGATTCACGAGATCGGACTGCACGAAATCGAGCGCATTCAAGGCGAGATGCTCACCATCGCCAAAGCTCAAGGCTTTGCCGACGTGGCGTCCTTCCGCGAATCGCTCAAGACCAATACCAAGTACATACCATCCTCTTCGGAGCAGATTCTCGAGGACTTCCGCAAGTACATCGCGCAGATGCAGCCCAAGCTTCCGGAGCTGTTTGGGTTCATTCCCGGTTCGCCGGTGACGGTCGAGGCCATACCCGAATTTCAGGCTGCTGCGGCTACGCACTACCAAACGGGTACGCCCGACGGCAAGCGGCCGGGCCGCGTCAGCGTCGCGACCTCTAATTTTGCGCACCGTTGGCTCGTCGATGATGAAGCCACGGCCTATCACGAGGGCATTCCGGGCCATCACATGCAGCAGTCCGTGGCGCAACAAATGACCGGCCTGCCGAAATTCCGCCAGCACGCAGGCAACTCGGGCTACGTCGAGGGTTGGGCACTGTACGCCGAGCAGCTCGGCAAGGAAGTGGGGTTCTACCAGGATCCGGTCAGCGACTTCGGCCGCCTGAGCAGTGAGCTGTTCCGCGCCGTGCGCCTGGTCGTGGATACCGGTATTCACTCACAGGACTGGACGCGGGATCAGGTGGTCGAGTTCTTCCGCAAGTATCAGCCGGTGGATGAGCCCACCATTCAATCGGAGACGGACCGCTACATCTCCTGGCCGGCGCAAGCGCTCTCTTACAAGCTGGGACAGCTCAAGTTCAGGGAACTGCGCGAGCGCGCGCAAAAGGAGCTGGGCGCCAATTTCGATATCCGCGGCTTTCACGACGAGATGCTGAATGGTGGTGTCCTGCCGCTCGATCTGCTGGATGCGCGCACCAACAGCTGGATACAAGCGCAGAAGGCAACGACCAAAGTCGCGGCGAATTAATGCGGCGAGCGGGAATCAAGTCCGAAGTAGCTCGAAGCCCTCATCCAGCCAGCCGGTGATTCCGCCCGCCATCAACTTGACCGCAAATCCGAGCCGCGCGAGTTTCGCCGCCGCGCGTGCGGCGCCGTTGCAATGCGGACCGGCGCAATAGGTCACGAACAAGGTTGACCTGGGATACTGGTTCATTCGCGAGGCAATGATTTTCCCATGCGGTAGATTCACCGCGCCCGGCACATGACCTTTATCGAACAGCGCCGGACTGCGCACGTCGAGTAGTACAAAGCCCGGAGTCCCGCTGTTCATCGCATCATGCGTGTCCCAGCAATCCGTTTCGAAAGTAAATTGAGACTCGAAGTGCTGCGCGGCAATTTCGGGCGTGGCTGCGGCGATTTGCGTGACGGCGTTCGGCATGGGGCATTGTGGCGGCGCGGCGGTGAGCGCACAATTGGCGGGATAGCCAATGTTGGATCAGATTCTGCCAATGCCGAAATTAACGAACAGTTCGAAGCTCTTCAATCCGCTGGTCGTGGCCTTGGTCTACGACGGGCTGTGCTCCTTTGAATTTTCCTGCGTCGCCGAGGTGTTCGGTCTTTCCAGGCCAGAGCTGGGCCCGGGCTGGTATCGATTCGCAACCTGCTCTGCCGACGGGCGGCAGATCAGAGGACAGTATGGAATGAGCATGCAGGTGTCGGGCGGACTGGAGCGCCTGGCGGCGGCCGGCACCATCGTGATTCCGGGCTGGGAAGGTGTCCATGCTCCGGTGCCCGCGAAAGTGGTGGAAGCGCTGCGCAAAGCGCATGCGCGCGGTGCGCGCCTGCTGTCCATTTGCTCCGGCGCATTCGTTCTTGCGGCCGCCGGCCTGCTGGATGACAAGCAGGCGACCACGCATTGGCGCTATTCGGGTGAGTTACAGCGCCGCCACCCGCGAATTCATGTCAATCCCAATGTCCTCTATGTCGATGAAGGGCAAATTCTCTCGTCGGCCGGCAGCGCCGCGGGACTGGATCTGTGTTTACACCTGGTGCGCCGCGACTACGGCCCCGCGATCGCGAATCAGGTGGCGCGCAGATTGGTGATTGCACCGCATCGGGATGGGGGCCAGTCGCAGTTCGTCGAGCGGCCGGTGGAGCCGCTGGAGCGCAACCCTCGCGACCGGGAGTCCCTGTCATCGCTGCTCGAAAAAATCAGCGGCCGCCTCGGCGAAGCCTGGCGAATCCAAGAGCTGGCGCGGCTGGCGGCCATGAGCGAGCGCACTTTCATGCGGCGTTTCCGCGCGGCCACAGGATTGAGCCCCGCGGATTGGATCATCCGAGCGCGGGTGGACCGCGCCAGGCAATTGCTCGAGAGCACCGCGCTCTCCATTGAGCGCATCGCCGATCGCTGCGGACTCGGTACCGCGACGACGCTGCGCCATCATTTCCGCAAGAAAGTCGGGGTAAGCCCAGTCGGCTACCGCCGGCGATTCTCTCAAGTCTCCCGGCCGGGGAACCCGATCTGACGCCAGGCCTCGTAGCAAACGAGCGCAACGGCGTTGGATAAGTTGATACTGCGGCTCTGCGGGCGCATGGGGATGAACAGACAATCGCTCGGGTTCACCTTCGCCAGCGCCGCTGGCGGAAGTCCGCGTGTTTCGGGTCCGAACAAAAATGCGTCTCCCGCACGGTACTCGACATCGCCGTAGCAGCGCGCGCCCCCGGTCTCCACCGCGAACAGGCGCAGCGCCGCCAATGCGTCCAAGCAAGCTTCGAGGTTGGCGTGGATCTTCACCTCCGCCAGGTCGTGGTAATCGAGACCGGAGCGTTGCAAGCTCTTGTCGTCGAGCCGAAAGCCCAAGGGTTTGACGAGATGCAGAATGGCGCCGGTGTTGGCGCACAGGCGGATGACATTGCCCGTGTTCGGCGGAATCTCGGGCTCGTACAGCACCACGTGAAACATGGCGCTATTTTTCGGGCGGCTCGCCGCGCCTCTCCACCAGTAGCTGCTGCGTGGGGTAGGCGAAGTCAATGCCTCGTGCCCGCAGCTCGTCGATGATTCTGAAATTGACCGCTTGTTGAATGTCGAGCACGGAATTGACCGCGGGCTGCTGAACAAAAAACGACAACTCATAAATAAACGCGCTCTCACCGAGCGTCCTCAAGTGGCAGCGCTCGAAGCGCACCACCGATTGCTCGCGTACGATGTTCTCGAGGAGTTTGGGCAGCGCCTTGAGCTTCTCGGCCGGCGTGTCATACGCCGCGCGAATGACCGTCAGCACCCGCTGTTCGCTCTGTGCGCCGTAATTGCGTACGCGGCTTTTCACGATGTCGGCATTCGCCAGGATGATTTGTTCGCCGCTCTCGCTGCGCAGCCGCGTGGTCTTGATGCCGATGTGTTCCACTCTGCCCACGAAGGTATCGATGGTCAGGCTGTCGCCGATCATGAACGGCTTGTCGAGAGCAATGGACAGCGAGGCAAATAAATCGCCCAGCACATTTTGCAGCGCCAGCGCGACCGCCACGCCGCCCACGCCCAATCCGGCGAGCAGTGCGGTGATATTGACCCCGAAATTTTCGAGCGCCACCAGAATCAACAACGACCAGATCAGAACGCGCGCGATGAATTTGACGATGTCGAGCGATCCCGCGAATGCCCGGTCAGCGCCGCGCTCGGCTTCCTTCTTCTCCAGATAAAATCGCAGCGCGCGTCCGGCCCAGAGCCCCAGTTGCAGCAAGATCAGCAGCGAAACCGCGCGCGCACCGCCGCGCTCGAATTTCTCCGGAAGATTCAAGACCTGCAGCGCGGCATACAGGGAAACGGCGATAAAAAACAGCTGCGTGGTGTTGCCGACCAAGTAGGCGAGCAGCCGCAGCAACGTTGCCGGCGACCCGGCGGAGTAGCGCTTGTAGCGAGCGGCCGCGAATTTTCGGATCAGCCAGAGAATCGCCCAGGCCGCGGCGGCCAGCGCCACGGCCAGCAGCCAGTCGTGCACGGGATTCCCGAGCAGCAGTTGCTGCGCGGGCGGAATGCCCAATGCCTTCAGGAAATCGTCGATCATCGGCGCAGTATAAACCGGCGCGAATGCTTCGCCTTGCAGCGGCGGCTAGTTGACGTCTTCCATGCCGAGTTCCTTCATCTTGCGTGTCAAGGTATTGCGGCCCCAGCCCAGCAATTTGGCGGCGTCTTGCTTCAAGCCGTCGGCCTTGCGCAATGCCACGCGTATCAGGATGCGCTCAACCTCGGGCACCGCCTGATCGAGCAGGCGCTGCGTGCCCGCGTCCAGCTCTTGCTCGGCCCAGTGCGCAAGCTTCGCCATCCAATCATGATTCGCGGCATGTCCGGCCGGCGCGCCGCCCAAGTCGGGCGGGATGTCCTCGGGCCTCACTTCGCGGCCCGGTGCGGTAACGGTGAGCCGCCGGCAGGCATTCACGAGCTGGCGCACATTGCCGGGCCAATCGAATGTCACGAGCGTGGTTTCCGCGGGCGTCGTCAACAGTTTCGGCTCGACGCCGAGCTCGTGTCCCGCGACCGCGAGATAGTGGCGCAACAATTCCGGTATGTCCTCGCGGCGCTCCCGCAGCGGCGGAATTTCAATGCGAATCACATTGAGCCTGTGCAGCAGATCCTCGCGAAAATGCCCTGAACTCACGCGCGCTTCGAGATCTTGATGGGTCGCTGCGATGACGCGCACATCCACCTTCACGGGCGTCTGTCCGCCCACGCGGTAAAACTCGCCTTCCGCGAGCACGCGCAGCAGACGCGTTTGCAGCGCCGGCGACATGTCGCCGATTTCGTCCAGGAACAGCGTGCCGCCGTCGGCCTGTTCGAAACGCCCGCGGCGCAGGGTATCCGCGCCGGTGAATGCGCCCTTCTCGTGGCCGAACAGCTCGGATTCCAAGAGATCCGCCGTAAACGCCGCGGTGTTGAGGGCAACGAACGCTTTGCTGGACCTCGGACTATGGCGATGCAGGGCGCGCGCCACCAATTCCTTGCCGGTGCCTGACTCGCCGGTGATCAGCACGGTCATGCTCGAGCGCGACAATCTGCCGACCGCGCGAAACACCTGCTGCATCGCTGCGGCCTGACCCAACAGCTCGGGAATGCTGCGTCTGGCCGCATCGGCGTCGATGGAAAGAGTGGCTTGCTGTGCGGCGCGGCGCACCAGATCGACCGCCTTGTCGATATCGAAGGGCTTGGGCAGGTACTCGAATGCGCCGCCCTGATAGGCGGCGACGGCCGCGTCCAGATCCGAGTGCGCCGTCATGACGATGACCGGCAACCCCGGACGCGACACCTGGATCTCTTTGAGCAGGTCCAGGCCGCTGCGTCCCGGCATGCGGATGTCCGTCATCAGTACATCGGGCGCATCGCCGCGCAACGCGGTCAACACATTGTCGGCTTGGTCGAAGCACTTGGCCGACATGCCGCTGCCTTTCAACGCCTTCTCGAGCACCCAACGAATGGAGGCATCATCGTCGACCAACCAGACCTGCAGCGGCTTCGAGTTCATACGGAATCCATCGGCAAGGAGATGACGAAAATCGTTCTGCCCGGTGCGCTGTCGAATTCGATCAGGCCGCCGTGGCGGCTGACGAGATCCTGGGCTATTCCCAGCCCCAGGCCCGTACCGTCGGCGCGCCCCGATACCAGCGGGTAAAAAATGGTCTCGCGTATTTCGGTCAGCACACCCGGACCGTTGTCTTCAAATTGAATCGAGGCGACCAGACGGTGTCGATTCGCGCCGACGCTGACATTGCTGGCGGCACGGGTGCGCAAGATCAGCCGCGGCGAGGACACCTCGGCGCCGGAAAGTGCTTGAATGGCATTGCGGCCCAAATTGAGCATGGCTTGAATGATGTGATTCGGGTCCACGGTCAGCGGCGGCAGGCTTGGATCGTAATCCCGGTCGATGACCACGCCTTCCGGTGCTTCGCTGCGCAGCAGGTGATACACCCGCTCCAGGAGCTCATGCACATTGATCAATTGTTTTGCGGGCGGCCGCCCCGGCCCCAGCATGGAATCGAGCAGGTTGGTGAGCCGGTCCGCCTCGCTGATGATGACACGCGTGTATTCGCGCAGCGCCGGATCAAGAAGCTCGCGTTCCAACAATTGCGCGGCGCCCCGCAAGCCGCCAAGCGGGTTTTTGATTTCGTGCGCGAGCTGCCGAACCATCAAGCGGCTGCCGCCCAGCTGCGCGAGCAGCGCGTTTTCCCGGGTGAGGCGCCGGTGCTGCGTGATGTCCTCGATTTCGAGGAGCAATCTTGGGCCATCCTGCCCGAACACGATTTGCGTCACCGCGCAGTCGAGTATGCGATCCACTCCGCCGGGCGCCGGCCACGCGAGCTCGCGCTGCACGACGCCCTCGCCGCCATTGCGCGCGCGCTCGAACAGGAGCGACAGGCCTTCCGCGCCGCGCGTGAGTTCCGCGATGGACCGGCCGAGCGCTTGATTCTGTCCCAATCCGAGCAAGGTCTGCGCGGCGGCGTTCAAATATCGGACGTGCAAATCAGAGTCCAGCAAAAAAATGCTGGTCACCATGGCATCGAGCAGGTCGTTGCCCTCTACGCCCAAAGTGTCGAGGCGCAGCTCAGCTGACATGCCGGGCAGCTCCAAGCGCGGCGGAACGGACTAATGGTGCTGCGGGGACAGCGGCGCCAGCTGCGAGGGCTGCCGCACGTAGAAAGTGACGCTGTTGCTGCTCTGGGACTCGCCGGTCGCTTGATCGGTGATAGTGGCGGTCAGGTTGAAGGTACCCCGATCCTGGCGCGGTATGGTAAATGACAGCGGATCGGAAGGATTGTCGAGCTCTTTGCCATTCAGATGCCAGACCAACGAGTGGTTGATCTTGAGACCCGGCACCAATGACAAATGCACCCCAATGATGTCGTCGCCGAAGAAGGTTTGCTCGGGCGCCGGCGAGGTGATCACAAACTCCGAATAATTGAGCGCGCTCGCAGGCGGCTTCTTCGGGGCCGGCCCCGGATTGTTGCGCGGCCCCGAGCTGGGTCCCGAGGATGGGGCGCTCGCCGTGAAAATCTTCTCGGCGCCGGGCGCCGACTGATCGGAATAGTGGACCACTCCGTCCGCGTCCACCCATTTGTAGATCACGGCGGCCTGCGTCGAAAAGGCCAGCAATAGGCCGACACTCAACCATGATATCCGCGGGCGCATAATTCGAAAGCATAGTCCTTACGTCTCCGGACCACAAAACCAGGTGACGGCGGCGTGACCGCCGTCACCTTCAGGGCCCCAGCGGAAACCTTACAAGCTGTAATACATCTCTATTTCAATCGGGTGCGTGGTCATCCTCAGGCGCGTCACTTCCTTCATCTTCAGCTCGATGTAAGCATCGATGAGATCGTCGGTGAACACGCCGCCGGCTTTTAAGAACCCACGGTCCTTGTCCAGGTAATCGAGCGCCATGTCGAGCGAGTGGCAAACGGTCGGAATTTTCTTATCTTCCTCCGGCTCCAGGTCATACAGATCCTTGTCGGCGGGATCGCCTGGATGGATCTTGTTCTGGATGCCGTCCAGTCCCGCCAGCAGCATTGACGCGAACATGAAATACGGATTGCCCGTCGCGTCGGGGAAACGCACTTCGATGCGGCGGCCCTTGGGATTGGCGATCCAGGGAATGCGGATGGATGCAGATCGATTGCGCGCGGAGTACGCCAGCTTCACCGGCGCCTCGAACC
>DASXNX010000185.1:0-54828 GCA_036494725.1 Steroidobacteraceae bacterium
TCCCGCGATGCCGGCGGCGATCGAACCCCCTGCGGGGGATGCGCTGCCGTCGCGCGGAAGACCCTTCGTCTACTGATTCGGCGACGACATGGCGCTTCATCTCGGCATGATTTCCGGAACCAGCATGGATGCCATCGATGCGGCGTTGGTTGATTTCGATGCGAAGCCGCTGCGCATCATTGCCACGAGTGCCACCGCATTCGAACCCGCGCTCAAACGCCGGGTCGCGGCGCTGATCGACGTGGCCGACAGCGTCGCGCTCGATGAAGTGGGCCAGATCGATGTTGAAGTGGCGCGCGCATTTGCGCACGCCGCGCTGGCGCTCTTGAAAAACGCGGGGATCAGTGCCGGCCAGGTTGCCGCCATCGGCAGTCACGGCCAGACCCTGCGTCATCGCACCGACCTGCCCGTGCCGTTCACCTGGCAAATCGGCGATCCAAGCACGCTGGCGGAAATGACGGGGATCACCGTGGTCGGCGACTTCCGCCGCCGCGACGTGGCAGCCGGTGGACAGGGCGCGCCGCTGCTCCCGGTGTTCCATGACCAGGTTTTCCGCAGCGACACGGAGGACCGCGTCATCGCCAATCTGGGCGGCATCGCGAACGTCACGATTCTGTCGCGGGGCAAGGACGTCACAGGGTTCGACACAGGTCCCGCCAACCGCCTGCTCGACGCCTGGATTGGTTTGCACGAAGACAAGGAATTCGACGCGAATGGAGCGTGGGCGGCCGGCGGAACAGTCGACCAGACCCTGCTGCAAGAACTGCTGGATGAACCTTATCTGCGTCTGGCCCCGCCGAAGAGCACGGGGCGCGAACTGTTCAACTTGCCCTGGCTTAAGACCAAGCTGGGATTGTTTCCGCGGCACCCCCGAGACGTGCAGGCCACGTTGCAACAATATACGGCTTGCACGCTGGCAGCCGCGCTGCGCCAGTACGCGCCGGGAGCCGCACTCTTTGTTTGCGGGGGCGGCGCGCACAACGCGGCGCTGCTCAAGGCCATCGCGACCTTGATCGCCCCGAACCGCGTGGCCAGCACAGAATCCCTGGGTTTGGATCCGGACTACGTAGAGGCGGTCGCCTTTGCCTGGTTTGCCAAACGCACGCTCGCCGGCATGACCTCCAGCGCCGGGAGCGTGACGGGGGCGAAGGGCGCACGCATCTTGGGTGGCGTGTACCGGTATGCTTGAGGGGTCATGAACGACACCGACCTGCAAGTACCGCAGCTATATTTCAATCGCGAGCTGTCGTTCCTGGATTTCAACCAGCGCGTGCTGGAGCAGGCCAAGGACCGGAGAATTCCGCTGCTCGAGCGCGTGCGTTTCTTGTGCATCTCCTGCGCGAATCTCGACGAGTTCTTCGAGATCCGCGTGGCCAGCCTCAAGGAGCTGCTGGAAGCGGGCGCACTGCAGGGCGGCCCTGATGGCCTGTCGGTGCCGGAACAGCTCAAGGCGATTCGCAGTCAAGCGGTGCGCATGGTCGATGAGCAGTACGAGTTGCTGAACGATGTGCTCATGCCCGAACTTTCGAAGAGCGGCGTCGTTTTCGTCGAGCCGGAAACCTGGACCGAGGCGCAAGGCCGGTGGATAGCGGATTACTTCACCCGCGAGGTGGAACCGGTATTGAGCCCGCTGGCCCTGGACCCGGCGCGCCCCTTTCCGAAGATACTCAACAAGAGCTTGAACTTCGCGATCGTGGTCGAGGGCGAAGATGGGTTCGGCCGCAACAGCGGGCTTGCGGTGGTACAGGCGCCGCGTTCCTTGCCGCGTTTGATCAGATTGCCCGACGAGCTCGGCAGCCGCAATTTCGTTTTCCTGAGCACGATTGTCGAAGGCTTTGTTTCGAGGCTGTTCGCCGGCATGCGCATGTGCGGCTGCTATCAGTTCAGGGTGACCCGCAACAGCGACTTGTTCGTCGAGCAGGAAGAAGTGGACGACTTGCTTCGAGCCGTCGAAGGCGAGCTGGCATCCCGGCGCTACGGCGATGCAGTGCGTTTGGAGACGGCGCACGATTGTCCCGACGAAATCCTCACCTATTTATCGGAGCAATTCGGTCTCACCGCCGACGACCTCTACAAGGTACCGGGGCCGGTCAACTTGAACAGACTGATGGCAGTGTACGACCTGGTGGACCGCCACGAGCTCAAGTACTCGCCGTTCACACCCAGCATTCCGGAGCGCCTCAAAGTCGGCGCGGATCTGTTCTCGACGTTGCGCGCCGGCGATGTGCTGTTGCACCACCCGTTTCAGGGCTTCGGACCGGTCACCGATTTCATCAAGCAGGCCGCGAGCGATCCGCAGGTGCTTGCCATCAAACAGACCCTGTACCGGGTCGGCAGCGATTCCACGATCGTTGCGGCGCTGGTGGAAGCGGCGGCGGCCGGCAAGGACGTGACCGTGATCATCGAGCTGCGCGCGCGTTTCGACGAAGAAGCGAACATCGAACTCGCGACCAAGTTGCAGGAGGCCGGTGCGCACGTGATGTACGGCGTGTTCGGGTTCAAAACGCACGCGAAACTCGTCATGGTGGTGAGGCGCGAGGACAAGGGCCTGCGCAGGTACTGCCACCTGGGCACGGGCAACTACCACACCAAGACCGCGCGCCTTTATACCGACTACGGCCTGATGACCGCCGACGAGGCCATCGGCGAGGATATTCACGAGATATTTCTGCAGCTGACGGGCCTCACGCAGGTTCCCAAGCTGCGCAAGCTGTTGCATGCGCCCTTCAGTCTGCACCAGGCGCTGCTCGCCAAGATCGAGCGCGAAGCGGCGCACGCGCGCGCGGGTAAGCCCGCACGCATCATCGCCAAGCTGAATGCCCTCACCGAGCCCGCGGTCATGCAGGCGCTGTACCGTGCATCGCGCGCCGGCGTCGACATCGACTTGATCGTCCGCGGTGTGTGCTGCCTGAGGCCCGGCGTCCGCGGCGTCTCCGAGCGAATCAGGGTGCGTTCCATCGTCGGCCGCTTCCTCGAGCATTCGCGGGTCTATTACTTCGAGAATGCCGGGGAGCGCGAAATCTACTGCGGCAGCGCCGACTGGATGGACCGGAATTTATTTCGCCGCATCGAAGTCGCATTCCCGGTCGAGGTCCCGGAACTTCAGGCGCGCGTCGCCGAGGATCTCAAGATGTATCTGGACGACAACGCCCAGGCTTGGGTCATGGGCGCCGATGGGCGCTATACCCGTGCCCCCGGTGATGGCGCCGTGTCGGCGCAACTGCGCCTGATGAATCTGTACGACGAGCGGGTTGCGCTCACGGAATAACTCAGGCGATGGTCAGGCGAAAGCCGGCGTCCTTCAAGTAGGCCCGCTCCTGCTCCAGATCCTCGAGGGTCAGGGGATGTTCCTTCATCCAGCGCGGCGGCAATTCCAAGGTCAGATTCCGTCCCTTGGCGGTCAAGCGAACTTCCGGCAGCGGTTGCGGGCTGCGTCCGCGATGCAGCAGCACCGCCTGGCGCAGGAGCACGATCAAGAACTCCGCATGACGATCCCAGGGCGGCAGCAATTCCTCGAGCGATTCAAAGGACAGCTGGCGGCGATGGCCGCCGACCAACGCAGCCAGCAATAGCTGCTCCTCGCGCGGGAACCCCGGCATGTCGGCATGCTCGAGCAGGTACGCGCTGTGGCGGTGATACTTTGAATGCGCAATGTCGAGGCCGGTTTCGTGCAGACGAGCGGCCCAGCGCAGCACCAGTTCCGCGAGCGGATCCTCGAGACCCCATTCGGATTCGGCCTGTTCGAGCAAGGCGACCGCGGTTGCCTCGACGCGGTCCGCCTGGACTTCGTCGATATGATAGCGCTTCTCCATGGCGCGCACGCTGCGCACCCGCGCATCCTCGTTGGTGAAGCGGCCCATCAGATCGTAGAGCAATCCTTCGCGCATCGCGCCTTCCGCCACCCGAACTCGATCGATGCCGAAACTTTCGACCAACTCGAGCAGTATGGCTAGGCCTGCTGGAAAAACCGGCGCACGTTCCGCGTCGACATCCGGCAAGTCGATCTCATCCACGTGTCCGGCCGCCACGACGCGCTCGGCCAGCAGATTCAGGTTGTCGAGCGTGATGTGCGGCGACTCGGGATTGAAGCTGTGCAGCACATCGCCGATGACGCGCACCGTGCCGGAACTGCCGAATACCCGCAGCCAACCGAGCTTGCGGTAGGCTTCCTGAACAGGTTCGAGTTCCAGCCGCACGGCGGTACGCGCACGCTCGATGCGCTTCGCCGATATCCGGCCGTCGTCGAAATACAGTGCGCTCATTCCCACGCAGCCCACCGACAGGCTCTCGAGCAGCAACGGGTTGAATCCCTCTCCTATCACCACCTCGGTGGAACCTCCGCCGATGTCGATGACCAAGCGCTTGTCCGGGCTCATCGGACTGGTATGCACCACGCCCGAATAAATCAGTCGCGCCTCTTCGAGGCCGGAAATTATCTCGATGGGATGGCCCAGTGCGGCACGCGCGCGTTCCAGAAACCACCGCTTGCGCCGCGCATGTCGCAGGGCATTGGTGCCCACGACACGCACGCTATCCGCGCGCATGGCGCGCAAGCGCTGGCCGAATCGTTCCAAGCAGCGCAATGCGCGATCCGTCGCCGCTTCGTCGAGGCGGCCGCTGTTGGCCACGCCGGCCCCGAGGCGCACCATTTCGCGCAATCTGTCGAGAACTACGAGCTGGCCGTGCGAGTAGCGCGCGACCACCATATGAAAGCTGTTGGAGCCCAAATCGACGGCCGCGAGGACGTCGGGAACGACCCTACCGCGGCGCATCTACACAATCAACATTTCAGGCCGAAAATGAAGAACCGCAGCCGCAGGTTGTTTTGGCGTTTGGGTTACGTATGACGAACTGTGCGCCTTGCAGATCTTCTTTGTAGTCGATTTCCGCGCCCATGAGATATTGCGCGCTCATGGGATCGACCAGCAATTGGACGCCGCCGTTCTCGACGCAAAAATCGCCTTCTTCGATCTTCTCGTCGAAGGTGAAACCGTATTGAAAGCCGGAGCAGCCGCCGCCGGAAACGAATACGCGCAGTTTCAGGTTCGGGTTGGCTTCCTCACGGATCAACTCGCCGACCTTGCCCGCCGCCGCATCGGTGAAAACCAGCACGTTGGGCGCCGCAGGGGCCGCGGCAATCGATTCAGAGATAGCGTTCATGGGATCATTCTACTCGGCGCGCTGCGGCCAATCAAAGCTTGGAACTCCGTATAGCGACCTGGGTTCACTCCTGGGTTCCGGAATCGGGCCGCCCGGGGCCCGCCTTCGTCCTATGGATCAACTTTCCATTAATCTGGGCGCCCACGGCGGTTTCAATGGTGGTGTAGGAAACGCTCCCCAGAACCCGCGCTTTTGGGCCGAGCTCGACGCGATCGCTCGCCTCGATGTCGCCCTTCACGATGCCGTTCAGAATGATGTTGGATACGATCACCGAACCTTCGATGCAGCCTTGATCGCTGACCGACAGAGTGGCGCCGGCCGTCTGCTCGCACTTGACGTTGCCGTTGATGTAGCCGTCAAGGTGAAATCCGCCGACAAATTCCACGTCGCCGTTGATGCGCGTTTTCGCGCCGATCAAGGTGCCGATTTCCGCTTTCTTATTCTGTTTCTGTTTGAACATCCGCCTCACCTTTGCCCGGAATTTCGCCGTTCGCTTCGGTCTCCACCGACATTCCCTGCGCCTTCCACACGAACGCCTGCCGCGAACTATGGTTGCTGTCCCGGGCGCTGTGAATCTCGACGCCCAATCGCGTCGGCTCAAATCCTTTCGGCAATTCTACGGGTTCGTTGTACTCCTGAAAATATTTGAACGAGTATGCCAGGCTCACGCGATGATTGGGCGAGACCTGCGCATAGGTCAAACTCAGTGGATTGCCGGCCAACAGACCATCCAGAGTGACGGTGGCGTTGCCGGCGACCTCCTTGTCCGGTTTTCCGGTTTGCATCAAAACAAACTTCAGATGAAATTGTCCGGGCGGGCCGTCCGGCACGATTTGCATCTGCTGCACCTTCACGTGAATCAGCGACTCGGGTTGCACCAAGCCGCGGTAAAAGGACAGGTCTTGATTCAACCGCGCTATCTGGCTTTGCATGTCGCCCAGGTTCTTCTCCACCTGCCCGTAACCTTCGCGGTCGACGCGCCGCGCCGTTTCGGCGGCCTCGAGCCGACGGCGCTGATTCTCATTCTCGGCCTCCAGCGAGCGGATGCGCGCGCTCGCCGACAAGGCTCCGCGTACCGAGTCGACCACCCTGAAACCCGCATCGTATCGTCCTAATTCGAACGCCGCGTACAGCACGGCCAGGGACAGAAATACGGCAAGGGCCCAGAGCAGCGCCCGGCGCCGGGGTGTATATGTTCGTACGACCAATTTGCCGAACGAATCCGCCATACCGCTCCTACTCCCGGGAATTTAGGGGACATTACACGAACGGGCCCCGGAAGGCAGCGCCAGACGTTATCATCGATTGCATAGCACAAGGGAACCATCATGCTGTGGCTGAAAGCGTTTCACATCATCGGGGTGGTTGCCTGGTTCGCCGGTCTGTTTTATCTGCCGCGCCTCTTTGTCTATCACGCCGATGCCCAAGATCCGATCGGCGTACAACGCTTCCTCATCATGGAGCGGCGGCTCTTCATCATCATGACCATCGGCGCGTCGATCGGAATTTTTTTCGGCGCAATGATGTTGATCGAGTCCCCGGCGTACCTCGCCATGGGTTGGCTGCGGGTCAAACTGCTGCTGGTTCTGCTGTTGATCGCGTACCACGGCTACTGCCGGGTGCTGCTCAAGGAATTTGCCGAGCAACGCAACCGGCGCAGTGCCGGGTGGTTTCGCGGCTTCAACGAACTGCCGTCGGTCTTCTTGATTGCGATCGTGATTCTCGCCGTGGTCAAGCCTTTTTGAGCTGCGCCGCGTCGGCCGTCTGGACCTCGGGCCACCACTGCGGATACGGGGGCAGCCCGTCGGGAAACAGGTGTTTGCCGAGATCGTGCAGCGCCCGCACATAAACACGCCGCTTGAAATAAACCACCTCGCGCACCGGAGTCCAGTAGTCGGTCCAGCGCCAGCGGTCGAATTCCGGCTGATCGGTGAAATCGAAGCGTACCTTTGATTCATCGCCGACGAGCTTCAACAAGAACCATCGTTGCTTCTGACCGATGCAGCGATCTCTCACGTATTGCCGCGGCAAGCGGTAGCGCAGCCAACCCTGGGTGGAGCCCAATACCGCTACATCCTGGCGCTCCAGGCCGATCTCTTCCTTGAGCTCGCGAAATAGCGCATCCTCCACCGGCTCGCCGCGATTGACGCCGCCCTGCGGAAATTGCCAGCCGCGGCCCCCGACCCGCCCGCCCAAGAACACTTCATCCGGGCCTCGCGTCAGCACGATACCCACATTTGCTCGAAACCCGTCTTTGTCGATGTAATCGATCGCCGGTTGAATGGACATGCGTTGATTGTGCCTTACCCGGCCCCGACTTGAACCCGATTTCGGCCCAACGCCTTGGCGCGGTACAGCGCCGCGTCGGCCTCCGCGACCAGACGGTCGGCGACCGCTTTTAGATCTGCTTCGTGCCGGCCGGGAGAGACCGCGGCCACACCCACCGACACCGTCAGATTGCGTGTAATTTGCGAATTGAGCGAGAACGGCTGCGAGGCGATGACCTCGCGGATACGCTCCGCGAGCCTTGCTGCTTCGGAGGAAGTGGCTTCGGGCAGCAAGATGGCCAGCTCGTCGCCGCCGAAACGCGCGGCGGTATCCATGCTGCGAATTTGTGCCTCGATGCGTTGCGCGACCTCCTTGAGCGCGTTGTCGCCTGCCAGATGCCCGTATCCGTCATTGATGCTTTTGAATTTGTCGATGTCGATCATCAGACAGGAAATGGTTCCCCCGCGCCGCTGCGCGCGTGCCAGTTCTTCCTTCAACCGTTGCTGCAGGTAGCGCCGATTGTGCCAACCGGTCAAAAAATCCGTGATGCCGGCGCGCAGCAGGCGCGCGCGATTGACGGCGTTTTCAAGGCATACCGCCGCCACTGCGCCCAGATGGGCCAGGAATTCAGTGCCATGATGACGAGTGAAGCGCGAGGGATCGCGGCTGCCGAAGCACAAGGCGCCGGTGGCGCGGTCTTTGCGCGGCAGCGGCACCAGCGCGGTACTCTTCAGATTCGGCGTGCCCGGAAACAACAAGTGATGATCGGCGCCGACAAAAGGACCGAGCCAGGGCTTGTGCAATACGGCGAGTTGCGGCGCCAGGCCGACCAGCGAATCGACGAAGAAAATCTGCTTGAATTCCTCGGGACGGTCGCCGCCGGCGACCAGCAAATGCCGTACCTCGTGCTGGGGGTCGAGCAACACCACGCTGACCGCGTCGAGCGAATACGATTCGCGCAAACCGCTCACCATGGCGTGCAGCAATTGCGGCAGGCTATCCGCGCGCAGCAGCGTCAGCTCGCGGGCCTGCGTGCGCTTCATGATCGTCTCGTTGTTGGCGGCCTCGGCCGTCATCTCCGCGAGGCGCTTCTTGAGCTCTTCCTTGTCCCGATCCAGATCGTCCACCTCAGCCATCCCCTTCCCCTTCAACCCGCGCGCGCGGCTGCCCGGACGTCCAAGTAGGCTCTGCCCCGATTCATGATTGCCGTGAACTCTGTCGCATTCTTGGTTTTCACCGCGTGCACCAGGCGCTGTACCGCCGCCTGAAGCGCCGTCAGCGACTCGGAACCATAGTCATTCGAGCTCTGGATTTCGAAATACAGATCCGGGCTCTCTGCCGCAACGCGGCTCGCCACTTCCAGTTGAGCGTCAAAAGTCGTGCTCGAGAGGTTGGCCAGTCGCGGCGCGGCCTCGCCGCTGTCGGCCAGCGCCGTGAAAAACGCGATGTTGAGCGCATGCGACAGACCCAGCACGTAGGCAATCAAGCGATCGTGCTCGTCGAGATCCATGATCACCCGCTCCGCCATGGTGGGCGCGAACAGTTCCTGGGCTTCGGCGAGGGCTTTCGCGTCCCCCAAATCTATGAAGATCACGTGACGGCCGGAGAGCAGTTCCGTGTCCGGGCCGAACATCGGGTGCACCGAGGTTACGCGGCAGCCGGCCTTCACCAGGGCATCGAGCCCGGAGCGCAGGGGCGTCTTCAGAGAACCGAGATCGAAGATCAGGCCGCGCGGCGCGCGGCGCGCCAGCACATGCAGCAAATCAGCGGTGGCGGACAGCGGCGTCGCAAGCACAATCAGGTCGAAATCCAATGCGTCGGTTTGCCAATCGGCCACCACATCAAAGCCCGGCAGACCGCCCTGAGGGTCGGCGATGGCGACGCGAAAACCCTGCGACGCCAAAAATTCGGCGAACCAGCCTCCCATCTTGCCGCGGCCGCCGATGACCAGGGCACGCTTGCCGCTGCCTTGCGCCTGAGCGGCCACTCGAGCCTGCTCCTGCGTGGTCAGCGAGGATTGAATCAATTGACGCAGCAGCGATTCGGCCAGATCGGGCGATATTCCCAGTCGTTCCGCCGTGGTGCGACCGCGCAGAATGACTTCCCTTTCCCGGCCGAAATCGCGGGTGGGTCTTCCGGTCGCGCGTTTCACGGCTGCCACCTGTTCGCTCACGGTCTTGCGGCGCGCCACCAACTCGAGCAGCTGCCTATCGATCTCGGTCAATGCCGTTCGCAATTCGTCCAGATTCATATTAAAGAATGCCCCCTATTCTTGTCGGCGCGGCTAGTATTCTCATATGAGCGGCCCCAAAAAGACATTTTGGACGGAAACCCTCCCGGAACCGCTTCCCGCGAAACCGCTCGAGATCGTGGCGCAATGGTTGGCGCAAGCGCGGCAGGACGCCGCGCAGCCCAATCCCAATTCCATGGTGCTGGCGACGGCGGATGCCGGCGGCCGCCCGTCGGCGCGAGTCGTGCTTTGCAAGGAGATAGCCGCGCCACAGGGATACATTGTCTTTTATACGAACTTTTCGTCGCGCAAGGGCGGCGAGCTCAAGGGAAATCCTCGGGCCGCCGTTGTTTTTCATTGGGACCATCGCCATCGCCAGGTGCGGATCGAGGGCGAGGTCGAGCCGCTCTCCGATGCCGAAAGCGATGCTTACTTCCACACGCGCGCATGGCAAAGCCGACTGGGCGCCTGGGCGAGCCGGCAAAGCCAGCCGGTGAATTCTCGGAAGGAGCTGGCGGAAGCCGTGGCTCGCGAAGCCAAGCGCTTCGGGGTTCCTTATGACGGTCCGGGTTCAGACGAGCCCGAAAACATCGACGTGGATGTGCCGCGGCCGCCTCATTGGGGCGGATATCGTTTGTATGCCGACGCGGTGGAATTGTGGGTGGAGGGAGAATTTCGGATTCACGACCGCGCCCGCTGGACGCGGGTGCTGTCTCATCCTCTGAGTGCCGGTGCCGGCAAACCGTGGGCAGTCACCCGGCTGCAGCCTTGAGTCGATTACCAGCCCACCGCTTCGCCATCCTTGCGAAAGTCGGACCCGGATCGGAAGTAGCCTTGGCCGCGCATGATAATTTGAACGCCGCCCATTTCCTCGCCGCTGACGGATTTCACCACGTGCCCCATCGCATTCAGCTGTGATCCGACCAACTCGTAGAGAGGCGCCTCGAGACTGAGCGTGTTCGCGACCTGGGAATGCCTGAAGCGCGCCATGTCGGCGGCCGCCTGCAGATTGGCGCCCAGATCCAAGATATCGACCAAGAGCTGCGCGTGACCTTGCGCCTGCATATCTCCGCCCATCAAGGTCACCGTCATCAGCGGCTCGCCGTCATGCATCACGAAGCCCGCGGACAGCGTATTGAAAGGCCTCTTACGGGGCGCAATGACATTGGGACTTCGGGGATCGAGAGTGAACAATGCGCCGCGATTGTGCAGGATGAATCCATAGCCCGGCACGGTTATCCCGGAGCCAAAAGCGCTGAAGTTGCTGTTCACCCAGGAAACCATGTTGCCTTCTGCGTCGGCAGCCGACAGTACGATGGTGTCTCCCGGCAGGGAAAAATTTCCCCGCGGGCCGGGACTGGATGCGTGCTGCGGATTCACCTTTCCGCACAGCGTCGCGGCGTACGATTCGGACAGCAATTTTTGCAACGGCACGGCGGCGGCATGTGGATCGGCGTTGTACTGATAAAGGTCGGCATAGGCGAGCTTCTTCGCTTCGACCATGAAGTGCCAATATTCCGGGCTCGCCGGTCCGAGTGAAGCCAAGTCTCTTCCCGGCGACCATTGCGGCACACAGGCTTGAAGAATATTCAGGATCTCGTTCGTCGCCCATGCCTGGCTCGGCGGCGGCAATTCGAGAACCTCATAACCGTGATACTGAGTGCGGGCAGGTTCGACCCACTCGCCCCGGTAGGCGGCCAGGTCGTCGAGGGTCATGCTGCCGCCCAGCTGCTGCGACTTCGCGACGATGGCCTTCGCGATCTCGCCCTTATAGAACGCATCCGCGCCCTTGGTCTGGAGCAGGCGGAGGGTGCGGGCCAGGTCGGGATTCCTGAATAGCTGCCCCGGTAGCGGCGGCGCGCCGTTCAAGTACCACGCCTTGATGGAATCAGGATCCGGCGCCGTGCAACAGGCCTGCAAGGGCAGCGCATCCGGCATGCGCCAGTCGTTGGCAATGCGCTCCGAAACCGGAAATCCGCCTTGCGCATACTTGACCGCAGGCTCCAGCACTTCCTTGAAGGTCAGTTTACCGAATCGCGTGAGCGCGGATTGCCATCCCCACACCGCGCCGGGCACGGTCACCGTCAGGATCCCATGCGGCGGCATGCCGGAACCGGGACCCCAGTTCTTCGGATTCCAGCTGTAGCCCAGCTTGTTGAAGTGCTCGACGCTGGTGCCCCCTGGCGCCATGCCGCTCGCGTTGAGCACATAGATCTTGCGATCCTTCGCAACATAAATGACGGCGAACAAATCGCCGCCGATTCCCACCATCATCGGTTCCGTGACATTGAGCACCGCGGCCGCCGCAACCGCGGCATCGATCGCATTCCCTCCGCGCTGGAGGATTTGCAGGCCGGCTTGTGCCGCCAGCGGCTGACTGGTAACCACCATTCCATGCTGGGCCATGACTTCGGAACGGCTCTGCGCAGGCCATCCTTCCGAGCGAACGCCGCGCACTGCACGGCAAAAAGCGGGCCGCACGGACGCCTCGCAGGGCTGAAATACCGGCGCGCCTTGAGCGGCTGCCTGGCGGCCGGCGGCAGTGAGCAGCAGGGACATTGCGATCAGCGCGAATCTGTGCACACCGTCACCGTACACTCGCGTGCTTGAGCTGCGCAAGAGGCCTCGCGCTAGACTCGCGTCATGAACACGCCGCTTGCAGCAGGCTTTGACTTCGCGCGTCCGCGATGGGGTTTGCTGGTGCGATTGTTCGTTGCCGCCGGGTTTCTGGCGGCCGAAACGCTGCTGTTGTCCGGACTGATTCAAGGCACGCCGATCGACGCAGTCAGCGGCGCGGCGCTGATTACCCGGGAAGTTCAGCACTGGATTTTCCGGTTCGCGATCGCCTATGCAGCGTCATTTGCAATATTGATTTATCTACGCGGCGCCGACCGCGTGCAGGCGTCACCCGACTTGCGCGACGCGCCGCTGCGCATGCGCTGGCTGCTGCTGCATGCGGCGTTGCTGATTCCCTTCGCCGTGCTGTCGGCGATGCTGTATCGCCCGGGACCTCTGCCCTTCTGGTTGCTATCGCTGCTTTGGCACGGTTGCGGGTTCGCGGCGGCCTTGGCGCTCGCCGCCGGACTGGCGCCCCTGCCGGCATGGGCGCAAGCGCTGCGCCAGACGGGCGGACTGCCTGTTTATTCCTTGCTTCCGGCCGCCGGCGCATTGCTGGCCTTCAGGGCGAGTCAACTGTTGTGGAGTCCCGCGGCGGCGGCAACTTATCGCCTGGTTCGGACCGCGGTGCGACCGTTCTACCCGTCACTGCGCAGCGATGCCTCGACCTTGACGCTCGCCACCGATCATTTCTCGGTACAGATATCGGAAGTCTGCTCCGGTCTGGAGGGCGTGGGACTCATGCTGGTCTTTTGCGCGGCATGGTTGTGGCGTTTCCGGCGCGAATACATTTTTCCGCGCGCGCTGATCATCGTGCCGGTCGCGGTGGTGCTCATATTCTTGCTGAATGTGGTGCGCATTGCGGCACTCGTGTTGATCGGCGAAGCCGGCTATCCTCAAGTCGCCATCGTGGGTTTTCACTCTCAGGCAGGGTGGATTGCTTTCAACTTGGCGGCGTTTGGCATCGCGTTCGCCGTGAAGCGCAGCGCCTGGTTGACGCGCGCAACGGAGCCTCGGGCGCGCGAGCACGAAGCGACCCCCGCTTACCTGATGCCCCTGCTCGCCATTCTTGCCGCCGGCATGATCGCGCATGCACTTTCCCCCGGATTCGATCTGCTGTATCCGTTGCGCCTGCTGTGGGCCGTGGCGGCGCTCTGGGTGTACAGACGCTGGTACCGCGATCTCGATTTGAAATTCAGCTGGCGCGGGCTTGCGGCGGGCGTCGCCGTATATGGGCTGTGGACGGCATTCGCTCATTTTCTCAGCGCGCCGGCAGCGACGCCGTCCGTATTATCGACTCTGAGTCCGCCGCTGCGCGCCGTCTGGATTGGATGCCGGATCGCGGCGGCCGTTTTTACGGTGCCGATTGCCGAGGAGCTGGCGTATCGCGGCTATCTCATGCGGCGCATCGTCAGCCGGGAATTTACGGCGGTTGCCTGGCGCAGCGTGCCTTGGCCGGCGATTGCGGTGAGTGCAGCCGCGTTCGGCATCACTCACGGCAGCTTGTGGTTTCCCGGAATTCTAGCCGGCCTGGTGTATGGATTACTGGCGGCAAGGACTGGAAAAATCGGAGAGGCGATCGCAGCTCACGCCACGTCGAACGCGTTGATCGTCATTCAAGTGCTGCTCTTCGGCCAGTGGCAGCTTTGGTGAGTCGTTAGCGGCTTTTGCGGGCTCGCAATACGGTAACGCCGCCCAACAGTAACGTCAGGGCAGTGACCGCGGATGCGGGATCGATTTCGGGAGCCGACACGGAGCCGCCGCCATGGCCTGGGCCGCCCCAAAATGTTGGGGGTGCGAAATAAGCCACGGTGGTTACGCCGGACAACGACAGGATCAACACGATGATTAGCTTGGCCATGGATCGATGATAACCTCAATTAATCCGCCAATTAAATAGCTTTGATATCTTTACAAAAGCGATTCCGCCGCGCCGTGATGCCGCTCGCAGGTATATATACAATATGTTAAGTCGAATCGCACGGCCGGCTCCGCCGTGATGATGGTGCTGCAGCTCAAGATGCTGCTGAGGAGCCTGATTCTTCCGCCGGCCGGGCTGTTGCTGCTGGCCTTCATCGGTCTGCTGCTGCTCAAACGGCGTGCTGTGCTGGCGCGTACCTTGCTTGTCGTCGCCGTGGGCTCGCTGTGGCTGTTGTCGACGCCCGTGGTCTCTGACGCGCTCACCGCGCTCGCCGAACAATATCCTGCGCTGGATTTGCGCCGCGCCGGGCAAGCGCAGGCCATCGTGATCCTGGGCGGCGGCGGTCAGCGACCCTTCGCGCCCGAGTACCAAGGGCCGGCGGCCGAGCCTCTATTGTTGGAAAGATTGAGCTATGGCGCCTATCTCGCGCACAGCACCGGACTTCCCATTCTGATCACCGGATACAGAACCGAGGCCCCCGCGATGCGCGCCACGCTGCAACGAAATTTCGGCATTGAGGCGCGCTGGGTCGATGATCAAGCCTTCGACACCTTCGGGAACGCGCGAAATTCGAGCCGAATTCTCCAAGCGGCGGGAATACAGCGCGTCTTATTGGTGACGCGCGCCACCCATATGCGCCGCTCCGTGCACGAATTCACCGATGCAGGCATGGAAGTCATCCCGGCGCCGGTGGGCGTCCTTGCCTCGCGCGATAAAGGAGTGATGCGCTTCATTCCTGGTCCTGATGCGCTGATGAGATCGCATATGGCCATTTATGAATTGCTGGGCGAACCGGTGCGCGCTTTGCTTGCCGTCACCCATTTGCGGCGCCAATGAAATCGGCCTACCGGTATGCCTACCGGTATGCCTATCGGTATGCCTAGCGGTAGCGCCCCATCAGCTTGTCGAGCGCTGCACCGCCGGGCGACAGCTTCTCGTAGGGAATCGCATTGAGCGGCATTTTGGAGGTGCGGTTCAGATTGTGGAACTCGGTGCTGTCCGTCTCGTCGATATGAATGAGGCCGGTCACGTATTCGTTTTGCTTGAGCTTGTTCTCGATGAAATTGTAAGCCGCCGTGCGGTCGGTCGGATCGTAAGCAGGGTCGAGCTTGCGCAATACCACGCGGCTGCCGTCATGCAGACTCACCGGAATGGCTTCTCCCGCCGGATAGTCCACCGCGATTTCCTCGGCTTGCGGCACAAAATCCGCCTCGACGGCCGGGTGGTAATGCTCGCGCGTAAATCCGTAGCTCTTGGTCGAGCCCTCGTGGTCGTTGAAAGTCACGCAGGGCGAGAGCACGTCGATCAGGGCAAAGCCGTTGTGGCGCATTCCCGCTTGAATCAGCGGCACCAGTTGGGCCTTGTCGCCTGAAAAGCTGCGCGCCACGAAAGTCGCACCCAGGGTGAGCGCCAGCAGCACCGGATCGATCGGCGGCGATGAGTTGGTCTCCCCGCGTTTCGCCTTGGTGCCGATATCCGCCGAAGCCGAGAACTGTCCCTTCGTCAACCCGTACACGCCGTTGTTTTCAATCAGGTACAGCATGTTGATATTGCGCCGAATGGCATGCACCAATTGGCCCACGCCGATGGACAGCGAGTCGCCGTCACCCGAAACTCCCACATAGGTCAGCGAGCGGTTGGCCGCATTGGCACCGCTGGCAATCGACGGCATACGGCCGTGGACGGAGTTGAATCCGTGCCCGCCGCTCACGAAGTACGAAGTGGTCTTCGAGGAACAGCCGATTCCGGACAATTTCACCAGTTGCTCGGGGCGCATCGCCAGCCCCCAGCAGGCCTCCACCATCGCGGCAGTCACCGAATCGTGGCCGCATCCGGCACACAAGGTCGACATGCTGCCTTCGTATTGCCGGCGCGTCAGCCCCAACGCATTCGTGGGCAAGGAGGGATGAGCTACTTTGGGCTTGTTGATGTAGGACATGTGCGACTCTTTGATTTCAACGCGGGACCGCGCTCAAGCGCGGCGCCTCCGCCAATTTGGCGCGAATTTCATCCACGATGGGCTGGGCCGACATGGGCAGCCCGCTGTAGCTCAAGATCGAGAACAGCTTGGCTTTCTCGACCGGAGTTTCGAGCGTCAGCAGGGATTTCAATTGCGCGTCGCGATTCTGCTCCACGACGAAAATCGTCGCATGCGACTTCAGGAACGCTTCCACGTCGCTGTTGAAGGGAAATGCCCTCACGCGCAAATAATCGACCTCAATCTTTTGCTGCTTGAGGACATCGAGCGCTTCCCGGATGGCACCGTCGCAGCTGCCAATGCTGATGATCCCGACCGCGTTGTTGCCCTTGCCGGTCTGAACCGGCTTCGGCAGATACTTCGGAGCGTTGGCGAACTTACGCTTCAGCCGGTCGAGCACCACCTGGTACTCCGCCGAATCCTCGGTGTAGCCGCCGTACTGATTGTGGCCGGAGCCGCGCGTGAAATACGCGCCCTTGGAAGAGGTTCCCGGCAGGGTCCTGTAGGGAATCGCATCATCGTCCCGGTCCACGTAACGATAGAATTTCTCCAAGCCATCGATCTCTTCCTTGGATAGCACCTTGCCTCGATCGGGCTTGTATGCCTCGTCCCACTTGAGGTCGGGGCACATCCAGTCGTTCATGCCGATATCCAGATCCGACAGCACGAACACCGGCGTCTGCAGCCGCTCGGCCGCATCGAAGGCCTGCACGGCCATATAGAAGCATTCCTCCGGATTCGCGGGAAACAAAATCACATGACGCGTATCGCCGTGCGACGCGTACGCGCAGATCAGGATGTCCGACTGCTGCGTGCGGGTCGGCATGCCGGTGGAGGGACCGACGCGCTGCACATCGAAGATCACACATGGGACTTCGGCGTAATACGCCAAACCGACAAATTCGTTCATCAACGAAACGCCCGGTCCGCTGGTTGGGGTGAAGGCCCGCGCCCCGTTCCAGGACGCGCCGATCACCATGCCGACAGAGGCCAGCTCGTCCTCTGCCTGCAGCACCGCGAAGTTCTTTTCCCCGGTCTGGGGATCGACGCGATAGCGCTCGCAAAAACCCTTGAATGCATCCATGAGCGACGTCGAGGGGGTGATGGGATACCAGGCTCCAACGGTCGCGCCGGCGTACACACACCCCAAGCCGGCCGCCGTATTGCCGTCTATCATGATGTGGCCGCGGGTCTTGTCCATGTGCTCGACGCGCAGGCTGAGCGGCGAGGCCAAATTTGCCTTGACGTAGTCGTATCCCAAGCGCAGGGCCTTGGTGTTCGAGTCCAATAATTTCGGCTTCTTGCCGTAGCTCTCACTCAATAGGCCGCTGATCACATCCAGATCCACATCGAGCAACGCCGCCAGAACTCCCGCGTAAGCGATGTTCTTCAACAGAATCCGATTGCGCGCGCCGTCGAAATTCTCGTTGACCAGCTTGGCGAGCGGCACCCCGATCACCGTGATGTCGCCTCGCTGCAATAGGGCGCTACGCGGCCAGGTCGAGTCATAGATCAGGTAGCCGCCGGAACGCAGCTCGCGGATATCCTTCGAGTATGTCTCGGCATTCATGGCGACCATGATGTCGACGTGGCTGGCGCGCGCGGCGTAGCCGTCGCGAGTAACGCGGATTTCGTACCAGGTGGGCAGGCCTTGGATATTCGACGGAAAGTAATTTTTTCCGGTAACCGGCACACCCATGCGAAAGATCGCTTTCATGATCAGCGAGTTGGCGCTTGCCGATCCGGAGCCGTTGACGTTCGCGAACTTCACCACGAAGTCGTTGACCCGATTGGATTCGGCGATCAGGCTTGGCATGCGCGGGCCTCCTCGTCGATCGCGTGCGGAATCTGGATGGTCGACTTCTGCATATCCCATGCGGCGGTTGGACAGCGTTCGGCGCACAGCCCGCAATGAACGCAAACATCCTCATCCTTGACCATGACTCGCGCGGTTTGCGGCAGCGGGGCCGATACATACAACGCCTGCGTCGGATTGGCCGCGGGCGCCGTCAGGCGACTGCGCAGCCCCCCCTCGGAGTCGTTGTGCGCGATGGTGAGGCAATCCACCGGACAGATATCGATGCAGGCATCGCACTCGATGCAGAGCTTGGCCGCGAACACCGTTTGCACGTCGCAATTGAGGCAACGTTGCACCTCGAGCGCCGCTTCCTCCGCGGTAAACCCGAGCTCGACTTCGATGTTGATCTTCTTGAATCGCTCCAGCAGACCCACATGCGGAACCAGGCGGCGCTCGACGCCGTTGTATTCGTTCTTGTAGGCCCATTCGTGCATGCCCATCTTGCGGCTGGACAAGGTCACGCCGCGCGGCAGGCGCTCGGTGACGGACTCACCGTTGCAGAACTTGTGAATGGAAATCGCGGCCTGGTGGCCATGTTCCACGGACCAAATGATGTTCTTGGGGCCAAACGCGGCATCGCCGCCGAAGAATACTTCCGGACGCGTCGATTGATAAGTGACCGCGTCGACCTTGGGGACGTTCCACTTGTCGAGTTCGATGCCGATTCCCTTTTCGATCCAGGGAAAGGCGTTTTCCTGGCCGATGGCCAGGATGACGTCGTCGCAGGGGAAAAAGACGTCTCCCAGCGAGCGGGTCGCCTTGATGTCGCCGTGCTCGATGTCGTATTCCAGCTTCTCGAACATCATGCCGGTGAGCTTGCCGCCTTCGACCACGAAGGACTTGGGCGCATGGTTGATGACGATTTCGACCCGCTCCCCTTCAGCATCCTCCAGTTCCCATTCGGATGCCTTGAAGAACTGGCGCGGTTTGCGCGCCATGACCTTCACATTCTTCGCGCCGAGTCGCAGCGAACTGCGGCAGCAGTCCATGGCGGTGTTGCCCACGCCGATGATGAGCACCCTCTCGCCCACCTTGTCGATGTGACCGAACGCAATCGACTCGAGCCAGCTGATGCCGATATGAATGCGATCGGTATCGTGCCGTCCGGCAAGTTCAAGTTCCTTGCCCTTCGGCGCGCCCGAACCGACAAACACGGCATCGAATTCTTTCGCGTCGAGCAACTGCTGCATGCTCTTAATGGGCGAATTCAGCCGCAAATCGGCGCCCATGTCGACGATGTAGCCGATTTCCTCATCGAGCACCTTCGCCGGCAACCGAAAAGCAGGGATGTTGGTGCGCATCAATCCGCCGGGAACGCCGTATTGTTCGAAGATCGTGACTTCATATCCCAAGGGCAACAAATCGTTGGCAATCGTCAGCGAAGCGGGTCCCGCCCCGATGCACGCAATACGCTTGCCGTTCTTCTCGGCCGGCGCCTTGGGCAGGAGCGCGGCAATGTCGTCGCGGTTGTCCGAGGCAACGCGCTTCAACCTGCAGATGGCGACGGGCTTCTCTTCAATGCGGCCGCGCCGGCAGGCGGGCTCGCACGGCCGGTCGCAAACCCTGCCTAATATTCCGGGGAAAACGTTGGATTCTCGATTCACCATGTAGGCCTCGGTGAACTCGCCTTGTGCGATCAGGCGGATGTACTCGGGAACGTCGGTGTGCGCTGGACAGGCCCATTGGCAATCTACGACCCGATGAAAGTAATCGGGTTTTGACGTATCAGTCGGCTCCATGTTCCCTCGTATTTACGGCATCACAAGCCAGCACCAAATTATAGCGGTGTAATCCATCCGATAGGCGGTACCGACCCACAATCTCCCAGCGGGAAGCTTTAGGATTGGGTGCATGGGTCCGATTGGTTTAGATTAGCTTTGCCGGAGATATAAGATCATGAAATATATCATTATTTTAGAAGTATGGCGGCATTAGCACCGATGATTCTCCTTCAAGGCCAAGACGCCAGCTGCCCCCATTGCTGGGAACGCATCACTTTGACGCTGGACCTATCGGTCCCCGAGCAATCCTACGTCGAGGATTGCCCGGTCTGTTGCAAGCCCTTGATCGTTTCGTACACCGCCGTCAACGGCGAAGTCGTTGAATTCAACGTCGAAGCCTCCGATTGAAACCACGCGAACCCGCTCCGCCGCGCGGCGGTTTCAAATTGCTGCGCATCCTTTTCCTGCTGATCATTCTGCTCATTGTTGCGCTCGGCACCTGGCTGGACCGCTATCGCAGCACGCGCTGGCGTGAGCCGCTCTACGTCTCCATTTATCCCATTGCAGCCGACGATAGTGCCGTGACGGGGAGCTACGTGGCGGCTCTCGACGCCGATCGTTTCAAGCCGATTGACGATTTTTTCAAACGCGAGGCGCAGCGCTATCGCCTGCAAGCCGCCGCACCCATCAGAACCCGGCTGCGCGACCCACTGCACACCCTGCCGCCGCAGCGAGCACCCGATGCGGGCTGGATTGCGACCGGATGGTGGAGTCTGCGTCTTCGCTACTGGGCCTGGCACGTCAGCGGACATGTGGGCGAACCTGAGGACATCCGCATATTCGTGCTCTTTCACGATCCGGCCTTGACGCCCTCGGTACCGCATTCGCTCGGACTGACCAAGGGCCTGATCGGCGTGGTATACGCCTTTGCCGCGCCGCAAATGAACGGCGCGAACGACGTGGTAATCGCGCATGAATTGCTGCACACCCTCGGCGCCTCGGATAAATACCGGGCGGGCGACGATGCTCCGAGATTCCCCGACGGCTACGGCGACCCCAATCAAGTGCCGCTTTACCCGCAACGCACCGCGGAAATCATGGCGGGACGCCGAATGTTGAGCGCAGAGCGGTGGGAACAAGCCGACAGCCTCGAGGAAGCGGTGATCGGGCCTTCAACGGCTCTGGAGATTCGCTGGCCGCAACACGCCTTGTGAAGCGCTCAGCCCAGCGCCGCCAGCACGGACGCGTGCAGGTGTCCGTTGCTGGCCAGCACTGAAGTCGATTTCAGCGTGATCGGCGCACCGCTCAAGTCGGTGAAGCGGCCTCCCGCCTCCGTGACGATCGCGACGCAGGCAGCAATGTCGAGGATATTGATGTCGGTTTCGATAACGACGTCGATCTTTCCAGCCGCCAGCAGATGATAGTGAAGAAAATCGCCGTAGCCCCGGATGCGGCTGACCTGCGAGATCATTTCGCCGAAACGAGTCCATTGCGGGCCGGTCGCGAGACTCTTCATGTTGCCGGTCGACACAAAAGCCGCCTCGAGGGTCGCGACCTGGCTCACCGTCACCGGCTTGCCGTTGAGAAATGCGCCCTTGCCGCGCTCCGCATGGGCAAGCTCGCCGTACACCGGAGCGCTGGACACGCCGAGCACCATCTCCCCGTTTCGCATCAGCGCAATTTGCGTGGAGAACATGGCGTATTCGCGCACGAAGGCCTTGGTACCGTCGATCGGATCCACCAGCCAGACGCTCTCGGCGTCCAGGGATTGCGGCTGCGACTCCTCGCCATAGAATCCATGCGAGGGAAAGCGCGGCTGGATGATTTCCCGGATCGCCGCCTCGCAGCGCACGTCTGCCTCGGTGACGGGCGATTTATCGGCCTTGATCCGCACTGCGACGTTGCGTTGGTACAGCGAGCGCGCGATGGTGGCTGCCTGTTCCGCGGCGTCGAGTGCCGCCTGCATTTCGGGTGAGTGCTTCATGGCGCCACGATAACAAACCTTCGTCGAGAGCTAGTATGATTTGCCTGGAGTCAGATCATGGGCAACCGACTAAGCAAAATATACACGCGCACCGGCGACGACGGCAGCACCGGTCTCGGCGACGGCGCGCGCGTTGCCAAGGAGAGCCTGCGCGTGGAGGCGTATGGCACGGTGGATGAAGCCAACAGCGCGCTGGGCGTGGTGCTGGCGATCCCCGAACTGCCCCAGGAAATCCGGCGCGCGTTGACCGAGATACAACATGATTTGTTCGATCTCGGCGGGGAGTTATGCATACCCGGACACGTGATGATCACCGCTGCGCATGTCGCGAGGCTCGAGGCGGAATTGGACGGCTTCAACGAGGGGCTGCCTCCGCTCAAGGAGTTCATCCTGCCGGGGGGCGGCGCCGCTGCCGCCGCGTGCCATCTGGCGCGCACCATCTGCCGGCGTGCCGAGCGGCGCTGCTGGTCGCTGGCGCGCGAGGAAAGCGTGGCCCCGGAAGCGCTCAAGTATCTAAATCGCCTGTCGGATTTGTTGTTCGTGGTCGCGCGGGTGCTGGCTCGCGCAAGCGCCGCCGGCGAAGTGGTTTGGCGCCGGCCGAATTGGCCGCGATCCTAGGCCGACGTTCAGGCCACGCTGGCCGAACGCTGCTGATGCGAATGCAGCCATTCGTCGTGCCAGCGCTGCAGATCCACGATCGTCAACGGGCGGCAAAACAAGAAGCCCTGAACCTGATTGGCGTGCCGCGATTTCAAGTAGTGCCATTGCGCCTCGGTCTCAACGCCCTCGGCGACGGTGGCCAATCCCAGGCTCTTGGCCATCGCGATGATGGCGTCGACCAGCGGCGTGTTGCCGCCGCCCTTCGAAACGATGTCGCGCACGAATACCCGGTCGATTTTCAAGGTGTCGATGGGAAAGTGCCGCAAATAGGACAGTGAACTGTAGCCCGTGCCGAAGTCGTCCAGCGCGGTGGCGACCCCGAGTTCCTTCAGCGACTTCACCGCCTTGCTCACCACCGAGGAATATTCGATCAGCGCCCCCTCGGTGAATTCCAGCTCGATCATTCGCGGTTCAATCCCGGCCGCGGTAATCGCCCGCGACACACGTTCCACGAGGCTGCCGTCGCGAAACTGGACTCCCGAGACATTCACCGCGACCTGCCAGCCGGGGCCGCCGTCGTCGCGCCAGCGGCGCGCCTGCGCGCACGCTTCGCGCAGCACCCAGTCGCCGATATCCACGATCAAGCCATTCTGCTCGGCAAGCGGAATGAACTCATCAGGAGAGACGAAACCGCGTTGCGGATGCCACCATCGCAGCAACGCCTCCACGGCCTCGACTCGCATGCCCTCGGTGGAGAGGCGCGGTTGATAATTCAAGGTGAACTCGCCGCGTTCCAGCGCCTTGCGCAAATCGGCTTCCATGGACAGATGTTTGGCCGCGCGCGTGCTGATTGATTTCTTGAAGAACTCCAGCCTGCCGTGACCGGATTTCTTGCCGTGATGCATGGCGGCGTCGGCATTCTTGATCATCGCCTCGGCGGTGGGCGCATCGCCGGGAAACAAGCTGACGCCGATCGTGGCCGACAAAGGTATCTCTTGCTGCGCGAATACAAACGGCCTGGCCAGCGCGATTTGGACCCGCTGCGCCACGGCCTGTGCGCTGTCGGCGGTCGCCACGCCCGGAAGGGCCAGAGCAAACTCGTCGCCGCCGGTGCGCGCCACCCAGTCGTTGATATCGCTGACCTCGCCGTCTTGCTCCAAGGCGCGCTGCGTATCCCGCAGACAAAGCTGCAAGCGATGCGCAATTTCCTTGAGCAAACTATCGCCGACCGCCTGGCCCTGGGTGTCGTTGATGCGCGAAAAATTGTCGACGTCTAGCATCAGCACCGCCAGGCCCCGCTGCCGCGGGCCCGCCCATATCACCTGTTGCTCCAATATCTGCAGCAGTCTCTGGCGGTTCGGCAGCCCGGTGAGAGGATCGTAGTACGCCAGGTAGCGCACGCGCGCTTCGCTCTCGCGCAGCTGATCCTGGGTCTGCTTCGAACGCACCAGAAATTTCACGCGTTCCGCGAGCAGCATGGGATTGATCCCTTTGGAGGAGAAATCCGTGGCGCCCGCGTTGTATGCGCGCTGCACCGATTCCATGTCGTCGAAGCTGGTTTGCATCAAGATCGGCACGTGCCGTGAATTTGGCGCGGCGCGCAATGCTCGGCAAACGTCGAAGCCGCTCATGCCGGGCATGACCACGTCGAGCACCACGCAATCGGCGGGGTGCGCTTGAAACTCACTCAGGGCGCTGGCCCCGTCGGGAGCCGTGATCACATGAAAGCCCGCAACTTGAAGTGCGCTGCCCACCAGCAGGCGGGCTCCTGGATCATCGTCGACAACCAGCACGGTTGCAGTTTTGTCGGATCGACTGTCGGATTGGTTCATCGCGTCCTCTTCCATGCTATGCCGCGCTTCGGCTACGTTCGCGCATCAGCGCGTTGCAAAACTCTTGATATTCCCGGCGAATTTTTTGCACGGTTGCCGCCGCTTGGTCTATGCCGCCCTCGCGCACCAGCACCTCGCACTCCTTGGTGAGCGTCGCCAGGCGGACGCCTCCGAGATTGGCGGTGCTGGATTTGAAGGCGTGCAAGGCTGCCAGCAGCGGCTCGACCTGCGCCTGCGCCGTCGAAGTTTCGATGGCGCTCATCAGCGGCGGTGAATGCTGCAGGTACAGATCGATCATTGAATTGAGCAGCGCCGGGCGGGCCAACGCGTTGATATTGCGCAGCACGCCGGCATCGATCAGCGGCAGCCGCGAGCCGTCGCGCCGCTCGGACTCGGGCAGCACTTGCAGCGCCAACCAGCGCTTCAGCAATGCGGCCAGTTGCTGCTGAGAGAAGGGCTTGCTGAGAAAATCATCCATGCCGGCGGCGAGACAGCGTTCGCGATCACCCTCCATGGCATTCGCCGTCAAGGCGATGATGGGCAGCCGCGAGCCGCCCGCATTCTGCTCGCGCCGCCTCAGCTCCGCCGTCGCCGTCAAGCCGTCCATCACCGGCATTTGGCAGTCCATGAGCACGGCATCGTAGGAATCGTTGTTGATCGCCTCGAGCGCGACCGAGCCGTTTTCGGCGGCGTGCGCCACGCAGCCCAGGCTCTCGAGCATGCCGACGGCCACCTCTCTATTCACCGGGTTGTCCTCGACCAGCAAGATCTTCGGCACAAATGTGCGCGCCGCGGCGGTCGGCACCGATCGTATGCCGGTATCCTCGAGCAGCGCGTCCGGGCTTGCGGTCATCGCGCGGGTCACGCAGTTCAGGAGTTGGGATCGGCGCAGCGGTTTGGTGAGAATGGCGGCAAACAATTGCACGGTGTCGGAATTGCTGTCGTGGTTGTCGCGGATGGTGAGCATGATCATGCGCAAGGCCGCCAGCCGGGAATCGTCGCGGATGCGTTGCGCCAGCTCGATGCCGCTCATGCCCGGCAGCTGATCGTCCAGCAGCGCGAAATCGAATCGCGGTCCTTCCGCGGTTCCGAGAATGGCGAGCGCGTGCTTCGCGGTCGGCACCGGAACCACTTCGACGCCCCACGATTGCAGGTGCTTGGCGAGAATTTCCCGGTGGCTGGCGTTGTCCTCCACGATCAAGGCACGCAGTCCCACCAGCCTCATGCGCGGCAGGCGCGTGAATGTGGGCGCCGCCTCGACAACCGGCTGCAGCGGCACCTCGAACCAGAAGACCGAGCCTTCCCCGGCAACGCTGTCGACCCCGATGTGGCCGCCCATCAAGGTCGTCAACTCACGGCAGATGGCCAGCCCCAATCCAGTGCCGCCGTATTTGCGCGTGGTAAACGAATCGGCCTGACTGAACGCGTTGAAGATGTCCTCTTGGGCATCCTCGGAGACGCCGATTCCGGTATCAATCACTTCGAAACGCAGCAGATTGTTGGCGACCACCTTGACGCGGGCGATGACCTCGCCGGTGTCCGTGAATTTGATGGCGTTGCCGACGAGGTTGATCAAGATCTGGCGCAGCCGCATGGGATCGCTGCGCACCTTGTTGGGCACGTCCAATTCCACGTCACATGCCAGCTCGAGGCCCTTTGCATGCGCCCGCGCCGCGCATATTTCTATCGCCTGCTCCACGGTTTCGCGCAAGCCGAATTCGATGCACTCGAGTTCCAGTCTGCCGGCCTCGACCTTGGAGAAATCCAGAATGTCGTTGATGATTTGCAGCAATGCTTGCGCCGAATGAGATATGGTTTGCGACAGATGACGTTGGCGGGGCGTGAGCTCGGTCGCCTGCAGCAACTCCGACATGCCCATCACGCCGTTCATCGGCGTGCGGATTTCATGGCTCATGCGCGCCAGAAACTCGCTCTTGGCGCTGCTTGCGCGTTCCGCCGCGTCCTTGGCGCGGGTTGCTTCGTCGATGACCTGCTGCAGCTCGCGGTTTGCATTGCCCAGATTTTCCGTGCGCTCGGCCACCTGCTGCTCGAGAAATTGCCGGTACTTTTCCAGACGGGAATCGCGATGCCTGATCTGGCCCAGCATCTGGTTGAATCCGTCTATCAGGGAGCCGATCTCATCCTCGGAGTTACGCTCCACCCGCAGGGTGTAGTCTCCTTCCGTGGAAACCCGCTGCATGGTGTTCGCCAGGTTGACGATCGGACCCGATATCTGTTTCTGCAGACGCGCGGCAAGCCAGTAGGAAATCAGCATCGCCGCAGCGATCGCCGCTGCGCTGATCAACGCGTAGCCGCGCCAGTCCGGATACAGCGCCTGGAGCGGCACGAGAACGCGCACGTAGCCGAGCGCGGCGCCGGAGCGCGTGGCCGGGACGATCACTTCGAATTGGCCGTCGCGTTTCCGCAGGTTGCTCGGTGCAGCTTGCTCCGCCCCGCTCTCCAGCAGCACATCATTGGTTGCCCGATCGTAGGTGGCGATCTTCCGTCCACCCGGCAGGTACACTTCCGCCACGCTGACCATGGGCTCGTCGCGAAGCGCGCTCAGCGCGTTGATTGCGCCCGCGCTCTCGCCGAGGCGCAGTGCCTCGATCGTACCCACGCCGGCGGCGCGCGCGATTCCTCCTGCCCGCTGCTGCAATTCCTCGCGCACGTGCAGCAGGTTGGTGGCCACTTGCATGAGCATCGCGGTCGCAAATGCGGCCATCGCCGGAACCGTTATCACCACGCGCAACTTGCGCTCGATTGGGAGGTCAGCGAACCAACGAATCAATAGCCCTCCCCTTCACCGCGCCGGCAGGATTACAACCTCAACCTGGGTTGTCGGCTTGGGAAGGAAAATCTGCTGCAAACGAACGTGACCGAGATCACGTTGTACCCACCATCGGGTGCTACGGACCGCAGGCTTGGGTGATACAGCGCCGCGCGTGGGGCCAGTCAAACGCCGGGCCGGGATCGGTCTTGCGGCCGGGAGAGATGTCGCTGTGGCCAACCAGGCGCGCGGGCGAAAGGCGTGGATAGGTTTTACATAGTGCGGCCACCACTCCGGCGAGCGTGGCGTATTGCGCGGGTTCATAGGCAACCGTGTCGGACCCCTCGAGCTCGATGCCGATCGAGAAATCGTTGCAGGCGTTGCGGCCGTTATAGCTCGACTGGCCCGCATGCCAGGCGCGATCCGTGAACCTGACGAATTGCGTGAGTCCCCCGCCGCGCGCCACCAGCACATGCGAGGACACGCGGACGGTGCCAACCTCCGCGAAATAGGGGTGCAAATTGAGCGGCAAGGTATTCAGGAACAGGCGCTCTATCCACGGACCGCCAAATTCGCCGGGCGGCAGACTGATGCCGTGCACGACCAATAATTCGGCCTCGACGCCGGGCGGTCGCGCGTCGAAATTCGGCGAGGCGATCTGCCTGGCGCCGCTGATCAGCCCGTCGTTGATCTCAAACTGCAAGCATGCGTCCTCGGGTATCCGACCCCACCGCTAGCATATGCGACAATCGAGCGGGTATGAACGCCATCCGCATCGCCAAGCTTCCGTGCGATTGACCCGAGTGTATGTCGACGGCGATCTGCGGGCGGGAGCCGTGGTGGAGCTGCCGCGCGACACGGCAGCGCATTTGGCCAAGGTCCTTCGCGTCCGCGGCGGTGAGGAACTCGTGCTGTTCAACGGCGACGGCCGGGAGTTCCAGGGCAGCATTGACAACGTGCGCGGCGCGCGGGTATCGGCAGCGATCGGCGCCGCTCACTATGTTGATCGCGAATCACCCTGCGAGGTAACGCTGTTGCAGTGCGTGCCCAGGGGCGATCGCATGGACTTCATCGTCCAAAAGGCGACCGAGCTCGGGGTCGCGCGCATCGTGCCAGTCTTGAGTCAACGCAGCGTGGTACGGCTCGATCAGCGCCAAGCCGAATCGAAACAGGTGCATTGGCACGGCGTCGCGGTCAGTGCTTGCGAGCAATGTGGACGCAATCGTCTGCCACGGATCGAGACCGCGCAAGCGCTGCTCGACTACCTTGGCGCCCCGGCACCGCCCGGCGGCGCCGCTGCGCCGGGCGCCGCTGCGCCGCTGCGGCTGGTGTTGGATCCCGGACCGGCGCCCGAAGGATGGTCCGAGGCGGCGCATATCGGCAATTTCTCCCGCCCGGTTCGTGCCGTGGAAGTGGCAATCGGACCCGAAGGCGGATTCGCGCCAGACGAGCTGGAGGCATTCCGCCTGTCGACGTTCTCGCGGCTCACTCTCGGGCCGCGGATCCTCCGGACCGAAACCGCCGCCATCGCGGCGGTGATTATGTTGCAATCGCGATTCGGCGATATGTCCGCGAAGCCTGACAATGAGTCGCGACCTGCCGACGCTTGAAGGCCGGCCAATCTCGGAGCTATAACCGGGTTATCACAGGGATGGCGATCCGTATGAATCAAAAAATTTTGATTGCGTCGACTGCCTTGCTGGCGCTGCTCGCGTCCTGCGGCGGCGGCGGCGGTTATGGCGGCGGCCAGATGCCCGCGGCCGTTGCGCCCACCATCACGGTGCAGCCCGCCAATCAACAAGTGATCGTCGGACAGACAGCAAGCTTCAGCGTCACCGCGACCGGCACCGCACCCTTGAGTTATCAGTGGCAAAAAGGCGGCACAGCCATCGCCGGTGCCACCGCCGCGACCTATACCACGCCCGCCGCCGCTGCCTCGGACAACAACACTGTGTTTGCCGTCGTGGTATCGAACCAGGCCGGCCAACTCACCAGCAATAACGCAACGCTCAGCGTGGCAAGCGGCCCGGGCGGGCCGGCCGGCACCGATGTCACCACGTACAAGAACGACCTGAATCGCTCAGGGCAGAACCTGTCGGAGACGACGCTGACGACCACCAACGTGGCATCGGCCACGTTCGGCCTGCTGCGCAACCTGATGGTGGACGGCAAAGTCGACGCGCAGCCTTTGTATCTGTCGCAGCTCAAGGTTGCCGCCGGCACGTTCAATACCGTGTTTGTCGCGACCGAACATGACTCGGTATACGCATTCGATTCGAATTCCGGCGCGGTCATATGGCAAGTCTCGCTGCTGGGATCGGGCGAAACGACCAGCGATACCCGGGGCTGTAGTCAAGTGGTGCCCGAGATCGGCATCACGTCCACGCCGGTTATCGACCGCGGCGCCGGCGCGCATGGGACGATGTTCGTGATCGCGATGTCCAAGGATGCCTCGTCCAACTACCATCAACGCCTGCATGCACTCGACGTGACGACGGGTGCTGAATTGTTGAACGGGCCCGTGGAGATCGCGGCGACCTTTGCTTCCGCGAGCGGCAGCATGTCGACTTTCAATGCCGGCGACTACGAGGAGCGGGCGGCGCTGCTGCTGTCGAACGGCACGATTTACACCAGTTGGACATCCCACTGCGACATCGCGCCCTATGCGGGTTGGATCATCGCCTTCAATGAAACCAGTCTTGCGCGCAGCGCGGTTCTCAACGTCGCGGCCGGCAGTTCCGGTGGTCCTGCGATTTGGATGGCGGGCGGCGGCCCCGCTGTGGATGCGGCCGGAAACATCTACCTGCTCACCGCGAACGGCGCCTTCGAAACGACACTGGATGCCAACGGTTTCCCGAACAAGCAGGACTATGGCAACTCCTTCCTGAAGATCTCCAGCGCCGGCGCCGGACTTGCCGTGATGGATTACTTCACCATGTCCAATGAAGTGCAGGAGTCCAATGGGGATCAGGATTTGGGCTCCGGCGGCGGCATGCTGCTGCCGGATATGACGGATTCCGCCAACAACGTACGGCATCTCATGGTGGGCGCCGGCAAGGATTCGAATATTTACGTGGTCGACAGGGACTCCATGGGCAAGTTCAATGCGAATACCAACAATAATTATCAAACCCTGAGCGGCTCCCTGCCCGGCGGCATCTGGTCGACGCCGGCGTACTTCAATGGCACGGTCTACTACGGAGACGTGTCGGGCAACTTGAAGGCATTCAAGGTAACCTCCGCCAAGCTGGTCGCGACGCCGACCTCCCAATCCGCTACGCAGTTCGCCTATCCCGGAACCGCGCCCAGCGTGTCGGCCAACGGCATGGCAAACGGCATCGTATGGGCTCACGAGAACAACAGTGCGGCGGTGTTGCATGCCTACGATGCCTCGAACTTGTCGCACGAGCTGTACAACAGCACCCAGGCGGCGGGCAATCGCGATCAATTCGGCAGCGGCAACAAGTACATCACGCCCACCATCGCCGACGGCAAGGTCTTCGTAGGTACGACCAACTCGGTCGGGGTCTTCGGCTTACTGCCCTGAGGAAGCGCTGCGCGCCGCGCGCCAGGGCGTCACTGCATGACCGAGGTTTCCTCGGCGATCATTTGTTCGAGGCGTTCCAGATCGGGAATCAACGGCGTCTCGTTCACCATGCGCACCTGGCAGATGATGGGCGAGCGCTCCGGAAAACTGCGCGATGGGTCCGCCCGCACGACATCCGCGTTGACGCGCACCAGCTGCGGAAAACCTTGGGTCAACATGCCGAAGTAGCCTGATTTAACCTGGCCGCCGGCAGCGTGAAAAATCACAATGCGCGTTCGCGACGAGACGTTGGGCAGCGGCTGGCCGAACGCTCCTTCGAAGGATACGACGGGCACGTTGCGGCCGCTCCAGCTCACAAGACCCATGTACCACGGCGGGGCGTTGGTCATTTCCGCCGGCGCCTGGTAGCCGATCACCTCGGCGACGCAGGCACGCGGCACGATCAATCTCTCCCCGGCCAGGGGCACCAGCAAGCTGTACAGCTCGTCGCGCAATTCGGACATGAGGACCTCGTAGTCTAGCGAGCCATCGCGCGTCGGCGGTTGACCAGCGGCTCTATGGCATCGAGCAGCTGGCTCTCTTGATACGGCTTGCCGAGATAGTCATCGACGCCGAGCTCAATGGCGCGCGCGCGGTGCTTTTCACTGACACGCGAGGTGATCATCACGATCGGGATCTCTTTGAGCCGCGGATCGTTGCGCACGTGGGCGGCGACTTCGTAGCCGTCCATGCGCGGCATTTCGATATCCAGCAATATGATGTCCGGCAGATGCTCCTGCAGCAGCGATACCGCGTCCACGCCGTCCTTGGCCGTCAGCACCCGCATGCCGTTGCGCTCGAGCAGGCGCTGCGTCACGCGCCGCACGGTGATGGAGTCGTCCACCACCAGGGCAAATGTGCGCCGATCGCGCTGATCGAAGACGATGGTGTCGGTCGGACGCGCACGCCATTCCGAACGAACCAAGGAACCCATGTCGAGGATGAGCACGATGCGCCCGTCGCCCAGGATCGTGGCGCCCGCGATGCCGCGAATCGCGGAGATTTGCGGCCCGAGCGATTTGACGACGATCTCCCGGCTGCCGACCAGCTCATCGGTGACCAGGGCGGTGGAATGCTCGCCGGCACGTATCAGCACAACGGCCATGGAGGCATCCGTCTCGGGCAGCCGTGCCGTGCCCAGACCCACGAATGCGCCGAGGTGCTGGAATCGGTACTTCTGACCGCCATACTCGAACAGCGGCGCGTCCTTGCCCAAATGGCGCGTGACGATATTCCTCGGCAATCTCACCACGCCTTCCACCGTTGCCAGGGGCAGCGCGTAGGTCTCTTCCGAGACACGGACGATGAGCGCTTGGCTGATGGCCAGGGTGAAAGGCAGGCGGATGGTGAATCGCGTTCCTTTTCCGTAAGTCGAATCGATGAACAGGCCGCCGCCGAGCTTCTTGACCTCGGTGGCCACCACATCCATGCCGACGCCGCGGCCGGCCGCCTGCGTAACGTGGCCGGCCGTGCTGAAGCCCGGCTCCAGTATCAGCTGCATGGCCTCCTCGTCGGTGAGCTTGGCATGGGCGTCGGCCAACCCCAGCGCAATGGCCTTCTCGCGGATCAGCTTGACGTTGATGCCGGCCCCGTCGTCCGCGACCACGATAACGATCTCGGCGCCATCGCGCTCCAAGCTGATCGAGATTCGGCCCACGTCGGGCTTGCCGAGCGACGCGCGGCGTTCCGGCGTTTCAATGCCGTGCACGACCGAGTTGCGCAGCATGTGCTCCAAGGGAGCGACCATGCGCTCCAGCATCTGGCGGTCGAGCTCCGCTGCGGCGCCCTGCACCGCCAGTTCCGCCCGTTTCCCGGTGTCATTCGCCGCCTGGCGGACCAATCGGGTGAGCCGTTGCACATGGCGCTGGAACGGAACCATGCGCGTTCGCATCAGGCTGTTCTGAAGCTCGGTGATGACGCGCGCCTGCTGTGTCAACAGATTCTGTGCTTCGCGCGTCAACGTCTCGAGCAATCCTTGAATGCTGGCGACGTCACCGGAGGTTTCGGCGAGCGCCCGCGAGAACTGCTGCAAGGCTGAATAGCGGTCCAGCTCGAGCGGATCGAAATCGTCGCGCCGTGGCTCGATGTCTTGGTGCCGATTCAGCACCTGCGCCTCGGTTTCGATTTCCAATCCACGCAGCTGGTCCTTCAAGCGCGTGACGGTGCGCGCCAGTTCCGCGAGATTGAAATCGATCGAATTAACCTGCTGATCGAGGCGGGCACGGAAGATGCTCACCTCGCCGGCATTGTTGAGCATGGTATCGAGCAAATCCGCATCCACGCGCGCCATCTCCACGCGTTCCACGGGGGCAGCCTCGCGTCCCGGCAACACGGGAGCGCTGCTCAACTCCAGGCTGAGTACGACCTCTTCGCTAAGCGTAGGCTCAGGCGTGCGCGGCCGCGGTGCTGCGGGCGCCGGCGCAACCTGTGTGCGCACCGGCGCTGCTGAGATGGGTGCCGTGGGCGCGGCCGGCGCGACGGGAGTCACGCTCTTTACAAACTGCGTCACCGGCGTCGGCGCAAGCGCTGCCGGCATCTCGACGGTCGGAACGGCGCGCGCTGCCGCGGCGGGCGACGCAGCGGTCGGCGGTTCAGCTGCGGCGCCGGGCTGGCCGGCCAGGCTGCGCAGCTGGCTGATCAGATCGCGAGCGGCACCGGGCAGCGTTCCGGCACTCACGATATCGCGCATGCGCGCAAGCTCATCCAGGCTGGCCTGCATGACCGTGTGGGCCCTGTCGTCGTCGGCCACCGCGCCGCTATCGATATGAATGACCAGGGTCTCGAGCTCGTGGCTCAGGTCGCCCATCGCCGTAATACCCGCCATGCGCGCGCCACCCTTGAGAGTGTGCAGCTGGCGCTGCAGCTCGGCGACCCGTTGTTTATCCTTTCGGTCCTGATTCCAGCCGGTCAGCGAGCCCTGCGCGGCCTCGAGCAACTCGGTGGCCTCCTCGCTGTAAATGTTCGCGATCTCATGATCGAATTCCTCGGGCGGCGCACTTTGCGCGGGCGGCGCACTTTGCGCTGGCGCGGCCACCTGAATGGGGGCCGTCGCGATGATTCCCGGCCTGATCGCCGACGCGCTGGTCTCTATGGCATCGCGCGCAATCATGGCATCGACTTCCGACTCGAGCTTTTGCAGCTGTACGATCAACGAGGGTTGGTCGGAAAAGAAACCCGTCGACTCGTTGATGTGCGAAACCACGTTATCGATGGCCCGCACCGCGTGATCCAAAGCCGCCAGGCCCGCATCGGACAGGCCCTTGCCGCTGTCGAACACCTTGCGCATCACATGATTCAAGGGCTCGGTAATTCTGATGCCGTGCCGCGCCTCAGCCATCTTGGAGCTGCCGCTCAAGGTGTGAATGGCGCGATACACGGTCTCCGGCAGATCGTGCGGTGCAGGCTGACCCGTTCGCTTGCGCAAGTACTCGCGAATCTCGGCCAGATGGCTCGAAGTCTCCTTGCTGTAGATCTCATGCAGCGCGGCGTCCATCTGCGGCGCGGCAGAGGCTGCCGCTATCGAGGTGCCCCCCCAACTGGTGGCTGCGCTGCTGGCGTCGGACACGGTGCGGTCCTCGGGCGCCGCACTGCCCCTCGTCTGTTCCGGATCGCGGCCGTCGGCAAATGCGAAAGCGCGCGCCATCAGCGCTTCGATCGGCAACGACACGGGACGTCCTGATTCCAGTTGCTCCACCAGCGGAGGCAGGGCCGCCACTGCGTTGCGCAACAACCCCATCATCCCCGGGGTGCGCGACAGGGTCTTATCGATGATGCGATTCAGCAGATTCTCGATCGACCAGGCAAATTCCGCGATGCCGCGCGCGCCGACCATGCGTCCGCTGCCCTTCAACGTATGGAAGCTGCGGCGCATGACCGAGAGCGATTCCAGATCCATGGGATTTTCATCCCACAAGGGGAAGCTGCGTTGCACGGAGGCGATCTCTTCCTTCGCCTCCTCGATGAACAGCTCGACGAATTGCGGTTCGACCGCCTCCGGCTCCGGCACCACGATCAACGGATTGGTCGCCGCGTGGGCGCGCTTGGTGCGCTCCATGGCGATCGTTTCCGCCGGATCGAGCTTCATCGTCTTCGCGGCTTCGCTGCTGGTCAGATTGAGATTCGGCACTCGCGTGAGCGTTTCATCCGCCAGCGTCTTCAGACACATCTCGGCGTTGTCCAGCATGTACCAAGGGTCGGTTCTGCCGTTCTGCAGCGTCTCCATGTAGTACTCGATGCTGACAATGGCGTCGGCCACGCGCTCGAGGCGTATGGCATCCGGCGGCGGCGCACCGGGTTCCACGAGCTTGCGGACCTGGGTGCCGATGGCATCCATCAATTCCACCGCCCGGACCTTGCCGAGCATCAATAATCCTGCGGTGATGCCGCGCAGCAACTGCGGCACGTTGTCGAGTCCCTGCGGCGAGAATTCGCTCGGCTTCTGGACCGCCACCGAAACGGCCTCCTTGATGCGCGCGAGATTGACGATGCACTCGCGCAGCACCGCCTCGCTGACTTGTCTGAATTCATGGTCATGATCGGCCGGCAGTTCGGCGAGTGCCTGGGCCGACGGCGCCGGCAAGATCAGGCGTACCAGCTGCTCGTCGAGGCTGTCTTCCACCGATAGCAGGACTCCGGCCACCCGCACCAGCGCGTCCTCGGGCGGCGCTTTTCCGTCGCCGACGATCTGCGACAGCGCCGAGATTTCGTCCTGTACCCGTTGGCGCAACTCGCCCAATCCCAGCACACCGAGCGTATCGCTGATCTTCTTCAACAACTCGAGCTGCGGCGCGAGCTCATCGGTTTGTCCGCCGCCGCGGCGGACAAAAATATCCAGCACATCCTTGACCTTGGACAAATCTTCCTTGATTGCGGCCGCAACCGTGCGCATGAGCTTGACGCTGGGCGCAGAGAGATTTTCCCGCTCGAGCTCGATCGAATCGTCGACGGGAAGAAGTTCAGCGAGCTTGAACGAGGCGCGCACCGCCGAAATCCGCTCGCCGCTGCTGGTTGCCCGGGCGACGTAGTACAGCAGATTGTTCAGCAAATCGATCGGCGGATCCTCGCAATAGCGCCCTTCGCCGAGCTCGTACAAGGATTTGATCTGGCGGTCCGCTTGCCCGAGCAGACGCTTGAGCGTGGCACTGCCCTCCAGGCCGTTGGCGCGCAGGGCCTCGAGGACCGCGCCGGTCACCCACCACAGTTGGAACACGGGCTGCGTGGTGGCCACCTGTTCGAGCTTCTCGGATACTTTCGCAAGAATCTCCAGATTCTGCACGGTGCGTTCGCCGCGAATGTATCCCAGCAATCCGATCTGGAACCGGGGCCGCAGCCGGCGTGCCCATTGCGCGACCGTTATCGACGGTTCGCCCGGCGCCTGCGGCGCCGCATTTTGATCGGACTTCAAGTTGAGCAGCAGCAATGTGCCTTCGGACAGAAGCGGGCTGCCGCGCACGGAGCGCAAATCATTGAGCAGCGGCAGAAGCACCAGGGCCAGATCCCGGCCGCCGGACAGTACCCGCTCCAGATATGTCGGTAGCTGCACCATGGCGCGCATCAGCGCGTCGAGGCCGTCCACTTGCCGCTTCTGGTCGTTGCCGGAACTCAGCAGGTAGCGGGTGACGTGCTCCATCTCCTCGGCGAGCAATGCGGCGCCGTAGACCTCGACCAGGCGCAGCGCGCCGTGTGCGGAATGAAGCTGTTCGGCGCACTTCTCGAGCAAGGCGCGCTGATCAGGGCGCTCTGCATAGGCTTCGAGCAGGGCGCGCGCGTCGTTCAACGAGGCATTGAGCTCCTTGGCGACGATGTGCAGAGTTTGGGAACTAATGTCGGTCATGCCGAAATCGTCCGGAGCTCAAGCTCCTATGCCGCTCGCCTTGCGCAGCTTCGCGGTGTTGCCGGCATTCTTGGGACTGCTGGCGGACTTCAGGGGCTCGGTCAAGGGCGGCAACTTGGCGGGCGCGGCACTCGCGGCCGGCTTCGCGGCCGGCGGCTTGGCCGCCGCGCCGTTGCCGCCGCCGCCGAAATCGGGAAGCCTGAACCCGGCCGCCGACTTGCGCAGCTGCGCAGACAATGCAGCCAGCTTGGCAATGGAGGTGGACGTCGCCGTCGACCCTTCCGCAGTCTGCGATGAAATTTCGCGCACCACTTGCATGTTCTTGGAAATATTGCCGGATGCCGCCGCTTGCTGGCGCGCACTTGCCGAAATGTTTTGCACCAGGCTCGCGATCTGGTTCGAAACCTGCTCGATTTCCTCGAGCGCCGCGCCGGCATTTTCCGCCAGCAGCGCGCCGCCGACGACGTCGGTGGTGCTGCGCTCCATGGATACCACCGCCTCGTTGGTGTCCGTTTGAATGGTGCGCACCAGAACTTCGATCTGCTTGGTCGCATTCGCCGCGCGCTCCGCCAAGCGCTGCACCTCATCGGCCACGACCGCAAAGCCGCGGCCGGCCTCGCCCGCCATCGACGCCTGAATGGACGCATTCAACGCGAGGATATTGGTCTGCTCGGCAATATCATTGATCAACTCGACGATGTTGCCGATCTCCTGCGAGCTTTCTCCGAGGCGCTTGATGCGCTTGCTGGTTTCTTGGATGGTTTCACGAATCGCATTCATGCCGTCGATGGTGCGCCGTACCGCGTCGCCACCTTTGTGAGCCACATCGACCGAGTGCCGAGCGACATCCGAGCAGCGCTCGGAATTACCCGACACTTCCTCGATGGAGGCGGCCATATCCGCCATGGATTCGCTGGCCGAGGAAATCTGCCGCGCTTGCGCGCTGCTGGCTTTTGCCATCTGCGCCGCCGCCCCTTGTGTTTGCTTGGCGGCGCCGTCCAATTGAATGGCGCTGTCGTTGATGGTCGCAACGAGCTTGCGCAGCGCCTCGATCGCGTAGTTGATCGAGTCGGCGATTGCGCCGGTGATGTCCTCGGTCACGGTCGCCTGCACGGTCAAATCGCCGTCGGCGAGGCTTGACAGCTCATCGAGCAGCCGCATGATGGCTTCTTGATTGCGCTCGTTTTCACGCACGCGCAGCTCGTTGGTGCGCCGGCTGCTGACCGTCTTCGAATAAGTCCAAGCCATGGCGCCGAGCAGCGCCGCCGCCAGCGCCAGCAGCAATAGTATCCAAGGCTTGTAGCTTGGGCCGGACTCCGCGCGCGGAACGGCAGTGCCCAATTGAGCGGCCATTGTGGAGGTGAGGTTCGGCAGTCCGCGCGCCGCGGCTTGCGCCTTGGAGAGCGCGTCGGCGGCGCCGATCGCTTTGCGCACCCCGGCCGTGTACTGCTGATTCCGCTGAACGACGGTCTTCAATCGCTGCTCGGGATCGGCGCCGGTTACTTTCTGGATGGCGATGCCCGACTCTTCACCCGACAATCCCCGAATCACCTGATTCAAGAATTCCAGGCTATCGGCAAGCCGCTGCGCAGCCGGTCCGGCATCGCTGACGCCGGATTCCAAGCCGTTCAAATCCTGCTGTATTCGCTGTACCGTGAGTTCGAAGCGCTCGAGATACCGGGTCATTCCCTCGAGCTTCTGCACCCCGACCGAGCTGCCGAGGTCACCCAGTTCCGACAACAGCTTGGGCGCCAGTTCATGCACCTCCTGGTTGGCGGCCTGGATCGTTTCGACCGCGGGCCGAGCCGCCGCAACCGTCGTCAGGGCGTCGTTCAGCTTGCTCCAATTCGCTGCGTCGCCCGATTCCGTCGACGCCGCGCGCAGCGTCTTCAGTCGCGCGCCGCTGCGCGCCAGCGCGTCGAAGGCGCTCGCTTCGCCGCGCAACGCGTTTTGCGCCTCGAAGGGTACGCGCTCGACGACCAGCGACAATTGCTCGGCCGGCGCGGCAACCGGCGCGGCGTTGCGCGATATCCCCGTCAGGGCGGCGGCCAGCCCCAAGCACAGCACGAGCAGCACCGCCAGCACCGGCAGAATTTTGAGATTGGGTCCCGATTCGGTTCGCCTAGCCATCATTCCCCACGAAAACCTAACTTGCCGCCTGCAAGAAGCTCTGACTTTCCACCAAATTCTTCAAACTGAGCACCGGCCAAACCTCGCCCCCGCGGCGAAACGCACCTGCAAGGTAGCTATCACAACGAATGACGGTCGGCGGCGCTTCCGCATTGAACTCGGCTTCCGCGAAACGCCGAAATCCGAGCACCTCATCCACAATCAATCCCGCCGGAACATCCCGATGGTTGACCACGACGATGCGCGTGTTGCGCCCGGTCGCGGTCGGGCCGCTGCCGAGGAACTGGCGCAGATCCAGCATCGGCATCAGCGCACCGCGCACATTGGCCAACCCCTTCACCCAGCTTTTGGCACCCGGAATTCGAGTCACCACCGCCGGATACCCCAACACCTCGCGCGTTTCCTCGCGAGCGGCCAGAAAGGTCTCGCCGCCCATGCGAAATGCGACCCCCACCCACTCTTGCCCTGCATCGGCTTCCGCGACACTGTTGGCCGCGACCGAACGGCTGCGCTTTTCCAGTTCCTTGAGCAACTCGAACGGCCGGTCACGCAAGCCGCGCAAGGTCATGTCGGACCCGCTCGCCGTGCTGGTCATGTGGCCAGTGCGGCTTGCGCCTTCTCTACCAACACCTGCGCGGAGACCGGCTTGACCAGATAATCCACCGCCCCTTGGCGCAATCCCCAAACTCGATCGGTCTCCTGACCCTTGGTGGTCACCATGATGATGGGAATCAAGCTGGTCTCGGGGTCGTTGATGAGCATGCGGGTGGCTTGATAGCCGTTGACACCCGGCATCACGATATCCATGAAAATGAGATCGGGCTTCATCTCTTTTGCTTTGCGCACGCCCTCCGCGCCGTTCTCGGCGGCGGCGGTCTTGAAGCCGTGTTTCTCCAGGGCCTTCTGCATGACGAAAACTTCGGTTGGGGAATCGTCAACGATTAAAATCAGTGCCATCGTTTCCTCCGTCATTTCGCGACGTGAGCTTCGATTGCGCCCAACAATTCGTCTTTGGTGAACGGCTTGGTCAAGTAGTGCTCCGAACCCACGATGCGTCCGCGAGCGCGGTCGAACAGGCCGTCCTTGCTCGACAGCATGATCACCGGAATCTGTTTAAAGACCTTGTTGTGCTTGATGAGCGAGCAGGTCTGGTAACCGTCGAGGCGAGGCATCATGATGTCCACGAACACGATGTCAGGCTGATGATCGGCAATCTTGGAAAGCGCATCAAAACCATCGACCGCGGTGAATACTTCGCAACCCTCCTTGGTGAGCAGGGTTTCGGCAGTGCGGCGGATGGTCTTGCTGTCATCAATCACGAGAACTTTGAGGCCCGTGAGTTTCGGTTTGCCCGTGTTGATCATGCTGTCCATGAGTGCGTAGGTGCTGGAATCTTGTGGCTTTTTAACATATCCAGGCCCTGCAAGCCACGGTATGGGGTCGACATTTCGAGGCAAGCTCGCCCAAACAACGGTGGCCTGGTTCACAGTTTTCTCAAGAGAGTAGGCGCCATAGCCGCTTGCGCTAGACTGGAGCGATGAGCATGTCGTCCGGAGTCCGTCTCGTCGTGGTCATGGACCCCATCGGAGCGATCAAGCCGGCCAAGGACACCACCCTGGGGTTATTGCTCGCGGCGCAGGCACGAGGCTGGGAGCTCCTGTACGCGGAGCAGAAGGATTTATCCCTGCGAGACGGTGTCGCATGGGGCCGCGTTGCTCCCGTCAAGGTGTTCGATGACCCAAAGACATGGTTCGAGCTGGGAGCGGCTGCGAACCAAAAGCTGGGCGATTTCGATGTGATTCTGATGCGCAAGGATCCGCCTTTCGACACGGAATACATCTACAGCACTTACGTTCTCGACCGCGCGCAGCTGCAGGGCGCACTGGTTTGCAACGATCCGCAAGGACTGCGGAATATGAACGAGAAGGTGTACACGGCCTGGTTCCCCGAATGCTGCGTCCCGACGCTCATCACGCGGGACATGCACGACATGAGCGATTTCTTGCGCGAACAGGGCAAGGCCGTGTGCAAGCCCCTGGATGGCATGGGCGGCAAATCCATCTTCGTGCTCGAACACGGCGACAAGAACCGCAATGTGGTATTCGAAACGCTCACCGACTACGGTACGCGCTATGCCATCGTTCAGCGCTATCTACCCGAGATCGTCACCGCCGGCGACTGCCGGATCATCCTCGTGAACGGGGAACCCGCACCGTTCGCCTTGCAACGGATGCCCACGCCCGAGGACCATCGCGGCAATCTGGCTGCCGGAGCGCGGGCCGAGAGCCGCGCCCTGAACGACCGCGATCGCTGGTTGTGCGCACAAATTGGGCCCAAACTTCGCGACGCCGGCATGATGTTCGTGGGGCTCGATGTGATCGGCGAGTTCGTGACCGAGATCAACGTCACGAGTCCGACCGGTATCCGTGAACTCAAGAAGATGCGGGCGGTCGACATTGGTGCCATGCTGATGGACGCGATTCAGGGGAAATTGGGCACTACGTGAGTTCCGATACGCATCAAGCTGTGGATGCACCGCAACCCGGCGAATTGCTTCGCACCGGGCTGCCGCCGGCCAACGACCGCATGCTCACCACCTGTTTTCTGGCGGCGTTGCTGCACGGCATCCTGATCCTGGGAGTGACCTTCAGTTCGGCCAGCGGCAGCAAAGCCGATGACGGTGCGCCGGGATTGGCCGTCGTGCTGGTGGACGACCGGGTACCCAGCGTCGCGCAAAATCCCAATGCCCGTTACCTGTCTGAACGCAGCCAGCTCGGCTCCGGCAATACGCTGAAAGACGAGCGCAGTCTCATCCCCAAATCCTCCTTGATGTCCGTTGATCGCCTGGGCGTTCCCAGCGGCGAGGGCTTGGACGCTCAGCAGGCGGGCGAGGATACCGGCGAGGAGGAACTGGTCGCCACCCATAGCCCATCTCAAAAGATCATCTACTTTGCCTCGACGTCGGCCGCCAAGGACGCATCGGAACAACCGCTGCTTCTGGAGAAGCGGCCCGATCTGGCCATGACGCCGAACGACGACGGCATAGAATTGCGCTTGCGGGGCGAGGCCAAACGCGAACTGTGGATTGCGGCGGATACCCGCGAGTCCGATGTCGCAGTCTATCTGGACAGCTGGCGGCGCAAGATCGAGCGCGTCGGCACCATGAATTTCCCCGATGTCGCGCGCCGCGAGAAGCTCTCCGGCACGCCGGTCATCGAGGTCACCATCGGCGCGGACGGTAAACTGGTGCAATCGATCATCCGCCGCAGCAGCGGCCACGCGGAAATCGATGAAGCCGCGCTGCGGATTTTGAAATTGGCGGCGCCTTTTGATCCCTTTCCGAGCGAATTGTCCGCGAAGCATGACGAAGTACGCATCGCCTACGAGTGGCAATTCCTGGACGGTGCCTCGCAGGGCAGCACCGTTCTTTATTCGGAACCAAAGCAACCCTGAGCTGATCAACTCTTCATGAGTGATTCCGGCTATCTGACCAACCAGCTACTGATCGCCATGCCTTCCATGGGGGATCCTAACTTCGCGCAAACAGTGGTGCTGGTGTGCGAGCACAGCGAGCGCACCGCCCTGGGATTGATTCTGAACAAGCCGCTGCCGATGCGCATGGGCGAGATCTTCGAGCAGCTCGAAATTGAATTGAAGCTCGAACCGTTGCGCGAGCGGCAGGTGCTGCGCGGCGGTCCGATGCAAACCGATCGCGGCTTCGTGGTCCATCGGGCCTTTGGCGAGTGGGATTCGACTCTCAAAGTCTCCGACTTCCTGCACGTCACCACCTCGAGAGATATATTGGCCGCCATGGCACGCGGCGAAGGTCCACAGGAGGCCGTGATCGCGTTGGGCTATGCCGGTTGGGATCGCGGACAATTGGAGGATGAGATCCGGGCCAATGTGTGGCTCAATGCGCCGGTGGATTTGAGTTTGATCTTCGATCTGCCGTTCGAGTCGCGCTGGCATGCGGCTGCGCGCCTGCTCGGCGTGGAATTGTCGCGGGTCAGTCCGATCGGCGGCAATGCCTGAGGTTCAAGCGCCGAAAATTCTGATGGCATTCGACTTTGGATTGCGGCGGATAGGCGTTGCCTGCGGCGACACCGTCAGCCGCAGCGCCGCACCCTTGGGCGCCGTCGCCGTCGACCCGGGCGGTCCGCGCTGGGCCGACGTCGCCGCATTGATTCGCGCTTGGCAACCGGACATGGCGGTGGTCGGCCTGCCGTATAATGTGGATGATTCCGAAAGCAGCATGACGCGCGCCGCCCGAGATTTCGCGACCGAGCTTACGCGCCGCTACGCGCTCGAAGTGGTGCTGGTCGATGAGCGTTATTCGTCGCTCGAGGCCGAAGCGCGCTTGCAAGCGGCAAGGGCCAGCGGCCGGCGAAGACGGCGCGTCGCGAAGGCCGACGTCGACGCCGCGGCGGCCTGCGTGATCTTGGAACGTTGGTTTTCAGAAAAGACATGAGATGTAAATGCGATCACAACAAGACAGCGCCGGGGGCCTGCGCCACCTGGTCACGCTCGAGGGTCTGACCCGCGACGCGTTAACGGGGATTCTCGATCGGGCCGAGCGTTACCGCAGGCTCCCTGGCCAGCCTGCCTATGAGGGCCGGGAGCTGGCCGGCGTGACCCTTGCGAACCTGTTCTTCGAGCCCAGCACCCGCACGCGGGCCTCGTTTGACCTCGCCAGCCGGCGCCTCGGAGCTCATGTGCTCAATCTGGATCTGCATTCCAGTTCCCGTGCCAAGGGCGAGAGCATGTTGGACACGATCTACACTCTCGAAGCGATGAACACCGACGTGTTCGTCATCCGCGATTCGGAAGCGGGCATGCCCGAATTCTTGATCGATCACGTCGCGCCGCACGTGTCCGTGATCAGTGCCGGAGAGGCGCATCTATCGCATCCCACGCAGGGGTTGCTCGATGCGCTGACCATCCGCACCCACAAGCGACGCTTCGCCGGTCTCAAAGTTGCGATTGTGGGAGACGTCAGGCACTCGCGCGTGGCTCGCTCGACCGCCACGGCCTTGGGGCTTCTGGGAACGACCGATCTGCGTCTGGTGGCGCCGCTGCCGTTGCTGCCTGAAGAAGCCGAATTTCGCGGCGCACAGCGCTTCACGCGGATCGAGGACGGAATTGCGGGCGCCGACGTGGTGATGATGCTGCGGATTCAAAAGGAGCGCATGGCGCAAGCAGCATCGCTCGATGATGCCGCCTACTTTCGCGATTTCGGCCTGACGCCACAGCGATTGAAGTTGGCCGCGCCCAGCGTGCTCGTGATGCATCCGGGCCCGATGAACCGCGGCGTCGAGATCTCCTCCGAAGTGGCCGATGGCCCGCGCTCGGTGATCCGCGAGCAGGTCAATAACGGCGTCGCGGTCCGCATGGCGGTTCTTTCCGCGATCGCCGCTACGCTGACCCGCGCTCGAAGGCCGCTCTAGGCCTATCGGCCAAAACGCCGCTGCGCCGCTCGTCCCTCCCCAAATCCCGCTCGTCCCGGGTGCGTTGCGGGCTGCACGCAGTCCCAGCAGGCTTGGCGCACGTAAAGCAACGGAGGCCACATGACCACGCAGAATTTGTTTCGCGAAGACTTGGGATCGCGCCGCTACGATCTGGATTGGGTTCGGATCGGCGCCTTCATGCTGCTCATTCTCTATCACGTCGGCATGTACTACGTGACCTGGGATTGGCATGTGAAGAGCCCGCACGCCTCGGCCGATATCGAGCCGCTGATGATGTTGACCTCGCCGTGGCGCTTGTCGCTGCTGTTCTTGGTGTCCGGCGTCGCAACCGCCTACTTGCTGGCGCGGCAAGGCGCGGGAAACTTCCTGGGACAAAGATCGACCCGCCTGTTGATCCCGCTGGCCTTCGGCATGCTGGTTATCGTGCCGCCGCAGTCCTATCTCGAGGTGGTGGAGAAACTTCGCTATTCGGGAAGTTTTCTGGAGTTCTATCGCCTGTACATCACGGGATTTCATGGGTTCTGCCGCGGCGGCGATTGCTTGATCTTGCCGACGTGGAATCACCTTTGGTTCGTCGCCTATCTATGGGTGTATACCTTGGTGCTGTATGTGGTGGTGCGAATCGCGCCTCCCATCATCCCTTGGCTGCGCAAGCTTGCAGAGAACCGCCTGTCCGGGATCGGGATCGTGTTGTGGCCCATGGCCTACCTGTGCGCGATCCGCCTCGGGTTGGCGGCGAAGTTTCCGGCGAACCACGCCCTGATCGGCGATTGGTACAATCATGCCATGTACTTCGGCGTGTTCCTGCTGGGCTTCGCGCTCGCCGGCGCCCGCGGCGCCTGGAACGCGCTGGAGCGCGCACGGTGGCTCAACCTGGGGTTTGCCGTGCTCGGCTGGGCGTTCTTGAACGCTTACATCGGCGCCTACAGCGACGACGCGGCCGTGCCGCCGGAAGCACTGCGTCTGTTCTCGCGGGTGATTTACGGCGCAGAACAATGGTTGGCCATCGCCGCCGTCGTCGGATTTGCGCATCGTCACCTGACCCGGGATAACGCAGCCCGCCGCTATCTGACGACTGCGATATTCCCGGTGTATATACTGCATCAGACCGTGATCGTCGTCGTGGCGCATTCGCTCAAGCCGTCTCATTTGTATCCGCCGGTCGAGGGACTTCTGCTCGTGCTGGTGACAGTGGCAACCTGTTTCCTGGGCTACGAGGCAATTCGCCGCGTGCGGTTGCTGCAGCCTTTGTTCGGCCTCGAGCGGGAAGCGCGGCGCGCGGCAAGTCGGCCTGCAAAGGACCGTGCCTTGCCGGCCGCGCCACGAGCCGCTCATGCACTCAGCGTTCCGCAAGACATCAACTAAATGGCTGCCGAACCTGACGAGAGCCGCATTCGATTGGACCGGTCTGGATGGCCGCTGTACGCGATGCTGGCGTTGCTGTTTGGCGTGTATCTGGGCATCAACCAGATCATCGACCTCGGCAGCAAAACCAGCATTGCGCCGTGGAAGCCGTTGGTGTGGGAGCTCAGCAGCTCCATTGTGATCTTTGCCGTTGTTCCGTTGATCGCGCGCTTCGAGCAACATTTTCGGTTGGATGCACGGCCGCGGTGGCGAATCGTGCTGGCGCATGCGGCGGGGGCGTTCGTATTCTCCGCCTGGCATGTCGCCAGCATCGTGATCCTGCGGAAACTGGCGTACGCCGTCGTCGGCCAGAATTATAATTTCGGCAGCGTGCCGATTCGTTTTTTCTACGAGCTGCAGAAGGATGTCATCGTCTACGCGGTGATCTTGGTCGTGATCTTCGCGCTGCGCGAATTCCAAATCAGGCGCACCAGCGATCTACGCGCCACGGAACTTGCCGCCGAGTTGGGCCAGGCGCGCCTGAAGCACCTGACCGCGCAAATCGAACCGCATTTTCTGTTCAACGCACTCAATGCCATCTCGAACCGCATGCATGAAGATGTCGAAGCGGCCGATAGGATGATCAGCGATTTGGGCGGCCTGTTGCGCGCCGCCTACGATTCCGAGAACCACGTGCTGGTACCGTTGGCCAACGAGCTGGCATGGCTGCGCGGCTATGCGGCCATGATGACGGAGCGTTTCCGCGGACAGCTGACGTTTGATCTGAAGGTGGCGCCCGGTCTCGATGGTCTGATGGTTCCGCGCCTGTTGCTGCAACCGTTGGTCGAGAATGCGCTCCGGCACGGCCTGACGGAGGGACGCGGCAGCCTCGTCGTGGATGTCGCGCGTGAGAACGGGACACTCCACTACGCCATCAGCGATGATGGCGTCGGCATCAAGGACATCACGGTGAAACCCGGCACCGGTCTCTCCAATGTCGTGCGGCGCCTGGAACTGCTGTATCCGGCCACGCACACCTTTTCGCTGACGGCGCGCCAACCAAGTGGAACCGTGGTCAACTTGAGCTTTCCGGTCGCAAATTGACTCATTCAGTCGTCATCGTGGACGATGAACCGCCGGCTCGCGCCAAGCTGAGGCGCTTTCTGGAAGCGCTGCCGGAATTCGGGATCAGGGCCGAAGCGGACTCCGTCGACACCGCCGTGGCGCAAATCACCCAGCATCGGCCGGATATCGTCTATCTCGACATCCAACTGGGATCGCGCAGCGGCTTTGACGTGCTCGAAGCGATCCGCGGCTTGGCATCCCCGCACATCGTGTTCACCACCGCTTACTCCGAATACGCCGTCCGCGCCTTCGATGTTCAAGCGATCGATTATCTGCTCAAGCCGTACGATCGCGAACGCTTCCTGCAAAGTGTCGAGCGCGTCCAAGCGGAATTGGCGGACCCCGAACCGGGCGAACTGGAGGAGCGGGTCCGGCGAGTGCTCGCGGCCATGCCCGGGCACGCGGCGCCGGTGAAGCAAATCCTGGTGCGCGATCGGGCACGTGCGTATTTCGTCGCGGTCGACAGCATCGAGCGCATATCGGCTGCGGGAAATTACGTGGAGATCCACGCGGGCGGCAAGATTCACCTGGTGCGCGAACCGCTGAGCAAGCTCATCGCCCAGCTCGACGCAGCCGAATTCATCAGGGTGCATCGCTCGCACGTGGTCAAAGTGGCGTTCATCTCCGAGCTGCAGCCCATGTTCCACGGAGACTACGAGTTGGTGCTGCGAAGCGGCGAGCGCCTGGTACTCAGCCGCCGCTACAAAGCGCTGTTGCCGCCGGCGATCCGCGGGCGGCTGTAGTCGCGCCTTCCTTAAACCTGCGGCGCCCCTTTTTTCGCCTGGACCACCACGGTCCCGGCGATCTTGTCGTGCCACGCTTGGTTGTTGGGGTCGAATGCGATCCAGATGAATCCCAAGCCGACCACAACCAGGGAAAGAAAGCAGCCCAGAGCGCGCACGATGGCCGTCTCCCAGTCTATGGGGCGCCCGTCCACGCGCACCACGTGCAGGTCGAACACGATACCGCCCACCGTTGCGCCCCGCAGCTTCCACATGACGGCGCCATAGATGGCCAGTATGACGATGTGAACATCATGAAAAGGATGCAGCATGCTCATCAGGACGCCGATCAATATCACGTCGAGCAGCAACGCCACCATGCGAATCCAAAACCCGGCGCGCGGCATAGCGGCGGAGAGATGGGCCGGGGGAGCAGAGAATCCGCCGGTATAGGGTGCCGCCGCTGGACCCGCCGCCGCGCCGCCAGCCGGCGTCGCCCCAGCCGGCGGTGCCTCGCCGGCTCCCGAAGCCGGTCCAGCTGTCCATCCCGCGCCGGCCATGGAGGCGCCCGGCGTGGAGGCGCCCGGCGTGGAAGCGCTCGCACCCGGGGCTCCGGCGGCGGCAAATCCGCCGATCGGCGGCGGGTTGTTCGCGGCCCGGCGTTCGCGCGACCTAAGGATGAGGGTGTAAATCACCGCTCCGAAGCCGAAGAAACCCAGCAGCTTATAGACCAGGAAGCCCACCACCGGGATGACGTACAGCACCAGAACCAGCGCGCCGCCGATGAGCACGGCAATGGCCGGATGCCCGACGGCTCCCGGCCGTCTGCCCGTGATACGGCCGCCAAGCCACGCCAGCATGACTGCCTTGCCGAATAGTCCGGCGCAGAAAAGCGCGGCCACGACGAACGGGACCGCTGCGATGCCGATCACGGTGATGCACAGCAGCACAATGAGTACGGGCGTGAGCAACGTCGCCAGCAATGAGGCCAGTGCCGTGTGGCCGGGTTGGGTCTCGAGCGTGTGCACGCACTGATCGACGCTTGAACGAAACATAAGCGCGAGGCAGGCGTAAAACGCCAAAAACCCCAGTGCCAGGGTCCAAGCCCAACCCAGTCCCGGCGCAAATGCCAGGGGCCTCGCATACATCAGACAGCGCGTGATCCAGGTATCCAGCCACTTGAAGCCGCTGATGCCGCCGACGTCCACGTCCAAAACTCGTTGCACGCTGCCGTGCACGATGGCCGCGGGATCGCGCTTGACCACACCGAGCACCGACACCACATCGCCGCCCACTTCCGCGTTGGGACCGAGTTCGACGTTGCCCAGCACGGCGACCACGTCGCCGTCGACCTTGGCGTCGATATAGGTGTTGCCCAGCACCGCAACGGCACTGTCGTGCACCGGACCGGTGACCCGGGTGTTGCCGAGAATCGATACAACGTCGTCGGCCTCGCCTTCGTTGGTCGAGGAACCGAATATCGATACCACCGAGTCGGCTTTCTGCCCGCTCTCCAGATGGCCGCCGTGCCCGATGGCTACAACGCTGCCATCGTCGTGATCGTGCCGGTGACGGCGTGCGTGGCGGCCACGGCCGGACGATTCCGAATCGTCGTTGAAATCATCCTTCGAGCCGGCCGCGGCCGGAGACCCTGCCGCGGATGGTTCTTCGCCCGCCGCTGAAGGCGGCGCCGCGGCCGCCGGCGCGGCAGCGGCCGCAGCGGCAGGGGCCCCGGCTTTCGAAGCGGCAGCGGCCCAAGCATGCGTCGCGATGCTGGTCGCGCAAACGCAGGTTATACAGAGCAGCGCGAACCACAAGCTCAGTCGGCGCAAAGAAAACATATTCATAAGACTACTCACCTGCCACGATGGGCCGAAGATAAAGCGTGCGATAGGCCGCGGCGCCAAGCCCGAACAACAGCACGTACATCAGTACGCCGAATGCCAACCCACCGTATAACCAGAAGGGGGGAATGACGCGCGCCAGCAACGCCGTCAGACCGCCGGCGGACGACAGGACCACCGTCAACGGCTGTGTCCACGACAACAGCAAAGCCTCGATTTCGCCGAACGAACGTACTTCCACGAATGCCGAAATGCCTCCCAAAAGCATCGCGACCACCAAGCTCGCGCACATCAACACAAAGGCGACCCGGGCCATTGCCGGCCAGTACGCAAAGCTGGAGCGCCACCAGGGAAGCGCGGCACGGCGCTCCAACTCGGCGAAAACTCGCGACTCGAGCGTGGCCGGCGCCCGCCGCATAGCGGCGCCGCGCAGTGTTTGATGCAGCACTCTCTCGAGTTTTTCAGCAGATGTCGTGTGTTCATTCATGACGCATTTCAACCGTCGAGCATATCCCGCGTATCGCTGCTTTGCAGCAGCACCATGAGCGCGGCGCGGGCACGCCTGATGTCGGTCTTGATCTTGGTGAGCGAGGCATGAAGCTTGTCGGCAATCTCCTGGTAGGAAAGCTCTTCGAAGTGATACAGCACCAGGGGCAGCCGCTGGTGATCCGGCAACTGCCGCAAAACCCGGTCGACGATGGCGCCGCGCTGTTCCGCGCTCAGGTCGGCGAGCAAGGTATCCGGAATTTCCCATTCGACCTCGGGAGATTCGCCCTCGCCGTCCTGCGAGTCGACGCGCATTTCCGAGAACAGCCGCCAGCGCTTGCGGTATCGATTCAGGTAGTTGATCGACAGGTTGGTCGCCACCGTCTTGAGCCAGCCCCCCGCGGTTTCGCTGGTGCGCAAATCGGCGAAGTGTTCGTAGGCGCGCAGGAATACCTCCTGGGCAATGTCCTCCGCCTGCGCATCGTTGCCCGCGAGGCGGGAGGCAGTCGAAAAAACCATGTCCTGATAGGCACGCATGAATGTCGTAAATTCAGCCGGTGATTGCGTTTGCACTGGAGTGTGTGTTCGTTTAATAACAAAACACCGCTGGCCGGGAAAAGTTGCCGCATTCTACTCGATGCGCAACAGGGCCCTTCCCATGGACAAACGGTCGCCCCATGAGAGTCCTTCGGCCAGGGCGATGCCCGGCGGCGCCAGCACTATGATGGTGGAACCATGCTCGAACCACCCCATTTCCTCGCCCCGGCGCATGGGCACGTCGCACGGAATCACATTGGGCCCGTGGTAGCGTAGGTGCAGCAGCACATCGATGAATCGCAAGCGGATGCTGGCGACCAGAATGGCCGCGACCGGCACCAGCGTCAGCACGGCGCCGGAGGCGAGCCGGCAACGGATCACGGCCCGTTCGTTCTTGCAAAACAATTTGTCGACGCGCTTCAGGGCGACGGGATTCACATTCCACGCGTCGCCCGAGATATAGTTCACCTGCTGCACGCGGCAATCGGCCGGAGCATGGAAGCGATGATACATGCTCGAAGTCAACCGTAGCGTCGCGTACTTTCCGCCCTCGTAGTAGCGGGCCAACTCCTCATCGGCCAGCAGCTCCACCAGCGAATAAGGATGCCCCTTGGCCTGCAGCACCGTCCCGCGCTCCACCGAACCGTAGGCTCCCAGCAGCCCGTCGCAGGGACAGGCCAGATGCGTGCTCCGCATATCGATGCTGCGCGCCCCCTCCTTGAGCTCCCGCGTGAAGCAATCGCGCACGCTCTTGAAGTCGGTGGTCCTGGCTTCGCTGAGATCGAGATCGGAAAAAAACCGCCACACCGCGATGCTGGCCTTGCAGATCCAAGGGTTCTCGATGCGGCTCCACCAGCCGACCAGACGGGTCACGAAACGCCGCGGAATTCGGTTGCTGACGAAGAAATTGAAGTCTTCCTGCTGCGTGAGGCGACCGATGAGGGATTTCGCGTTCATCTTAGTGTCATCGGATTGCAATACAGTCTCGGATCCCCGGCCAAGTAAGGAATAGGCTTATTAGTTCGCCAGTCGTTTATATAGCGGCCGGACTCGTCCTGGCCTGGGTGCTGCGCAAAGTGTACGTTCGGCTGCAGCTTTCTCTCGCCAAGCATCGTTCCCTCGCCGGTCATTCGCGCATGGCGCGCCGCTTCGCCTCCTGGGTGCCCTACTACGAGTACGATGACTCGCGATTCTTCAAGGTCGACTCGGCGCCCGCCGATGTGGTCACCGCGCGCCGCGCCGGCTTCGCGCGCATCGCGGATATCTACTCTGCGCGTTTCGCCAAGACCGCAGACCAGACCGCCGCGCTTGCCGGCAGCGTGTCGGATCTCGATTTCACTTCGCGCTATCGCGTGCCCTTTCAATTCAGCAACTTCGTTCGCCGGCACATCAAAGCGGGCACCTTCCTGCAGTCCTCCTCCGGCGTGACCGTCACCGATCTGGACGGCAATCGCTTCTACGATCTGACCGGCTCGTATGGCGTCAACGTTTTTGGCTACGATTTCTACAAAGAATGCATCGCCCGCGGCAGCGAAAGGGTGCGTGATCTGGGGCCCGTGCTGGGCGCGTATCACCCGGTGGTCGCGGGCAATGTGCGGCGGCTGCTCGAGATTTCGGGTCTCGATGAGGTTTCCTTTCATATGTCCGGCACCGAAGCGGTGATGCAGGCCGTGAGGCTGGCGCGCTATCACACGCAACGCACGCACTTGGTACGGTTCTGCGGCGCATATCATGGCTGGTGGGGTGATGTGCAGCCCGGCGTCGGCAATCCGCTGGCGGCGCGCGAAACTTACACGCTCAAGGACATGGACCCCGCGGCCATGAGGGTGCTGCGCAGCCGCCGCGACATCGCCTGCGTTCTGATCAATCCGCTGCAGGCCTTGCACCCCAACGCCGCCGCGCCGGGCGACTCCACCCTCATCGACAGCGGACGCAAGGCGCGTTTCGACCGTGAAGCGTATGCGGATTGGCTCAGGGCATTGCGCGCGGTGTGCACCGAGCGCGGCATCGTTTTGATATTCGATGAAATATTCGTGGGTTTTCGCATCGCCCCGGGCGGCGCCCAGGAATACTTCGGCGTGCGCGCCGATATGGTGACTTACGGCAAGACGGTGGCGGGGGGCCTGCCGGTCGGAGTCCTGTGCGGCAAGCACGAATTCATGCGCCGCTTTCGCGCCGATCGTCCCGCGGATATTTGTTTCGCACGCGGCACCTTCAATTCGCATCCGTACGTGATGGGCGCCATGTACGAATTCTTCGCGAAGTTCGACAGCGAGGAGGTGCGCGCGCTGTACCGAGACCTCGATGCGGTCTGGAACGGCCGGGCGCGGGCCCTGAACGACCGTTTGGCCGGCGCCGGCCTGCCGGTGCGGATCGCAAACCTGTCCACGATCTGGATGATCTATTACCCACAGCCGTCCGGCTACAACTGGATGTTTCAATATTATCTGCGCGCCGCGGGCTTGGCGTTGAGCTGGGTCGGCACGGGACGGCTCATCTTCAGCTTGAACTACACCGAAGATGATTTCGCCGCGGTCGCCGACCGCATCGTGTCGGCAGCCGAGGAGATGCAGCGCGACGGCTGGTGGTGGTGCGAACCCAACCTCACCAACAGATCCATCAGACGTCGCGTGCTCGCGGAAATGCTTCAGGCCCGATGGGCTTCGGCCTCGACATCATCCATGGGATCCATCAGCTCCCCGCGCATCAAGTAAAGCGGCGCCTTTGCGTAAATAATCGCATCGTTGAAGGGATCGGTGAGAATTTTGGTCGCCCAAACCAAGCCGGTCTGCACGTTCTTCAAGAAGAACAGCTGCACCATTCGAAACAGCAGCGCACCGGCGCCCACCAGCAGCCAGACCAATCCGACATGGCGCATGTACCCTTCGAACGTGGTGGGTGCCTTGAATCCGAAGAATGTGGGTTCCAGCCACAGCAAAATCGGCACCAACGCCCAGACAATGTGCAGGATCACCTTGCGGCGCAGGTTGTAGCCCACCTTGATTTCTTCCTTGTGTCGGTGGCTCGCGTGATTGACCTTGTCGTAACCTTTGGGCTCGAAGAAGAAGTGGCCGGATTGACGGCTGACCATGGACACCAGCCAGCCGATCAATGCGGACTTGACCGGATCGAAGAACATCATGACGTAGGCGATGATGAAGCTGATCGCGCTCAAGAAATGCAGCGACTGATTGATCCGACTATGGTGATAGAAGCGATGATCGTCCCATCGTTGGGTCTTCAGTTCCGCAAAAAAACTTTGCATGGTGTTTCCTTGAAGGGAGCTAAATGGCTCGTTCGATGAAGAAAATATAGTAAATTCGTTACAACAACATGACATTTCCGATTTTAGTGCATGAAATTCCTCAGGAAAGTGACCCGGTAGTCATCGTATCGTCATCCTAGACTGTCAATGTGACCGTCATGAGAATCATGATCGTCACGGACGCCTGGTTCCCCCAGACCAACGGCGTGGTCAGCACGCTGGCGCAAACCGCGGCTTGGCTGGGCCGCTTCGGTCACGAAGTGAGGATGCTGACGCCAAAAGACTTTCGCAGCGTCGCCTGCCCCACTTATCCTGAAGTTCGGCTCTCGTTGTTTCCCTATAAAAAGGTGGCGGCCGATATCGTGGCGTTCGCGCCGCAGGCGCTACATATCGCAACCGAGGGGCCCCTCGGGGTATGCGCCAGGCGCTTCTGCCTCAAATGGGGCCTGCACTTCACCACCTCATATCACACGCAATTTCCACAGTATCTGCGCGCGCGCTTTCCGATACCGCTGCGCGTGTCCTACGGATTTCTGCGGCGGTTTCACGGCGCCGCGGTGCGCTGCATGGTGAGCACGCCGTCGATGCGCAAGGATCTTGCGGCGCACGGATTCAAGAATCTGGCGCACTGGCCGCGCGGCGTGGACACCGAGAAATTCCGGCCGAAGCCCAAGGAATTCTTGAGCCTGCCGCGTCCCATCGCAGCCTACGTCGGAAGGGTGGCCATCGAGAAGAACATCGACGCTTTTTTGAGCATGCCCTGGGCAGGCAGCAAGATCGTGGTCGGCGACGGACCCGAGCGGGCGCGGCTGCAGCAGCAATACCCGTCAGCGACGTTCACCGGATACAAGTTCGGCGACGAGCTGGCGAGCCATCTGGCCGCCGCGGATGTCATGGTGTTTCCGAGCCGCACCGACACCTTCGGCCTCGTGAATCTGGAGGCGATGGCCTGCGGCGTTCCGGTGGCCGCCTATCCTGTGACCGGTCCGATCGACGTGATCGAGGATGGGGTCACGGGAGCGCTGGACCAGGATCTTGCCGCCGCGGCGTTGCGCGCGCTCGAGCTCAATCCCGAAGACTGTCGCGCGCGCGCGCTGAAATCCGGATGGGATGTGTCGAGCCGGCAATTCGAAAGCAACTTGACGCCCTGCCGCGATGTCGCCGCCGGGCAGCTGCGCACGGCTCAACCGAAGTTGATCTTGGCCTCGAGATTGGTGCGCGAGTCGGCGCTCGACAATGCCTCTTCCAGCTCGATTCGGCCCTCGCGCACCAGGTTGTAGAGCGCGCTGTCGAAGCTCAGCATGCCGCGCTCCGTGCCGGTGCGGATCGCCTCTTTCACGCCGATCACATCGCCCTGCTTGATCAGTTCCGATATGTGCGGCGTATTGACCATGACTTCCGAAGCGGCAACGCGGGTGCCGCTCTTCGCGAAAACCAGTCGTTGCGACAGGATGGCGCGCAGATACTGCGACAGATCCAAGAAAATTTGGTTGTGCTGATCGCGCGGAAACATGTTGATGATGCGGTCCAGCGTTTCGGCGCAGTTATTGGCG
>DASXNX010000186.1:0-40427 GCA_036494725.1 Steroidobacteraceae bacterium
TCATCGCCCACGACGAACGGCGTGCCGCCCGAAGCGGTGAGGAGCATCAGCCATTTGTACTGGATGGCATTGGTATCCTGGAATTCGTCCACCAGCACATGCTGGAAGCGAGTGCGGTAGTGCTGCAAAAGTGCGGGGTTATCGCGCCATAGTTCGTAAGCCCGCAGCAGCAATTCCGCAAAATCCACCACGCCGCCGCGCTGGCAGGCGTCTTCATACGCTTGATAGATTTTGATCAACTGGCGGCGAGTGGGATCGCCGTTGTCCTTGATGTGCTTGGGCCTGCGCCCCTCGTCCTTCTCCGCGTTGATGAACCACAGGATCTCGCGCGGGATCCAACGAGTTTCATCGAGATCGAGCGCCTTCAATACCTTGCGCAACAAACGTGTCTGGTCTTCCGAATCCAGAATCTGAAAGCTCTGCGGCAATCCCGCCTCATGCCAATGGATACGTAGCAGCCGGTGCGCCAATCCATGGAAGGTCCCCAGCCACATGGCCCCGCTGCGCATGCCCAGCAGCGTCTCGATGCGGCTGCGCATTTCCGCGGCCGCCTTGTTGGTGAAGGTCACCGCCAGGATGCTGCCCGGCGAAGCGCCCTCGACCTGGATCAGCCAGGCGACGCGATGGACCAATACACGGGTCTTGCCGCTGCCCGCGCCGGCCAACACCAGCGCGGCGCCCAGTGGCGCGCCGACCGCCTGTCGTTGGTCATCGTTGAGTCCGTCGAGAAGGTGCGATACGTCCATCAGGGCGCGGATTGTACTTGAGGAGAAGCCCCCAAGTTCGCCTGCCTTTCAAGAGATTTGCAGCGGCTTTTCCTCGGCGAATTCAATCAACGCCAGGACCAAGGAAAGCAGGACCGGGCCGGCGATGACGCCGATGGCGCCAAAGGCGGCGATGCCCCCCAGTACCCCCACGAATACGGCCAGGGCGGAGATTTGCGCGCGGCCGGAAATGAGGTACGGCCGCAGAAAATTGTCGAGGCCACCCAGCAGCGCGCCCCAGACGACCAGAAAGATCCCGTAGCCCCAGTGACCGTCCAAAAACAGCCAGATCGCCGCCGGCACCCAGATGAAGGCGGAACCGCCGACCGGCAACATGGAGAGCAGCGCGGCGAGCACGGCGAATACCACGGGCGAGGGCAAATGAACGATGGCGAAACCGATGCCGAGCAGCGCGCCCTGCACCGCCGCGGTGACCGTGGTGCCGAAGACGATGGCGCGCGTGACGGCGCTCAGTTGTTTGAACAGCTTTTCCTTGCGCTCCTCGCCCAAGGGAATCAAGCGGCGCGCCCGTGCCCACAGCAGATCGCCGTCCCGCAGGAAAAAGAACAGCATGCAGAGCATGAGGGCAAACGACACCAGCGAGCCCAAGGCACCCAAAAAAAACGATCCTCCCATTCCTGCCGCGCGCTGCAAGATCTCACGGGCGCCGGAAAGCAACCAGGATTGCGCCTGCTCCGCCGAGATCGAGGCATGCGCATCCAGCCACGCATTGGCGCGCGCGATGATGGGAAACCGCTCCAGATCCGAGAACGACTTGATATCAAGATCGCCGGCGGACTTCTGCAGGTTGTGCAGCAACGAGGTGATCTGAGCCGCGAATTCCACCGACAGCGCGGACAGCGGCAACAGAATGATGATGGGCGCGAGCACCGTGAGCAGACCCGCCGCCAGTTCCTTTCCCTTGAAGCGGCGCCGCAAGCGTTGATTCAGCGGAAACAACAAGAAGGCGAGAAATGCCGCCCAGGTCATGGGCAGCGCCATCGGCTTGAATACCAGCAACAGTGCGTAGCCAAGAATGGCTGCGACCGCCAGAGCGAAAATTCGCGAGTAAAAACTCGGTGCGGCCGGCATGGCGGCATCGTACCATCGTGCTGTCCGTAGTTGGGAAAGGGATGGTGCATGGCATCGATTACCGTCAACGAACAAATCCTCGAAGTCGACGCGGCAGGCGATACGCCATTGCTGTGGGTGCTGCGGGATCACCTCGCCATGACTGGAACCAAATTTGGCTGCGGAATGGCGCTGTGCGGCGCATGTACCGTGCACATCGATGGAATTGCGACGCGCTCCTGCGTCCTGCCGTTGAGCGCCGTGGAGGGTCGGTCCATCACCACCATTGAAGGTCTTTCCAAGGACCGGAGCCACGCGGTGCAGCGGGCGTGGCTGGAGATCGACGTTCCACAATGCGGCTACTGTCAATCCGGGCAGATCATGTCGGCGGCGGCGCTGCTCAAGAACAATCCCCGCCCCAGCGATTCCGACATCGATGCGGCGATGTCCGGCAACATCTGTCGCTGCGGTACCTATCCAAGAATCCGCAAGGCAATTCATCGCGCAGCGGATTTGCTGGCAGCGAATTCCTCCAAGTGACCAACGTTCCCGATCTCAAGCGGCGGGATTTCTTGAACGCCACGGTGGCCGTCGGCGGCGGATTGATGCTGGCGCTGACGTTGCCTGGGCACGCGGGCAAGGCCGGGCGCGCCTCGTCGGCGGCGGCTAAAGCGAACAGCCAAATCAATGCCTGGCTCAAGATTGGCGCCGACAATTCCATCACCATCATCGTCGACCGCTCGGAAATGGGACAGGGCGTGTATACGGCGCTGCCGATGCTGATGGCCGAGGAACTGGGCGTCGATCTCGGCCGCATTCAACTGGCCGCGGCGCCGGTGGGAGAGGCTTACGTCAGTCCCGGGAACGGAGGACAGATCACCGGCACCAGCAACAGCGTCCAGGAATCGTGGGAGAAACTGCGCACGGCCGCCGCGCAGGCTCGCGTGATGCTGACCGCAGCCGCGGCCAAACGCTGGCAGGTGAGCCCATCGCAATGCCGCGCCGCCAACGGCATGATCATCCACGCCAGCGGCAAGATGTTGAGCTATGGCCAGGTCGCCGACGCGGCGGCAAAGGAAGCCGTTCCCAAAGACGTGAAGCTCAAGACCAAGGCCGAATTTCAAATCATCGGCAAGTCGCTCGCGCGCCTGGACTCGCCGGGAAAAGTCGACGGGACCGCGGAGTTCGGCCTGGACGTCCAATTGCCCGGCATGCTCTATGCCGCGCTGGCGCAGAGCCCGACGCTGGGCGGCAAGGTCAAGGTCCTGGACTCAGCCGCCGCCGAAAAAATGGCGGGTGTCCGAAGGGTGCTCTCAACCGATGACGGCGTGGTGGTGATTGCCGATCATTTCTGGCAGGCATTGCGGGCGCGTAACGCCCTGACGATCACCTGGGACTCCGGGCCCAATGCACATCTCGATAACGCCTCCATCAGCGCCTTGCTGAAGAAGACCGCGGCCGCGGTCGATGGGCTCGTGGCAAGCGCCGAGGGCGACGTGGCAGCGGCGTTGAAGGCAGCCAAACGAACTTTGCACGTCGGCTACGAATTGCCCCTGCTGGCGCATGCCACCATGGAACCCATGAATTGCACCGCCGACGTAAAGGCAAACGGCTGCGACTTGTACGTTGGGACTCAGGTGCAGCAGATGTCGCAGGCGGCGGCCGCGGCGGCGGCCGGTCTTGCACCTTCCCAGGTTCGGGTTTTCACCACCTTGCTCGGCGGCGGCTTCGGCCGGCGGCTCGAAGTCGATTTCATTCCGGCGGCGGTCCAGGCATCGAAAGCGGTCGATGCGCCGGTGAAATTGATCTGGACGCGCGAGGACGACATGACGCATGACATTTATCGTCCTCCCGCTTACGAAGAGACCAGCGGGGGATTCGATGCCGCCGGAAAATTGAGCGCATTCAAATTGCACATCACCAGTCCTTCCATCACGGCTCGCTGGGCTCCGCCCGTCAAGGGCGTGGACGACTCCGTTGTCGAGTACGCCATCAATTTTCCCTACGACGTGCCGAATGTCGCGATCACCTACTCGCGTCAGGAGATCGGCATCGATGTCGGCTACATGCGCTCCGTGAGCCACTCGCCCAACTGCTTCGCGATCGAGAGTTTCATCGACGAACTGGCCGCCGCGTCCGGTAAGAATCCATACGACTTCCGCATGGACCTGCTCCATAAAAAGCCGCGGCACCAGCGCGTGCTGCAAGCGATCGCGCAGCGCGCGGAATGGGGACGCGCCCCGGCGGGCAGATTCCAGGGCCTGGCGTTCATGGAGGGCTATACCACGCACCTGGCTCAGGTCGCGGAGATCTCCGTCGATTCCGGCGAGCTTAAGTTGCACAGAATCGTCTGCGTTGTGGACTGCGGCCAGATGATCAATCCCAAGATCGTGGAATCGCAAATCGAGAGCGGGATCATTTTCGGGCTCACGGCCGCCCTGTGGGGTGAAGTGACGATAGCGGGCGGCAAGGTTCAGCAAACCAACTTCAACAATTATCGGGTGCTTCGCGGCAACGAGGTTCCCATCATCGAAGTGTACCTACTGGAGAGCGATGAGCTGCCCGGCGGCATCGGCGAAGCCGCCGTGGCATTGGTCGCGCCCGCGATTTGCAATGCCATCTTTTCGGCCACTGCGAAGCGGATCCGCACCCTGCCCATCGGTACGCAAAACTTGGCGCGAATCTAGACACGCCGCACAGCGGCGGAACGAAATTTTAGTTCCAATCGGCCGACAAGATATCGAGGTGACTTGATAGCTTAAGGCCCTTTATGGAATCGATGACCATCCCTGTTCTTGGCACGGCACTGATGATGGTGCTGATCATGCTCGGCGAGCGCAACATGGCGGTTGCCAGGTTCCTGTGCCGCATTGGCTTGCACGTTTGGTCGGACCGAACAGTCTCCGCGCGCTACCGGATTTGCGTGAAATGCGAAAAATGCCAGCGTGCGCGCACGTCGAAGCCAGGTCCGTGGGATTGGGATTGAAACTCAAATCTTGAAAAAATACGGAATTGCCATCAGGGCAATGCCGATCACGATGACGAGGACGGTACCCGAGACGAAGTACGGAAAAATCATCAGGGCAAGACCGCAGACCAGCGGAACCACAAGTCTCTGTTTCCTCCCATACATAAAGAAACCGAGTCCGATGGATCCAAACAACAATCCCCACAGCAGCAAGGAAGAGTTCAATGCGCCTCCGGCGCGAACGGCACGCTCGTTCCGCCAAGCCAGGCCTCGATCATGCCGTTGACCGATTCGGGCGCTTCCTGCTGCACCCAGTGGGACACGTTGGGCAGGTAGCGCAGTGTCAAATTGCTCACAAAGGCGTCGGTACCGTAGGTCAGTTCCTTGCCGAGCGCCGTGTCGACTTCGCCCCAGAGCATGAGCGTCGGCGTTTCAATTCGCGGGGTGCCGCGCCGCCGCGCGCGACGCAGGCCGCGAATCAGTGCGCGGTAGTAGTTGAGCATCGCCGTCAGCGCGCCCGGTTGCGCGGCTGAATTCTGGTAGACCTGCAACACTTCCGGCGGAAAGCGCGATTTGTCCACTGCCATGCCGCGAAACGCCTGACCGATCGCGGCGCAGCCGTTGCGTCCGAGCGCCCATTCCGGAATCCGCGGCAACTGAAAGAAAAAAATGTACCAGGACTTTTTCAATTGCCGCAGCGTTCGCAGTCCCTTCTCCGCCAGCGCGGGATGCGGGACATTCATGATGATCAATCTGGACAGAGGAAGGCGCCCGAACATGGCGTAGTGCCAGGCAATGAGCGCTCCCCAGTCGTGGCCGATGAGCACGATCTCCTTGGCGCCCGCGGCTTCGATGAGACCGGCGACGTCTTCCTCGAGGATCTCCATGGCGTAGGCATCGACGCCGGCGGGGCGAGAACTGCGTCCATAGCCGCGAAGATCGGGTGCCCAAACGCGATAGCCCATGCTCGCCAGCAGCGGCATCTGATGGCGCCACGAGAACGAAGACTCCGGAAAGCCGTGCAAAAACAGCGCCAGCCGGTCTCCGCTGCCGGCGACCGCAACATTGAAATCGATGCCGTTGGCCCGGACGATTTCATATGTAATGGCGTTCACGGCAGCAGCAGGCCAAGCCCCGCAGCGCGGATCAACGCCAGCACATTGCGCGAGGTGCCGCACGCGGGATTGTGATAGATCGTGACGTCGGGCACGGGTCTCAGCCCGGAAAATAAAAATAGTGATCGAGAATCAGTGCCGCGAACAGCAGCATCAAGTAGGTGATGGAAAATCGGAAGGTTCGCATGGGCAGGTCCGCTTTTAATCCCTTGTGCAGCGCCAGTGCGAAGTACAAGAACCGTGCGTTCAAGACGAGGGCGGCCGCGAGGTAGATCAAGCCGCTCATGCCGGTGAGGCAGGGCAGCAGCGTCGTCAGGATCAGCAGGATGGTGTACAGCACGATCTGCAGACGCGTATAGGGAATACCGTGCGTCACGGGCAGCATGGGAATTCCGACCTTGGCGTAGTCATTGCGCCTGGCGATCGCCAGCGCCCAGAAATGCGGCGGAGTCCAGGTGAATATGATCAGGAACAGCAGCAAGGCATGGGGGTCCACGGTGCCGCTGACCGCGGCCCAGCCCAGCACCGGCGGGGCCGCGCCGGCCGCGCCGCCGATGACGATATTCTGCGGCGTCGCCCGCTTCAACCACAGCGTGTACACCATGGCGTAGCCGATCAGGGAGCAAAAGGTCAGTGCCGCCGTCAGCCCGTTGACGAAGGTCCAGAGGATGAACATGGACAGAGCGGCCAGCGTCGCGGCAAAAGCCACGGCGTGACGCTCCTGCAGGCTACCTACGGGCAGGGGCCGGAGGCGCGTGCGATTCATCTGCGCATCGATGCGCCGGTCCAGAACGTGATTGAACGCGGCCGCGGACCCTGAGGCCAGCGCAATGCCGATGGTTCCAAAGATGAATGCGTGCAGCGGAATCCAGCCCGGCGATGCCAGCACCATGCCGACGATGGCGGTAAACACGATGAGCAAGCTCACCTTGGGCTTGGTGAGCTCCAGAAAGTCGCGCCAATGGGATGCATGAGAGCCTCCGGCCATGGGAGGACTATCGGGAACGGTGGACATCGGCCAAGGGTACCATGCCGATCGCGGACTCCGGCCAGAGCATGCGCAGCAAAGTCACCATGCAAAGAACTAGGAACGCGGCACCGGAGTTGTGCAGGATCGCCAGGCTCAAGGGCATGCCGAAGTGCACCATCGTGATGCCAATGCCAATCTGCAGCAGCACAGCGAATACGAGGGCGCCGCCTGCCAGCCTCAATGCACGACTGCGGCCTACGACAAAACAGGCGGCCCCGGCGATGCACAAGATCGAGCCGGCCAGCACGGCACCGATGCGATGCGTCACATGAATGGCGATGCGCGCCGGATTCGGCAGCACCCCGCCGGTGTAGTCGGCCGGTCCGCGCCACAGCACGAAGGCATCGCGAAAATCCATGGGCGGCCACCAAGATTGCTGGCAGGTCGGCAGGTCAGGGCAAGCCACGGCTGCGTAGTTGGTGCTGGTCCAGCCGCCGAGGAAAACTTGTACCAGCAGCGCCGCCAGGCCCAGCAGCGCAAAAGTCCTCAAGCCCTGCTCGCGGACCGTCAAATCCCGCCGTGGCGGCGTCAATGAAAGCCACCAGAGCAGTCCCAAGGTGGTGAGGCCCATTATCAAGTGAGACGTGACGATCAGGGGCGTCAGCAGCATGGTCACCGTCAACGCACCGAGCGCGGCTTGCACGCATACGATTAAGAACAACAATCCTGGGACCATCAACGGTTGCCCGCGATCCTTGCGATTCCACGCCGCCCAGATGCACAAAAGGGTGATCACCAGCACCAAGGTGATTGCGAAGTAACGGTGCACCATCTCATGCAGCGCTTTGGAGAATTGATGATCGGCGTGCGGATAGAGGTGCCCGTAGCAGCCCGGCCAGTCCGGACAGCCCAGACCTGCGTCGGTGAGCCGAACCCAGGCGCCCAGCAGCACCACGGCCGCCGCCAGCAGCGCGCCCGCCAAGGCCAGTCGTCGAAACCAGAGCAGTGGCCGTGCAGCCATATCAGCCTATCGACGACAAACGCAGCAGGCGCTTCATGTCATCCAGCATGCCCTTGGGTCTCGCGTCCGCCGCATAGGACATCATGAGATTGCCCAGAGGGTCGATCAGATAAATGCGCTGCGAATCGCCCGCCTTGCCGGAATCAGGCAGCAACGCCAACAAGGGTTCGTCATCGGCGCTCGAGCGGATCGCAATCAGGTCCGGGTGCGCCGCTCGCAGCTGCCTCATGTCGCAACAAGTTGCATCGCCGATAAAGACGCGCTGCACACGATTCATCTCGCGATCGAGCGCCAAGCGCACTTGGCGCGTGTCGTAGAGATGCCTGAGGCATTCCTCATCGCAAGCCCCGCGCTGCACGTACAGGAATGTCCACTTGCCCCGGAGAAATTGCGGATCGGTCGTGCCCGGGTCGGCTGCGAGCGGCAACGCCAATGCGGGAAGCGGCCGCGGCGGCCGGATGAGATCGCCGGCATTGACCCGGCCGCCCGGAAGCCAGCCGCCATGCCCGTAGTACAAGTAAAACGACAATCCCAAGGGCGCGAAGAACATCAAGGCCACGCCGATGAGCACTCGCCGTCCGCGTCGCACGCTGGGCCCCGTCATACCGTTGGCTCGTTGCGCCGAAAATTCGTCACGACGTAGATGACGAACAGGGCGAGCGCGAGAGCAAACCATTGCACGGCATAGCCTATGTGCCGCAAAGGCGGAAATCCCGGCGGCGTCCAATTGCGGGAAAATCCGTCAGGCTGGTCGGCATCGAGCAGCAACACATCAGCGGCCTGGGTCCAGTTGGATTCATTGAGAACCCGCGCCAGATCCTCGTGCTTGGGGAAGGCGGCGACGATGGGGTACGGCGGCGCCAACGGCGCGGGCACGCCCATTCGAATCCCGGGGCTGGGCAAATTGTCGGCGCGGCCGCGTATGCGCCGCTCATCGCCGGACGCAGGGATCGCCGGACGTTCCGCGCGGCTCCTGCCCAAGGGCACCCAGCCGCGATTGACCAAGAGCCATGCGCCGTCTGCGAGCGCGAAGGGCGTGATCACGTAGTAGCCGGCGCGCCCGGCCGCATCGACCATGTTGTCGATCAAGAACTGGTGCGCGGCATCATAGTGTCCGGCGGTCTCGATGTGGCTGTAGCGGGCAACCCGGGCGGTTTGCGCGTGGATGGTTTGCGTTGCGTCTTGCCCACGCGCAAACGCGTCGAACAGCACCCGCTTCTCGTCTGCGCGGCGCAATTGCCAGAATCCCGCGGCTATGAGCAGCGCCATCAAGGCGATCGTGACCAGCGTCGTGAAGGGCCTCGGCGTAAAGCGGCGGTTAGCGATCTTGAGCGGCACGTTATACTGAGCCCAGAGTCATCGAGGCTGGCCGTGGCATTTAAATATCTCATAGTCGGTATGCTGGTGCTGATCCTGATCAGCCTGGGCAACGCGCTGTTTCATTTGTCGAGCAGCAAGCCCGAGGCGAGCAATAAGATGGTCAAAGCGCTCGCCTGGCGTATCGGCCTGTCGGTGGCTCTATTCGTCCTGCTGATCGTTGCCTACTACAACGGCTGGATCGATCCTCCGCACGTCACGCCGGGTCACAGCCAGTAGACGAAGATAAACAGCCCAAGCCAGACCACGTCCACGAAGTGCCAGTACCACGCCACGGCTTCAAAGCCGAAATGCCTTTTGGGCGTGAAGTGGCCGTTCATGACTCGAAACCAGATCACGGTCAGCATGATGGCGCCGACCGTGACGTGCAGGCCGTGAAATCCGGTCAACATGAAGAAGGTTGAACCGTAGATGCCGGTGCCCAGCTGCAGTCCGAGCTGGGTGTAGGCTTCGTGATATTCCGTTGCCTGCAGCGTCACGAAGGAGAAGCCCAGCAGGAACGTCGCAGCCAGGAAAATCTTCAGACGCGTCCGATGTCCCGCGATCAGCGCATGATGGGCGATTGTGACGGTGACGCTGCTGGTGAGCAGGATCGCGGTATTCAACAACGGCAGCCCTATGGCCGGTATGGTCTCGAAGCTGCCATCGGCCTTTCCTCCCACAACGCCAGGTCCGTTGGTCGGCCATACGCCGCCGTAGTCCTTCCATAGCAGTAATTTGCTGAAGATCTTCACGCCGTCGCCCGACAGCCATGGAACCGAGAAATTGCGCGCGTAGAACAAGGCGCCGAAGAAGGCGGCGAAGAACATCACTTCGGAGAAAATGAACCACATCATCCCCAGGCGGAAGGATCGGTCCACCGCCATGTTGTAGATGCCTTGCTGATTCTCGGCGATCACGGTGTGGAACCAGAATATGAACAGCATGGCCAGCATGATGAAGCCGGGTACCAAGGACCAGAAGGGCAGCCAGCCGTTGAGCCCGGCGACGGCGCCCGACATCAGCGTGAACAGGGTTATCGACCCGTAGACGGGCCACGGACTGCCGTGCGGGACATAGTAGTGGTTGTGTTCGTCAGCGGTCACTTGCGCCATGATGGGTCTCTAACGGTAAGGAATAACAATAGTCTAGCGTGAACTCGAGGCCGTTTTGTCTTGCGTGGTGTCGTAAAACGTATAAGCCAGCGTCAACTTGTCGACGTTGGCCGGCAACTGCGGGTCCACGATGAAACGTATCGGCATATCGCGGCCTTCGCCGACCGCAAACTTTTGCGGGCTGAAGCAAAAGCATTCGGTCTTATGGAAGTACTGGGCGACGCCGGTCGGCGAAATGCTCGGAACGGCCTGAGCAACCGAAGGCGCGGCGGTCAAATTCTTTGCATAGAATTGGGCGTCGTACAGCTTCCCTGGATGCACGCGCATGGAAGCGACCTCGGGCCGGAATTCAAAGCTGCCCACCGAGGCCGGCGAGGCCATGAACTCCACGGTGATCTCGCGGTTCGGATCGACCGCTTCGTGCGCCACCACGGGTCCTGCTTTGGCGGACGCGTTGCCGATCCCGACGGTGCGGCAGAACACATCGTACAGCGGCACCAAGGCCCAACCGAACGCGAAGCTGCCGGCGGTCATGATCAGGAGACCCAGGAGCATCCTGCGATTGGCGCGCTTGCGGTCCATCAATGATGGCTGCGGACTATGAACAGGGCGATGATCCCGAAATAAAAAGCCAGCGCCACCGTCGCCAATCCCAAAGCGGCATTGCGGATCTGCAATTTGCGCCTCACGGGTGCCGCGCTCACGTGATCTCAGGCGCCGTGGTGAAGCTGTGATAAGGCGGCGGCGAGGACAGGGTCCATTCCAGGCCATGAGGTGCTGCGCCGTCCCACACCTTGTCGGTGGCCTTTTTGCCGCCGCGGATGCACTGCACGATCAGAATGGCGAACAGAATCTGCGAGGCGCCGAAAAAGAAGCCGCCGATGGAGGAGACCATGTTCCAATCCGAGAACTGCACCGCATAGTCGGGTATGCGCCGCGGCATGCCGGCCAACCCCAGGAAATGCTGCGGAAAGAACAACACGTTGACGAAGATCGTCGACAGCCAGAAGTGCCACTTGGCCAGAGCCATGTTGTACATGTGGCCGGTCCATTTCGGGATCCAGTAGTAGACGCCCGCCATGATGCCGAAGATCGCGCCCGGCACCAGCACGTAGTGGAAGTGCGCGACCACGAAGTAGGTCTGGTTGTACTGGAAGTCCACCGGCACGATGGCGAGCATGAGTCCCGAGAAGCCGCCGATGCTGAACAGGAACAGGAACGACAGCGCGAACAGCATGGGGGGCTCGAAGGTGAGCGAGCCGCGCCACAGCGTCGCCGTCCAGTTGAATACCTTCACGCCGGTGGGCACCGCGATCAGCATGGTCGACATCATGTAGAACAATTGCGCGGCGACGGGCATGCCGTCGACGAACATATGGTGTCCCCAGACGATGAAGGAAAGAAACGCGATCGAGGCGATGGCGTAGATCATCGAGGTCGCGCCGAACAAAGGTTTGCGCGCAAAGGTCGGCAGAATCTCGGAGATGATGCCGAAGGCCGGCAAAATCATGATGTACACCTCGGGATGCCCGAAGAACCAGAAAATGTGCTCGAACATCACCGGGTCGCCGCCGCCGGCCGCATTGAAGAAGCTGGTGCCGAAGAAATGATCCGTCAACAGCATGGTGACCGCGCCGGCCAGCACCGGCATCACCGCGATCAGCAGGTAGGCGGTGATCAACCAGGACCAGGTGAAGAGCGGCATTTTCAGCAAGGGCATGCCGGGCGCCCGCATGTTCATGATGGTCACGATGATGTTGATCGCGCCCATGATGGACGATGCGCCCATCAGGTGAATCGCGAAGATCAGCATCGGAAAGGCGTCGCCGGTTTGCAGCGACAGCGGCGGATACAGCGTCCAGCCGGCTGCGGCCATGCCGCCCGGCACGAAGAAGGTGGACAGCAGCAAGGTAAAGGCGAACGGCAGCAGCCAGAAGCTGAAATTGTTCATGCGCGGCAGCGCCATGTCGGGCGCGCCGACCTGCATCGGTATCATCCAGTTCGCCAGGCCGACGAAGGCCGGCATGACGGCGCCGAAGATCATCACCAGCGCATGGTTGGTGGTCATCTGATTGAAAAACACCGGATCCATCAGCTGCAGGCCGGGTTTGAACAGCTCGGCGCGGATGAGCATCGCCATCGCACCGCCGATGAAGAACATGATCAGGCTGAACACCAGGTACATCGTGCCGATGTCCTTGTGATTGGTGGTGAACAGCCAGCGCTTGATGCCGGTAGCCGGCCCGTGGTGGTCGTGATCATGCGCGGCATGATCATGGGGGTGCCCGCTATGGCTCGTTTCGGACTTGGACATGGTTGGGATCGCTCTCTTAAATTCGTACGTTAACTATGCGTCTAGTTGGCTGATGCTTGCGCGGTCGGCGGCGGCGCGGCGGGCGCATCGCTTGCCGGCGCGGCGGCGGCTTGCTTGACCGCAGCCCTTTGCGCATCCACCCATTTCTTGAATTCTTCCGGCGTTCGTACATCGACCACCACGGGCATGAAACCATGGTCGCGGCCGCACAATGCGGCGCATTGACCACGATAGACTCCTTCCTTGCCAGGATCGACCTTGAACCACAGCTCGTTGACGAAGCCGGGAATGGCGGCGCGCTTGGCGCCAAAGTCCGGTACCCACCACGCATGAATCACGTCTTGCGAGGTCAACAACAGGCGCACCTTGACGCCGCTGGGGATTACCAGGGGCTTGTCGACTTCCAGCAGGTAGTTGGGAACCTTGTTCGGGTCGATTCCGGACTGTTTTTCGCGCGCAAAATTCGAATCGCGGGCGATCGTGGAGAAGAAATCGATGCCCTGCCCCGCATCCATGTAGGTGTACTGCCATTTCCATTGATAGCCGGTCACGCGGATGGACAGCTCGGAGTTGCGGGTGTCTTCCTGCTTCAAGATCAGGTCGGCCGCAGGGATGGCCATGCCCACCAGAATAAGCACCGGAATAATGGTCCAGATGATTTCAACCTTAGTGCTGTGCACCATGTTGACATCGGGGACGGCGCCCTTCGAGCGGCGAAATTTCACCAGCGCCACAATCATCGCGCCGAACACCACCACGGCGATGACCACACAGACCCAGAACACTTTCATGTGCAAGTCGTACATGTCGCGGCTCAAGTCCGTGACCCCGGGCGGCAAGTTGTAGCCATTCGAGGTATTCGCGAAGGCGACCCCCGCCCATCCCAACAGGCCCAACGAGAACGCTCCCGCGGCGGCGGTTCTTGCCCAAGAACGCCCGTGGTCGACATCGCCTCTGATAAATCTCATCTAAACGGATCCCCTAAGTTCGCGATTTCAAGCGGCGGCGACTCATTCACGCCGCCGATCAATCTACCCAATCGAGCCGCAAGCCGGCAGCGGTCTTCCTCCGTGAGGAAACTCCCCACCTCGTAAGCCCTGCCGCTGCTCTCGATGGTCAGCCGGCTCGGCCGCAGCCTTCCCAACGGACTGCGAAGTCTAACCTTCGCCCAATGCCTCGCAAACTCTTGTTTTGCGATCCCACGCCGCGTTCGCGTCACGAGACTGACCGCCGAATCGCTGATCAGCACCGTCTGGGTGTAACTGCGCTGCCGCATCGAGAAGCGCAGGGCCAGCCCCAGCGCCAGCATCTCCAGGGCCCAGAAGGGCAATACCGGCCAAAATCCCTTGAAGACAAAAATCAGTGAAAAAACCAATGAAAACAAACATGTAGAAATAAAGAACAGCCTTGCACCCTTGGGGTTGAGCGAACAATTGGGCGCGAGTTCGATGCGCTGCTCCATGCCGCGAAGAATAACTTAAGCGCAACGCCGGCGCCGCAACGGCCGCGGGTCCGAACGCTTTATTTTTCGCGATGGGCGCGCAATTTTCGCTTGATTTCCTCGAGCGACACGCTGGTGCCGTCGCGCGCGGCCGCAGCCGGTGCAGAAGGTGTCCAGGCGTGGGCGAACACGACTTCATAGGTGGCAGGCAACCGGCCGTCCTGCCGAAATCGTTCATAGGCCGCCTGCATTCGAGCGAACTTGCGCGGACCGGTGAGCCCCGGCGTCCGGCCTTGCGCGGCATTGTGCGCACCGGTGGCCTTCAGGTCCGCGGCGACCTTGCGGACGTTCGCATAAGAGAGCGTGAATCTTTCGACGTCCAGCACCGGCGCCGCGAACCCGGCGCGCACCAGGGCATCGCCCAGATCGTGCATGTCGATGAACTGATGCACGTGGACGCGAGAATCGCACGCTGCCCAGGCGTCGCGCAGCTCGCGCAAGGTATCGGGGCCGAAAGCGCTGAAGCACAGGAGACCCTGGGCTCTCAGCACGCGGCGAAACTCCGCGAACACGGCGTCGGGATTGCACCAGTGCAGCATGAGGTTGCTCAGGATCAAATCGACGCTGCCGTCCTGGAGCGGCAGCATTTCGGCATCGGCGCAGGCACGCGCGAAGGGCCGCAGCCAGGATTGTTGCCGGGCCGCGATGCGCAGCATCCCCAGGGATGAATCGAGTGCGACCACCAGGGCCTTAGGGTAGCGGCGCTTGAGCGCGCGGCTGGCATGACCGGTGCCGGCACCCGCGTCCAGCACCGCGCGCGGAGAGAGTGCCACGAATTTGAGCCTATCCAACAGCGTTTCACGGACCTGCGCGTGCAGCACGGCTGCCTCATCGTAGGTGCCCGCCGCGCGGTCAAAGGAGCGGCGCGCCCAGCGGGAATTCAGGGCGTAGGCCTCGTGACGGTCGCTCATGGGCGCTTAAGAGCGGGCGAATAGATACTCGAGCGCCAGTCCGATGAAGACCGACATCCCGAAATAATTGTTGTTGAGAAAAGCCTTGAAGCAGGAGGCCCGGTCACGGGCGCGAATCAGCCACAGCTGATAAATGAAAAACAGCGCGCCCGCGATCAGGCCGGCGTCGAACCAGCCGCCGGCGCGGATAATTTTGCCCACCAGGTAGAGCGAAAGCAGCGTCATGGCCTGCAGCACGGCGATGATGTGCCGATCCGAATCGCCGAAAAGAATTGCCGTGGATCGCACGCCGATCTTGATGTCGTCTTCCCGGTCCACCATGGCGTAAATGGTGTCGTACACCGTCACCCACAGTACGTTGGCCAGGAGAATGAGCCACGCCACTCGCGGCACCGATTCGATCTGCGCGCAAAACGCCATCGGGATACCCCAGCCGAAGGTCACCCCCAGGTACATCTGCGGCACGGACAGGAACCGCTTGATGAAGGGGTAGGTCACGGCGAGAAACGCACCGGCCACGGCATACAGCAGGGTCAGCCGATTCAGCTGCAGTGCCAGCACCAGGGCCGAGAGCGCCAGCACGGCGAACAGCAACAGGGCTTCGACCGTGGTGATGCGTCCCGCGGCCAGCGGCCGATTCTTGGTTCGCGCCACGTGCGGATCGAAGCTGCGGTCCGCGTAGTCGTTGATGGCGCAGCCCGCCGAACGCATCAGCACGGTACCGGCCACGAAAACGATGAATATGAGCGGCTTCGGCCTGCCGCGGCTGGCGATCCACAGCGCCCAGAGTGTCGGCCACAGCAGCAGCCAGATACCGATCGGACGATCCAGCCGCATGAGGCTGACATAGTCTTGCACCACGGACAGCAGCTTCGGCAGCTCGTCGGTGGTCCAGGGATGAAAACGCACGCGGTACGCATACCAGCGCAAGCGCGCCATGATCAGCTGCGCCAGATCGACACCGGAATTGGGAAGCGGCACTACCGAAACCTAATCGCGGCCCAGGGCGGGCAGAAACAGTTCTTGTGTCAACAGCGGCGCGCCGCGCAGCGTAATTCGCAAACGTCGCGCCCAAAGACCGGCCGGCTTGATCTCGGCATTGCGCAGCGCCCGTGCGGTGACCGGTTCCGCGGTCGGCACCCAGGCGTACTCATAGGAGCCGCGCTCCACGCCCGACAAATCGAGCAGCGTTTCGCCGAGCGCCGAATCGCCGAGCTCCGCGAGCCACGAATGTGCCGAGAGAGTCGAGTCGGGTATGACGGTCTGGCCGAATACCCAGACCTTGTCGCCGCTGCACATCTCGATGTCGCGAAACAAGCCGGCGTTATCGGCGGCCCGCAACGCCGATTTATGCGCGGTGCTCAGGAGCCCGGTCCATTGATCCACCAGGTGCAATCCGAATCGTTCGCCGCACACGGCTTTCAGCCGCAGCGTGAGCAGTCCATTGCCGATCAACCAGGGACGCAATTGCGCATCCATCGACAATTGTCCCAGACGTTCCGCCGGATACCACTGAACGGATTCGATTGTCGGTGCGTTGTCTTGAGGCATGCGATCGATTCTAGCCCACGCGGCCGTATTGTTCTGCATGCCCCACCCAGCGGCGGATCAACGGCGCCGCATGCGCGGGCCAGTCGCGAAGCAGTGTCTCGGCCGCGATCTGCACCCGCGGCAACAGATCCGCATCGCGCAACAAATCGGCGACGCGCATTTGCGCGAGGCCTGTCTGGCGGGTCCCGAGCAATTCGCCGGGCCCGCGCAATTCCAGATCGCGCCTCGCGACCTCGAATCCATCGTTGGTGTCGCGCATCACCGATAGACGCAAGCGCGCCATCGACGAGAGCGGCGCTCGATACAGCAGCAGGCAGGAGCTCTCATGTTGTCCGCGTCCGACCCGCCCGCGCAGCTGGTGCAGCTGCGCCAACCCGGCGCGTTCGGCATTTTCGATGACCATCAGCGTCGCATTGGTCACGTCCACGCCGACCTCTATCACGGTGGTGGCGACCAGCAGGTGAATCTCTCCGTCCTTGAAGCGCCGCATGATGCTTTCCTTGCTTCGCGGCGGCATGCGCCCATGCACCAGCCCCACCTTGAGTTCGGGCAGCGCTTCGCACAAGGCCGCCGCTGTTTCCTCGGCGGCCTGATAGGGCATTTCGTCGGATTCGTCGATGAGCGGACAGACCCAGTACGCCTGTCTGCCGCCCAAGCAGGCGGTGCGTATGCGTTGCACGACGTCGTCGCGGCGTGATTCGGCCATGACGACGGTCTTCACCGGCGTGCGGCCCGGCGGCAGCTCGTCGATGATGGAGATATCCAGATCGGCATAGGCGGTCATCGCCAGCGTGCGCGGGATCGGCGTGGCGGTCATGATCAGCTGATGAGGTTGATGGGCATTGACGGAGCCCTTTTCGCGCAAGCTGAGGCGCTGATGGACGCCGAAACGATGTTGCTCATCGACGATGATCAGCGCCAGCGACGAAAATTCAACGCTCTCCTGGAACAGCGCGTGCGTGCCGATGACGATGGGTGCGAGCCCTCTGCGAATTCCCTCGAGCACCGCGCTGCGCGCCTTGCCGGTCTGACGCCCGCTCAAGGAGGCCACGGTCACTCCCAGCGGTTGAAACCACGCCCTGAAATTCTGCGAGTGCTGATCCGACAGGAGTTCAGTCGGCGCCATCAGGGCAACTTGCCGGCCCATTTGAATGGCGTGGGTTGCCGCCAGCGCGGCCACCAGAGTTTTTCCGCAGCCCACGTCGCCCTGCACCAATCGCAACATGGGCTTGGGTTGCTTGAGGTCGCATTCGATCTCCGTGAGCACGCGCTGCTGGGCCGCCGTCAAGCGAAACGGCAGCGCAGCCACCAGATCGGTTTTCAGCGTTCCGGCCGATTTCAGCGGCCAGCCCGGATCGCTCTGAATGCGCTGCCTCAGCAATTTGAGCGACAGCTGGTGCGCGAGCAGCTCCTCGAAGGCCAGGCGACGCTGCGCCGGATGGCGCCAGCTCAGGAGCAATTCCACGGGCGCATCCGCCGGCGGACGGTGCACATACTGCAACGCCTCGCGAAGCGGTGGCAGGCGCGAATCGGCCAAAACGGAAGTCGGCAGCCAGTCCTTCAGGTCGGAAGCGCCGATCTGATCGAGCGCCAAACCTACCAGCATGCGCAGGCGGCCCTGGGTCACGCCTTCCGTGAGGGGATAGATCGGCGTGAGATGATCCTCATGGGCACCGGCGGTGCGCGGATCGATGCGCCGATATTCCGGGTGGATCATTTCCAGGCCCGCAGGATTGCGGCGAACCTCGCCGAAGCAGCGGATACGGGTGCCGCGCGCCAGGCCCTGCTGTTGCTGAGCCGAGAAATGAAAGAAGCGCAGCGTCAAGAATCCGGAGCCGTCGGCGATCTTGCACAGCATCTGGCGGCGTCCGCGGAAAGTCACTTCGGTCAGCAGCACCTCGCCCTCGATGGCTGCGCGCTGCCCGGGACGAAGCTCGCCCAAGGGCACGGTGCGGGTACGATCTTCGTAGCGCAGCGGCAAGAGGAATAGCAAGTCTTGGGTCGTTTCTATACCGAGGGCGCGCAGACGCGCCGCGAGCGACTCGCCGACGCCGCGCAAGACCGTGACCGGCTTCAAGTCGATCACAGGGCGACGATGCACTCCGCTTCGACCTGCGCCCCGCGGGGCAGCGAAGCCACGCCGACGGCCGCGCGCGCTGGGTAGGGTTCGCGAAAATATTCCGCCATGATCTTGTTGACCAATGCGAAGTGAGACAGATCGACCAGAAACACCGATACCTTGACGACATCATCCAGGCTGGCGCCGCCGGCGCTCACGATGGCCTTGATGTTGTCGAACACGCGCCGCACCTGAGCCTCCATGTCGCCCTTGACCAATTCCTTGGTCGCAGGATCCATGGGGATCTGTCCGGAGATCCAGATGGTATTTCCTACCCGCGTGGCTTGCGAGTACGTGCCGATGGCGGCCGGCGCATTGGGCGTCGAGATGATTTGTTTGCTCATAACCTTTACTTTGGTGGCTGAAGGGCGGCTCACGCCAGCGTGCGCGATACGCGCTGGACATCCGGCATACGCCGTATGGTCCTGATGACGCGCGCCAGGTGGCGGCGGTCGCGGACCTGGACTTGAAATTTCAGAGACGATGAGTTCACGTCGCGTTCTTCCAACGACACCTGGTCGATATTGGTTTCAGTTCCGGCGATGCTCGATGCCACCGCGGCCAGAACGCCCACCCGGTTGTTGATTTCCAGCTGGATTTCCGAGCTGAACAGGCGGCCGTGGGTCGCTTCCCAGGCCACCGACAGCCACTTGTCCGGCTGCTTGCGGTACTCGGCCAGATTACCGCAGTTTTGCCGATGAATCATGACGCCGCGGCCGGCGCTCAGGTAGGCCATGATGGGATCGTTGGGGATGGGGAAGCAGCAGCGCGCATAAGTCACGAGCAGACCTTCCGTGCCGGCAATCATCAACCGCCCGCCGCCGGCCGCGCCATGATCGACGCCTGCGTGCGCCGGCTGCAGGCGCCGCGCCACCAACGGCGCAAGGCGCTCGCCGAGACCGATTTTCTCGAACAGCTCATCCGCGTCGCGCAGGTTGAGTTCCTTGACCACCGCGTTGATCTCGTCGGCCGGAATTTTCTTCAGACTGAGCGAGAATTCCTCGAGCGCCAGCCCGAGCAACCGGCGTCCCAGTTCCAGCGCGTCGCCCTTCTTGAGATTCTTGAGGTATTGCCTGACGGCGGCGCGCGCCTTCGCTGTCACCAGGAAGGTCGACCAGGACGGATTGGGCTTGGCACCCTTGGCCGTGATGATTTCCACGGTCTGGCCGTTGCGCAGGGGCGTGCGCAACGGCACGAGGCGGCGATCGACCTTGGCGGCGACGCAGCGGTTGCCGATATCCGTGTGGATGGCGTAGGCGAAATCCACCGTGGTTGCACCGGTGGGCAGGCGCAGAATCTTGCCCTTGGGAGTGAACACGTAGACCTTGTCCGGGAACAGGTCGACCTTCACGCTCTCGAGGAACTCCTCCGAACTCCCACCCTCCTGAATCTGCACCAGGCTCGCAAGCCATTCGCGCGCCCGGTCGTGCTCCACGCCGCCGAAGGTGTCGCCGCCGGATTTATACTTCCAATGCGCCGCAATGCCGGATTCCGCGACGCGGTGCATTTGCTCCGAGCGAATCTGCACCTCGATGGGCACGCCGTTGGGCCCGAACAGGGTTGTGTGCAGCGACTGATAGCCGTTGACGCGCGGGATGGCGATGTAATCCTTGAACCGTCCGGGCATGGGTTTGTACAAGCTGTGCACCAAACCCAGGACGCGATAGCAGACGTCCGCATTGTCGACAATGATGCGAAAGCCGTACACGTCCACCATCTCGTTCAGGGAGATCTTCTTGTTCTGCATCTTCTTGTAGATGCTGTACAGATGCTTCTCGCGGCCTTCGGCGGCGCCGTCGATGCCGGCCTTTTTCAGCGCGCCCTTGAAGGTCTCGGCGATCTTGCCGACGAATTCCTTTTGATTGCCGCGGGCCTTCTTCAATTCCCTTTCGAGAACCTTGTAGCGGTAGGGGTAGAGCGCGCGAAATCCCAGATCCTCGAGCTCGAGCTTGACCGCATACAACCCCAGGCGTTCGGCGATCGGCGCGTAGATCTCGAGGGTTTCCCGGGCGATGCGCCGGCGCTTGACCGGCGGCATGACGCCCAAGGTACGCATGTTGTGCATGCGATCGGCCAGCTTGACCATGATGACGCGGATGTCGCGCACCATCGCCAGCAGCATCTTGCGAAAGCTTTCCGCCTGCGCTTCCTGGCGATTCTTGAACTGGATCTGGTCCAGCTTGCTGACGCCGTCGACCAGCTCGGCGACCACCTGCCCGAAGATCGAGGCGATCTCGGCCTTGGCGGTCGGTGTGTCTTCGATGACGTCGTGCAGGATCGCCGCCACCAGCGTGTCCGCATCCAGCCTCAAGTCGGCCAGAATATCGGCGACCGCGACCGGGTGCGTGATGTACGGCTCGCCCGATACGCGTTTCTGTCCCTGGTGTTTTTCCGCGCCGAAGTCGTAGGCTTCGCGCACCCGCTCGACTTGTGCGGGCGACAGGTAGGCTTCGAGCTTGTCTAGGAGCTGACTGATCCCGGTGGAGCGTCTTCCACCGGGCAAGAAACCAAGTATGGAAGACGCATAGTCCACATCAGAGCTCTTGAGTAGCCGGTTCTAACTAGTCCCCAAGCCCGAGTTGCGGAGCACGGAAATCAGATGGCATGTCGAGCTCGCTCACCGGCGGCGTTGCCGGCTCTTCGGGCTCTTCCAACATTTCCAGCGTGATATTTCCGGCAGCGATCTCGCGAAGCGCCACCACGGTCGGTTTATCGTTCTCCCACTCCACGGTCGCTTCCGCGCCGTTCGCCAGGCGGCGGGCACGTTTTGCGGCCAGCAACACCAGGTTGAATAGATTGGGTTCATTCTGAAGGCAGTCTTCGACTGTGATTCGCGCCATGCTTAGGGTTCCAGTGGAGGGATCGAAATCATAGCAGAAATGACCGGTTTTTAGCCAGGGCAGGATGGTGACGCATGTGCTAGATTTCCCGCCCGATGTCACCAGGACGCCTTTATGTAGTTGCTGCACCGTCAGGCGCCGGCAAGACGAGTCTGGTGAAGGCGTTGATGCAGCGCGAACCGCGCATTCAATTTTCAGTTTCCTACACCACGCGCAAGCCGAGGCCCACCGAAATCCCGGGTCGCGACTATCACTTCGTGTCGCCGGACCGCTTCGCGCAGATGGTTGCCGGCCAGGAGTTCCTCGAGCATGCGCAGGTGTTCGACAACTGCTACGGAACGGGAGTGCGTGCGGTACAGGAGGCGCTGGCAAACGGCGAGGAGCTGCTGCTGGAAATCGACTGGCAGGGCGCGCGCCAGGTTCGCGCGCGGCTGCCGGAGGCCCGCAGTATTTTCATCCTGCCTCCTTCGCGGCAATCCTTGGAGCTGCGGCTCAAGGCGCGAAGCACCGATTCCGACGCCGTCATTCAGCGCCGCTTGAGGGATGCCGCCCAGGATTTGGGCCACTGGTCCGAGTTCGACTACGTGGTGATCAACGACGACTTCGAGCAGGCGATCGCCGATTTACAGGCCATCGTGGCCGGCCGCGGCGATCATCTGATCGCGCAGCGGCCGGAAGTCGTGCGTCTGGCCGCGAGCCTCGCCAAGGCTTAGAACAACCCGATCACCCGGCCCTGCCCGTCGATGTCGATGTGATCCGACGAAGGGACCTTCGGCAGACCAGGCATCGTCATGATGTCGCCGCATACCATGACCACGAACTCGGCGCCGGCCGCGAGCCGCACCTCGCGGATGTTGACCGTGTGCCCCGAGGGCGCGCCCCGAAGCTGCGCATCGGTGGAGAACGAATACTGGGTCTTGGCGACGCACACCGGATAGTGGCCGTAGCCGGCATCCTGCAGCTGCTTGATCTGCGTGCGTACCTTGTTGTCCGCGCTGATATCGGCGGCGCCGTAGATCTTGGTCGCGATCGCCTTCATCTTGTCCCACAGGGGCAGTGCGTCGTCGTAGACGAAGCGGAATTCGGCCGCAGCGGGACGCTCGGCAAGCTCGACCACGGCGCGCGCGACCGCCTCGGCGCCGGCGCCGCCCTCGGCCCAGTGGCGTGCCGAGATCACCGGCACCTTGAGATGCGAAAGCTTCGCCTGCAGCAGCTTGAACTCGGCCTCGGTGTCGAAGGTGAAATGGTTGACCGCCACGACGCACGGCAGGCCGTAGTGGTTCTGCACGTTGTTGACATGCCGTTCGAGATTGGCGATGCCCTTCTCGAGCGCAGCCAGGTTCTCCTTGTTGACCTCCTTGAGGTCGCAGCCGCCGTGGTACTTGAGCGCGCGGATCGTCGCCACCAGCACCACCGCCGCCGGCTTGAGTCCCGCCTTGCGGCACTTGATGTCGATGAACTTCTCGGCGCCGAGGTCGGCGCCGAAACCGGCCTCGGTGACCACGTAGTCCGCGAGCTTGAGGGCGGTCTGCGTCGCGAGCACCGAGTTGCAACCGTGTGCGATGTTCGCGAACGGGCCGCCGTGAATGAGGGCCGGATTGTTCTCGAGTGTCTGCACCAGGTTCGGCTTCAGCGCCTCCCGCAGCAGCACGGTCATCGCACCCGCAGCTTTGAGGTCCCGTGCCCGCACCGGCTTCTGGTCGCGCGTGTAGCCAACGACGATGTTGCCGAGCCTTACCTTGAGATCCTCGAGGCTGGTTGCGAGACAAAAGATCGCCATGACCTCCGAGGCGACAACGATGTCGAAGCCGTCCTGGCGCGGGTAGCCGTTGGCGGTGCCGCCCAGTGCCACGGTAATGTCGCGCAAGGCGCGATCGTTCATGTCCATTACGCGCTTCCACGTGACGCGCCGCACGTCGATGCCGAGCTCGTTGCCGTGATGGATGTGGTTGTCGAGCAGGGCGGCCAGCAGATTGTTGGCGAGTGCAATCGCGTTGAAGTCGCCGGTGAAATGCAGATTGATGTCTTCCATCGGCACGACCTGCGCCATGCCACCGCCGGCGGCGCCGCCCTTCATGCCGAACACCGGACCCAAGCTCGGCTCGCGCAGGCAGATCACGGCTTTCTTGCCGATGCGGTTGAGCGCATCGCCGAGGCCCACCGTGGTCGTCGTCTTGCCCTCGCCGGCCGGCGTCGGGCTGATCGCCGTGACGAGAATCAGCTTGCCGTTGGTGCGCTCCGCAAGGCCGTTGATGAAGTCGAACGAAATCTTCGCCTTATGGCGGCCATACGCGTCGAGCGCCTCCTCGGGGATGCCGAGCCGGGACGCGATCTGGTTGATGGGCTTGAGGGTTGCAGCTTGCGCAATCTCGATGTCTGAACGCACGACGTATTCCTGTGATGCTGAGGTTCGGGGGGCGACATTGTAACCATTCGTCCGGGCGCGGGCCGTTACGGATCCTTGCGCGGCAGCCCGCGCTGCGCGGCGAGAGCGGCCAGGCGCGTCCGGCAGGCCTCGGCGCTCAAGGGTTCGAGGCCCTGCGCCGCCGCCGCTTCGATCGCGGCCTCGGTGACCACAAAGTCCATGAATACATCGTGGGGCTGAGGCAGGATGGTCGCGATCCGCGATAATTCGAAGGCAAGCCCCACGGCGAGCGGCTTCGGGCGAAGCGCGGCGAGCGTGCGGTCGAAATACCCTCCGCCGTAGCCGAGCCGGTCGCCGTGCGCGCCGATGCCGAGCGCCGGAATCAGCAGCGCATCGGGCGTGAGGACGGAAGTGCCGTCGGGCACCGGCAGGTCGTATACGCCGTTGGTCATTTTGACTCCCGGCCACCATTCGCGAAACTCGAGCGGCTGCCCCTTGGCGACGACCGCCGGCAGCACCGTGCGCGCGCCGCGCTGCCGCAGATGGGTAACGAAGGGCCGTGCATCGAACTCGCCCTGGAAGGGCCAGCAGAACCCAACCGTCATGCGCTCGAGCGCGCTGAATCCCGAGCGCAGCGACGCCTCGATCTGGGCGCTCCAGCGGGCGTGGTCGGCGGCGGGCGCGGCGAGCCTGAGCGCTATCAGCTGCGCGCGGTCAGCCTTACGGCGGCTCAAAACTTCAGGAGGCAGCGGCATCTCACTCGATGTTTTGCACTTGCTCGCGCATCTGCTCGATCAGCACCTTCATATCGACAGCGGCGCGCGTGGTTTCGATGTCCTGGGACTTCGACGACAACGTGTTGGCTTCCCGATTCAGCTCCTGCATCAGAAAATCCAAGCGCCGTCCCGCGGCTTCCTTGCCCTCGAAGGTTTTGCGAACCTCCGTTACGTGGCCGCGCAGCCGGTCGATTTCTTCGTCGACATCGAGGCGCTGCGCCAGGATCGCCAGTTCCTGCTCGAGGCGATCTTGGTCGACGTCCGCGACCAACTGCGCGATGCGGTCGAGCAATTTGGCGCGCAAGCGCGCGCGAATCTCCGGCAGCCGGTCGGTGACCCGCTCCGAGAACTCGAGCAGGCCCGCACAACGCTGCTCCAAGGCGTCGCGCAAACGCCCGCCTTCGCTTTCGCGGGACCTGCCAAGGTCGGCCAATGCATCGGCGAGCAAGCTTTGCGCGGCGGCGACCATGGGCGCGGTATCGCGCGAGTGGTCGCGCACCACGCCCGGCCAGCGCAGCAAATCCAGCACGTCGATGCGCGCCGCGGCGCCCGCTTGCGCCGCGACTTGCTGGCTGCGCGACACCAGACTGGCGAGCAACTCGGCATCGACCTCCAGCGAGGCGGCAACGACCGCGGGCCTAAAATACAGGGAACAGTCCACTTTCCCGCGGCGTACCGCCGCGGCAACCGCGGTCCGGAAGTCCGCTTCGGCACCGCGGAATTCCTCGGGCAGCCGGCAACCGAGCTCGAGAAATCGATGATTGACCGTCTTCAGTTCCCAGGCCAACAATCCCCATGGGAATTGCCGCTCGCGTCGGGCAAAGCCGGTCATGCTACGAATCATGGGGGTCGTCGCTAAAATCGGATAATCTTGAACGAACAAGCTTACCAGATCGAGGAGCAGTCATTGCAGATCGAAACCGCGGACGTGAGCCTTATCGGGCACCGCGAGGAAAATCAGGATCGAGTCGCGGTGGCGGCCGCGGACCAGTCTGTCCTCTTGGTCGTCATCGACGGCATGGGCGGCCATGCCGAGGGTGCGCGCGCCGCGGAGACGGCGCTCGCCACGCTGCTCGAGGCCTTTTGGCAAACACCGCATCCGATTTTCGATCCGCTCGGGTTCCTGCATCTGTCGCTCGGTAAAGCGCACGAAGAGGTTGTAAAGCTCGGCGCGGGTTTGAGCGTCGAAGCCCGGCCGCGCGCCACCTGCGCCGTGGCTCTGGTACAGGATTCGGCGGCCTATTGGGCGCATGTCGGCGATAGCCGCATTTATCAGCTGCGCCAATCGCAGGTTCTGGAACGCACCCGCGATCACAGCCATGTCGAGGTATTGCTGCGCGAGGGCTTGATCACCGAGGCCGAGGTGCACGGCCATCCGATGCGCAATTATGTTGAATGTTGCCTCGGCGGAGACGCGGCGCTGCCCGAGATGACCATTTCGACGCGGCGGCGGCTCAAGGCCGGCGACGTGCTGCTGCTATGCACGGACGGATTGTGGGCCAATCTGAAGGATCAGGATTTCGTGCGCTTCGCGCAGGTCAACACCAAGCCGCTGCGCGACACGCTCAATGATCTTGGGGCGCAAGCCGTGGAAGCCTCCGCGCCCTACAGCGACAACACCAGCGCTGCCGCGCTGCGCTGGAAGGCCGCATGAGCGTTCGTCCCAGCGGGCGGGCGGCCGATCAATTGCGCGAGCTCAAGTTCGAGCGCGGTTTTACACAGCACGCGGAGGGCTCCGTGCTCGTGGCCTTCGGCGCCACGCGGGTCTTGTGCACGGCCAGCATCGAAGAAAGCGTGCCGGGTTTCCTGCGCGGCGCGAACCAGGGTTGGGTGACGGCCGAGTATGGCATGTTGCCGCGCGCGACTCACACGCGCTCGGCGCGCGAAGCGGCGCGCGGCAAGCAAACCGGCCGCACCCAGGAGATTCAGCGTCTGATCGGCCGGGCGCTGCGCGCCGTGGTGGACTTGAAGGGGCTGGGCGAGCGCACCGTGACCATCGATTGCGATGTGCTGCAGGCGGACGGCGGCACGCGCACCGCGGCGATCACCGGCGGCTTCGTGGCGCTGGCGGATGCCATCGATACCCTGCTCGAAAAGCGCGCGATCGCGTCCAACCCGCTGCACGGACAGGTGGCGGCCGTTTCGGTGGGCATCTATCGCGGCACGCCCGTTCTGGATCTGGACTACGCAGAGGATTCCAACGCGGAAACGGATATGAATGTGGTGATGAACAGCGGCGGTGCCTTCGTCGAAGTACAGGGTACCGCCGAAGGCCACGCATTCCGCCGGCACGAGCTCGATCAATTACTCGACCTTGCGGCGCAAGGCATTGCGCAATTACATGCAGCACAGCAGAGCGCCCGCGCCACTTAAGCCCCTCGTCCTCGCCAGCGCCAATCCGGGCAAGCTACGCGAATTTCGTTCGCTGCTGGCCGGATTGCCGTTCGCCGTCTTGAGCCTCGGCGAACTCAAGCTGTCCTCGCCCGAGGAAACCGGCACGAGCTTCGCCGCGAACGCGATATTGAAGGCGCGCCATGCGGCGTCGGCGAGCGGTTCCGCAGCGGTCGCAGACGACTCCGGGCTCGAGGTGGATGCTCTTGGCGGAGCACCCGGCATTTTCTCCGCGCGCTATGCCGGACCCTTAGGCAGCGATGAGGACAATAATGCCAAGCTTCTGCGGGCGCTCGAGGGCCTGCCGTTCAAGCGGCGGCAAGCCCGTTATCGTTGCGCGCTGGCGTTCGTCGAGGCCGACGATGTGCCGCTCATCGCCGAGGGAGTGTGGGAAGGATTCATTCTCGAGGCGCCGCGCGGCACGGGGGGATTTGGCTACGACCCTTATTTCTGGGTGCCCGAGCTTGGGCTGACGGCCGCCGAGATCGGGCCGGCGGAGAAGAACAGCCGCAGCCATCGCGGCATGGCGATGCGGAGGTTGCGCGAGATGCTGCAAGCCCGCCGCGAGCCATCGCGCCACGGACCTTAGATGGATGCTTCGCTGGCGCTCTACGTGCACATGCCCTGGTGCGTGCGCAAGTGTCCCTACTGCGATTTCAATTCGCATCAATTGAAATCGGCCCGGCCGGATTCCTCGTACATCGATGCGCTGCTGAGGGACTTCGATACTGAAACGCCCCGGCTCGCAGGACGCAGGATCGACACGGTGTTCTTCGGCGGGGGCACCCCGAGCTTGTTTTCGCCCGAGGATTTTGTGCGATTGCTGCGCGCCCTTCGGCAAAGAATCGAATTCGCGGACACCGCTGAAATTACCTTGGAGGCGAATCCGGGCACCATCGAACGCGGACGATTCTCAGGCTACGCCGAAGCGGGCATCAACCGCGTTTCCCTCGGTGCGCAGAGCTTCGATCGACGCGCACTCGAAGCACTCGGACGCATTCACTCGGTCGAGGACACGTATCGGGCGGTCGAAGAACTGCGCGCCGCGAGGCTCGATAACTTCAATCTGGATCTGATGTATGCGCTGCCGCAACAGACCCTGGATGAGGCGCTGATTGACGTGCGCACGGCGTGCTCGCTCAAGCCCGCACATATTTCCTACTACCACCTGACTCTCGAACCCGGCACGGTGTTTCATTCGCGTCCGCCGCCGCTGCCGGACGAAGACGCCGCCTGGCAAATGCAGACCGAGGGCCAAAAATTGCTCGCGGAAGCGGGCTATGAGCAGTACGAGATATCGGCCTACGCGAGGCAGGACGCGCGCTGCAGGCACAACCTCAACTACTGGGAGTTTGGGGATTACTTAGGTATCGGCGCGGGAGCTCACGGAAAGATCAGCTTGGCACTCCCGGGACGGATTCTGCGCACCACGAAACCGAAACAGCCGCGCGAATACCAGGATCAGGTTCAGGGCGGGCGGCCCGCCATCGGGATCAGCGCCTTCATTGATGCGGCAGACCTGCCGTTCGAGTTCATGTTGAATGCGCTGCGCTTGAACGAAGGGTTCACTCACGAGCAGCTCCAGGCGCGAACCGGGCTCGATCCGGATTCCCTCGCGCCGAAGCTGCGGATGGCGAAAACTCGGGGTTTGCTGGAGCAGACCCCGAACGGCTGGCAGCCGACCGACTTGGGAAGGCGCTTCCTCAACGATCTGCAGGCAAGTTTCTTGGCCTAGGTTTATACACATCGGGGTGCACGCCCATCACAAAGTGAGACCTACAGCACATTGCACTCAACGTGGTTCAGATGCGTATTGCAACCCATTGAATTTAAAGACGAAAGTGCCCTGTCTATTTTTTGATCAAATTAACAATTACGCGAATTTCTGCAGTGCGAATCGCCTGCGAGGTCTGCCGTCCACAGACTTATCCACAGTTTTTGTGGACAAATATGTCAATCCTGTTGCTCTTGTCCACGCCGCCGCTCTCGCATATCATGCGCGGCCCCGTTTTTTGGCATTGATTTTCTAGTGTGGAGCGCCAACAAATAGGGTCCAAGGCGTGGCGGTCGCTTGATGTTCGAGCGTATCGATTCTGCCGCAACTGATTCACGAGGTTCCCATGAAAGCCGGCATTCACCCAGACTACAAACAGATCAACGTCACTTGTACCTGTGGCAACACCTTCGAAACGCGCTCGACCATCGGTCATGACTTGCAGGTCGAGGTCTGCTCGAACTGCCATCCGTTCTACACCGGCAAGCAGAAGATCGTGGATACCGGCGGCCGCGTCGATAAATTCCGTAAAAAGTACGCCACTGCGGGAAAAGTCTCGGCCTCTTAAGTCTCTCTGGAAAAGACGCGAACTCGGCCGTGCGCGTTAGCAGACGCGCGTTAGCAGACGCGCGTTAGCAGTGCGCGCGCCGCGACCTGCCTGCTTGATTCCGTGAATGGGGCGTGCAAGGCTGCAAAGTTCGAATAAGCCAACCCGGATAAGCAGAATGAGCACGAAATACGAACTCAAGAATCTCGCGACCGGTAAGACCAGCCAGCTGGACGCCATTTCCGGAACCATCGGTCCCGATGTGCTCAACATTTCGAATCTGACCAAGGACCAAGGTGTGTTCACCTTCGATCCGGGCTTCATGGCCACGGCCAGCACCGAAAGCAAGATCACTTATATCGACGGCGATTTGGGCGTGCTCCTGTATCGAGGCTATCCGGTGGAGCAGCTGGCGGAAAAATCGAGCTTTCTCGAAGTCGCCAACCTGCTGATCAACGGCAGCTTGCCTAACAAAGTCGAGCTCGAGGCGTTCAACAATTCGATCATGCGTCACACCATGGTCAACGAACAATTGCTTGGGTTTTTCGAGGGTTTTCATCATGACGCGCACCCGATGGCGATGGTCTCGGCGGTGGTCGCATCGATGGCTGCCTTCTATCACGACACCACGCATATAGGCGATCCGCGGCATCGCGAGATTTTCGCGCATCGCATCATAGCCAAGCTGCCGACCATCGCCGCGGCCGCGTACAAGCACACGCTGGGCCAGCCGTTCATCTATCCACGCAACGACCTTCGCTACTGCGCGAACATGCTCAACATGTTCTTCGCGGTTCCCTGCGAACCGTATGCAATTGATCCGGTGGCCGCCGAGGCGCTGGATCTCTTGTTCATACTGCATGCCGATCATGAACAAAATGCCAGCACCTCGACCGTGCGCTTGGCGGGCAGCACCGGCTGCAATCCTTACGCTGCGATTTCAGCGGGCGTTTCCGCGCTATGGGGACCGGCGCACGGCGGCGCGAACGAAGCCGTCCTCGATATGCTGGACAGCATCGGTTCGGTGGCCAACATCGACAAGTTCCTGGCCAAGGTCAAAGACAAAAATGACAGCGTGCGCCTGATGGGCTTCGGCCACCGGGTCTACAAGAATTTCGATCCGCGCGCGAAGATCATCCGCGCCATGTGCTACCGCGTGCTGGAGAAGCTCGGCAGAACGAACAATCCGCTGTTCGATCTGGCTCTCAAGCTGGAGGATATCGCGCTCAAGGACGAGTATTTCGTTTCAAGAAAACTCTATCCCAACGTCGATTTCTATTCGGGCATCATCTACAGCGCGCTCGGCATCCCGCGTTCGATGTTCACGGTCATGTTTGCGATTGCACGAACCGCCGGCTGGGTTGCGCAGTGGCAGGAGATGGTTTCCGATCCGCAAATGCGAATCGGCCGTCCGCGCCAGCTGTACACCGGTCCCACCAAGCGAGATTACCAGCCGATTGAAAAGCGCTGATCGATGCCGGCTTCAGCGAGGGTTTTGTTCCTTCTAGCCGCTGCGCTGCTCGGCGTCGTCGTCCGTGCCGCCGATGAGCCGGTGCCCGCGCCGGTGCCCGCGCCGCCAGTCGCGCCCGTAACGCCTTTGCTGCCTGAAAAGAATGTCTGCGCGGACGCGGCGCAGCCGGTCGCTCTCGGCAGCGTGCAATGGAACGGCTGGGGCCGGGACACGGACAATACGCGCTACCAACCGGAGCCCGCGATTCGCGCGATGGATGTGCCGAAGCTGGGATTGAAATGGGCCTTCGGTTTTCAGGGCGGCGGCAATGCCGGTCAACCCACGGCGGTGGACGGCAGATTGTTCGTCGCCAGTTCAGCGGGACGCGTGTACGCCCTCGACGCGAAAGCCGGATGCACCTACTGGACCTATGATGTACCCGCGGGCGGCAGCACGGCGATTTCCATCGGCGAGCTGGGACAGTCGAAAAGAGCGGCTATCCCTAGGAAATTGAAGCGCACGTTGGCGCATCTCGACGTCATCAAGGCGCCGAGTGCGGCCTTCTTCGGAGATGACAGCGGCATGGTTTATGCCGTCGATGCACAAAAGGGGACCCTGATCTGGAAGACCCGCGTGGACACACATCCGTCGGCCCGAATCGTGGGCGCGCCGACGCTGAACAGCGATCACCTGTTCGTCGCGGTCGGCTCGAACGAGGACAAGATGTCCGCCACCGCAGGCTACGGCTGCTGTACGTTTCGCGGCAGCGTCGTTGCCCTGGATATCGCCACCGGACACGTCGTTTGGAAGAGTTACACCGTGCTCGAGGAGCCACAGGCAACGCGCAAGAATGGCGCCGGGGTGCAGGAATTCGGACCGGCCGGCGCCGCCATCTCCTCGTCGCCGACCATCGATACCAAGCGCGGCGTGCTTTACGTGACCACCGGCGGCTCCGCCACCGGGATCCCGCAGTCGCTCACCAATGCGGTGGTCGCATTCGATTTGAACGACGGCAAGCTGCGCTGGGTCAAGCAGCTCGAGGCCGCGGGCGGGGCGGCCGGCGGTTTCATCAGCTCGCCGGTCCTTCGGACCTTGGGCAGCGGCAATCAAATCATCTTGGCGGGTCAGTTGTCGGGCATGGTGTACGGGCTCGATCCCGACCATGGCGGTGAGATTCTCTGGAAGGCGGGCGGCGGAACGGCGGCGAATGGGGTGCCGAATACGGGCGCCGGGGGCGTCGCCTGGGGATTCGCGGCCGACTACAAGAATTTGTATGTCGCCGACTCCGGCCGGCTGGCGGAGCCCAGCAATGCGGCCGGAAGCCTGACGGCAATGGATCTGAAAACCGGTGTCGTTCGCTGGAACACCCGGGCCCCCGAGCCGGCCTGTTCGTGGGGTGCGGAGAATTGCTGGCACGGCCAGTCGCAGGCGGTCACGGTCATGCCCGGGGGTGCATTCTCAGGGTCGCTGGATGGACACCTGCGCGTCTACTCGACCATCGACGGCAAGATTCTTTGGGATTTCGATACAGCGAAGGCATTCCAAACGCAAAATGGCGTCCACGCCGCCGGCGGCCCCTTGGACCGCGGCGGGGCGACCATTGTGAATGGCAGTGTGTTCATCAATTCCGGCAACGCCTTGCTGGCGTTTTCGGTCGGCGGAAAATAGGACGCGACAAATTCATGGTACGTAACTTGCTATTTGCCTTGGTCGGCGTGATGTTGTTCACCGGTGCGGCGCCGGCCGCGCAGCATGCCGCCGATAGCGCAGAGCCTCCATCATTGGAGAACTCGGTCGTGAAGATATTCTCGACCATGCGTTACCCCGATCCTTTCAAGCCTTGGGCCAAGCAGGCGCCCAGCGAAGCCACCGCCTCGGGCGTGGTGATCGAAGGCAAGCGCATCCTGACCAACGCGCACGCCGTGCTGTATGCCAGCCAGGTTCAAGTTCAGGCGAACGCGGCCGGCGACAAGCTGTCGGCGACGGTGCTCGCGGTGGCGCCCGGCATCGATCTGGCCGTGCTGCAGCTGGACGATCCGAGCTTCTTCGACACGCACCCGCCGGTGGCGCGAGCCAGCAAGCTGCCGCAGATCAAGGACGCGGTGCTGGCTTATGGATTTCCCGCCGGCGGTTCGTCGCTGTCCATCACCAAGGGCATCGTGTCGCGAATTGAATTCGTGTCCTACAACTATCCGGTATCCGGATTGCGCATTCAGATCGATGCGGCCATCAATCCGGGCAACAGCGGCGGCCCGGCCATCGCCGGCGACAAAATGATCGGACTGGCCTTCAGCCGCCTGGGGGGCGATACCCAGAACATCGGCTACATCATTCCCAATGAAGAAGTGGACCTGTTCCTCAAGCACATCGCCGACGGCCATTATGACGGCAAGGCCGCCATGTACGACGATCTGCAGACGCTGGAAAATCCCGCGCTGCGCCAATATCTGAAGCTCGACAAAAGCGTCGAGGGGATGGTCGTTCACCGGCCCGATAAGACCGATGCTTCCTACCCGCTGAAGGAATGGGACGTGATCACTCACATCGGCGACACGCCCATCGACAACCAGGGCATGATCAAGATCGACAAGGATTTGCGGGTGAGCTTCTCCTACCTGATCCAGAAGCTGACCAAGGACGGCAAGCTGCCCTTGACGGTGGTTCGCGCCGGCAAGCCGCTCAAGATCGAATTGCCGGTATCGACCGATCGTCCCACCGTGGCGCCGGATCTGGACGGCGGATACCCTTCCTACTTTGTCTACGGACCAATCGCGTTTTCAGGCGCAACGCGGCAATTCATGGCGGGATTCGAAAAGAACGCGGGCCTGATGCGCCTGCTTGGGTTTTTGAAAAGCCCGCTGGTTACCCGGGCCTACGACCCGCCCACGCCGGAACTGCAGGAGCTGGTGATCGTTTCCTCGCCCTTCTTTCCGCACAAGCTGGCGAACGGCTATTCGAACCCCACGGGCAGCGTGCTGGAGTCGGTGAACGGAACGCCGGTAAAGAGCTTGAAGCATCTGGTGGAATTGCTGCGCGATCTGAAAGATCCCTTTGTCACCTTCGAGTTCGCCGCCAGGGGCGGAGAGGCGTTGGTGTTTTCGCGGCAAGCCGCCATGGCCGCCACCGATGACATCCTGACCGACAACGGCGTGCGCGCGCAGGGCTCGCCGGACATGATGGCCGTATGGCAGGCCAAGCCTTAAGAATCCGAAGCGGCTGGTTGGAACAGCAGTTAGTTGGAACCGACCAATTCCGACACCTCGCGGGTATCGGCACGCTTCATCGGCCGGCCGTCGACCGGCGAGTACGGGGATTGCCGGATGCCATCGATGGGGAACACTGTTGCATCGACGGTGCGGCCATTGGCCTCGAAGCGCAACGCCGGGTAGTTGACGCTGCGTTCCGCATCCATCTTGACGCGCCGCTCGTAGAATTCGTGCGGCACGCCGATTTCCAAAAGCCGTATCGCCACGGCTTCGGAGGCATCGGCAAACAAATGCAAATTGATGTCGCTGTAGTTGGTCGCGGTTCCGGTGAGCACCGAGCCCACCAGCCTGGGCTGAAATTCGGCCAGAATCCGCATGGTATCCAAGGCGATGCGGCGCTGCTCCTTCAAAGTGTGATCGTGGGTATCGCGTCCGAATAGCCGCTGGTGGGCGCGCAGTGCATCTTCGATCTCGATATTTTTCGGCAGCACCGACACATCGTTCACGCCCAGGCGATCCGCCGCCTTGCGCTTGGCCTGCAAAAAATCCTCTATGCCGTGCTCCGCCATGATGCGTGCGGCCTCTTGCGCGAGAGCCCGGCGTAAATCCTCCGCACGCTGCGAAAATTTCTTAGCCATTTGTTCGGACCGGTTCCTAGAATAACGGTTTGTCGCCTTCGGGGTTGTTCGCGTTCTGCCCTTCATACAGCTCCGCCTTGGGCAAATTCCCCTCGATGAATTTTTCCATGATCCCGTTCGGATTATCGGCGCTCGCGAGCAAGCCGGTTTGCGGCGAAATGCGCACGCTCACGATGCCGTCCGGGACCGGCACTCCGTGCCGCGCGGTGCCGGCGAGCGCCTCGTGCATGAAATAAGTCCACGCCGGCACCGCCGTGCGTCCACCTTGCTCGCCTTCGCCCAAGGATCGGTCCGCATCGAAGCCAACCCAGACGGTCGTGACCAGATCGCCATTGAAACCATTGAACCAGGTGTCATGCGCGTCGTTGCTGGTGCCGGTCTTCGCAGCAATGTCGTCGCGATTGAGAGTGCGGGCACGCTGGCCGGTGCCGCGCCTGATGACATCGGCCATCATGTCGGCGAGCAGGTAGGCGACCTGCGGCCGGATGACTTGCGGAGCCAGTTTCTTCACAGGAATCAGTGTCTTACCATCACGAGGAGATTCGTCCAGCATGTTCGAACGAGCACCGGACGCGCTTCTCGGCGCCGCGGCATCGCTGGGGCGGCCGCATTGCGGGCAGGCAATGGCGGGGTTCGCTTGCTCGAGCACCTTGCCGCCGGCATCTTCCACGCGGTCAATGTAGTAGGAACTGACTTTGAATCCCCCGTTGGCAAAGGTGGAGTAGCCGATCGCCACCTGCAACGGGCTCAACTCCGCGGTGCCCAGCGCGAGCGTCAAATCGTCCGGAAGCTGCGATTTATCGAAGCCGAATCGAGTCACGTAGCTGCGTGCGTATTCCCCGCCGATGGCGCGCATCAAACGCACCGAGACCAGATTCTTCGAAAAGACCAGCGCGTCGCGCAGGCGAACCGGTCCGGCAAATTTGCTCTCGAATTCCTTCGGGCGCCACGCCTCCTCCTTGCCTTCCTCGTCGATCACCACCGGCGCATCGAGAACCACGCTGGCGGGCGTGAATCCCTTGTCGAAAGCAGCGGCATAAATGAAGGGCTTGAACCCGGAGCCGGGTTGGCGCCTGGCCTGAGTCACACGGTTGAATTTGCTTTGAAAGAAATCGAATCCGCCCACCAGCGCCACGACGGCGCCATCCCTGGGGTCCACCGACACCAGCGCGCTTTGCGCCTGCGGCACCTGCACGAAGCGCAGCGATTCCGCGCTGTTTCCCACGGTATAAATCACATCGCCGCGGCTCAAGATGTCGGTTGCTTGGGCCGGAGCGGCGTCGACCTTTTCATCGGGAAGCTCGCGCCGCGCCCAGGACAGTTTTTCCCACGGCAGCGTTACCTGCCCAAGATCCTTGACGTAAATCCTGGCGCTCTTGGCCTCGACTTTTTCCACGATGGCGGGCTTCAAGCCGCCGATGACCGGAAACTCTTCCAGCTGTGAGTCGAACTGCGCGGGCGTGACGATCTTCGACATGTCGACCTTGGCGGTGGCGCCGCGGTAGCCGTGGTGAATGTCGTACTCCAAGAGGCCGGTGCGCAGCGCCACTTGAGCCGCCGCCTGCAGGCGCGAATCGATGGTGGTGAACACCTTGTAGCCGGCGGTGTAGACGGCATCGCCGTATTTCACCTGCATGTCGTTGCGTACCATTTCCGCCACGTAGGGAGCATCCACTTCGATGGACGCTCCGTGCAGCCGTGATTCCATGGGACTATTTTTTGCGGTGTCGTACTCGCTCTGGTTGATATAGCCGAGCTCCAGCATCCTTCCCAGGACATGTGCGCGCCGCACCTTGGCAGCCTCGGCGCTGGCGACGGGATTGACGGTCGACGGAGCCGTGGGAATTCCCGCGAGCGTTGCCATTTCGGCGATGCTGAGCTGGTCCAATTCCTTGCCGAAATACACCTCGGCCGCGGCGCCGACGCCATAAGCCCGTTGCCCCAGGAAGATCTTGTTGACGTACAGGGAGAAGATTTCTTCCTTGCTGAACTCCGACTCCATCAGCAGCGAAATGTAGATTTCGCTCATCTTGCGTTTCATGTCGCGGCGCGGGGTCAAGAACATGTCGCGAGCCACTTGCATGGTGATGGTGCTCGCGCCCTGGCGGATGCCGCCGGCCTTCAAGTTGGCCACCGCCGCCCGCAAAATTCCCTGCCAATCGACGCCGTGATGCCTGAAGAAGCGGTCATCTTCGGTGGCCAGGAAGGCCTGGATCAGCTTCTTCGGCAGCTGCTCATAGCTCACAGGGATGCGGCGCTGCTCGCCGATCGACTGGATCAGCTTGCCGTCGCGCGAATAGATCCGCAGCGGGACCTGGAGTTGCACCTCCCGCAGGCTTGCCACATCCGGGAGGGCCGGCCTCAAGTAGACATAAGCACAGACATTGGCGAAGGCAATTAGCGCTATTAAGCCGACTAAAACTGCACAAATTCGCGATATGAGAACTAGATAACGTTTGGCCACAGGAAACCGTTCTAACTTATTGCGCCCGGCGGATATGGCTGCATATTACCGCCGGTCAGGCAGAGCAACCTAAGGTTTGGACCTCAAAAGGACCGCTTAGGTTGCCCACCTAAGATTAACCAAACGCCTAGAAGCTAGGCGGCGAGGCTTGAATAGATGAGTCGACTGTCCTTAGGAAGCTACGAATTCGCCGCAAGTCTCACTTTGCCGAGTTGGACGTCTCCAGGGGCGATTACCGTGAGTAGCTTCACGTTCTATTTAACAGTTTCTTGCTAAGTTTGCTTACGGAAGCTAATCTCGTGCACCAGTTTCGACCTACAAGGCATTGAGCAAAAAGGGAAATAATTTGTGTGGTCGTTAGGAAAAAGATATCGTCCGCTTTTGGGACTTGACATAACCACCTCGTCGGTGAAGCTCATCGAGCTCTCGATGTCGGGCGGTCAGTATCGCGTGGAATCTTATGCGGCGGAGCCAACGCCCCATAATGCCATCAACGAAAAGGCCATCGTCGACGCGGAAGCGGTCGGCGAGGCGATTCGGCGCGCGGTGAAACGTTCGGGCGCCAAGAGCCGGCTCGCAGCCATTGCGATTTCCGGCGACGCGGCGATCACGAAAGTGATCCAGATGCCCAAGAATCTCGGCGAGAACGAGCTGGAAGGCCAGGTCGAAATGCAGGCCGACCAGTACATTCCCTTCCCGATGGAAGAGGTCAGCTACGACTACCAGGTCGTCGGCCCTTCCGAAAAAGATCCCGACATGCTCGACGTGCTGCTGGTGGCCACCCGCACCGAGAACGTCGAACAACGCCAGGCCGCCGTGCAAGCCTCCGGGCTGACCGCGCACCTGGTCGATGTCGAAGCATTCGCGCTGGAAAATGCCTGCGCGCTCATGCGCCATCAAATGCCCGACGGCGGCTTGGACCGCACCGTCGCGGTGGTCGATTTCGGCGCCAGCAGCACCACCTTCAGCGTGCTGCGCGACATGCGCGTCATCTACACGCGCGACTTTGCATTCGGCGGCCAGCAACTGACCGAAGAAATCATGCGCACCTATGGGTTGAGCATGGAGGAAGCGGGCCGCGCCAAGAAGGAAGGCGGCCTGCCCAGCAACTATCAACCGGAAGTCTTGGACCCCTTCATCGACGACATGACACAACAGGTCAGCCGCTCGCTGCAGTTTTATCTCGCTTCGGGCAGCGGCCGCGCACAGCCGGATCAGATCCTGATTTGCGGCGGCTGCGCCAACATTCCCGGCGTCGCCGACGTCATCTCGAGCCGCGTCGGCGTGCCGGCGGATCGAGGCGATCCGCTCGGCAACATGAAAGTGTCGTCCAAGGCCAAAGCCCAAGCCGTGGCGCGCGACGCCACGGCGTTACTCACAGCCTGCGGCCTAGCGCTGCGAAGCTTCGACTAAAAGAGCAGCCATGCCGCGTATTAATCTACTTCCCTGGCGCGAACAAGAACGCAAAGTCCGGCGGCGCGAATTCGGCGTCGCTCTGGGCGGCGCGGCGATTGCCGGCATCATCTTCGTACTCGGCGGCAAGGTGTTGTACACCAGCTGGATCGATTCGCAGAACGCCAAGAACACGCTTCTAAAAAACGAGATCAAGAAGCTCGATGCACAGATCGCCGACATCCAGGATCTCGAGAACCGCAAGCAACGCTTGGTCGCGCGCATGGAGATCATCGAGAAGCTGCAGCGCAAGCGTCCGGAGATCGTCCACCTGTTCGATGAAATGGTGAAGACGGTGCCGGAGGGCATCTATCTGACCCAGATCAAGGAGACCGGAAAAAGGCTCGAGATCAAGGGCGTAGCCCAATCGAGCACGCGCGTGTCCACTTTCATGCGCAACATCGATTCCTCATCGTGGATGGATAACCCGCAGCTGCAGGTGGTTGAGACCGCGAAGGACTCACCGACCGGCGGCTCGAGCTTCACCATGACCAGCGACGTCATCGGCGTGGATGTGGAGAACGGCGGCGAAACAACAGTTAAAAAGGTTGCGGCGAAATGAACAACCTCTGGGATCAACTTCGAAGTCTGGACCCGCGCGACGTCGGCCGCTGGCCGCTGGCCGTACGCGGCTTCTTCGTTGCTTTCGGCTTTGCCGTGGTGGCCGCGGTAGGCTGGTACATGTTCGTGTGGAACGACGACCGGCCGCTGCTGCAGAAAGCCGAGGCGGATGAGATGGATCTGCGCGCCCAGTTCGAACAGAAACAGCAACGGGCGGCGAACCTCGACGCCTACAAGGCGCAGCTCGGCGAGATGGAGCGCAGTTTCGGCGCGATGCTGCGCCAGCTGCCCGGCAAGACCGAAGTTCCGAACCTGCTCGTCGACATCTCGCAGACCGGCCTGGCGGCGGGCCTCACCGAAAAACTGTTCCAGCCCGGCGCCGAGAAGAGCAACGGCTTCTACGCCGAGTTGCCGATCAAGATCAAATTGGTGGGCAGCTACCACGACTTCGGCAAGTTCGTGAGCGGCATCGCCGCGTTGCCGCGCATCGTGACCTTGAACGACATTCAAATCACGCCTACGGATGCGAAGGGCGGCTACGACAACCTGACGATGGATGTGACTGCGAAGACTTACCGCTACATCGAGGATCAGGGCGGCGCGAAACCGGCTCCCAAGAAGGCGGGAGGCGCGACGTGAAACAACTATCGACGATCGGCGCACTCGGCGTCGTGTTGGCGGCATTGGTCGCGGCCGGCTGCTCGGGCGGTCAATCGGATCTGCAGAAGTGGATCGATGCCACCAAGAAAAAACCCGGCGGCCGCATCCAGCCGCTGCCGGAAGTGAAGCCGTACGAAACATTCGTGTACAGCGCGGCCAATCTGCGCTCACCCTTCCAACCGCAGGGTCCCAACAGCAGCCAGGCAAATTTGCGGCCGAGTTCGCGCCGCAGCCGTGAATTTCTCGAGGGCTTTTCCTTGGATACGCTGAGGATGGTCGGCACGTTCAAGGTGGGCAACAATTTTTACGGGCTGGTGCAGTCGAAAGACGGCCTGGTGCACAAGGTTCAACCGGGCAACTATCTCGGGCAGAACGACGGAAAAGTAACAGAAATTACCGGCGGAAGAATTAGCCTCGTTGAGATCATTCCGGATGGTCTCGGCGGCTATATAGAGCGACCGGCCTCATTGGCATTGTCCGATTGAGGCCACAGGGAGAGGACAGCATGATTAGAATTCAGATACGAA
>DASXNX010000187.1:0-39344 GCA_036494725.1 Steroidobacteraceae bacterium
TCGGCAGTGCTCCCAGACAACATAGTCGATACCGTGCTGCCGCCGGAGGAGACATACTCTTTGCCACCTGTCGAAATCGTCGCGCCACTGTCCACGCCGCCCGAGTAGACGTATTCGATACCGCCGCTGTAGATGGTGGCGCCGCTAACAGTGCCGTAATCGTCAATCACACCGCTTAAGAGCGTGGCATTGGCCGTGCCGCCCGAGGAGACATACTCCGTCCCACCGCTCAAAACGATCGTGCCGCTGACTGTCTGCCCGGAGGATACGAACTGAGTTTGACCGCTGCTGACTGTACTCATTTGATTCGTCCCTAAATCAAAAGTAGCGCACTTCCATTTACATCAGCGGAGATTCCCGCCCCTACCGAGCAGCAACAGACTTGCTCTGCCCAACTAACGTCGTATCGATCTGTTTCGCGCCGGCTTCACGATCCGGTGCGAATTGAAACCAGCATCAAACTTAACTTAACTCAACTCCGGGCGAGGCTAGCTCAAGAACATTCAAGATTGCAAGTGACAATATGATTTCTTTTTTTTGTACAGACATTTTTCTTGTGTGGAAAAAGATTGGAGAGTTGGTTAGGTTTTGTTATCACGCGCCTGAGACTTTAGGAAGACTCGGGGATTCCCTGATTTTTGGTTGTCGATGACTACGCGTGATGCTTTTCTCGTTCCTTTGTCGCTGTATACCTAATGTTTTAGATTGCGAACACACGCGAAGCGGGGGTTAAAAAACACCGCAAGGGGCTCATAGCCCTTGGATGTATAGCGGCGGGTAACAATCTCGGGGTGCGTGAGGAGCAGAAAGCCCGTTGGCATGGGTAGGTCTATTAGGCTCCAACGGAGGGACGCAGAGGCGCCGCCAAGCCGGGCGCCAGGAGACTCGTTAGTTAGAACCGTTGTCGCGCATATAATACCGATGACCCCAATGCCCTTATTCTAGAGTCTTTCTCTTGCGAGGCTTTATTGCGATGCCGAACCATTTAGAGTCCGTTCACTTTATCTCCGGGCTGCCAAGGTCTGGTTCGACTTTGCTTTGCGCGGTACTGCGGCAGAACCCTAGGTTTCAAGCGGATATTACCAGCCCTGTCGCTATGTTATGCGGTGTCGTCCACCAACAAATTGGTGGCACCGGCGAATTCGCGGTGCATTTTGACGAAGCCCGTTGCGCACAGATGTTAAGAGGACTGTTTGATATCTACTACGCTCATGTGCCAGCCGGAACGGTGGTGTTTGATACCAATAGGACATGGACCAGTAAAGCGGCGTTGCTTGGCACGTTATACCCTCGCTCCCGAATCATCTGTTGTGTTCGAGATATTGGATGGATTCTCGACAGCCTAGAGCGCTTGCGAGTCAAACACCCACTGAAACTGTCTACCTTATTTACGAGACAAACCGGCGAGTCCATCTATACGCGGGTCGATTCGTTAATGAACTCAGAAACCGGTTTGATCGGGGCCGCGTGGAGCGCACTTCGAGAAGCTTGGTATTCGGACGCTGCACAGCGCCTCATCGTTGTTCCATATGATGCGCTCGTGCGCGAACCGGACAAGACGCTGCGGAGTCTGTATCAAAAGCTCGATGAGCCGTACTTCGAGCATGACTTTAAGAACGTGGTCTATGAAGCACGCCAATACGATGAGGCACGTGGCATGCCAGGCCTGCATACCGTCCGCAGAGAAGTCGCGTACATCGAGCGGCAGCCCGTTATACCGCCTGATCTATTTGCGAAATACGGAAAGACCCACTTCTGGGCTAGCGCTGGTTTAAACACCCGCGGTGTGACCATTCTATAGCGGCACCGCATGTTCGGGTCAGTTCGCTAAGTAAGGTGTCATTAGTTCTTTGCCGTTGGACAATTACTGTCATATCCGCTCCCGGATCTCCCGACATTGGCCGCCCAGATCGTACTAAACTAAACGATATGATTCCCAACATGGCTGCTTTCGGAACCTAATAACAATCTGAACTGAACCGAGTTTTTATTTTAGCAGGGTGCCGTGATCGCAAGCGAGACTCTCACTGCATGGCCCACATCCCCAAAGTACCCAAGCTCGCCGCTAGTTGTAGCCGAGCCGTGCGCCAGTCCAATTGGGCTTGAATCCGCTGCTGCTCAGAGGAGGATAAGGTGTTCTGAGCACTCAGCAACTCCAAAATGTTTCCTGCACCCATGCGATAACGGTGTTGGGCCGCATCGAGAGCTTCCTTCGCACTTTGCAACACGACATCGGTATTGCGTAAATTCTCGGTGTCGGTTTGGAGCGCTTGTACGCTCACCCATACACCAACCGCAACTTGCTGCTGCACATCACGCAGTGCCTGCTCTTGCACATCCGCCTGCGCCTCTGCCTCTTTGATTTGATAGCCCCGGTTAAATCCCTCAAACAACGGTATTTCTATCTTGACGCCAATGTAGTTGTTTCGCGTCAAGGCGGGATACTCCGGTTGCCCAAGGCTCGCGCCCACCGGTTGATTAGAGCGATCAGTCTCCCCCACCAACTTCAATACCGGCAATCCTTTGGCCCGCACGAAGTGAATGTTGGCCAGCGATGCTTGCCATTGAGCCGCCGCGGCCAGTACCCTCGGATGAGTTTGTCTGGCGTCCTCGAGCAAATCGTGGACACCGCGTACAAAAAGAGTGTCCGGCAACGCGCCGAAATCCATTTCTGGGAGGTTGAGAGTTTCCTCCGGAGATAGGCTCATATCCACAGCGAGCATCCCTATTGCCGCCCGAAGATCACCCTCCGATTTGACGCGTTCGTAGGTCCCCTGCGCGAGGGCCGTAGTTGCTTGCAATTGGTCTGTGATCGGTGCCACTCCCTTGATCACTCGAGCGGCAGCCGCATCCAGATTTTCCCGAGCCGCCGCTTCGATGCGACGCTTCGACTGCACATTTGCATTGGCCGCCTGAGCGGTAAAATAGTCCTTGGCGGATCGTGCCAATACCGATTGCAGCGATGCATTCTGGTTTGCCTGCGTTGCGAGCAAGAGCTCCTGACTGTTCTTCAAAGAAGCGGAGCGGACACCAAAGTCATACAGCACCCAGCCGAGCGAGAGAGTCTCCTCGTTTACGCCCTTGGCGAACTCTGACTGCAGCTGATCACCCGATAGCTGCGTCACGTTGTTGTGTTGATAGACGTACTTGGCGTCGGCGCTAAGCGTCGGCAAGTACGCGGATTTACTGATCCCCACCTCTGCTGCCGCTCGTTTGATTTCCGCCCACGCAGATCGACTCTGGGGGCTTTCACACAGCGCGCGCTCGATCACATCAAATAGGGCAATCGGAGATGAGATAGGCTTTCGCTTGCAGGACTCCGTGTTGGTGCTGCTGAGCAATGGCTCAGCTGGATTTGGGGGAATCTGAGCGTTAGTGGCAAAAACATCGCCGCCGATGGCGCGTAGCGGAGCGACCATGAAAAGCACGCCAATGAGAAGAGACGCGCCGCTCAGAATGCGCCGAGCATGCAGATCGCTCCCTGTGACTTTTTGCAGCAAATACTGGCGGATATGCAATTTATTTACCCTATCGACTGGCTCATTTTACGCCACCGCGCCGTTAACGTTCTCGTAAGCTTTCCTTGCCAGTCTGGATCAAAGGACTAAGGAAGTACTGCCAGACCTTCTGCGTGCCAGTCCTAACTTCTAACGTCACTTCCATGCCGGGAGCTAGGTTTATCCACTTACCATCCGCCCTGAATCGATTGCTCGGAATCTGAATGCGCGCCAAGAACACCAGCCCAAGCTTCTTATCCGAGCTTGCATCATTCGACACCTTAATGATTTTCCCGGTCAGATAGCCAAATCGGGCATAGGGAAAGGTTGCTAACTTGACCATGGCGCTTTGGCCGGGATTCACAAAACCAATGTCTTTATTGCTGATGCGAGCCTCCACCTCCAGCGTATCGTCTGGAACGATTTCCATGAGTGCCTGCGCACTGCTGACGACTCCCCCGACGGTGTGTACGTTTAACTGCTGTACGATACCGGCCACCGGGCTCTCGATTTGCATGAGGCTCTGACGCGCGTCGGCCTTGGTCTCTTCCTCTCGTGTTTGAGCAGCGTCCTGCTCCGCTTTATTCAACGCCTCCCACTGCTCACGCCGAAAGGTGGCAACGGTGGTATCAATCGTCCGCCGCTGCTCGTCAATGCCGGCCTCGAGTTCCCGCACGTGGCTTTCCTGGGCTGCCAGCTCATGAGTTTGCTCAATCGCGGCCTTTTCCTTGTCCAGGTATTCATGCGTCGCCACATAGTTATGCCGAGCGAGTTCCTTGTAATCGCTTGCCTCTTGGCGAGCAAGCGGCGCGGTTTGTTTAAGCTTAGCAATTTCTTCTCGGGTACTATCGAGTTCCGCCTCGCGCTTGTGCAACTCGGCATGGAGTGAGGCGAGCTTGTGGCGGTATTCCCGCATCGAACCTTCAGCAAGGCTCTGCGTATCGGACTGCCTTTCCAGCGTAGCGCCCACTATCTGTGCAATCTTGGGCTCCGAGTTCCTGTCCAGAGCGGTTAATAGCGCCTGTGCACGCGCAAGGGCAAGTTGCGCGTCAATCTTGCTAGTCTTCGCCTTATGAGCATCGGCGGTTGCTTGGGTGGGATCCAGTTCCACCAGCAATTGTCCCGCGGTCACGCGTTCACCGTTTTGCACCAAGATTTTTCGAACGACTCCGGTGACGGCCGGTTGAATGACTTTTACATTCGCGTTCGGAATGAGTTGCCCAGGCGCGACGGCAACAATATCCAGCTCACCAAATGCCCCAATCAAAACGACAATTAAGGCGGCACCCATCAATAGCCGTGCGGCCCAGAGGGGCGCCGGATGCGGAGGCGTTTCCGTCAGCTCTAGATTGGCCGGCAAAAATGCCAATTCGTGCACAAGTCGCGCCGACGTATCCGTCTGTCTACGCTCGCGCCACGCATGCGCAAGAATCACTCGATAGCGCTCACGCAAATCACTCATGGATTTTGCAACGCAACCAGATTGGCGTAGTAGCCGCGTCGCGCAACCAGTTCGTCGTGCCGGCCCATTTCCACGACCTCGCCCTCGTCCATCGCTAAGATGCGATCAGCGTGACGTACGGCGGAGAGGCGGTGTGCGACGATGATGACAGTACGATCCTTGCAGATTTGCTGCATGTTGGTTTGGACAACGCGCTCGGTCTCATAGTCCAGTGCGCTGGTGGCCTCGTCAAACACCAAGATGCGAGGATTGGTTAATAGTGCCCTCGCGATTGCCACGCGTTGCTTCTGGCCTCCCGATAAGCCAGAACCGTTTTCACCGACCCGAGTGTCGTAGCCCTCCGCGAGGTTCGTGATGACCTCGTGAATACCGGCTAGGCGAGCGACATGGATCACTTGCTCCAGGGGGGCCGCCGGATCGGTGAGCGCGATGTTGTCGCGGATGGAGCGATTGAACAGCAGGTTCTCTTGCAGAACTACGCCCACTTGACGTCGAAGCCACGCCGGGTCGCAGAGAGTCAAGTCGTGACCATCGATGCGGATGCGGCCTCGCTCTGGCAAGTAGAGCCGCTGCAGCAGTTTAGTCAAGGTACTCTTGCCGGAACCGGAACGACCTACAATGCCAACTACCTCTCCCGGCGCTATGCTGAAACTAATGGCCTTGAGTACAAGCGGCGCATCGGGTTTATATCTAAAGTAGATGTCGTCGAACTCAATTGCGCCCTCGATTTCGGGAAGCGCTTGGCGACTAAGGGGTACCTCGCTGCGCGTGTTGAGGATATCCCCTAACCGGAGCATCGAAACGCCCACTTGCTGGAAGTCTTGCCAAAGCTGCGCGAGGCGAAGAACGGGACCCGCAACACGCTGCGCCATCATGTTAAAAGCAATTAACTGTCCCAACGTCAGCCTGCCGTCAATGACAAGCTTGGCGCCCAGAAAAAGAGTAATGACGGTGACTAACTTGCCAGTCAGCTGGACCAGCTGCTGCCCGACATTTCCAAGCGAGGTCACACGAAAACTAGCCGAGATGTAGGCCGCCAGTTGTTGATCCCAACGCCTAGTAAACTGCGGCTCGACCGCCATTGCCTTGATCGTTTCAATTCCTGCGACCGTTTCCACCAGTAGCGACTGACTATCCGCACTTCGGGCAAACTTTTGATTTAATCGTTGCCGAAAAACCGGGTTAAGGATGCCTGAGGTCGCCGCATACACCGGAAGCGAGGCAACAACTACTAAGGTTAGCCAGACCGAATATAAGCACATGACGGCCAAAAACAGCGCGGAGAACGCGAGGTCGATGAGCGAAGTGAGCGTTTGGCCGGTGAGAAAATTGCGAATATTCTCCAATTCGCGGACCCGTGTCACCGTATCGCCGACTCGCCGCGCTTCGAAATAACCCAGTGGCAACGCCAGCAGATGTCGAAAAAGCCGAGCACCAAGTTCAGCGTCCATACGGCTCGTGGTGTGCGCAAGAACATAATTGCGAAAGCCCGTTAGAAGCGTTTCACACACTGAGCTTGCGAGCAGCGCGATGCAGACCACGTTCAAAGTACTGAACGCTTGATTGACCAAGACCTTGTCCATCACCACTTGAAACATGAGCGGCGAGACCATTCCTACCATCTGCAAGACCGCGGATATCATCAGGACTTCGAGTAGGAACTTGCGATACTTGACGACCGCCGGAATAAACCACGAGAAATCGAAGCGCATGAGATCGCCAGACAGCGAGGCGCGCGAGGCAAACAATAGCGCACGCCCGTTTGAACGGTGCATGACATCAGCCTGTGAAATCACTCGCGGAGCTTCTCCACAGCCCTCCTGAATCAACGCGTCGCCGTTTTCGGACACTCGCGCGAGAATGAAATGTTGGTCGCCGCGATCTAACATCAAAGCGGGCAGCGGTGTTTTGCCGAGGCGCTCGATCTTAAGCTGTACGCTTCGCGCCTTTAGCCCCAGCGACTTTGAGCCTAACAACAGCTCGTTCTCGGAGAAGCGCTCCAACCGTTCGCCTAAGCCTGATAGATGCCGTAGTTGCGCCGCGTCCGCGGGAACTCCGTGATAATGGGAAATAACGATCAGACACGCGAGCCCGGCGTCTACAGTTTCACTGCTGGTCCAGTTCGCGTCCTGCGCGCGATCTTGCGCTTCGTGCTTCCGTGCTGCGTGCATATTCTCGATCATCTCAGCTTAGTTCAACCAAGATGATGATTCATCATCTCGAAGCTGCCACCCGCAAATTCGTTGCGAGCATACCATGCACGCCTTCGTCTGATCTGTAAAGGGCCGCCGTACGAAACTTGCTAAATCAAAAACGGCCGCCGCAAAGACGGCACTGTAGTGGAAAACCTGCTGCAATGTTTCTGAAGAATCCACGCTCAGGCGAGTGTTGATTTGCAATCTCCCGCTGATAAGGAATGCCCTCGCGCGGGATCGCGGTCGATCTAAAGCTCGATGTTCGCCCCTCCCCGCTCAAGCCTGCGCAAAACAATCGCGTGACGCAGAGGACAATTCATTTCCTCGACTGGGGGTTTACCTGAGAAGGCATGTAAGACCGAGGCCCGATCCAGCAGGAATTTCTTTAGCCTTTGCCAGTTGGTCCGTCAATTTCCTAAAGCACCCAATTAGCTAAAGGAGCGCGTGGTTGGAGGTCCCCGCCTCAGGCGGCCACTTCGCATCCAATGTCGGGGAACTCTCCCCGGCGATTAGCGTTTCAAGATTGACGATCGGAGGAAAATGTATCGCTGCGTTTCATATCGCATATTTCTCGTTCATACTGTCGCGCCACGGGTAGAGGCAGTCTCGATTCGAGGAGACTATGACAAACATGGATGTGTCAGCGGTGTCGCGCTTTGGCGCGGTTATTGCTCTGCAAAAGCAGCTCTCGGAATGGTTAGTCAAAGACGCGCTGCCTTTCTGGGACCGATACGGAGTCGACCGCCGCTTCGGCGGCTACTTCGAGAGCCTGGATCTTCCAGATTCTTGCGCTAGCGTCCTCGCGAGCGGAGTTATCCGCCGCGGTCGGGTGGTCGCACGCCAAATCTATGCATTTCGCATCGGCCACGAACGAGGATGGCACTCATCCCTCGGGAGTCCGCTGCGACTACCTTTTTTCGCGGCTGTATCGGGGTGAGGGAGTTTTTCACACATCGGTCGATGCCGGAACCTACGCGCCGCGTGACTCGTTTAGTCTCTACGAACATGCGTTTTACCTTTTTGCCCTGGCTTGGTTACAGGCAGACGGCGCGAGTCGTTATCCCGTCGCCGCCACCGCGCGTAGCTGCCTTGAATGGTTGTGCGCTCATTTTGCAAAACGCAACGGGGGCTTTGAAGATTCTCTCCCGCCTTGCCAGTCCCTAAAATCCAATCCGCACATGCATCTGCTTGAAGCGGCATTGGCTTGGATCGATGTCAGTGATGCGTCGTCTCGGCAACCCTGGGTCGATTCCCCCTTCTTCACCTTGGAAGCCGGTGTCGCTGACTATGTTGGAGGATATCTGGCGCACACCGACTCTTATCGCTAAACCAAGCTTCCGTTTGCCGTGTTTGTACTCAATTGCTAAGAAGGTCACGGCGGAAAGTTCTACGCGCTAACCTTCGCGGCCAAACCAAACCATGACTTGTGTGGATTCGGGGATGTCCTCCGGTCAGACCCCCGCGCCATTGCTTCCAACACAATTCCAAGTGGTCTACAACGGCGGTCCGACGACGACGACACTCAATCACTCTTTGCCAACCTCGCGAGCGTAGCCGGCGAGGTGCCCCGCCGCTTCCACGACGTCCAACGCCGCAGATTTCGGGCGACCCGTTCGCACAAGGCCCGCGAGGCGGTGTGCCGAATCCGTCACGACGGTGGCGGTATCTCGAGCGCGCGTGAGGTCTGTGTAGAACGAACGATGGTGGGTCGTGCGGGAATGCGTGTCCTTTTCCAGCACGACCTGCGAGGCGTCCAGCCCCTGTGCGCTATGCCCCGTCACGGCGTGGCTGTAGTCGATGGATTGCACGCGATCACGCGCGAGTGGCAGCTTGCCGCCATCCAATCGTCGTATGACCAGCGAGTCGGCGCGGACCTCTTCGATAACCGCGCGCTCTCCATTCCGGTACCCTGCGTGCGTGTTCGTGCCTGTAAACCGGACCCGCTCGCCGACCGTGACTTCGAGCTCATCGACCACGCCAACGGACCAGCCTTTTCCGCTGAGCCTCCTCGGCGACATCGTCCGACGTGTGCCATCCGGCAGAGTCACAATCATTGCGTCCGAGAAAACGCGCTCAACCTGCGCCGTGTCACCACGGCGTGTCCCGAGACTTCGATAGTCCTTTTCGAAACGAAGGGAGAGGCCCGCTTGGTATGTCTCGAGCTGCTTCTTTTGCGCCGCGGACTTGTCCAGAGCTCGGAATACTCGGACGCGGTCAACGGAGCTTGCCAACCCGAGCGCCGTGCGGACTCGCTCGTTGATGTCGCGCCGGGCTTCATGAGAACCCGTCAGTAAGAGCGTCTGCCCTTGGGCAGCGGGCGAGAGTGCGGCAAAGTCTTGCGCCATGAGCGCATGGCGCGCTGCGCTGTCCTTTTCCTCGATGACGGGCAACAGTTGCAAGGCGTGCGCTGGCTCATGCACCGAGAGCCGCGCCGCCTCGGCCAATGTCGCCTCACGCTGACGAACCATCTGAGACAACTCTATGGTCTGCATTCCGTGGCGCTGCAATTGAGCGAAGCCGCGGCCTGCCTCGACTGACTCGTACTGATGGAGGTCGCCAACAAGCACGGCTCGGGCATCGGCCCGCTCCACGCGCTCAAGAACGGCCCGAAGGGTTGAGGTACCGGCGAGCCCCGCCTCATCGAGCACGACCACCGAGTGCGGGGTCAACTTCGATTCCGCGTCTCGATCCAATAGCCAGCGCTGCACAGTCTGGGATTCGATGCCGGACTTCTCAAGCGCGCGCACTGCGCTGTGCGAGGGCGCAAGTCCCACGAGCTCGAAGCCATCGCGCTCGGCAAGACGCCGCGCGACGTTCAGTGCAGTCGTCTTGCCTGTGCCCGCAAGTCCATTGATGCCGACGATCCGATTGCGGGTGGTCAGCACGTGCTCGACGAGTTCACGTTGGCCGGCGTTAAGGCCCGAAACGTCCGCCTCGGCGCCGGGCCGCGGGGTCGTTCGAACCGCCGGCACGGCGTCGCGCCCTTGACTCTCAATCGAGAGGAGCCGTTGCTCTGTCTCAAGGGCCGTACGCGTTGTCAGCCACCGACCCGGACTGTCCGAGACCAGCTCGCCTGCACCGATCCGCCGATCCAACTCAGTGACTATCGCCTCAGACGTTGCTGTCCCGCGTGCGGCGCGCAGGGCTTCGACCAGCACATCGCGCCGGCTGAATGCGGCCTCCCGTTCGCTCAGGTGCTCAACAGCAAAACGAACCGCGTCACGGGCGGACTCAGGTTCTGTTACCGTGGCAAGCCGCGGTCCGTCAGTCGGCAGGTACTCCTGCAGTCCCACCGCGCGGCCGCGCTCTCTCCATCCGGCCCGCAGCGCCATGTGGTCGTAGTCTTTTTTGGCTTCACGAGTTGAGAGCGCAGCTGTACGCTTCGCGGCGGCAGTCGAATTCTTCCGCGTTCGCCCTACGGATTCGAGCTGCGCCTCGACCTGTTGTGATCGCCTACTGAAATGTTCGATCTGCTCACGTGTGATGTGGGCGAGTTCCGGATTGCCGTGCTTGCCGATCGCGATGCCGTAGCCCAAATCCCTTGCGCCCTTCGCAAGTTCTGACAAGTAAGTCTCGTACATGAGCCGCTGTTCTTTGAACATCTCGGCGTTCTCGATCGATCGCCACTCGCCGTCCGCGCGGCGGGTGAGGTTCAAAACGACGACGTGGCTGTGAAGGTCGGGATCGCCTGCGCGGCTGGTCGCATGCTCGAACTGCGCGATGACTGCGGACCCTGTGAACTCCAACCGCGTGGCACCGCGTTCCGTCACGCGCGTCGAAACGGTCGCGTCGATCCGTTGACGTGCGATGGCGACGGCTGATGCGTGGGCCTCTATCAGCCGCCGATCGCCATGAACCAGCGCCTGAATGCTAAAGGACTTGGGCGCGGAGAACTCAAAGTCGGTGCCACCGCGCCGTGCGCCCCCTCCGCGATGAAGCTTCAGGCCACTGGGTATCCGGCCTCGGGCAAGGCTCGCGAAAGCCTCCCGATCCACCGGTCCCGAGAGCGCAAGTGCGCGAGCACCCTCGCCGTGCCATTCGCTAGGGGCATGGTCCCGGGTGTAATAGTCATCCTTTTCGTAGTAGGTGGCGGCATAGCGCGCGGTGATGTTGCGAGCGAGCGCCATATCATCGATCCTCGAACGCGGGCATTGAGGGCTTGAGATGCGTGAGCGCCACCTTGATGGGATGCACGTAGCCGTCGGGCATCCGCAGGTACCCACGGCGCACCGGTAGACACATGATCTCCGAGTAAGTCACGAGCCGATGCATGTCGGGCTCCCAGGAGCTCGAGAGCCGGCGGTTTTCGCTGACGTTGCTTGCGGCGGTGGTGGTCTTCTTTCGTCGCAGAACTCTTTGTTCGCCGATAACGTCGGAGAAGTAGCGCGCTGTATCCGGATCGGCACAGGCGAGCATCACCTTGGTCTTTAAGTTCTGAAGCATCGTCTGGGCGGTTTCTTGGCCGTAGATGCCGCGAATCTGGGCCACGTCCTGAACTCCGATCACGGCTGCCCCGCCCTTCTTGCGCACGAATGCCAGCTCATCCGGCAGGCTTTGGATGCGCTTACACGCCGCGAGCTCGTCGATAAATTCCCAGATGCGGCGCTTGCGGTCTTCGGGAAGGCGCAGCTTCGCCCGGATCACGAGTTCCATCCATGTCGCTGACAGATACTGCATGGCCGCACGTTGATCGTCGCGGAAGGTCATGAAGAGCCAGGGGCGAAATACTCGTCCGTCCTTGCCCTCGCGGTCATACTGTCCTTCGATGAGCGCATGAATGGCGAAGCCGCGCTCACCTTGTTCGGGCTCGCGCAGGAACCGCCACGGCTCCAGATATTCCATCAACACATTCCGTGTGTTCGCGAACATTTTCTCGTTGCCCTTCTGGGTCATGACGGCTGCCGGTGTTCCCGCGGCAAACACTTCCAGTTCATCCGGTGTTGAGATCAGCAGCGCTAGAAACTCGCGCACTGTGTTGCGACCGTTCTCGACGCAGGCACGAAGGGCTGCGCCAACGAGCTGCTGCGCGAGCCCATGCCAAGAGCGGGAGTCCCCCATGCCGTCGGGCACGATGGCGCGAGCCATCATCATGTAGTCGGATTCGTTACGCAGCTCGAGCCAGGGGACCCAACACACGGAGCGTCGATCGAAGGGATTCAGGATAATGTCACCGGTGCGCGCGATACGGGTCAGGAAATTCGCACCGTAATCGATGAAGACCACCCGCTCCCCACGCCCGGCCAATGTGCGCGCCATCGACAAGGCGAGTTCCGTCTTGCCGGTTCCGGTAGAACCGACCAGCAGGAAGTGGTTGGTCTCATTCTCGCGTGGGATGGGGATACGGCCGAGGAGAATTCGCTTATTGGGCTTGCCTAGCGATGCGCCAAGGCCGGCCACCCGAGCAATCGCAATTGAGACTCCCACAACCGAAAACGTAACCGCAAAATCCTTAAGTACCTTCCATTGCAGCTCCGGCTTGCTAACACTCGCGAGGAATGCGCGACGCACGCCGTCCAAGTCTGTAACGCCGAAGCGTGCACGCATAGCGAGGAGCCAGAAGAAAGTTGTGACGCCGCCTGCAACGAGTATTGATGCGCGAATGGAGCGCACGAGCGGGCCTTCCGGGTAGACCGCCGCAAGCCTCGGGCCATGTCCGATCAGGCGAACGTCTCGGTCTCGATCGGACCAGATCGCTTCCCGAAGTCCGCCGTATAAGAGCGCCCACAGGAATGCCGCAAAAAGGAGAGCCTGCACCCCAAGTAGGCGCACGCTCATGGCGACATCGGGGTACTGCGATAAGGCGAGGATGACCTCGGTCGCCGGGTGCAAGTTGTGAACACTGCCGACCGGCACCCGCCAGTGGGCGCTCACCGGTGATGCGACAAGCAGCTCGGCGAACGCGTCGGCGCGTTGCCACGGCTGGCTGGCGGTGACAAAGAACACTACGGCGCTAGCCGCCCAGAACAGCCCCAAACGAACTGCCGCCGATGCTCGGTTCACGATGGCCCCTTGGCGCTTTCGCCTCGCTGCAGCCGCTCGCGCCACAGGCGTGCCTCGGCCTCGGCCTGTTCGCGCGCTTCTCGCACAATCTGGCTGAGCTCGCCCGGATTGCGGTGCAGGAGCGCGGTGACTCGCTTGATCAGAGCCTCGGAAAAAAACGTCGAGAATGTAAGGCGCTCATAGAGCGGCGGTTGTGCCTCGCTGATGGCGGACGGGCCGCCATTTTTGAGTGCGCTCTGGACGTCCCGTAGCCCCAGGACGACGCTGCGCTGGCTCTCGCGAATTTCCCGCAGCTCGCCGGCGAGCGCTGTTCTTAGTGCCTCAGCATGTCCGCTCGCCTCGACGGAAGCATGCATCGTGCTGCGCTCAATCAGCTCGGCCAGATAGACGCTCCGTGAGAGTCCGCGCGCCGTCGCCTCGCGATCAACCTCCCGGAGAATCTCCTGAGGTAAACGGGTGCTGGCGACTTCGGTGCTCACGGCAACTCAAGCCAGCTCAACGCCGCGCGCCTGGATACCGCTTAGCGCCGTATACAGCGCACACCGCGAGTATTCATGCACTTGCCCGCTGCCCGATGATGTCGTGTAGACCACCCCGGTAAAGCCGTAGACAGCCCCGTCTACGCTCAACGTCTTGAATTCCTGTGGCTCGCGGCTCGGCCGCGCAGCAATCAACGATTGCGTGCTGTGTCTGCTGAATACGCTCTTCGTGCAGGCCTCCAAGATCCGGGCGCCGACGCCAATCTCTTGCGAGGCCGCGCCAGCGGCCAGCGTGCGCGCACCTTGGGGTTCGGGGCGAAGCCCCGCGGCCGAGCGCCATGGCCTGGATTTGGGCGCCGCGCTAAATGCGGCCATAGACATACCGCAAACGTTCAAGGAGCGCAGCAATCGACGGCTCGCGCAGCAGCGCATCCAAGCACACCCCGATCGATGCGAACTCGGCCGGATCGAATCGCATCCGCACGATCGAGGTGACAAGCTCGTAGCTCTTGGTGGGATCATCGTAAATGTTCCATCCAAACGTGGTGCCGCGGACATCAGCACCACCGCGGGCACGCTGGGTCACATAGGTGAGGTCCTCGAGGTCCACGAAGCTCACAGCTGAGAACCAGCATTCGCGGGCGGCCATCTCGAAGAGCACGGAAAGACCGTACTCGTCGGTGGTGGGCCTGACGGTCACCTTTCCATCCGATATCGATCTTGACATCCGGGGCGGCAGCCCTGACTCAAATGGGTCCTTGGGACGGTCGAGCAGCGGCTGTCGCTCACGGTTCCAGTAGCCTCGAATCGCAACCTGGAGAAGCTCAGGGACGTACGCATTGAGGGTCTTCGCCAGCTGCATCTCGTCCGGGAACTTCTCATCGCGCAGATACGTGTAAAGATTGCGACTGGCGAATTCCGCTTCCATCGGCACGGGACGGTCGTCTAAGAGCGCAATCCAGCGGTCCACGGAGTCCACGAGAGACTTTCCGCGGAATTCCTTTGATGTGGTCAGATTGCCCAGGAAGTACTCGTCCTCAATCTCCAGCCCCTTGGCCTTCCCGCGGGTCAACAATCGCACGGCATCGCGGAAGGCGCTGACATTGGCAACCAATAGGTCTCGGGAGACGTGGTCCTGGCGACACTGTTGGTAAGCACTGTTGGCAGAGCTCGCGAGGAATCGGAGGTCATCGAGGGCCAGGTTCTTCCCCGATCGCCACGCTGAGAGAATGGGCAGCAGCGCTTCCGGTGCACTATCACGCGGCCCGAACGCCTCGATCTCTTCGAGTCGCTCTTCCGCCAGGCGACGAATCGCCTCCCCCGTGCTCAAGCGACCACCATAGAACGGCTTTGCAGTCGCATCGACACGGCGCAGGGCGGACTCGAGAAATCGCACGGTGAAGTTTCTCAAGGTGTCGCGGTTCATGGCGCCTCCGTTGCAGGTGCCGCTACTTTAGAGCCGATTTGGCGTACTTGCAATGCAATTAAGCCTCATGCACAATGAGAAGTGTCGAACTCTCGGTGTAGCGTAAGTAAGGACTGAAGTTAGGTATAGCGGCCGATTTTCTCGGGAGGGCAGCGAAAGATCTCGCGGTGATGTCGAGCGCGGCAGAAATCGATGGCACTAGAAAGTGCAGCATAACTTTCAATCGCACAGTCACCCTCGATGGCTGCGGCTGGGGGATAACCCGGCGCACCCACGAAAGGGCGAGAGCCGCTATGCGCGCGAAGTCGGGCGGTCGTGAGTGGCGATATTCTCAATATTGAGAGAGCAGCTCATTTGCTTGGGGTGCGACCCAAGACAATGCGCGTTCTTGCTGCGGAGGGAGTTGTCCCTGGTGCTAAAATTGGCAAATTCTGGCGATTCGACGAGGCGCTTCTCCGTGAGTGGCTGGTCGTTCAGTCCAGGGGAAACGTAAAGCCATGCCCCTCCATAAGCGTCCCGGTTCCACTTACTGGCAAATCCAGTTCAAAATCGCTGGGCGAAAGGTTAGATGCTCTTCTGGAGAAGCAGACAGAGCCGCGGCGGAGGAGTACGAGGAACAACTCCGCCGTAAACTCTGGCGGCAAATCAAACTAGGCGAAAAGCATTTCACTTGGGACCAGGCTGTTGAGCGGTGTCGGGAGGAGGACTCGCATCAACCATCGTGGGAGCGCACCGAACGTTCAATTGCGCGCCTCAACCGATTTCTGAATGGCGCCCCGCTCGCGGAGGTATCGCGGGAAAACATCGTCAAGATTCGCACTGCGCTTACCTGGCACACCTACGAAGGGCTGGACAAAAACGGTAAGCGGGTCAAAAAGGCCCTAGCCAAGTCGACCATCAACCGCGATCTTGCCGTCCTGCGCTCGATACTCAAGCGCTGTGCGGACGAATGGAAAATGCTTGATGCGTGCCCGAAGGTTCCGCTATTTAGGCTCGACAAAGCAGACCCTATTTGGATATCGCGAGAACAAGCTCACAAGCTCTTCGGAATGCTCCCCGAGCACACCCGTGCCATGGTCATGATGGCGTTGGCCACAGGAATGCGGCGACGGAACGTCACGGACATGGAGTGGTCCCGGGTCAACATGATCCGACGGAGCTACTACGTGCCGGCAAACAATGCCAAGGGCCGCAAGAAGGGGATTACAGTTCCGCTGAACTCGGACGCAGTGACGATCCTCGAGCAATGGAAAGGCCGACACGAGCGGTACATTTTTTGCTTCCGCAAGAAAGCGCCGATTAAGCAAATAGCTACTCGAGCTTGGCGCCGCATCGTAAAAGAGGCGGGACTCCAAGGAGTAACGTTTCACTCAATGCGCCATAGTTGGGCCAGCTGGCATGCGCAGGGCGGAACCCCTTTGAAGGTACTTCAAGAGATGGGCGGATGGGCTACTCTAGACATGCCGATGCGATACGCTCACTTGGATCCGGGCCATCTTGCGCAATACGCTGAGACAACCGCGATCGGGCATCAACCGGGCACAAAAAGTGACACAGTTGAGTTCGAACGGAAAAAGGTCTGATGCAAGCTATTGATTTTGGTGGTGAGAGAGGGACTCGAACCCTCGACCTCGGCATTATGAGTGCCACGCTCTAACCAGCTGAGCTACCTCACCACGAAGAGCGGCGGATTGTGTGCAGCTATGCTGCTGCTGTCAAGGCAAGCTTGTGATAGGGACCCTTAGAATCAACCACTTAGCCTCAGGGAACCAAGCCGTCGCTTAGAATCGGTCGTTCACTGGAGCAGTTTCGCTATAGCTACCGCCGGCCAGCACCGGTCAAGAGGCAAATGCCGCGCTTTTGGACGATTACACGTTGAACCTGAAGTGCATGACATCGCCTTCCTTGACCACGTATTCCTTGCCTTCCAATCGCAATTTGCCGTGTTCCTTTGCGCCCGCCTCGCCTTTGAATGCGATGTAGTCGGGGTATGAGATCACCTCGGCACGAATGAAGCCGCGCTCGAAATCCGTATGAATGACTCCCGCTGCCTGCGGCGCGGTGGCGCCCGCATGCACAGTCCAGGCGCGTACTTCTTTCGGACCCGCGGTGAAGTAAGTCTGCAGTCCCAATAAGGAGTATCCGCCTCGGATCACGCGGTTGAGTCCCGGCTCGTCGAGATTCAGTTCCGCGAGGAACTCGGCGCGGTCGGCCTCGTCGAGTTGCGCGATCTCCGCTTCGATGGCCGCGCAAATGGGGACCACGATCGCGCCTTCGCCGGCGGCGATCTCACGCACGCGATCGAGCCGCGGATTGTTGGCGAAACCGGTTTCATCGACATTGGCCACATACATCACGGGCTTGTCGGTCAACAAGTGCAGATCGCGCAGCAGCGCGTGATCATGCGCGTCCAGCTTCAGCAGGCGCACCGGCTTCGCCAAATTCAGTTGGGAACGTACCTTCTCGAGCAGATCCTTTAGCTTGACCGCATCCTTATCCGCGGCCTTCGCTGCCTTCAACGCCTTTTGATATGCCCGCTCGACGCTGTCCAGATCCGCGAGCGCCAATTCCGTGTTGATGACATCGATATCGCTCGCCGGATCGATCTTGCCGGCTACGTGGATGATGTCGTCGTTCTCAAAGCAGCGCACCACATGAGCGATTGCGTCCACCTCGCGAATATGCGACAGAAATTTATTTCCCAGGCCCTCCCCTTGCGAGGCACCCGCCACCAATCCGGCGATATCCACGAATTCCACCGTGGTCGGCAGGATCTTCTCCGGGTGCATGATGGCCGCCAGTTTCTCCAGTCTTGGATCCGGCACCGGCACCACGCCCACGTTGGGATCGATGGTGCAAAAGGGGTAATTCTCCGCTGCGATTTGCGCGCGCGTCAGTGCATTGAACAGTGTGGACTTCCCCACATTGGGCAGGCCCACGATTCCGCAACGAATCGGCATCAGACTTTTCCCGTCCGGCTATGCAATCGCGTCATGGCGCGCTCCGCGCCTTGCTCGAGCAGCAGTGGAATGCTATCCGCCGCGGTGGCCACAGCCTCCAGGATCAAATCTTCCTCCACACGCGGCGCGCGCGTGAGCACGTAATCGATGACATCGGCCTTGTTGCCGGGATGACCTATCCCTAAACGCACCCGCCAAAAGTTCTCACCGATGTGAGCGATGGTGTCGCGCAGCCCGTTGTGCCCGCCATGCCCGCCGCCCTGCTTCAACCGCACGCTGCCCACGGGCAGATCGAGCTCGTCATGCGCCACCAGAATCTCTTCCGGCACAATCTTGAAGAAATCGCTCACCTGGCGGATCGACAGGCCGCTGCGGTTCATATAAGTCGTCGGCTTCAACAGCGTGATTTCCTGATCGCCGATATTGATGCGTGCCGTCTCGCCGGAGAATTTGCGATAGTCGCGAAACTCGCCGTTGTGACGTCGCGCAAGCAGATCCACGAACCAGAAACCCGCGTTGTGGCGAGTCACCAGATGCTCTGGGCCTGGATTGCCCAGACCGACGATTATGCGTAAAGGTAAGCCCGCCATGAATCAACACCCAAGCCTTAAAAAGACAAGGGCCGTCAACCGACGGCCCTCGTAGACACGCTCCGGAAAATTACTTCTTCGCGTCTTTCTTCGCCGGTTCCTTCTTGGCTTCCTCTTTCTTCGCCGGTGCAGCGCTCTTGGCTGCATCCGCACCAGCAGCCGCTGGTGCGGCTCCCGCTGCCGGAGCTGCCGCTGCCGCGCCTTCCGCCGCCGGAGCGCCCGCCGCCGCTGCTGCCGCAGTCGGTTCGGGTTCTTCCGCACGAGGAGCATGAATCGCCACCACCGCCGCGTCTTCCTTGGCCAGTTCCACCAGAACTACGTCCTGAGGAACCTTGAGCTGCGATAAGTGGATGCTCTCGTTGAGCGACAGGCCGGAAATGTCGACTTCGATGAATTCCGGCAAGTCCTTCGGCAAGCAAGAGACTTCGACTTCGGTGCGCATATGCGACACCAGTCCGCCCTGGGACTTGACGCCTGGCGAGACCGCCGCACCGGTGAAGTGCAAGGGAATGCTGATGCGAATCTTCTCGTTTTCTTCGACGCGCTGGAAATCGACGTGCACGATCGCGTTCTTGAACGGATGGCGCTGCACGTCCTTCAAAATGGCCGCCTGCGTCTGATCGCCCACTTTCAAGCTGAGGATGGTCGAGTAAAAACGCTCGTTCTCCAGCATGATCAAGAGCTTCTGATGGCTCAACGTCAAAGTGCGGGCTGCCACGTGGCCGCCGTATAGTATTGCCGGCACTTTTCCGTCGTGTCGCAGGCGGCGGCTCGCACCTTTGCCTTGCGTCTCGCGGAACTCGGCAACGAGTTCAAAAGAGGTTTTCATAATCTTCTCCAGTTGCATCACAAAAACGGCGCACTTGCATCGCGACCAATTGCAGGAGCACCGACCTAATCGCCAAACCAATCGACCAACTAATCAATATAAAGCGAGCTCACGGACTCTTCGTCGCTGATGCGGCGAATCGTCTCGGCCAGCAATCCGGCCACGCTCAGCTGCCGTATGCGCTTGCACGCCGCCCCGTCCCGCGACAGCGGGATGGTGTCGGTGACGACCAGTTCATCGAGCACCGAATCGGAAATACGCTCGATCGCGGCTCCGGACAACACCGGATGGGTAATGTAGGCCACCACCTTCAAGGCACCCTCATCCTTCAGCGCCTCAGCCGCTTTGCACAATGTGCCGGCCGTATCGACCATGTCATCGACCAGCACGCAAGTCTTGCCTTCCACCTCGCCGATGATGTTCATCACCTTCGATTCATTGGGCCGCGGACGGCGTTTATCGATGATGGCCAAATCGGCATCATCCAATCGCTTCGCCAGCGCCCGGGCTCTGACCACGCCGCCCACATCGGGGGAGACCACAATCATATTGGCGTATTTCTGCTTCCAAACCTCGCCCAGCAACACCGGCGAGGCATATACATTGTCCACCGGAATGTCGAAAAAACCCTGGATCTGATCCGCGTGCAAATCCACCGTCAGCAACCGATCCACGCCCGCGCGCGTCATCATGTTCGCCACCAGCTTGGCGGTGATGGCGACCCGTGTGGCGCGCGGCCTGCGGTCCTGTCTGGCGTACCCGAAGTACGGCACCACCGCGGTGACTCGCTTCGCCGAGGCGCGCCGGCAAGCGTCCGCCATCATCAAAAGCTCCATCAAATTCTCTGCGGGCGGACACGTCGGCTGCACGATGAAAACATCGCGGCCACGAACGTTTTCCCGCAACTCGACGCTCACCTCGCCATCGCTGAACCGGTCGACATCGGCGCGGCCCAGCGGCACCTTCAAGTGCCGGGTAATCTCGTGCGCCAGCACGGGATTCGCATTGCCCGTAAACAAGGCAATCGACAAGGAAGCGAATTCATTGTTTTGCGACATCGACCTTGCTCGAGTCCTTCACCTACCGACCAGCGACTCGGTCCGAGTTGTGTTGGCTGGGGTGGAAGGATTCGAACCTCCGTATGGCGGGATCAAAACCCGCTGCCTTACCGCTTGGCGACACCCCAACTTGAGAAACAACCGACGACTTAAAGCTGACTTAAGCTACGGTCCGCAATCCTTCAAGCAAGGGCGAGTCGTTCAGTCCGCGAGCCAAATATCCATCAATCCCCGGCGGCAACTTACTCATCATCTCGCGCCCAAGATCCATAGTCTCGCAGGCCAGAAAAACACAGGCCCCAGTGCCAGTCAGGCGCGCAGAACCAAAGAGCGATAGCCAATCGAGCGCGCGTGCAACTTCGGGATAACGGCGTCGCACCACGCCCAAGCAATCGTTCCTTCCACCGGACGCCAGGAAACCGTGAATTGTGATGGGCGGAGAATTCCTTGTCAATTCAGGATCTTGAAATATTTCCGCGGTACTGACGGAGACATTTGGCTTTAAAATCAGATAGTTAGTCTCTGCCGGGGCCAGCGGCGGGTATAGGGGTGTCAGGCGTTCCCCGACCCCCTCGGCCCAAGCCGCACGGCCGTAAACAAATACCGGCACGTCCGCCCCCAACTTCAACCCCAGTTCGGCCAATCTAGTTGCGGGCCAATTAATTCCCCACAGACGATTCAGCGCCACCAGGCAGGTGGCGGCATCGGAGCTGCCTCCCCCTAAACCGCCGCCGATCGGGATGCGTTTGACGAGGCTGATTTCGGCGCCCAGCGGTGAGCCCGAGGCTTGGCGCAATGCGCGCGCCGCTCGCATGCAAAGATCGGCTTCCTGCGAGACGCCGGGAATGTCCGCCGTGCGCAGAATCCGGCCGTCGTCGCGCACCGTGATTGTGACTTCATCGCACAGATCTACGAACTGAAAACAGGTTTGCAGCTCGTGATAGCCGTCCGGCCGCCTGCCCACAATGTGCAAAAATAAATTGAGTTTCGCCGGCGCCGGCCAGATCGACTGCGACGAATTCATCGCGGCCAATCCCAGTGATCGATCACGACCCGTACCCGCACATCCTCGCGGCTCAGGACGACGCGCGCGGGCAGCACGTCGCCCTCGACCGGCACGTAGCGATCGTACACAACACGCCAGCCTGCTTGACTCAGGGACTGGGCTCGATCCTGATCATTGCGTGCCAGTTCGAACGGGGCGCTCGGATCGGGAACTCCGAGCAGCCAGTAGCGCAAATTTTGTATCGGCAACTCGAACCCAAGCCGATCCTGAAGCTGCGACATGGCGGCATCGTTTGGCGGCGCCCCGTTCAAGGAAACACCCTCCGGGCCTTGGCGTAGCACCAGCGCGCCGACGCCGAAAGGTCCGGCCAGATGAACCTCCGCGAACGCCCCGTTTTGCTGCCAATTCATGCTGGCCTGCCAGCCTTGATTGCCGAAGGCCACGGCCGCACGCCCGTCGAGTTTCCAATTGAGCGCGTGTTGCAGTTCGATCGCCCGCGCATCCCATTTCACGGTTGGCGGCACTAGCTTGGGAGGATTGCCCGCGCAAGCACCCAAACTCAAGCAGGCCATCAGGAGCAACGCAAAACGCATGCTATTTCGCGGACTTTAGGCGCTGTTGCGTGGTTTTCAGCAGATTGTTATCGGGATCGACGGCGCCGGCTTCGGTCCAGATTCGTTGCGCCTCATCGTGCTGCCCGAGCTTCCACAGCACCTCGCCCAAATGCGCCGCGATGTCGCCGCCGCGGTCGTCCGAGTACGCAACTTTTAAATACGACAGCGCCTGCTCGGTCCGTCCTTGCCGGTACAGCACCCAACCCAGGCTGTCGAGAATGGCCGCGTTTCTGGGCGCGGCATCATGAGCACGTTCGATCAGCTTGCGCGCCCTGCCGAGTTGCTTGTCATGATCGGCGAGGGTAAAGCCCAGCGCGTTCATCGCCGCGGGATCGTCCGGACGTGCCTTCAAAACCAGCGACAACTCATGCAGTGCTTCGCTGATCTGCCCCTGATCCTCATAGACCGAAGCCGCCGCGTAGCGCAGTTCCACGCTGTCCGGATACTGCTGCATCCCCTTTTCCAGCACCGAGTAGGCTCTGGGTACATCGTTGGATTGCGCGTACAGGCGGGCACGTGCCGTGAGTATTTGCGGCGCATGTTGCGGCTCATCGTCCATCAGCCGATCGTACAATTCGTCTGCGGCGCTGGGCGCACCATGCATCTGCAGCAGCGCGGCGGCACGCAGCAACGCGGGCAGCACATTCTCGCCGTTTTGCACTTGCGCATAGAGGCGCAACGCACGCTCCGGATCGTCGCGGCGATCCGCGATCAAGGCCAGGTAATAGAACGCATCATCGAGAAACTTGCCCGTTCTCATGAGCTGGCGGAATTTCGCCGAGGCCGTATCGAGATGCCCCTGCTGAAACTCAAGCAGGCCCATCAAACGCAACGCCACCGCCGTGGTGTCGGGATTGCGGGCCAATACTTCCAGCTGCTCATTGGCTTCGTCATTGCGCTGCGCCGTCATCAACAAAATTGCATATTCGAAGCGATTGGCCGGTGTGTCCTCCGCATCGAGCTGCGCTTTTGCCTGCCGCAACGGTTCCTCGGCGTCGCCGGCCATGATTCGCGCGCGCAGCAGAGTTTGCGCCATATCCTTGCGGGCAAGCTTGGAAGCGTCGTTCGTGCCCGGGGATTCGATCGCCAGTGCACCGCTCAGGCTGTGTACCGCCGCGGCCGGGTCGTCTCCGCGCAAGGCGGTGAGTCCCTGCATGCGCAGAGCCGCCGGCGAACTCGGGAAGAACGCCGCCAATCGATCGGCCAGCTGGTGCGCGCCGAAGGTGTTGTCGTCCGATCCCAAATCGGATTCTAGGTCGGCGAATTCCGCGTCCACGCCCATTGGCGATTTCTGCAGGACGATCCGGTAGTGAGCCGCCGCCTCATCGACCTTGTAGAGGGCAAGAGCTGCTCGTGCCGCGGCGCGCTGTGCGTCCAGTGAATTCGGCTCGACGTCCAGCCAGTGCGCTGCCACGCTCGCCGTCAGCGAGGGTTGTAGAGTCTCGGCGGTGACTTCCGCGGCTCGTTGCAGCAGCGCGGGGTCCCTATCATGCGCCGCCGCGGCCGCGTATTGCAGGGCCGCCACCCGCGGTTGTTGACGCGCCAGCGCTATCTCGCCCGTGACCGTATAAAATGACTCGGGCGCTCCTGCGTCGGGCCTCGAACCTTCGCCCACGCAGGCGCTCAAGGCGAGAACGCCAAGCCCGATTGAAGCCCTGGTGAAGATCGGAAACGAGAACACGGCCGCACTATAGCTAAATGAATAACCCGATGCCGCGGATTCATCCTTGATCTAGCGCTGGGTCTCCACCAGAATCCTAAAAGACTTGGGCCCCAGCGACCATGGCATTCAACATCCTCGGTATCAACCATAAGACCGCGCCGGTCGCGTTGCGCGAGAAGGTGGCATTCGGCGAGGATCGTCTGGTGGCCGCCTTGCGCGCTCTGCGGCAAGAAAACGGGGTTACCGAGGCGCTGATCCTGTCTACCTGCAATCGTACCGAGCTGTATTGGTCGGGATCGGCGAACGGCGCGCAGCTTTCGCAATGGCTCGAACGCCACCACGGTAATCAGCTCGATTTGGCCGCGAGCCTCTACTCTTACGAGGCGTCGCGCGCGGTCGAGCATGCCTTCAGCGTCGCGTCCGGACTCGATTCCATGGTGTTGGGCGAGGCCCAGATCTTGGGTCAGCTAAAGGATGCCTACCGCGTGGCGCAGGAAAGCGGCAGCACGGGACCTGCACTCAATAAACTGTTTCAGGCCGCATTTTCGGCGGCCAAACGCGTGCGCTCGGAAACTCGCGTGGGTGCCAACGCAGTATCCCTGGCCTCGGCCACCGTGAGCCTGGCGCGGCGCGTGTTCGCGGACTTGAGCGCCCATACGGCGCTCATGATCGGCGCCGGAGAGATGAACGCGCTGACGGCGCGCCATTTCACGAGCGCCGGCATCAAACGCATGGTCATCGCCAATCGAACACTCGAGAATGCTCAGTTGCTGGCGAACGAGCTCAAGGCCCACGCCGTGAGCCTCAACGATCTGGAAAAGGAGTTGGCCGATGCAGACGTCGTCATCAGCTGTACTGCCAGTCCTACAGCGCTCGTGACCAGGAGCATGGTTGACGCGGCAATACGCGCGCGGCGCCGGCGGCCGATTTTCATGGTCGACATGGCCGTGCCGCGCGATATCGAGCCTGCGGTCGCCGAACTGGAGGATGTCTACCTCTTTTCAATCGATGATCTGGAGCAACTGGTCGACGAAAACCGCCAGCAGCGCGAGCTGGCGGCCGGCGACGCGCGGCAAGTCATCACCGAAGAAGTGACACGATTCTTGGCCGATTCGCGCGCTCAGGACGCCGGACCTGCGATTCGTGCACTGCGCCAGCAGGCCGAGGGAATCCGCCAGCAGACCGTAGAACAAGCCCGGCGCATGTTGGCCGGCGGCAGACCCACCGACGACGTCATCGAGTACCTCGCCAATACGCTGACCAACCGGCTGCTGCACGCTCCCACCCAGGCCTTGCGCCAGGCCTCGGAATCGGCCGATTTGGCCCTGGCAGAGGCAATCACCCGGCTTTTGACCGAGGAACGCGATCGGCAGTAAGAGCCTGTCCGGCCCTGAAAGGCCGCTATAATCCGCGGCCATATGAAGGACTCCATCCGGCGCAAGCTGGAAAAACTCGACGAACGCTTCGAGGAAATCAGCCGTCTGCTTTCCGATGCAGGCGTCATCGCACGCCAAAATCAATTCCGCGAGCTCTCGATGGAATACTCGAGGCTGGAAGATGTGGTCAGCCGCTATCGCCGCTTCGTGGCTCTCGAGGGGGATGCGGCGACCGCGCGTGAGCTTGCGTCCGATGCCGATCCTGATACCCGCGCGATGGGCGCGGAAGAACTCTTGGAATTGAATCCGCGGATTCTGGCGGAAGAACTCGAGCTGCAGCGTTTGCTCGTTCCTAAAGACCCGCACGATGACAGCAACATATTTCTGGAAGTACGTGCCGGCACCGGCGGCGACGAAGCTGCGATCTTTGCAGGGGATTTGTTCCGCATGTACGCGCGCTACGCAGAGTCCAAGGGCTGGGGCGTCGAAATCTTGAGCGAGAGCCCGGGAGAGCATGGCGGATACAAGGAAATCATCAGCCGCATCATCGGGCGCGGTGCGTATTCTCTGCTCAAGTTCGAATCCGGCACTCATCGCGTGCAACGCGTCCCCGCGACCGAGGCGCAAGGTCGAATACACACCTCGGCGTGCACGGTGGCGATCCTGCCGGAATTAGAGGAGATCGAAGCCGTTGAGATCAATCCCGCGGACTTGCGCATCGACACCTATCGGTCCTCGGGCGCAGGCGGTCAGCACGTGAACAAGACCGACTCCGCCATTCGCATCACGCACTTGCCGACCGGCATCGTGGTGGAGTGCCAGGATGAGCGATCCCAGCACAAGAACCGCTCGCGCGCCCTGTCCTTGCTCAAGGCGAGGCTCCTGTCCGCCGAGCGCGAGAAACAACAGACCGCGCAGGCACAGTCGCGCAAGCTCCAAGTCGGGTCCGGCGATCGCTCCGAGCGAATCCGCACTTACAATTTTCCGCAGGGACGCGTCACCGATCACCGCATCAATCTCACCTTGTACAAGCTCGACGACGTCATGAAAGGCAATCTCGACGAGCTGGTGCGCGCGCTCAACCAAGAGCACCAAGCCGAAGAATTGGCGCAGCAGGTCGAATGACTGCCACGATCGCCGAAACCCTGAAGAGTGCGGTGCAAAGATTGGGCAGCCGTAGCGAATCGCCGCGCCTCGATGCGGAGCTATTGATGGGCAAGGTGACCGGCCTCTCGCGTGCGGCTTTGATCATGCACGGCGACGAGAGCGTTTCACGGGACATGGCGCAGAGCTTTGCCGACCTGGTCGCGCGCCGCCTAACGGGCATGCCGGTTGCATACTTGACGGGCAGCAGCGAGTTTTGGTCGCTGCCGCTCACCGTGACGCCGGCGGTGCTCATTCCGCGGCCGGAAACGGAAACGCTGGTCGAACAAGTCTTGCAGCTCAAGGCGCGCGATGAGCATTGCGCGGTTCTGGATTTAGGCACCGGCAGCGGTGCGATTGCCTTGAGCCTCAGCGTCGAGCGGCCGCACTGGAACATCACGGGAATCGATGTCTCCGAGGATGCCCTGAAGATCGCTGCCATGAATTCCCAGGCGCTGGGGCTGACTCGTATCCAATGGCGCTTAGGGTCTTGGTTCGACTGCGTCGTCGGCGCGCGCTTCGATTTGATCGTCGCGAACCCGCCCTACATCGCAGCTTCCGATCCGGCGCTTGACAAGCTCGCCGCGGAGCCGGCGCTCGCCCTGATCGCCGGGCCTTCGGGCCTGGAGGCCTTGAGCACAATCATTGCCCAGGCACCCGCGCATCTTCGCGCCGGCGGCTGGCTGCTGCTGGAGCACGGCAGCACGCAGGCCCAGGATGTCGCCGCCTTGCTCGAGCAGCGCGGCTTTGAAGCAATTCGTACCGTTCAGGATTTCGCAGGCCGGCCCCGCATCACGCTGGGTTCCGTTCATACACATCACTAGGAATGCCCATGATTCGTTTCGAAACCACGCTCGGCGATTTCACCATTGAGCTGTTCGAGAAGGAAGCGCCGGAATCGGTCGCCAACTTCACGGCTTACATCGAGGATCAGTTTTTCGACGGCACGATTTTCCACAGGATCGTGCCGGGATTCGTCATTCAAGGCGGCGGCTTCACCGAGGACATGACCCAGAAGCGCACCAAGCCCCCGGTCAAAAACGAAGCCGACAACGGCATGAAAAATAAGCGCGGCACCTTATCCATGGCACGCACCAGCGACATCAACAGCGCCACCTCGCAGTTCTTCGTCAACTTGAAGGACAACGATTTTCTCGATCACTCGCGCGGCAACTTCGGTTACGCGGTGTTCGCCCGCGTCACCGAGGGCATGGACGTGATCGACAAGATCGCGGCGGTCGAAACCGGGCGCAAGCGCGGCTTCGACGACGTGCCGGTTGCCCCCGTGATCATGAAGAGCGTGCGGCGCACCACAGCCAAATAAAGCGTGGCGCAGAAGCGGTCATTCGCGCGCCGGCTGGCGCGAATCATTCTGGTGTTGATCGCCGCCTGCATCTTGCTGAGCGCGTTCAGCGTCGTGCTGCTGCGCTGGCTCAATCCGCCCTTCACCTCGTTCATGGCCCAGGCGCAGATTGACGCCTGGGCACGACGCGACTCCGGCTACGTGCTGCGTCATCGTTGGGTGGATTTGACCCGTATTTCTCCGAATCTGCCGCTCGCCGTAGTCGCGTCCGAGGATCAGAAATTTCCCGATCACTGGGGCTTCGATGTGGAAGCCATCGAAAAAGCCTACCAGCTGAATCAGCACAGTCATCGCGTGCGCGGCGCCAGCACCATCAGTCAGCAGGTCGCCAAAAACCTGTTTCTCTGGTCGGGGCGCAGCTATTTTCGCAAGGGACTCGAAGCGTATTTCACGGTGCTGATCGAAGCCTGCTGGCCCAAACGGCGGATCCTGGAAATGTACTTGAATATCGCGGAGTTCGGCACCGGCACCTATGGCGCCGAGGCGGCGGCGCAACGCTACTTTCACCTGACGGCTGCGCGGCTCACGCGCAGCGATGCGGCGATTCTGGCGGCGGTGCTGCCCAATCCGCAGCGGCTTTCCGCAGCAGCGCCCTCCGCCTACGTGCTGGGGCGGCGCGACTGGATCCTAGGACAGATGCAGGCGCTTGGCGGCCCTGAAATGCTGGATGACATCGACGCCTACCCGGGCCGGCATCCCTAGAATTCTCTCCAGAATGTCCGGAATCTCGAACACGGCGCGATTGTGAATGCGGTTAAGGCCCGCGCGATAGGTAGCCAGACGATCCGTGACCTGCGCCACGCCCTGACGGATGGCCCTGAAATGCTCGAGCACCACGCCCACATCGTTCTCTTCCACCCATTCGGTGTTGTAGCGCTCCTGCGGCATGGTCCAGGCATTGCGCACCACGATGACCGGCAAATGCTGCTGCACGGCCTCGCTGATGCTTCCGGGGCCGGGCTTGCCGATAAAAAAATCGCTCAGCTGCATGTAGTGCCGCATGTGCAAAGTGAATCCCAGCACCACGCGGGGTGCGGCCGCGGCGCGCGCGCCCAGGCGCAACTGCTCGGCGAGCACGGTATTGTGGCCGCAAATCAAGATCAGCTGAGTGTCATCGAGACGCTTGACGATGCCGCGCATCACGCGCGATCCATGCCCGCCGAACATGACCAGACCCGTCGGGCGGTCCGGATCCAGCCCCAGTTTGTGCATCTCGGCGCGCCGGTCCAGGTTCAAATCGAGGTAGAAGTCGGGATTCAAGATCATTCCCGAGGTTTCGTGAATATGCGCCTCATCGCAGCCGGCGGCGCGCGCCTGGGCCGCGGCGCGCGGCGTGCCGCAAATCCAATGCTGCGATTGATGCGGCTCGATCCAGAAGTGCGGCGGATAATCCGCGAGGTCGGTCAATATGGTTACATAGGGGGTAACGGGACATGCGAGGCTCAAGGCTTGATACATGGCGCGATTGAAATTGGGCACCAGAGAGACGACCAGGTCCGGCCGGGATTGCGCCCAGTGGCGGCGCAGCTGGCTGACCAGGGACTTGTGGCTCAGCCGAATCAGCATCTGCAAGACCCGCAATTCTTGAGCGAGGCCCAGAGTCCAGCCTCGCGCCAGACGCACGTTGTAGTAGTCTTCTGGTTTTACGCCGGTGGCGCGGCCAAACACGTCCTCTGGGTCCAGGACTTCAAACAGGTTCACCAACCGGACTTGCCAATTTCGACCCTGTTCGCGGATCACGCGTTCAAGGGCATTTGCCGCGGAACGATGACCGCCGCCCGCATTGATGTACACGAGGTCGACTGTTTTCATTCGTCGTTATTTTGCGTGCCAAGTGTGACCAACCGATGAAAGTCGTTCTGATCCTGAGCGCCGTGATGCTGTGGGGCGACGCCGCCGCGGCCGAGCCCGCTCATCTTGACCACGGCCGCTTCAAGAATCTCGTGGTGTACTCGCCGGCGCAGGCACCGGCCGACTTTGCGCTTTTTTTGTCGGGCGATGAGGGCTGGAGCGCGACCGAGGACTCGCTGGCGCAGCAGCTGGTGCTGCAAGGAGCCATGGTCGTTGGCATCGACACGGCGCAATTCAAATCCGCCTTGACGCAAGATGGCGCGCAATGTGTTTTTCCGGACGGCGACTTGGAGAACTTGAGTCACTTCGTCCAGGCGTATTTTCACAATCCCAGCTATCTGTCCCCCTTGCTGGTGGGCGTATCCTCCGGTGCTTCCTTAAGTTTTGCGATGCTGGCACAGGCACCGCGGGATACCTTTGCCGGCGCCTTGACGGTGGGTTTCTGTCCCCATCTCAATCTCGACAAGCCCTTGTGCAAAGGATCGGGACTGGAATTCACGAAGACGTCGCACACCGCCGGAGTCGATTTGCTACCGATCAAATCCTTGGGCAATCCCTGGGTGACACTCCAGACGCCGGCAAGCCTTGCGTGTCCGGCGGCTTCGGTCCGAGCCTTCGTGTCCGAGGTGCGCGGCGCGGCCGTCGCGAATCTGACGGACGTGGGCGTCAAACCCTTCAGCGCGGCATTCGCCAAGTTGGCTGCCGCCAAGTCAAGCTCGCGATTGGCACCGCCGCCCGCGGCGCTTGGAGAACTTCCGATCGTCGAGGTCCCCGCACAGCCCGGCAGCCCGTCTTCCGATTCCTTCGCCATCCTCATGTCCGGCGATGGCGGTTGGGCGGGACTGGATCAAGATGTCGCCGCCGCGTTGAGCGCGAAGGGAATTCCCGTCGTCGGCTTGGATTCCCTGCGCTACTACTGGACGGCGCGTACGCCGGACAGTCTGGCCGCTGATACCGACCGCATGATCCGCTTCTATCTATCCCGCTTCGCCAAGAAACGTGTGCTGCTGGTCGGCTACTCGCAGGGCGCCGATGTGCTGCCCTTCGCGGTGAACCGGTTGCCGGCAGTCACGAAGTCGCAAGTCGCGTTGCTGGCCATCATGGGGATGTCGGAACATGCGCTGTTCGAATTTCACGTCAGCAGCTGGATCTCCGACGATAATTCCGGGCCGTTGACGCTGCCGGAGGTGAATCGCATCAGCGGCATGCCGGTGCTGTGCGTTTACGGAGAAGACGAGCACGATTCGCTGTGCCCGAAATTGGACGCGACCCGATTCAAGGTCGTGAAGCTCAAAGGCGGCCATCATTTCGACGGCGACTACGCCGCGCTTGCCGGCCAAATCCTCGCCGCGGCAAAGCCGTGATCTAGATGCGCCCTTCGGCCAGCATCCAGTCGTAGCAGTCCTTGCACATGTCTTTGAGGCCGACCACCCGGTAACCGAGTTCACGCTGCGCCTTCACTGAGGCGGTGCTGACCCGTCGGCTCATCGAATCGGTCATTTCCGGTGTGATCGGCGGTGCCTTGCCCGTGAAGCGGCTGGCAAGATCTCCCAGCACGGCGACGGTTCGCAAGAGACCCAGAGGAGTTTCCTTGGCCGGCGCCGGCTTGCCCACCAGAAAGGCCGCTTCCCGCACCAGTTCCAACAGGGTTTTATTTTCGCCGCCCAGCAGATACGAACCGCCGTTTTCTCCTTTGTCCGCCGCGGCGATGTGGGCTGAAACCACCTCGCGCACATGGGTGAACGTGAGCAGCGAAGGGGGTACTCCCGGCAGTTTGGCGTCTCTCACCATCACGAACAATCGCGACCAGGTGCCGATGTCGTAGGGACCCATGATGGCGCCGGGTTGCATGATGACCACTTCAAGCCCGCGGCTCACCGCGGCGCGCGCAATTTCCTGCGCCTGCCACTTGGTCCTCTGGTAGTTGACCCGAGAATGTTCGGCAAGGCTCGGCGTCTCCTCCGTGATGTCTCCATCCACGGGGCCATAAGCCGAGATCGAGGACGTGACCACCACTCGTCTGACGCGCTTCTCCACGGCAGCTTCGATGATATTGCGCGTGCCATCCACGTTGTCGCGCGTCTGCTCGGCATTGCCGCCTCGCCACATGTTGGTATTGCCCGCGACATGGAAAATCGTATCCGTGCCCGGCGGGATCGCGGCATCGAGCGAGGCGCGATCGGTGATCGCGCCCGCCACGAGCTTGGGCCGAAACCGCTTCAAGAACTTCAGGTCCGAGGATGCACGATGCAACGCCGTCACATCCCAGCCCCGGATCATCAGTTCCTTGACGAGGTTGAGACCGACAAATCCGGTTCCGCCGGTGACGAATGCCGCCCTCCCGCTAGGCGGCATCAGCGGTATCTCGCGCATCCGGTTCGTAGCCCAGGATGGGCGCCAACCAGCGTTCGGTCTCTGTCAAAGTCATCCCCTTGCGTTGCGCATAGCTTACGGTCTGATCGCGGTCGATCTTGCCGACTCCGAAATAATGCGCCTTCGGGTGCGAGAAATAAAATCCGCTGACGGCGGCCGTCGGGAACATTGCGAATGACTCGGTCAAGCGAATTCCCGCGGTTCGTTCGGCATCGAGCAAGCGCCAGAGGTCGGCTTTTTCCGTGTGATCGGGGCAGGCCGGGTATCCCGGCGCCGGCCTGATTCCCTGATATTCCTCGCGGATCAGTCGCTCGCCATCGAGGCGCTCCTGCGGGGCGTAGCCCCACAGCTCGCGGCGTACTCGTTCATGCATGCGCTCCGCCAAGGCTTCCGCCAGGCGATCCGCCAGCGCCTTGAGCAAAATGCTGCTGTAATCATCATGTGCCGCTTCAAAGCGCGCCACGTGCGCGTCGATGCCGATGCCCGCCGTCACGGCGAACGCGCCCAAGTAGTCGGCGCGGCCGGAGGATGCCGGCGCCAAGAAATCGCTCAGGCACGATTGGGCCTGATTCTGCGGCTTGGATTTCTGCTGACGCAGATGATGCAGCGGCACGGCGACGTGCAGGCGGGACTCATCGCTGTAGACGTGGATGTCGTCATCGCCGGCGCTGTTGGCCGGAAAAAAGCCGACCGCGGCGCGTGCCTTGAGCCACTTCTCATCGACCAATTGCGCCAGCATGCGCTGGGCATCCGCATACAGACCCCGCGCCGCCTCGCCCACCACTTTGTCGTTGAGAATGTCGGGAAACTTGCCCGCAAACTCCCAAGCGTTGAAAAAGGGCATCCAGTCGATGTACGGAACGAGTTCCGCCAGCGGATAGTCATCGAACGCCCTGACCCCCAGGAAGGACGGGACCGGCGGCGTATAGGCCGCCCAGTCGATCTTGAATTTCTTGGCGCGCGCCTGCTGCAAAGACAGCTGCGGCGACTTGGCGCTCTTGTTGCGATGCTGTTCGCGCCGGCGTTCGTGCTCGGCCTTGATCCCGGCGACATAGGCGTCACGCGTGCCGGACGTCACCAGTTGCTGGCATACGCCCACCGAGCGCGAGGCATCCTTGACGTAAATGACGGCGCCTTGGTATTGCGGATCGATCTTGACGGCCGTGTGCGCCGGCGAGGTGGTCGCACCGCCGATGAGGAGCGGCTGCTTGTACCCCAGGCGCTGCATTTCCTTGGCGACGTGAACCATTTCATCCAGCGACGGCGTGATCAATCCCGACAGACCGATGAGGTTGGCATTCTCCCGGGTCGCCGCCTCGAGAATCTTTTCGCAGGAGGCCATCACACCCAAATCCACGACTTCGAAGTTATTACACTGCAGAACCACGCCGACGATATTCTTGCCGATGTCGTGCACATCGCCCTTGACGGTGGCCATTACGACCTTGCCGTTGCTGCGGCTGGCGCCCGATTTTTCCTTTTCGATATAGGGGATGAGCACCGACACGGCTTTTTTCATCACCCGTGCCGACTTGACGACTTGCGGCAAAAACATCTTGCCGGCGCCGAACAGGTCGCCAACCACGTTCATGCCGTCCATCAAGGGCCCTTCGATCACATCGAGCGGGCGCTTGGCCTGCAAGCGCGCTTCTTCCGTGTCGCCGAGAACGAATTCGTCCAGACCCTTGATGAGCGCATGCTGCAGCCTTTCGGCGACGGGGAGTTTGCGCCACTCCAGATCATCGCCGCGCTTCGCGCCGCCGCCGCCCTTGAATCGTTCGGCAATCTCCAGCAGACGCTCCGTGGCATCGCCGCGGCGCGCGAGAATCACGTCCTCCACGCGTTCCCGAAGCTCGGGATCGATTTCCTGGTAGATCGCCAGCTGCCCGGCATTGACGATGCCCATGCTCATGCCCGCGCGGATGGCGTGGTACAGAAAAACCGAGTGCATCGCCTCGCGCACGGGTTCGTTGCCGCGGAATGAAAAGGACACATTGCTGACGCCGCCACTGATCAGCACCGCGGGCAGGCGCTGCTTGATGGCTGCGGTCGCCTCAATGAAGTCCAGGCTGTAGCGATTGTGCTCATCGATGCCGGTGGCCACCGCAAAGATATTGGGATCGAAGATGATGTCCTGAGGCGGAAACGCCAGCCGCTCGGTCAGCAGACGGAACGCGCGTTCGCAGATCGCGACCTTGCGATCCAGGGTATCGGCCTGGCCGCGCTCGTCGAACGCCATCACCACCACCGCCGCCCCGTAGCGCAAGCACGCACGCGCCTGCGCGAGAAACGGCTCCTCGCCCTCCTTGAGGCTGATCGAATTGACGATGCCCTTGCCCTGGACGCACTTCAAGGCCGCCTCGATCACCGACCATTTCGAGGAGTCGATCATGATGGGAACGCGGGCGATGTCGGGTTCACCGGCGATCAGGCTCAAGAATTTCACGATGGCCGCCTTGGAATCGAGCATGCCTTCGTCCATGTTCACATCGATCAGCTGCGCGCCGTTCGCCACTTGCTGGCGCGCCACGTCGACCGCCGCGGTGTAATCGCCCGCCTCGATGAGCTTGCGAAACTTGGCCGACCCGGTGACATTGGTGCGCTCGCCCACATTGACGAACAGGCTGGCTGCATCGATGGTCAAAGGCTCCAGGCCGCTCAGGCGACAGGCCACCGGTACCGTCGGAATGACGCGCGGCGCGACGCCGGACACGGCGTGCACGATCTTGGCAATGTGCTCGGGGGTGGTTCCGCAGCAGCCGCCCGCCATATTGAGAAATCCGCTGAGCGCGAATTCCCGCAACGTTTCCGCGGTGTCCTCGGCCGTCTCATCGTATTCGCCAAAGGCGTTCGGCAATCCGGCATTGGGATAGGCGCACACGTAGGTATCCGCAATCCGCGACAGCTCCTCGATATAGGGCCGCAGCTGCTTGCCGCCCAGGGCGCAGTTGAGACCCACCACAGCGGGCTTCGCATGTCGGATGGAATTCCAGAACGCTTCGGTGGTTTGTCCCGACAAGGTACGCCCCGATGCGTCGGTGATGGTGCCGGAAACGATGATGGGAAGTTCTCGGCCGATCTCATCGAAGACCGTCTGCACGGCGAACAGGGCCGCCTTGGCATTCAAGGTATCGAATACCGTCTCGATCAAGACGGCGTCGATGCCTCCCTCAATCAGCGCACGTGTGACCTCGCAATAGGCCACCACCAGCTCATCGAAACTGATGTTGCGAAAGCCCGGATCGTTGACGTCGGGAGAGAGCGATGCGGTCCGGTTGGTGGGACCTAAGGCGCCGGCAACGAAGCGCCGCCGGCCGCTGGAGGAGCCGACCTCGTCCGCGACCCGCCGTGCGAGGCGCGCCGCCTGAAGGTTGAGCTCCGTCACCAGAGGCTGCATGGCGTAGTCCGCCTGCGAGATCGCGGTGGAATTGAAGGTGTTGGTGGAGATGACATCCGACCCCGCCATCAAGTACGCGCGGTGAATGTCCTCGACGATCTGCGGCTGGGTGAGGCAGAGCAGGTCGTTGTTGCCGCGCTGATCACTGCGCCAGCCCGCAAACCGCTCGCCGCGGAATTGCGCCTCGTTCAAGCGATGACGTTGAATCATCGTGCCCATGGCGCCGTCGAGAAATACCATCCGCTGCTTGAGCAGCGCGGTCAGTGCGCAGGTTTTTGCGTCGCGTGAATCTGACATCAGGCCGCCCGAGTTTCGCGTGAACGCGGCCTTATACCGAGTGCGTGGCAAATGGCATACGCCAGCTCGGCGCGATTCAAGGTGTAGAAATGAAACTCATCGACTCCGTGCTGCCGCAGCCGCTGCACCTGCTCGATGGCAACACTGGCGGCAATCATGCGCCGCGTCTCCGGATCGTCGTCCAACCCATCGAAGCGGGCGCGCAGCCAATCGGGCACGGACGCGCCGCAACGGGCCGCAAAGCGCAGCATTTGCGGGAAGCGCGTGACCGGCAGAATCCCCGGGACGATGCTGGCGCGGATACCGGCAGCCGCGCAGCGATCCCGGTAACGCAGAAACAAATCTGTTTCGAAGAAGAACTGGGTGATCGCGCGTTTGGCGCCGGCGTCTACCTTGCGCTTCAGGTTTTGTAGATCCGCATCCACGCTGCCGGATTCCGGATGGCCCTCAGGGTAGGCCGCCACGGACAAATCGAAGTCGCTCAACCCAGCCAAACCCGCCACCAGATCCGAGGCGTACGCGAAACCATCCGCGTGGGGCCGATAGCGGCCCTCTACCAGATTGGCGGGAGGTGCATCGCCACGCAGCGCGACCAAGTGCCGGACGCCCTGCTCCCAGTAATCCTTGGCAATTCCCAGAACATCCGCGCGCGAGGCACCCACGCAGGTCAAATGCGGCGCAACTCGAAGATCGGTCTCCCGCAGAATCCGCAGCACACATTCGTGAGTGCGCGTCCGGGTGGAACCGTCCGCCCCATAAGTCACCGACACAAATTTGGGCTGCAAAGGTGCAAGCCTTTGAATAGATTGCCAAAGCTGTCCTGCCATGGCTTCATCGCCGGGCGGGAAAAACTCGAACGAAACGCTGGGTGTGCTCATGCTGGCTTTACAGAAACTGACTCGACATTGAGCATGCAAGAGCCTAGGATTTGATTCAATCTCATTATTCTAATGGTTATGATGAATCAGGCTCATGTCGTCCACCGCCCTGGAATTTCGCCATCTTGAGACTTTGCTGGCCTTGTCCGAGTGCGGCAGCCTGTCGAAGGCCGCTGCCCGCCTTTTCCTGACTCAATCGGCGCTGTCGCATCAATTGAAAGCGCTGGAGAGCCACTACGGAGCCGCGTTGGTCGAAAAGAACATTCGACCGCTGCGATTTACGGCCATCGGCCAGCGCCTGTTGAGTTTGGCGCGGGTGGTTCTGCCGCAAATAGCGGACGCCGGGCGCGACGTCGCACGCCTGGCGCAGGGCCACGCCGGACCGCTGCGGGTCGCCGTCCAATGCCACAACTGCTTCGACTGGTTGATGCCCGCCATGGATTCATACCGGACGCTGTGGCCCGAGGTTGAACTGGACATCATTTCGGGGTTTCTCAAAGATCCGCTGCCGCTGCTTGATCATGGCGAAGCGGAACTCGCCATCATTCACGACGCGCAGCAAGCCCACCCCACTGTGATATTCAGCCCATTGTTTCGCTATGAGAGCGTGGCACTGATGAGCCCGCGCCACCGCTTGGCCGCCAAGCCCTGGCTTGCCGCCGAGGATTTTGCGGCCGAAACCCTGATCACCTATCCGGTGCCCGATGAAATGCTGGATGTGATGAAGCACTGCCTCACACCGGCGAATATCAATCCGCAAAGGCGCACCGCGGAGCTGACGGTGGCCATCCTGCAGCTGGTCGCGAGCGGGCGCGGTATCGCCGCGCTTCCCTCCTGGACCGTGGGCAACTATATAGAGCGAGGCTATGTGGTCTCGCGCCCCATCGGCGCATCCGGATTGCGCTGCGAGCTTTATGCCGCGACCACCCCCGCCGGCGCGGCGGCCGCCTATATAAGAGAGTTCATTGCGTTGACCCGCAGCATGAGCTTGACGACGCTCGCAGGGGTTTCGGCGTTGTCCTAGCCGATTCGCGCGCTCTGTCATGACTCCCCCTCACTCGTCGGACAGCGTTTTCAAAAACGCCACGATATCCTCGATGTCATTCTCGCTCAAAGCGGCGGGCTCGCCGGCGCGTCGGCCAAAGGGTGGCTGCATGTCGATGTTAGCCGCGTACGCCGCGGGCAGGTCGTTAAATTTGGCGATGCTGCCGTTGCGGGCCTGCGGGTACCATTTCTGCGGCTGCGTATCCCTCTCGGCGTAGAAGCGCACCACGTCGGTGAGCGTGTGCAGCGATCCGTTGTGAAAGAACACGCGCCGTTTCGCGGCATTGCGCAGGGTCGGCGTGCGGAACAAGCCGCAGTATTCGGATCTGTTCCTCAAATCGCTGCGCAACGGCCCACACAAGCCGAGATCGTAGTAGCTTGGGCTAGCGTTTGCGGGGATCTTCGAGTTGCGCGGCGCGCCGATGGCCGCGAAACCGAAATCGGTGAACTGCGGAAACGCGCCTTCGCGCAATCCGCTGGGATGGCAGCGCGCGCAATTGCCTCTCGCCGGATCATTGAACGCGGCCAGGCCGCGCAGCTCTTGCAAGCTCAAGGCGGCCTCGTGCCGCAGCCACGCATCGTAGCGGCTGCGATAAGGGTAGAACTCGGCAGGCGTTTGCTGGTAGGCCTCCAGAGCGGCCAATACTCCCTTGAACGCGAGCGCCTTGTCGGCAAACACATGCTCGCCGAAGGCGTTGCGAAACTCCAGGGCGTGAACGGTTTGCACCTTGGTCACGACGGCATTCTCGTCCGCGTTCGCCATCTCGAAGGTTGAAAACAACGGCAACAGCGCCTGCGCGTGGGACGATTGCGCACGTCCATCCCATGTCCGCCCCCCGGCCGGTCCCTGATCGATGCTGTCGTCGCCCTCATCGTCGCGATAGTGCTCGGTAAAGGGGGGGACATTCTGGCTGTACATCAACGAGGGCACCGCACGAACGCCGGCACGCCGGCCGTTCCTGCCGCCTAACTGCACCGGCTCGCCATTCGGCGGCCCGAAGTCATGCCTCGGATCATGGCAGCTGGCGCAGGAGATTTTTCCCGAGGCTGAGAGCGTTGGGTCGATGAACAGCGCCCGGCCGAGGGCGGTCAGCTCCTCTGCCCTGGGTTTCCTCTCGAAGGTATCCGCATAGAAAGGCTTGGAGGCATGGGCGCTCTCGGCGGCCGGCGTATCGCCCAGTCCGCGCCCGGTGTCGCGCCGTGCGGCGCCCATCAACACAGGCGCAATCAGGACGGCGCAGAGCGCCCCAAAAAGTGCTCGCACCACCAGTCAGTGAACCGTCGTGCCGCTGTCGCCGGTGAGCTTCGTCTGGAACAGCTGCGCCACATCCACCGCGTCGAATACGTAGGCGCGGTTGCAAAAGTCGCAGCGCACCTCGACCTCGCCCCGTTCCGTCAGTACCGAGCGCGTCTCCACTTCACCCAAGCCCTGCAGCATGCCCGCGACCCGCTCACGTGAACAGCGGCAGCGAAAATAAACCGGTGACGCTTCGAACAAGCGCACATCGTCCTCGTTGAACAGGCGGTGCAGGATTTCCTCATCTCCCAGTGTGCGCAGCTCCTCGCCCGTCAGCGTCGCGGCGATGAGCTGTACACGGCGCCACGCGTCCTCGATGGCCGCGGCGTCCGCCGCTCCTGAAGCGTCGCTTCCAGGGAGCTTCTGCAGAAGCATCCCCGACGCGCCCTGCGCGTCGGCATGCAGCCACAGCCGCGTGGGCAATTGCTCTGAATTCTCAAAATAAACCTGCAAGGCTTCCGCCAGACGCTCGCCCGCGATGGGCACGATCCCTTGATAGCGCTGCGCGCCCTCGTCGGTCTCCAAAGTCACGGTCAGATTGCCCGC